>NZ_DATGWY010000023.1:0-49812 GCF_035299245.1 Flavobacterium sp. | reverse complement strand
TCAATTTGACAAACCACTTCGTTCGTTTGCATTGAACACCGTTCCGGGCTTAGTAGCAGGAGAAACCTATTCAGTACAAGTAAGTATCGAAATTGGAGGCGTGTTTGGACCATTCGGAAAAGTATGTACACTTACTACTCCAGGTTCAGCAAGAGCAACCGAAACAACAAAACCTGCATTGGTATTTAGTGCTATTGTATCACCAAACCCATTTGGAGAAAGCTTCGGATTAGAAGTTACCGCTTCAACAGAAGAAACAATTCAAGTGAAAGTATACGATATGTTAGGTAAGTTGGTAGAAAGCAGAGAAGTGGATGCAACTACTATTTCTGAACTACAAATCGGAGCTACTTATCCATCGGGAGTATACAATGTGATTGTATCTCAAGGTGATGAAGTAAAAACACTTCGAGTGATTAAAAGATAAGCTCTTTTAGAATTAAATACTAAAACCTTCTCAAGAAATTGAGGAGGTTTTTTTTTAACAAAAAATACGTAAAATGTCGTATGGTGTAAAAAGAAGCAGTAAATTATTTTTGAGGTTATATTAGTTGTTATTCTGCTTGCCCTAAATCTGAGATTAATAGTTAATGTTATTTTAAACCTCTAAATTATTTTATTTATGAAACACATTTTACAAACTTTTAAAAAAATGATTGTATGGATAATGTTAGTGTTTTTCACTTCGTTATCGTATGGGCAAGCTGGTTTTAATACTACTTACATCGTATTAGACAGCAACAATTCGGGTAATGTTTATTACGACTTGCAGGCAAGTACTGCTAATCCTGATTTTGAGAATGCAAATCTAGGCGTTTATTGTGAAGGTTCTTCTTCTCTAGTTTTTAAAGGAGCGGAACACAACAACTATAAATGTGGTGGTTGTGACATTACTTCAACCCGGTTAATGTATCGAATTTATCCAACGGGTTCGCCATCAGGTAGTTTTGTGAGCAATTCAATTGGATATTCTTCAGGATTTACCAATGGTTGTGGTGGAGAAGACCAACAATGGTCAAATACAGGATATAGTACAAATCTCCTTAACGGATTATCAGCTGGAAATTATACTGTTGAAGTATACTCGGAACAATCAACAACTTGTTTGGGAACCGTTTATGCTAGTAACGGAGGAAACAATTTTAAAGCCACTTTTACTGTTAATACAAATGTTACGTATTATCTTGATGCAGATAATGATGGTTTTGGAAACAATTCAGTATCACAAGTGAGTTGTACTGGAGCGCCAATCGGCTATGTTTCAAATAACTTCGACTGTAACGACAATCAATTGCAATATTTAGATGCCGATGGCGACGGATTTGGTTCGGTAACCTTAGTTGGATGCGGAGTTGCTAATAATTCCGATTGTAACGATAACCAAATACAGTATTTAGATGCTGATGGAGATGGATTTGGTTCCAATACAGCCGTAGCTTGTGGAGTAACTAATAATGCCGACTGTAATGACAATCAATTGCAATATTTAGATGCTGATGGTGATGGTTTTGGTTCGATGACTTTAGTTGGATGTGGAGTTGCTAATAATTCCGATTGTAACGATAACCAAATACAGTATTTAGATGCTGATGGAGATGGTTTTGGTTCTAATACTGCGGTTGCATGTGGAGTTACTAATAATTCCGATTGCTATCCAGATTCATTGACATACCAAGACTTAGACGGTGATGGATTTGGAAATCCACTAGTACTTGTCGCTTGCGGAACTTTTAATAATACCGATTGCAATGATAATCAGTTGCAATATTTGGATGCCGATTCCGACGGATTTGGCTCAAATACTTTGGTTGATTGTGGAGTTATTAATAATTCCGATTGTTATCCAGATTCATTAACATACCAAGATTTTGACGGTGATGGATTTGGAAATCCACTAGTACTTGTGGCTTGCGGAACTTTTAATAATACTGATTGTAATGATAATCAGTTACAATACTTAGATGCCGATGGTGACGGATTTGGCTCAAATACTTTGGTTGATTGTGGGGTTATTAATAATTCCGATTGTTATCCAGATTCATTAACATACCAAGATTTAGATGGTGATGGATTTGGAAATCCACTGGTACTTGTCGCTTGCGGAACTTTTAATAATACTGATTGTAACGATAATCAGTTGCAATATTTGGATTCCGATGCCGATGGATTTGGCTCGAATACTTTGGTTGATTGTGGAGTTACTAATAATTCCGATTGTTATCCCAATACTGTATTGTATGTAGATAACGATGGTGATGGTTTGGGTTCAAATATTTTCTCAGCTTGTAGCGGAGTTACCAATAACAACGACTGTAACGATAACGACTTTTTTAACCTTACAGGAATTACCTATTACCAAGATGCTGATGGCGATGGTTTTGGAAATCCAGTAGTAACTACTTCGGCTTGTACTCAGCCAGTTGGCTATGTTTTAGACAATTCCGATTGTAATGATAGTAACGCTTCTGTTCATCCCGGAGCAGTTGATGTTTGCTACGACGGAATCGACAACGATTGTAACGGAATTATTGACAACGCTTGTACTCCAATAGTTTCGGTGGTTCAAGGCGCTCAATGTGGTTCTACATTGTCAACCATTAATCAAAGCATATATGCTAATTTAGTTGCTGGAGCGCAAGGTTACCGTTTTAAAGTAACTGATTTGACAACCAATCAAGTGCAAACCATAGATAGAAATTTACGCGTGTTCCAATTGACGCAATTAACCAATTATGCATTCAATAGAACCTATCAGATAGAAGTTTCTATTCGCTATAATAACGTATGGCAACCATTTTATGGATTACCTTGTACCGTTACAACTCCGTCAGCTACTACACAAATTCAAACAGCTCAATGTGGAGGAACGCTAACAACAATGAGTGACGTAATTTATGCTAATAATGTTCCTTTTGCGACAGGATATAAATTTAGAATCACCAATTTATTGACATCGGCTCAAGAAGAAGTAGAGCGTCCGCTAAAAGACGTTAGAATGACGCAAACGTCAATAGCCGAATACAATACTACCTATTCAGTTGAAGTAGCAGTTAAAAACACAAATGGAGTTTATCTGCCTTACGGTACGCCTTGTAACATAACAACACCAAGTTTCCCAACTACTCAGTTGCAATTATCACAATGTGATGTTGTTATTGCTAATCCTGCTACATTAATTTATGCTGATTCCTATGTTGGGGCAACCACTTACAGATTCAAATTTACTAATACCAATTTAGGATATACTTACCAATTTGATCGTTCATTGCGTTCATTTCCATTGAGTTCAGTTCCCGGATTAGTTTCAGGTGAAACTTATTCCGTACAAGTGAGTATCGAAATTAATGGGGTATTCGGACCTTACGGAAAAGTATGTACAATTACTACTCCTGGAAGCGCTAAAGTAATTTCTGATAATTCAAAACCAGCACTTGAATTCCAAGTCACTGCTGCGCCAAATCCGTTTGGAGAATATTTCAGTTTGAATGTAACCTCTTCATCCGAAGAAATGATTCAAATAAAAGTGTATGATTTATTAGGAAAACTAATTGAAGATAAATCAATTAGTAGTGCAAATATTGAAGAATTACAATTAGGAGCTGATTGCCCATCGGGAGTATACAACGTAATTGTCTCTCAAGGTAATGAGCTAAAATCACTCAGATTAATAAAACGATAATCAAATAATAACAAATAAAAAACCTCACTAATCAAGTGAGGTTTTTTTTATTTTAATAGTTAAAAAAAAAATTAACTAATTTGTTTTCTTCTACTCTTGTAAGTATAATATACAAATGCAATTCCTAACAAAGCAAGGTATAGTATTTTTGAATTAATAGGAGCTGCTGGTGGATCATTTCCTTCCAAATCTCCATTATCATCTTCGTCGCCTTGTGCAAAAAGTCTAAAATCATGCAATAGGAAAAATACAACCAATCCTATATTAACTATTTTTTTCATTCTGATCTCTAGTTTTAAAGTGGCAAATATAAAATATTTTTTTTGAATAAAATAAGCTAATGTGTTATAAATAAAAAGTTTGTTTAAAATTTTTAACGAAAACGTGGTAGTTTTTACCGATTATTCAAATTCAGAAGTGAAAAATAATTTAACGGATGGATATTTACTCTGGGTCATTTGAATGGTAAAATCAGAATCGGCTAAAAATACCAACTGATTGTACTTGTCATGAGCTAAAAATTTCTGTTTTACTCTTTTAAATTCTTTGAACTCTTCACTTTTTGGATCTTCAGGTTTCACCCAACACGCTTTGTGTACGGGGAAATTTTCATACGTACATTTCGCACCGTATTCGTGCTCCAAACGGTATTGAATTACCTCATACTGTAAAGCTCCTACGGTTCCAATTACTTTTCGGTTGTTCATTTCCAAAGTAAATAACTGAGCTACTCCTTCATCCATTAATTGATCAACACCTTTTTCTAGTTGTTTGGCTTTTAATGGGTCAGCATTGTTGATGTACCTAAAATGTTCGGGAGAGAAACTCGGAATTCCTTTGAAACTCATCATTTCGCCTTCGGTCAATGAATCGCCAATTTTGAAATTTCCAGTATCATGTAAACCCACAATATCACCAGGATAAGAAATATCAACAATTTCTTTCTTTTCTGCAAAAAAGGCATTCGGACTTGAGAATTTCAAACTCTTGTTCAAACGAACGTGTGTGTATGGCTTATTGCGTTCAAATGTTCCCGAAACAATCTTAACAAAAGCCAATCGGTCTCTGTGTTTCGGATCCATATTGGCATGAATTTTAAACACAAAACCAGTCATTTTTTCTTCTTCCGGATGAACCAATCGAGTTTCAGATTCTTTTGGTTTAGGAGTAGGAGCAATTTCAATGAAACAATCCAATAATTCTCGTACACCAAAATTATTCAATGCAGAACCAAAAAATACAGGCTGTAAATTTCCAGCTAAATACGCTTCACGATCAAATTTCGGATAGACTTCATCAATTAATTCCAATTCCTCTCGCAATTTAGTTGCAGGTTTGTCGCCTACAATTTTCTCTAAATCCGGACTATTAATATCAGAAATAGCAATGGTATCTTCTATGTTCTTTTTGCTATCACCACTGAACAAATTGATGTTCTGCTCCCAAATATTATATATTCCTTGGAAATCATATCCCATTCCAATTGGAAAGCTCAAAGGCGTAACGGTCAGATTCAGTTTCTTTTCTACTTCATCCATCAAATCAAACGCATCTTTTCCTTCACGGTCCAATTTATTTATGAAAACAATAATCGGAATTTTACGCATTCTACAAACAGCAACTAATTTCTCCGTTTGTTCCTCAACACCTTTGGCAACGTCAATCACCACAATTACACTATCAACAGCTGTCAAAGTTCTGAACGTGTCTTCAGCGAAATCTTTGTGACCAGGCGTATCTAAAATGTTGATTTTTTTGTCTTTGTAATTGAAAGCCAAAACCGATGTCGCCACAGAAATTCCTCTCTGACGTTCAATTTCCATAAAGTCACTCGTAGCGCCTTTCTTTATTTTATTGTTCTTAACCGCGCCAGCTTCTTGGATCGCTCCTCCAAAAAGAAGTAATTTTTCTGTCAATGTTGTTTTACCAGCATCAGGATGCGATATAATCCCGAAAGTTCTTCTGCGTTGTATTTCTTTTAAAAAACTCATATTTTGTAAAATAGTCTGCAAAAGTAGTATTTATTCACCAAATATTAGGTTTCTCTTTTTTTAAAATTGATGTTAATAAAATTTTGTTAATAGTATTTCATATGCTTGTATACTATCGGCTAATTGTTACTTTTGTTGATTGTAATTTAATATAATAGATTAAAAATATGAAAAAAGTGTTTTTAGGGTTTTTGCTATTAGCAAACTTAATTGTATCAGCTCAAAATAAACCAAAAGAAGTGTTGTTTACCATTGATGATAAGCCTTATTATACCGACGAATTCGAAAGAGTTTATAAAAAAAACCTAGACTTAGTTAAAGACGAATCTCAAAAAGACCTTAATCAGTATTTAGAATTATTTGTTGGTTATAAATTGAAAGTAAATAAAGCCAATAAACTAGGATTACAAAATAACGACAAATACAAAAACGAGTTAAAAAGCTACCGAACTCAACTTTCTAAGAATTATACTTCCGATTCAAAAGTAACTGCCGAGTTAGTACAAGAAGGTTACGAACGAATGAAAAAAGAAATCAAAGCTTCGCATATTCTAATTTTGGCCGATGAAAACGCTTCTCCAGAAGATACTTTAAAAGCCTACAACAAAATTGTTGACATCCGTAAGAGAATTATGGCTGGTGAAGATTTTGAAAAATTAGCGACTGAATTATCCGAAGATCCTTCTGCCAAAGAAAACAAAGGTAATTTGGGTTATTTTACTAGTTTCAGAATGGTATATGCTTTTGAAACTGCTGCTTACAATACACCAAAAGGTCAAGTTTCTAAACCAGTGAGAACGCGTTTTGGTTACCATTTGATTAAAGTGAATGACGTAAGGGATAACCGTGGAGAAATTTCGGTTTCACATATTATGATCATGAATCCGAAAGAAGGTGAAGACGCTTCAAGAGCCGAAAATACAATCAATGATATTTACAAAAAAATTCAACAAGGTGAAAGTTTCGAAGAATTAGCCAAACAATTTTCTGAAGACAAATCATCATCAACCAAAGGAGGTTTGTTGAACAAATTTGGTTCTGGACAATTGAGTTCTGAGGTTTTTGAAAACATGGCATTCTCATTGTCAAAGGAAAATCCAATTTCTCAGCCTATTCAATCAGAATACGGTTGGCACATTATCAAATTCAATGAAAAATACCCGCTCAAAACATTAGATGAATCAAAAAAAGAGTTGGAAACAAAAATTGGACGTGATGATCGTTCAAGAATAATTACCAATACGTTGACTGAAAAATTAAGAAAAAAATACACTGTAAAAAGAAATGAAAAAGCGTATGCAGCAATTTCTAAATTAGTGACCAATGATTTCTATGATGGTAAGTGGCAATTTACAGAAGACGATAAAACCAAAACAACATTGTTGACTTTAGACAAAAAAGACATCAGCGGAACAGCTTTCTTAACCTATGTAAAATCGCAGCAAAAAGCCGGTATGACACTAAAACCAGTAAATAAATTGGTTGATCTGTTGTATTCTAAATTTGTTGATGATCAATTGAACACATACTATAACGATAATCTAGAAACAGAATTTCCAGAATTTTCCAATGTAATGGACGAATACCGAGATGGTTTATTGTTGTTTGATTTGATGGAAAAAGAAATTTGGGATCGCTCTAAAACAGATACTCTTGGATTGAAAGCGTTCTACGAAACACAAAAAGACAAGCACAAATGGAAAACAAGATTGAATATTCTAGTTGCATCGTCTACTAATGCAGACATGATTAAGAAAGCACAAGGAATGCTTAAAAAAGGAAAAAGTATTCAAGAAATAAAAGATAAATTGAATACTAAAGATGTAATCAATATTATGTTTTCTGAAAATACTTTGGAAGTCGGAGATCCTAATATTCCAAAAGATACTAAACCAGAAGTTGGTTTATCCGATGTGACTCAAAAAGGGGAATACTACTATGTGACTAGAGTCAATAAAGTGATTCCAGAAGCCAACAAAACATTTGAGGAATGCAAAGGAAAAATTGTCAATGAATACCAGCAATACTTAGAGCAGAATTGGGTTACGGAATTAAAAAAAGAATTCAAAGTTGTTGTCGATCAAGCGGTGTTTGAACGATTAAAAGCAACCATAATTAAATAGTAATTACAACAAGAAATGATTAATAAAACGAAGATGATAGTACCCACAAAAAAAATAATTACTATTCTATTACTTACTTTTTCCTCTCTAATTTCCAATGCACAAGAGATTATAGCCGATTCTGTAAAGGTAAAACCCACACCAAAATCAAACGCTAACAAAATTAAAATAGACGGAATTATTGCAACCGTAGGTGATTATGTGGTTTTAGACTCAGATATCGACAAAGCCTTCCTTGAAATACAAGGGCAAGGTGGTTCGGTAAAAGACATTACACGTTGTCAAATGCTGTCAAGTCTTCTTAAAGAAAAATTATTTGCGCACCAAGCTATTCAAGATTCGATAATTGTTAGCGATGCTGAAATTAAAGAGAAAATGGATCAGCAATTGGATTATATGTTAGAGCAATTAGGCTCTATGGATAAAGTGTTGCAATACTTCAAAAAATCAAGTGAAGATGATTTTAGAACCGACTTTTTTGAAATCTTAAAGCAACAACGTTTGGCTTCTGAAATGCAACAAAAAATCATCAGTGAAATTGAAATCACACCCGAAGAAACTCGTAATTTTTTCAAAAAAATACCAGAAAATGAATTGCCTCAATTTGGAGCCGAACTCGAAATAGCCCAAATTGTAATAAAGCCTAAGATATCTGAAGAAGAGAAACAGCGCATCATAAGTAAACTCAAGGAAATCAAAAAAGAAGTACAAGAAGGCGCAAGTTTTAAAACCAGAGCCGTAATTTATACAGACGACAGGGCTTCTGCAGCAACAGGTGGTTTTTACAAAATCAATAAAAAAACTCCTTTTGTAAAAGAATTTAAAGACGTTGCTTTCTCGCTGCAAGAAGGTGAAATTTCAGAACCATTTGAAACCATGTTTGGGTATCATATCATCTATTTAGAAAAAATAAAAGGATTGGAATTGGAGTTGCGTCATATCCTAATGATGCCAAAAGTTTCTCCTGAATCATTAAAAGAAGCAAAAGAAAAAGCAGATTTAATAAAAAAACGCATCGAAGACAAGGAAATTACATTTGCTGAAGCCGCTAGAACCATGTCGGATGAAAAAGAAACTAAAGCGAATGGCGGAACTTTAATTAATCCAAAAACTCAAGATACTCGTTTCGAATTAACCAAAATGGATCCTGAATTGTATGGTCAAGTTTCTAATTTAAAAGATAATGAAGTTTCAATTCCGTATTTAATGGAAGATCCTAAAGAAGGTAAAATGTATAAAATTCTTATGGTAACCAATCGTATTGATCAACATACAGCCGATTACAGTAAGGATTATACAAAAATTAGGGAATTGGCTTTAAAAGAAAAACAAATTAGTGCCATTTCAAAATGGACCGATGAAAAAATTAACGAAACCTACATCAGAATTAATGCTGATTACCAAGGTTGTGATTTTGAAAGCAATTGGCTAAAAAAATAATTTCAACATTATAGTAAACTTAAAGACAATGTCAGACGTAGAAGCAGTTAAAAATCTAGTACAAAAAAGAGAAAACCTCAAAAAAGAAATCTCCAAAATTATTGTAGGTCAAGACGCTGTTGTTGATCAAATATTGTTGAGTATTTTTTCAGGCGGTCACGCATTGTTAGTCGGCGTGCCTGGTTTGGCCAAAACTTTAATGGTAAATACGATTTCTCAAGCATTAGGATTAGACTTCAAACGCATTCAGTTCACGCCCGATTTAATGCCTTCGGATATTTTAGGAAGTGAAATTTTAGATGAAAATCGTCAGTTCAAATTTATAAAAGGACCTATTTTTGCCAACATCATTCTCGCAGATGAGATCAACAGAACACCTCCAAAAACTCAAGCTGCTTTGTTAGAAGCCATGCAAGAGCGTTCGGTTACTATTGCAGGACAGAATTATAAATTAGCATTACCTTACTTTGTATTAGCAACTCAAAACCCAATTGAGCAAGAAGGAACGTATCCGCTTCCTGAAGCTCAGTTAGACCGTTTTATGTTTGCTATTAAACTAGATTATCCTTCGTTTTCCGAAGAAGTTCAGGTGGTAAAAAGCACGACTTCTGATGAAAAACCAACCATAAATCCGTTGTTTACTGCCGAAGAAATTATCGATTTCCAACACCTTATTCGTCGTGTTCCTGTTGCTGATAATGTAATTGAATATGCCGTAACATTGGTGAGTAAAACACGACCAAATAATCCGTTGACTACCGATTATGTTAAAAATTATTTGGATTGGGGTGCAGGTCCAAGAGCTTCTCAAAATTTAATTTTGGCGGCCAAAGCCAATGCTGTATTCAATGGTAAATTTTCGCCTGATATTGAAGATGTGAAAGCAGTTGCAACCGGAATTCTACGTCACAGAATCATCAAGAACTACAAAGCTGACGCAGAAGGAATCACCGAAGAAATGATTATCGAAAAACTAATGTAAAAAATTGCCTATGATGAATTTTTTCAAGAAGCTCAAGTGGCTTAAAAAGCAAATTCGCTGGAACTACAAATACAAGAAGGGAAAGTGGGATTACATGGGCAAAGAAAATCTTCGTTATCAAGCCATTGTTAATCAAATTCGTGAAACCAATCTCAATCAGCCCAAAATACTGGATTTAGGCTGTGGTTATGGTGCATTAAACGATTATTTATCAAAAGAAGATTATGGCCTTTTTTTAGGCGTTGATTTTTCTTCCAACGCCATTCAAAGAGCCAACAACGCTAATTACCCTAATGCAAGGTTTCAAGTAGAAGACATTCATCAATTCGTTCCCAACGAAACATTTGACATCATTATTTTCAATGAAGTATTGTACTATTTAGAAGATCAAATGGCGATAGTCAATCGATTTTCTACTTACTTTAATGCCAAAGGTTTTTTTATTTTTTCGTTTTACGGTGGAAGAGAAGACTTAGTACACGAATTAGAAGAGAACTTTAAATTGATTCACAAAGAATCGGTGCAACAATCCGAATCTGTACATTGGAATGTTTGCTTGTATCAGGCTAGATAAAATTACTTCAATTTAGAATCTAATTCTTCGTCGTAGAAAAACAAAAACATACTACCCATCATGTCTTGTTGGATGTTAGAAGTATTGTTAACATCCATCGTTAAAATGTATTTGTGATTTTCGTACATCCAAATGCCTTCTTCAGACGATAACGCATCAATTTTAGTCAAACCAATAGCGTTTTTATGGTTGATTACATTACTTTTAAAAATCACTTTGTTGGCAGTAACATCAAATAAAGTTATCGATGACGTGAACGGATGAACATGAACCGCAGCTGCATGCAAACGCATGCTGTCTTTGATGTGAAGTTGCTTGTCTACACTACTTTGATAGGTTTTTTTTCCTTTCGGAATTACCCAATGTCCAGACAACATATTTCCGTTTTCATCAGGATAACTGTGATTTTTGGTCTCTACAGGAATACACTGATTGCTCATCGGGTCCAAAGGTTCTTTGAACGGATCATTTTTGTCGTAAGGCAATTGAATGTAAATCGTTCTGGTCATCAATGGCTTGATGTTTTTCTCTTTTGAATACGTGATGGAAACTTCGTGTTTAATAGTTCGATTTTCATCCGGAAGATTGTGATTCAACGATTGAGTTGTGACAAATAAAAAGTCGTTTCCTTTCATCGGGATACCATATCCTTTGGGTAATTCAAATTTTTCCAAACCGTGCGAAAGAGAGGTCATTCGTGGATATTGAGATCCAATTCGGTCTTTCAATCCTAAATTAGTATAATAATTCACATCGTTGAAATCAACATTCATGTGACAAATAAAGTCATTCGAAATGTGTTGTTTGGTTTTTGAATCCAATGCTTTTACCTCAAAAGAAGTAATCCAAACCAAAGTAGAATCAGTTGTTAGTTGAACGTAATTAGTGGCTTTCGGACCTTCCATCGATTTGTAAATGCCATCAATATAGAAAGAAGGTGAAATCATTTTATAGGTGTTGACTTTACTCTCCACAACCCAATTGCCATCTGTAATTCCGGTAGCGTGCAACAGATACGTTTTTACAATTGCTTTGTGGCGGTTGCTCAATTGTGCGTAATAAATTCCGCCACCAATGCCAACCAAAAGCACAATTACTCCTAAAATTTTATATATCTTTGATTTTCTCATCCTTACAAAAATACAATTATTATGATTGAAAAAGCGCAAAGCGAACGAATTTTTGGTCTCGATGTAATGCGGGCAATGGCCATAATTATGGTGCTGAGTTCTCATATTTTGTGGATTTACCCTCAGAACAGTTCGATGATTTCGCAGTTTTTTCAACTGTTTGGTTTTTTGGGAGTTGAGGCTTTTTTTGTATTGAGCGGCTTTTTAATTGGAACTATTTTTTACAAGCTCTATCTTAAGGATGATTTTAGTTTTGAAAGTACCCTTTATTTCCTGAAACGCCGTTGGTTTAGAACCTTACCAAATTACTATTTGTTCTTAATTTTAAATGTTTTGGTCACTTTCATCATTGGATATTCTATTAATGATTTGTGGAAATACTTGTTTTTTATGCAGAATTTCTGTTCTACAATGCTTCCTTTTTATACCGAATCGTGGAGTTTGTCAGTTGAAGAATTTACCTATTTATTACTGCCAATTTCCATTTTAATTGGCTCGTTCCTCTTTAAAAATAGAAGTAAAAAGTGGACGTATATGGCCATTGTGACTTCTCTAATTGTTGTGTTAATTCTGAATAAATTCATCTACAATCAAACTACTACAAACACTACTTTGATGCAATGGAACGTGTCGCTAAAAGCTGTGGTGATTTACCGAATGGATTCGATTTTGATTGGTGTTCTTTTCAGTTGGATTGCACTCAATTATCTGCATTTCTGGGAAAAACAAAAAGTTAATTTGGCTTTTGTCGGAGTGGTTCTTTTAGCAATGATGTACGTTGGTGTTGGTTTTTTTCAATTGACAATTGCGAATTATCCCATGTTTTGGAATGTACTTTATTTACCAATTACCTCAATTACTTTAGCGCTTTTTTTACCTATTTTATCCCAATGGAAAACTTCAAGGTTGCCATTCCAAAAAGGGATAGTAACTGTAAGTTTGATTTCGTATTCGTGCTATTTGATTCACTACGGAATAGTATTGCAACTCATGAAACATTTCTTCAAAACGGATGGTTTACAGATGTATCAACTGCATATTTATACGTTGGTCTTCCTGTTGATTACGTTTGTTTTATCGTATCTGAATTACAAATTCTTCGAAAAACCAATCATGGATTTACGTGATAAAATTTAGAATAGTGCATTTTTTTAATTTAAAATTGCTTATTTAATAAAAATAGCAAGGCTAAATTTCCGTTTTCGTAATTATTTCAAAACAAATAAGATATTTCATTTAATTATTTTTAATGATACAACGTTTTCGTAAATTTGCACTGCAAACAAATTAACCTGTATTTATTATGGCTTTTGATATTGAAATGATTAAAAAAGTGTACGCAACTATGTCGGAACGAGTTGATAAAGCTCGCGAATTAGTTGGTCGTCCATTGACACTTTCTGAAAAGATTTTATACTCACATTTATGGGAAGGAAATCCTTCTCAATCTTTTGTTAGAGGTAAAGATTATGTTGATTTTGCTCCCGATAGAGTAGCATGTCAAGATGCAACAGCACAAATGGCGTTATTGCAATTCATGCACGCTGGAAAAAAGACTGTGGCAGTTCCAACTACTGTACACTGTGATCACTTAATCCAAGCAAAAGTAGGAGCAACTACTGATTTGGCTGTAGCCAATTCGCAATCAAAAGAAGTTTTTGATTTTCTTTCTTCGGTTTCAAACAAATACGGAATCGGTTTTTGGAAACCAGGTTCTGGAATTATTCACCAAATCGTACTAGAAAATTATGCGTTTCCTGGCGGAATGATGATTGGTACGGATTCGCACACTGTAAATGCTGGTGGATTAGGAATGTTGGCAATTGGTGTTGGTGGTGCTGATGCCGTAGACGTTATGTCGGGAATGTCATGGGAATTGAAATTTCCAAAATTGATAGGAGTGAAGTTAACCGGTAAATTGAACGGTTGGACTGCTCCAAAAGACGTGATTTTGAAAGTAGCTGATATTCTAACTGTAAAAGGTGGAACTGGAGCTATTGTTGAGTATTTTGGTGAAGGCGCCACTAATATGTCGTGTACCGGAAAAGGAACTATTTGTAATATGGGTGCTGAAATTGGAGCAACCACTTCAACTTTCGGTTACGATGATTCGATGAGAAGGTATTTGGCTTCAACAGGTCGTCAAGATGTAGTAGATGCAGCCGATCAAGTGGCTTCTTATTTGACAGGTGATGCTGAAGTGTATGCTAATCCGAGTCAATATTTTGACCAAGTAATTGAAATCAATTTATCACAATTAGAGCCACACATCAACGGACCATTTACTCCAGACAGAGGAACACCCGTTTCTAAAATGAAAGAAGAAGCAGCCAAAAATGATTGGCCGTTAAAAGTAGAATGGGGATTAATCGGTTCGTGTACCAATTCGTCTTACGAAGATATGGCACGTGCAGCATCTATTGTTGAACAAGCGGTGGCGCACGGAATTACTCCAAAGGCTGAATTCGGAATCAATCCAGGTTCAGAGCAAATTCGTTATACTATCGAAAGAGACGGAATCATTGCTACTTTTGAAAAAATGGGAACCAAAGTATTTACAAATGCTTGCGGACCATGCATTGGGCAATGGGATAGAGAAGGTGCTGACAAAGGTGAGAAAAACACTATTGTACATTCGTTCAACCGAAACTTTTCTAAACGTGCGGATGGAAACCCAAATACTCATGCTTTTGTAACTTCTCCAGAAATGGTAGCTGCTTTGGCAATTGCAGGTGATTTATCCTTCAACCCAATTACAGATACATTGTTAAATGATAATGGTGAAGCAGTGAAATTGAATCCGCCATCAGGTGATGAACTTCCAAAAAGAGGTTTTGATGTGGAAGACGCAGGTTTTCAGGCGCCAGCAGCAGATGGAAGCGGAGTTCAAGTTGTGGTTTCTCCAACTTCTGAGCGTTTGCAATTGCTAGCTCCTTTTGATGCTTGGGATGGAAATAACATTACAGGTGCAAAATTATTAATCAAAGCGTTCGGAAAATGTACTACTGACCATATTTCGATGGCTGGACCATGGTTGCGTTTCCGTGGACATTTGGATAATATTTCAAACAATATGTTGATTGGAGCTGTGAATGCTTTCAATCAGGAAGCCAATAAAGTGAAAAACCAATTAACAGGTGAGTACGGACCAGTTCCTGCGGTTCAAAGAGCTTACAAAGCAGCTGGCGTACCAAGTATAGTTGTTGGTGATCAAAACTATGGTGAAGGTTCTTCTCGTGAACATGCAGCTATGGAACCACGTTTCTTGGGTGTCAAAGCGGTTTTAGTAAAGTCGTTTGCACGTATTCACGAAACCAATTTGAAAAAACAAGGTATGTTGGCTTTGACTTTTGCTAATGAAGCCGATTACGATAAAATTAAAGAAGACGATACGTTCAACTTTGTTGACTTGACGAGTTTTGCTGCTGGAAAACCATTGACAATCGAAATTATTCATGCTGATGGTTCTAAAGAAAACATCTTGGCAAATCATACGTATAATGATAGCCAAATCGGATGGTTTAAAGCAGGTTCGGCATTGAACTTAATTGCTGCTGCAGGCAAAGCCTAAGGTTAGTAATACATTTTTTGCAAAATGAAAACGCCCCGATTTTTCGGGGCGTTTTATATTTTATGTGTTTATACCTTTTTGTAAATCTCAGTCAGACCATTGTCCCATTCTACTTTTTCATAGTAAAAATTCACAGCTCGTAGTTTGCCTTTTTTACTGATGTAACATTTACCAGTTACTTTAGCATTATTTCCTACAACTACAATAGTGTCTCCAGTAGTAAAATTGCCTTCTTTTACTTGATTATACACATTGGCCGCAATCTCGTCTTTAATTTGGTGCTTGGAGTTGAATGTACTTACAATTGTAGTTTCGTTGGAGGTAATTACAACGTATTCCATTCCGTTGTATCCGTAGTTGTACGTAGAAGTTTTCTTACTTTCTTGACTAAAAGCAAAACTTCCCACTAACAGCATTGTTAGGAAAAATAGTCTTCTCATTATTGTAGATTCTAGGGTTAATCTTAGTAACGGCTAAAATAAAAAAAAATTGCAAACAAAAAAATAAATTGCAATCAACTTCTATTCATCTTATTAACGAAACAGTTGACACAAATAAAACCCTACTTTTTTTTAAAAAAATTTGACAATAAAAAAGCCAATCTTGTTATGAGTGGCTTTTTATTAATCAAATTTATTTAAGTTATTTGGCACTAGCTTGTTTTGCCCTTGCTGCTTCTTCTACTAATTGCTTCATCACATTAGGATCAGTTGTGGTTACTTCTTGATCTTTAGCTTTGGATAAGTTGTCTTCAAAAGGTTGGTTAGCATCAACACCAAAACGCTGATTCTGGTAAAATCGTCTTTTACCCATTATTCGATAGGAAAAAGGAATGGAAGAGCTACCGTTATTTTTTTCTTTTACAGTGAATCCTTTATTGTCTTCGTCTTTAATTACAATTAATCCATTACTTTCTCCTTCATCTTGAATGAAAATTCGCAACGGGTGTTCGTCGTTTACAAAAATTGTTTCTAAGAACATAGAATCGAGATCAATATGAATACTTCCGTTTACTAATTTTGCGCCACCAATATCTTCAAACCACAACTCAGGACTTTCAGTACAATATACTAATTGGTTCCCTTTTGTTGTAGGTACTGAAGCTGATTTGGCGCCAGTTGCAGCAAAATTTCCTACACTATACATTCCATAGGCCGAACCTAAAGTAGTATTGGTGTTTCTGCCATAAACTCCTGTTCCAGTTGAAAAATTTACTGTTCCAAATACACCAAAATCACGAGTAGTTGGCATATCAGTATAGGCCGCAGCCCATCCTAAACCAAAAACGGATGCGCCCCAAAGAGAATAATCACCAACTACACCAATTTCATTTTGACCTGAATTAGTTGATACACCGCTAACTCCAGCCGACCCTAAACCTGTTGAGCCAGATTCACCACGAACACCATAAGAAGCTGTTCCAGTTGATGTATTGCTGTTCACACCATAAATTACTGGTAAATTATCAGCATCTGCTACAGCATGAAGTCGTGCGATTGGCGCAGTGGTACCTACACCCATATTTCCAAAATTATTAATTACTGCTACATCAGCATTAGCTACACGGAAGCCAATATAACCGCCACCCGTATTTTGCTTGTTGATTAAAGTGTAGCTGCCATCACTTGATGAAAGTAATGAATAGCCAGTAGTATTTGCCTGGAATTGATGAGCAAAGCCAGACCAGTTGGCACCGTGCCCAACATCGCCTACAAAAACATTGTTTATACGAGCATTACCGCCTTGTACATCCAAACGTTGAGTTGGTCCAGCTATACCAATTCCTACATTTCCTGTAGCGGTTACCCTCATTCTTTCTGCGTTCCAAGTACGGGTAACAAAATCTACTGCATCAATTGTTCCGACAAAATTAGTTCCAGCATTAGTGCCTGAATTTCCTAAAGTTGTCCAACCCGATGTGGACGTTAGCAATCTACTCCATGGTGTAGCAGCCGAATTATTAGTTTTTCTAAACCACAGTTCTTGATCAAAGAAACTTCCTGCAATTTGCATTGAGTAATTATTGGCAGGATTGCTATGACGAGTGTCTATTAAATGCCACCAACTAGTAGCTCCAGCAGGATAATTTACTGGAACATTGGTTTCGAAAAAACCAGATTGAGACGACATTTGTCCTGCATTATCTTTAGTTTCAGTTCTCGATCTATAAGCACCAGCAGTTCCGTTTCCATATCCAAAAGTACTATTGATTTCTAAACCGTAAGCAGGATTGGTAACTCCGACACCCACATTTCCAGTTATTCCAGAAACAGTCATTCGTTGAATAGAATTGGTCCAGAAATTCAAATTGCCAATTCCTCTTGAAGCTAATCCCAATTCTTGATCGGTATTTGTACCCGTTGCATATATGGTATTGTAACCCAATCCAATTCCTTGTGTACCATTACTGTGTCTGAATTCAAATCCAGATGAACCCGATAAAACATTACCAGTCGCATAAAAAGGTAGTCCGATTCCGTGAACTCCTGAGCGAGCACCAAATGACAAATCAAATTTGTTAGTGGGATTAAAAAGTCCGATTCCAACATTATTAGTATTAGGATTCAAAATAGTGTTATTTCCCTGACTATTGATCACCAATGGTTTTGCATTCCACGATTGATTGTAAGCATATGAGGCATCAGAACCGATAGTAAATTCTGTTGTTCCAAGCCGACTCACTCCAAAAGGATAAGTCGCTTGATTTGAAGCAGTTAAAGTACTATGATTGATTCTAAAATTTCCACTTCCGGTAATATCATAAATCATATTGAAAGCTCCGTGCGTAACGGTTGAATTCCGGATGAGATTGCCACCTAATTCTACATAAGGACTGGTAATTGATGCGTTTGGAGCAGTTGTGTTTATGTTCAAACCATTCTGGGCCATAACCGATGCTCCAGAGGCCAATTTGCGCCAGATGCTTCCGTCCCAAAAATAAAAACCCGGTACAACATCATTGATAGTAGATGTGTTATAAACCAACAATGATTCAACAGGAGCAGTAACCGGACTTGATGAAGTTGTCATTGTCAAGGCAACTCTCGGAATTAATACACCAGTGTTGTTAGAGTTGATGTCAAGAGACGAACTTAAATCGGGAGTAGTTGTTCCGATTCCGACTTGAGAGTGCAGATGTAAACACCCAAAAAGTACTATAAAAGTAATTATTTTTTTCATGCTTGATTCAGATTGGTTTTGTATATAAATCTATAAAAATCAATTTGTTAAAGATAATTTTTCAGTTAAAACAATAAAAAAATCCGATTATCTACACAATGAGATAATCGGATTTTATATTTAATAATTTGACCTTACTAATAATAGGTGTATCTTCTTACTTTGGAAATGTATTTTGCCAATCGAATTACTTGATGACTGTAACCGTATTCGTTATCGTACCAAACGTACAAAACGATGTTTTTCCCATCGCCTGAAACAATTGTAGCATTACTATCATAAATGGATGGTGCCGAAGTTCCAACAATATCAGAAGAAACCAATTCGTTGTTTAATGAATACTTGATTTGCTCCACTAATTCGCCTTCTAAAGCGTATTGCTTCATGATACTATTTACTTCTTCTACCGAGGTGTTTTTACCCACTTCTAAATTCAAGACCACCAATGAACCATTCGGAACTGGAACTCGAATGGCGTTAGATGTTAACTTTCCGGCCAAACTTGGCAATGCTTTTGCTACTGCACTTCCGGCGCCAGTTTCTGTGATTACCATGTTTAATGCAGCAGCTCTACCACGACGGTATTTTTTGTGCATATTATCCACTAAATTTTGGTCGTTCGTATAGGCGTGTATCGTTTCTAAATGTCCTTTTACAACTCCTAATGTGTCTTCAACGGCTTTTAAAATAGGGGTAATGGCGTTGGTTGTACACGATGCTGCCGAATAAATATTCACTTCATCTGGGTTGTAATCTTCGTGATTTACACCGTAAACAATATTTGGAACACCTTTTCCAGGCGCAGTCAATAATACTTTATCAACTCCTTTTGAAGTTAAATGTCTTTTTAATGCTTCTTCAGTGGTGAATGCTCCTGTATTATCAATTACTAGAGCGTTTTCAATTCCGTATTGAGAGTAATCAATATCTTCTGGACCATTGGCAGTGATGATGTGAACTGTAGTTCCGTTGATGATCAATGCATTGTTTTCAGCATCAGCAGAAACTGATCCTTCGAAATCGCCGTGAACCGAATCATAACGCAATAATGAAGCTCTTTTTTCTAGTGATTGTGCATCGTTTCTATCACGAGTAACAATGGCTCTTAAGCGTAGTTGTTGACCTTTACCAATTTTACTCATCATTTCACGAGCCAACAATCGACCAATACGTCCAAATCCGTAAAGCACAACGTCTTTAGGTTTGATTTCTTGTGAGTTTCTGGCGTTTCTCAATTTGTCTATCACAAAAGCCTTAGCATCGTGGTATTTGTTGTCTTCCAAATGGTATTCGTACGTCAACTTTCCAATATCGATACGAGATGGCGGTAAATCTAAATTCTCAATAGCTCTCGCAATTTCAACCGAATCAAAAATATTAATTGGTTTTTGTACAAATTCGCCCGCATATTCATGAAGGTTGATGATGTCACTCACGTTTCGATCAATCAATTGGTTTCTAAAAAGTACCAATTCAATTGATTTGTCGTACCATAAATCGCTTACAATTTTGATGAATTCTACGCCCGCTTTTCTTCGGTCAGCTTGAAATGAAAGCTCTTTTTCGTAAATGGTGTTGTTGTTCATAAAGTAAAAAAGATAAAAGTGTGTTGTTTAGATTTATTTTGGCGCAAAAATAGGATTTTGTATTGTTTTACGAAAACGATTTCGTAATTTTTTATAAAAAAACCGCCGAATGCGATTATCCGACGGTTTCCCACAAAAACTCTAAAAGAATTTTAAATTATAATACGCATTATCTGCTTGTTTTTTAATAATAATTGTACGCTTGTTCCTTGATCTTCTTCCTTATTACTCATTAGTCTTGAAACCGTTTCAACATCTATAGCTTTTGCGCCATCAATATTTAAAATGATGCTACCTACTAATTCATCTTCGTACGCTTTCAAACGTTCATTGTTGACTTCTTTGATTTTAACACCGTATTCGATTTTGAAGTTTTTCTTGTCCGATGCTGATAAATTCTCCAATTCCAAGCCTTTTAGTTCAGTAATGATGATGTCATTTTTTACCAAAGTAACTGGAATCGTTTTGGTTACGCCATTGCGAACAAACGTTACCTGAACTTTATCGTTGGGACGTTTCGTATTGATGTAGCCCGATAATTCAGCAAAAGTGCTGATTTTTTGATTGTCTAATTTTTTGATGATGTCGCCTTCTTTGATTCCGGCTTTTTCGGCACCCGAATTTTTGTTGACTTTGCTTACATAAAATCCTTCGGTATCACTAATTCCGATATCTTTTGATACTTTACTTGTCAATTCACCTCCTTCAATTCCTAAAATTCCGCGTTGCACATTACCAAATTCCATCAAATCTTCAATGATTTTACGAGTAATGTTTGACGGAACCGCAAACGAATATCCTGCATAACTTCCTGTAGGAGATGAAATCATCGTGTTAATTCCGATTAATTCTCCACGTGTATTTACCAATGCACCACCTGAATTTCCTGGGTTTACAGCAGCGTCAGTCTGAATGAACGATTGAATTCCTTTGGTGTCTAAATTTCGAGCTTTCGCCGAAACAATTCCAGCCGTAACAGTCGAGTTTAAATTATACGGATTTCCTACAGCCAAAACCCATTCGCCCACTTTTACATTATCCGAATCGGCAAAAGTAGTGTAGGGTAATTTTTCATCTGTATCAATTTTCAACAGCGCAATGTCCATTTTTTGATCGGTTCCAATCAATTTGGCTTTGTATGCCTTTTTGTTGTTCAAGGTGATTTCCAATTCAGTTGCATCTTGAATTACGTGGTTGTTAGTAACGATGTAACCATCTTCCGAAATAATTACACCCGAACCGGTTCCGATTTGCTCTTGTTGAATTCCACCGCCACGAGAACCATAGAAAAACTCTCGTATCGGGTCATACACTGTTCGAACGGAAACGTTTTTTACGTGAACCACACTGTGTACTGCCTTGTCGGCTGCAACCGTAAAATCAATATTTTCAGCTCCCATTCCGACTGTTTTTCCGAAATAAGCTGGAGCCTCAGTTACGATTGAATTTCTGCCTTCTTTTTCAAAAAATAATTTGTAAGCACCCAAGGTTACAGCGCCACTCATTAATGAAACTAAAAATAAACTTGATATTCTTTTCATGATTAAAAGGTTTTAAACAGTAACATCAAAATTATAATAAAATTGTTTTTAACTATTTGGTTTAACTAACGATTAACACTCTTTAACTTCTCATTAATATTTGTAACTTTGCCTTTAATGAGCAACCTACTTTTTATATAATGCTACTACAATTTTACAAATACCACGGAACCGGAAATGACTTTGTCATGGTGGATAATCGTCTGAATAATTTCCCCAAAAATAATACCAAACTCATCGAACAATTGTGTCACAGACGTTTCGGAATAGGAGCTGACGGATTATTGTTGCTGGAAAATGACAATTTGACGGATTTTAGAATGGTTTACTATAATTCGGATGGAAATGAAAGTTCTATGTGTGGAAATGGTGGTCGATGCATTGTCGCTTTTGCTAAGAAACTCGGTATCATTTCAGATGAAACTACCTTTGTTGCTACTGATGGATTACATCATGCAGCACTTTTGGAAAACGATACTGTAGCGCTTCAGATGAAAGACGTGGATGAGGTGAAAATCAATCCGGATTATATTTTTCTAAATACAGGTTCACCGCATCATGTAACCATGGTTCACGATTTGCAGAATTATGATGTGAAGGAAAAAGGAGCAAAAATTCGATACAGCGATTTGTACGGTAAAGCGGGTAGTAACGTCAACTTTGTCAGTGCCAAAAGTGCGGATCATTTTGTGCTTCGTACTTACGAACGCGGAGTTGAAGATGAAACATTATCCTGTGGAACTGGAGCAACTGCAACAGCCATTGCCATGCATGCTATCGGGAAAACCAAATCCAATCAGGTTGATTTAGATGTTCAAGGTGGAAAACTAAAAGTCTCTTTTGAGAAAAATGGTGAAACCTATCAAAATGTGGTGTTGACCGGACCAGCAACTTTTGTGTTTAAAGGCGAAGTTGAAATTTAAATTATAATTGATAATTGATAATTGATAACTCTAACAATCTAAGAAGTCTAAATGATAACCCTCAAAGGAAATTCTATCTATTTACGTGCGCTCGAACCCGAAGACTTGGAGTTCATTTACCATATTGAAAATGATGAATCGATTTGGGAAGTCAGCAATACACAAACACCATACAGCAAATTTCTGATTCGACAGTATTTAGAAAATGCTCACCAAGACATTTACGAAGCCAAACAACTTCGATTGGCGATTTGTGAAAATGATTCTAATAAAGCTATTGGTTTGATTGATTTATTTGATTTCGATCCTAAAAATAAAAGAGCCGGAATCGGAATCGTCATTCAAAACGAAGCCAATAGAGGCAAAGGTTTCGGAAAAGAAGCTCTGAGTTTACTCATTGATTATGCGTTTTTTCATCTTCAATTGCATCAATTATTTGCAAATATTGGTGTTGAAAATGAAGCCAGTTCAAGCCTTTTTTCTACATTTGGGTTTGAAAAAATCGGAGTAAAAAAAGAGTGGATTTTCATCAATAATCAGTATCAAGATGAAGCCATCTATCAATTAATCAACACCAAAAAACACTAGTTTTGAGTTCTAAATTAAAAAAAATAATAGGAATCAGTGCAATTCTGTTTCTTGTGGTAGCCGTTTTTGGCTACATGAAATTAATTAAAAGCAACACTGCATTCGAAGAAAATGAAGTGTACGTTTACATTCCATCCAATGCGACTTATGATGACGCCAAAAAAATAATTGCGCCATATGTAGAGAACATCGGTGCTTTTGAGTGGTTCAATGGATTACGAGGTTATGATAAAAAAGTTAAGCCCGGCAAATTTCTCCTTAAAAAAGGAATGGGGAATTTTAAACTGGTTAGTGCTTTGCGTCGCAATGTACCAGTTACTATTTCCTATAACAACCAAGAGCGTTTGGAAAATTTGGTACAACGCATTGCCAAAAAAATAGAAGCCGACAGCACGCAATTGATGCAGTCATTTACCAATGATGATTTTCTGACTAAAAACGGTTTCACTAAAGAAAATGTATTTACGCTTTTCTTACCGAATACATATGAGTTTTATTGGAATACTTCAGCCGATGAATTTCGTGATAAAATGCTTAAAGAATACAAAAAATTCTGGACCGAAGAGCGTTTGAAGAAAGCCGAAAACCTCAATATGACTCCAATGCAAGTGACCACATTAGCATCAATTGTTCATAAAGAAACCGTTAAAGCTGATGAACGTCCGCGAGTAGCCAAAGTCTACTTAAATCGATTGGATTTGGGAATGCCATTGCAAGCCGATCCAACCATAATTTATTCTAAGAAATTAATGACGAACGATTTTGATCAAGTCATCAAACGTGTCTATTATGGTGATTTTAATATCGATTCACCTTACAATACGTATATGTATCAAGGGTTACCGCCCGGACCAATAGCCATGCCCGATATTAACGCTATCGACGCTGTTTTGAATCCCGAAGACCACGACTATATTTATTTTTGTGCCAGTGTGGAACGTTTTGGTTACCACGAATTTGCTTCTACATTGTCGCAACACAACGTGAATGCAGCCAAATACGCGCAATGGCTCAACGAACAAGGAACAAAATAACCTATGAAAAAGAAGCTGCTTTTGTTGTTGATTATTTTGAATGTGAGTTTTTCGCATTCACAATCAACTGTAGATTCCTTTTTAACACCTTCCGATACTTTAAATAAGTCAAGAAGAAACGTGGTAATTATTTCTGAAGCAGCAGTGGCTGGAGTGGCATTAGTGGGTTTAAATCAACTGTGGTATGCCGATTATCCTAGATCGGATTTTCGAATCATTAATGACAATGCCGAGTGGAACCAAATGGATAAAGTAGGTCACGTTTTTTCTTCCTATCACTTGGGTCGATTGAGCGCTGAGGCGTTACAATGGAGCGGTGTAAGCAAGAAAAATCAACTGATTTACGGTGCAACATCGGGTTTTGTTTTCTTAACGGCTGTTGAGGTTTTTGATGGTTATTCATCTCAATGGGGATTCTCGTACGGCGATTTAGTTGCCAATGCGGGTGGAACGTTGCTGTATGTTTCTCAAGAATTGGCTTGGAAAGAACAACGTATCGTTCCGAAATTTTCATTTCATACTACCGAATATGCTTCGGCACGACCGAATGTGTTAGGAAGTACATTCTCCGAACAAATTCTCAAAGATTACAACGGTCAAACGTATTGGTTGTCGGCCAATATCCATTCGTTTTTCAAACAAAGTAAAATTCCGAAATGGCTAAATATTGCCGTGGGTTATGGTGCAGAAGCGATGGTGACAGGAGAAGACGATTTGGTCAACACAATTTTCTTTCCGCAGCGCGAACGAACCCGTCAATTTTACCTCAGTTTTGATGCCGATTTAACCAAAATTAAAACCAAATCGCACGTATTGAAAACGCTATTTTCGTTGGTCAATACCATCAAAATTCCAGCACCCGCTTTTGAAATCCAATCGGCTGGAAGAAGCAAGTTTCATTTCTTGTACTTCTAACGGTATTAGTTTTTGTGTAGTTTTCCGCCACTGATGCACAGATTTAAATGCTATTGTCTCTTTAAAAGTTGTTAAAATAATTTGTGAATTAGTCCATCTGTTCGCTTCGCTCGAGTCGTGGCAAAAAAAGGAATCAGCGAATCAGCGGTAAAAAATCTAAAAACTCTTATAAATAATAAAAATTGCAGGACGATTGTGTAAATCGACTTTGGTTTTTTTCCATTCGGCTACACGAAGGGTTTTGATGTATTCGGAAGGTAAAGTTAAGTCGCAAGCAATACAAAGTAACGTATTGGGTTGTAAAGTCTGTAAAACGTCTTCCAGAAGTTTATTGTTGCGGTACGGCGTTTCGATGAACAACTGCGACTGGTTTTTGGAAAAGGATAGTTGTTCAAAGTTTTTCAGAGCGGCTTTTTTCTCGCCTTTATCAATGGGTAAATAGCCATTAAAAGCAAAACTTTGGCCGTTCATTCCGCTTCCCATCAAGGCCAATAGAATCGAACTTGGGCCAACCAGCGGAATCACTTGTATGCCTTTTTCGTGAGCTATTTTGACAATCGCAGCGCCAGGATCGGCTACTCCAGGACAACCCGCATCACTCATCAGACCAACATTTTTTCCTTCTAAACAAGGTTGAAGCATTTGATTGTGTTCGGAAACTTCGGTGTGTTTGTTTAAAGCTGAAAGATGCAAACTGGCTTGTACTTTTTCAGGAAGTATGCTTTTGATGAAGCGACGAGCGTTTTTTTCGTTTTCAACGATGTAATAATCAATAAATTCGATTGTGCGTTTTACAGTCTCGGGTAAAACATCCAATGGATTACTCTGTTTGGCCAATTCGCTTGAAGTAGTATCGGCCAGCGTAACTGGAATCAAATAGAGTTTTCCAGTGACTTTCATGAGTGTTTTTCGATAAGTTTTTTTGCTAGTAAATCAGTGGCTTCATCCAGCATCTCATACACCATATCAAAGCCATTTTGCAACCCATAATACGGATCGGGAACATCTACATTATCGCCAGGAAATAACTCGTTCAAAATCAATTCCACTTTTTGTTTGTGTTCATCTGTTTTGGCCAGAAAAGTTACATCATCGTAATTGGTATTATCCATCACATAAATGTAATCAAAATCTTCAAAATCTTTTGGGGAAAATTTTCGGGCTTTTTGATGTGAAATGTCCAAACCGTTTTTCTTGGCTGTTGCAATCGAACGATGATCGGGTTCGCGACCAATATGATAACCGCCAGTTCCAGCAGAATCAACAGTGAATTTATTTTTTGGAAGTTTAGAAGCGAGTAAACCTTCTGCCAACGGTGATCGACAGATATTACCCAAACAAACCATTAAGATTTTAACAGACATATTCAGTTATAACAATAGGACAATCTATAGCGATAGTTTCTTATTAATATCTTCTACAAACTTTTTGAATTGTTTGTCAGTAGATACCAAGTTGTCAACGGTTTTACAAGCGTGTAAAACTGTGGCATGATCTCTATCACCAATTTGTGAACCAATATTAGCTAAAGAAGCTTTAGTGAATTTTTTAGCAAAAAACATAGCCAATTGACGCGCTTGAACCACATGACGTTTTCTAGTTTTTGATTGTAATGTGTCTAAGTCCAACTGGAAATAATCAGAAACTACTTTTTGGATGTAATCAATTGAAATTTCTCGTTTTACATTTTTAACAAACTTCTCAACGATATTTTTCGCTAAATCCAACGTCACTTCTTTTTTATTGAACGACGATTGAGCAATTAACGAAATAATGGCGCCTTCTAATTCACGGACATTCGATTTGATGTTTCTCGCAACGTACTCTAAAATTTCATCCGGCATTTCAACGCCATCGCGGTACAAAATGTTTTTTAAGATGGAAATTCGAGTTTCGTAATCGGGTTGGTGTAATTCGGCAGACAATCCCCATTTGAAACGCGACAATAAGCGTTGCTCAATGTCTTGCATGTCAACCGGAGCTTTATCAGAAGTTAGAATTACTTGTTTTCCATTTTGGTGTAAATAATTGAAGATGTGGAAAAATACGTCTTGCGTTCCTGATTTTCCCGAAAGAAATTGAACGTCGTCAATAATTAGCACATCAATCAATTGATAAAAATGGATGAAATCGTTACGTGTGTTTTTCTTTACCGAATCGATGTATTGTTGAGTAAATACTTCTGCAGAAATGTACAACACGGTTTTTTCGGGATATTTATCTTTAATTTCAACACCGATAGCGTGAGCTAAATGGGTTTTTCCTAATCCAACACCACCAAAAATTAATAGCGGATTAAATGATGTTCCACCTGGTTTGTTGGCTACAGCCATACCAGCTGAACGCGCCAAACGATTGGAATCGCCTTCAAGGAAATTGTCAAAACTGTAATTCGGATTTAATTGGGATTCGATTTTTAGATTGCGAATTCCCGGAATCACAAACGGATTTTTAAGTTCTGGATTTAAATTTTTAAACGGAGCATCTATCTCTTGTGATTTTATTGGGCTGCGGTGCGCACTAGGCAATTGTTCCGTAAACGGTTGTTTGTTGCCATAAGTGTTTTCCATTTTAATTTTATACAGTAACTTTGCGTTTTTTCCTAGCTCTTTGGTTAAAGCCACTTTTAGTAATTTTACGTAGTGTTCTTCTAACCATTCATAGAAAAATTTACTAGGAACTTGAATGTACAATGCATTATCGGTTAGTTCAACTGACTTTATTGGTTCAAACCAAGTTTTGTAAGCTTGCTCTTGAATATTATCTTTTATAAAAGAGAGACAGTTTTCCCATACTGATTGCGCAGTTCTATTCATATTTTGTTAAAAAAAATGTTTATTATAAAGGTTATCTTACAAAAGAAATAGGTGACTTTCTTGTTGTTTTTTGGGATAACAAATATGTGAACAATTTTTCTTAAAAAAAAATTTTATTGAGGTTGATTTTTTAAAAATATTGTTGTATTGAAATTTAAAAGTTTAGATTAAAAGCAAAAAAATCGGATGAAGGAACACGAAATAAAAGTACGAGTAAGGTACTCAGAAACAGACCAAATGGGAGTGGTTTATCATGGGAATTATGCTCAATATTTTGAGATGGGACGTGTGGAATGGCTCAGAAATATGGGTATTTCTTACAAATGGATGGAAGATAACGGAATCATGCTTCCAGTTGTTTCATTAACAATGAATTACAAAAAACCGGCTCGTTATGATGACCTTTTAACCATTAAAACGAAGATGTTAAAATTGTCGTCGGTGAAGATAGAATTCGACTATGAAATCACAAATGAAAATAATGAGTTATTAACAACTGGGTATTCGGTATTGGTTTTCGTAGACATGAAAACGGGTCGACCAACTGCTCCTCCAAAATACATTTTGGATTTGATGTTAGAGTAAATATTATTCCTTTAATTGGATGTCAATTTCAAACATAGAATTAAAAATGTCGAATACCATTTCGGCATTTTTTTTTCGAGTGGCGATTTCAATTTGACAACTCTCATTCATTTGTTGGGATACCATTTCAAGGTTTTTTTCTTTGATGACACGCATCACTTTATTCATGTTTTTGTAGTCAAACGATAGTATATAATGTAAGTCGATTGTTTTTTCTATTATTTCAGAAGCCTCTAAAGCCATTTGAGCTGAAGTTCGGTAGGCCGAAATTAATCCACCAACACCTAATTTTACACCGCCAAAAAAACGAACAACTACTACTAAGATGTTGGTAAGTCCAAAGGATTGGATTTGACCGTAAATAGGCGCTCCAGCTGAATTACTTGGCTCGCCATCATCATTCGCACGAAACTGAATTTTGTCGGTTCCGATTTGAAAGGCGTAGCAAAAATGAACTGCGCCGTGGTGGTGTTTGCGTAAGATTTCCAAATGATTTTTGATTTCTTCCTCAGATCTAACAGGAAATGCATACCCAAAAAACTTGCTGTTTTTTTCTTTGAATAAGATTTCTTCAGAGGGAAAAGCTATGGTTTTGTAGGTATCAGTCATTATAAATTGCAATAAACAATTTTCAAATATCCTATAAATTCCAAATAACAAAAAACAAAACCCAAATAAATTCAAAGGTTCAAATTAAAAAAAATGTGTTTTGTAGACGATTTAAGATTTTGAATTTTGTCTTTGGTACTTTTTTGTAATTTGTTTTTTGGAGTTTGTAATTTATAATGGAAGTTCTTTCTTCTGAAACAAATCCACCACATCTTCTTCGCCTACTTGTAAGTTCCAAACATGGATTCCAAGACTTGCTGCTGCATCGGTATTGACTTTTTTGTCGTCTACAAACAAAGTGCGTTTGGGTGATAAATCGTGTTTGTTTAAAATGTAACTAAAAATGGCAGGATCGGGTTTTCGCATTCCCATTTCATACGAATAATACACTTTTTCAAAACATTGATAGAAGTCGCTGAAAAAGGAAATACCAACATTATGTTCGAATCTACTGATGTGGATTTCGTCGGTGTTGGTCAATAAAATCAGTTTGTATTTGTGTGAAAGCAATTGTAGAAATTCTAGACGATACAGCGGAAATTCACCAATAATAGTGTTCCAAGCCTCTCTGATTTGTTCGATACTCGCGTTGGGAATGAATTTAGTGAATGTTTCGAGAAACTGTAATTCGGTGAGTTGCCCTTTTTCGAATTGGTCATTGGCTTCAATAAGTTCTTCATTCGGTCCATTTAATCCTAATTTTTTGAAAGCCTCAATTTGAGCTTCCTTTTCTAAATTGATAAAAATGTCACCAAAATCAAAAATAATAGTACTAATCATGATTCTTTAGAATTAGGAGTTCGTCGTCCAATACCGTCTTTTTTTGAACCTTTTTTAGTTCAATTTTTGGAGCAGAAATACCTTCGTTTAGAATAATTTTCGATTTGAAAATACGAGCTTCATCCCACAAATCAGCCTCGATAAATGTTTCTAAAGTGCGTTTTCCGCCTTCAATAATAACCGATTGAATGTTCTGCCGATGCAAAATAGCAACAATTTGAAAAATCAATCGATTATCAAAGATAGCATTTTCAAAAATACGTTGGTCGATTGACTGTTTTTTTTCTTCTGTAATAATGATGGTTTTGGAATCAGTAGTGTAAATATGAAAATCTTCCGTAATTTTTCCAGTTTTATCTAAAGCAATTCGAATTGGATTTTGTCCTTTCCAATCGCGTACATCCAACTTTGGATTATCATCTAAGACGGTTTGAGTTCCCACTAAAATAGCTTGTTCTTCACTGCGCCATTTGTGCACCAATTGACGCGAATAGGTGTTGGAAATCCAGACTGGTTCATTAATTTCTTTATGCTTTGGAGCGATAAAACCATCGGCACTTTCTGCCCATTTTAAGATGATATACGGACGTTTTTTGGTGTGAAAGGTGAAAAAGCGTTGGTTCAATTCAGCACATTCTTTTTCTAAAACTCCAACAGTAACATTTCTTCCCGCTTCTTTTAATTTTTGAATTCCGTTGCCCGAAACTTTGGCAAATGGATCAATAGTTCCGATAACAATATTGGGAATGTTTTTTTCGATGATTAAGTCGGAACACGGCGGAGTTTTTCCATAATGACTACACGGTTCCAAACTAACGTAAATGGTTGATTGAGAAAGTAGTGTTGGATCTTTTACCGAATTGACAGCATTAACTTCGGCATGAGCTTCGCCTGCTTTTTGGTGCCAACCTTCGCCTATTATTTCATCATTGTATACAATCACACTTCCAACTAGCGGATTGGGATAAGTAGTTCCTAATCCGTTTTTGGCCAGTTCGATGCAGCGTTGCATATATTTTTCATGATGACTCATAGTGCAAAAATAGGATTTTATTATTGTGATGCGGTTCAAACATTTGATGTATTTTTGTGGTGTTACTATTAGATGATGATAATCAGAGAAATTCAAAAAGAAGATAATCCGCAAATTGCTCAAGTGATTCGCCAGGTTTTTATTGATGATAATTATCCAAAAATTGGGACTGCATTTGCAGACACTCAATTGGATTTTATGTTTGAAACCTATGACAAAGAAAGAGCCGTTTATTTTGTAATTGAAAATGATGGAAAGATTATTGGTGGAGCAGGAGTGAGTCAACTTGAAAATTCAAAAGAGAATATCTGTGAACTCCAAAAGATGTATTTTTTGCATGAAGCACGTGGTAAAGGATTAGGGTTGCAAATGATTGAAAAATGCTTGCAAAAAGCTACTGATTTTGGTTACGAAAAATGCTATTTAGAAACGCTGCCTGAAATGGTAATTGCCCAAAAACTTTATCAAAAACTCGGATTCGAATACCTTTGTGAACCCATGGGAACAACAGGTCATTCGAGTTGTCCGGTTTGGATGATAAAACAATTGACAATTGATAATTTATAATTGACAATTCATGCAAATCAAACAGTATAAAACAATTTTCCTCGACGAGCTTTCTTCGTTATATGATGAAAAAGAAGTGGAGAGTTTTTTTTATCTCATTTTGGAGCAATTTCATCAAAAAAAGAGAATTGATTTGGCTTTGAACCCTGATCTGGAAATGGATTCACTTCAGTTATTGCGCTGGGAAAGTGTAGTTGTCGAACTTAAAAAGCAAAAACCAATTCAATATATTTTAGGAGAAACTGAATTTTATGGTTTGCCGTTTTTGGTGAATGAAAATACCTTAATTCCACGACCCGAAACGGAAGAGTTAGTTGATTTAATTAGTAAAGAAAACCAAAATCAGTCTTCAGAAATTAAAATTATTGACATAGGAACAGGAAGTGGATGCATCGCTATTTCATTGGCTAAAAATCTTCCTAATGCTAAAGTTTCGGCTATTGACGTTTCCGAAAGAGCGTTAGCAACAGCAGAAAAAAATTCAGAAATTAATCAAGTAAAGGTTAATTTTATTCTGAAAAACATACTTGAAACGGATGATTTAGAAGAACAATTTGATGTTATTGTTTCGAATCCGCCCTACGTTAGAATGTTGGAAAAAGCCGAAATAAAACCCAATGTTTTAAACTACGAACCACATTTAGCTTTGTTTGTTGACGATAACGATGCCTTGCTTTTTTATCGGAAAATAGCACAATTAGCTCAAAAAAATCTTACACAAGGAGGAAAGCTATACTTTGAAATCAACCAATATTTAGGTAAAGAAACAGTTGAATTGTTGGAGAATTTAGACTTCAAAAACGTTCGGCTGATTCAAGATGTTTATGAGAATGATCGTATGATTGCGTGTCAAATATAGAAAGCAGAAGGCAGAGGCAGAATGCAGGAATTTTTTCAAGAAAATTTGTCAGGATTATTAATCATAAAGTTAATTAGTTTTCCAACCTCTAAACTTTTATTCGTCAACTCATTAAAAACTTCATTTGTTAAATAATTACAAGCAAGTGCATATTCTAACCATGATTGTGTTTCTGCATTCTCAGAATCACTGTCAGAAAGCTTAGAAATAAAGTGCTTTTGGTATCTGATTTTTCTGCTTGCATCAGCTATGTTGGCTGAAACACTCCTCGAGGAACGTCTTATTTGGTCTGTTAAAGAATATTTCTCTTCGGATGGGAACTTTTTAGAAACTTCAAAAATTTCCATCGATAAAATAAATGACTTTTTATAGGCTAATAAATCTTGAAATCGCATATAATAAAAATGTTTGTTGTGTTTTTATCTGCTTTCTGCTACTGCATTCTGCATTCTATTCATAGCGAAGCGCTTCAATAGGGTCTAATTTAGAAGCTTTTAATGCAGGATAGGATCCAGAAACTACAGCCACTATAAAAGTAGTAACTACGGCAGCCATCATTGCGCCCCAAGGAATGACAAAGGCAAAATCGAGTCCCAATGCGATGAAGTATCCAGTTGTAATTCCTAATATGATTCCCAATAATCCGCCTAATTGACCGATGATTAAGGTTTCAACAAAGAATTGCCATGCGATTGTTGATTTTTTGGCTCCCAATGATTTTCGAACACCAATTTCTCGAGTTCGTTCAGTAACCGAAACAATCATAATGTTCATTAATGCAATGGACGAACCGAGTATGGTTATGATTCCGATTATCCATGCTGACCAATTTAAAAACCCCGTCATTTCAGCGATTCGTTGCACCAAATCATCACTTCGGGAGATACCAAAATTGGCTTCTTCAACCGGATTTAATTTTCGGATTTGACGCATCGTAATCATAGCTTCTTCAACGGCTTGATCCAAAATTTCTTTTTTCTCGACCATTGTGCTGATAGAGTAGTTGATTCCGGGTTGACTGAATAATGAGCGTGCTACTTGGATCGGAATTAATACTCGTAAATCCTGACTGTTTCCGAAAGTAGAACCTTGTTCTTTAAGTACGCCAATCACTTTAAATTTGGCGCCGCGAACCGAAATTATTTTATCAATTGGATTAACATCTTTGAGTATACCTTTGGTGGCAAAATCACTTCCAATAACACAAACGTAGTTATTGTTTGAGATGTCAAAAGAAGTAAAGTTTCTGCCGTTGATGACTTCTAAACCATTATTGTTAGTAAAGTATTCGTCAACACCCAACACCTGAATTTCAGGATCGGTTTTTTTATTGTCGTATTTCACTTCAGCATTAGCCGTTGCAGTAAATGAAAGAGAAGTGTAGGTCAAAGGATAGTTGTATTTTTCTTTATACGCTTTGGCTTCTAGATACGATATAATTGGGTTTATTTTTTCAACTTCTCCGCCACCACGTCTGCGCGATGTAAACTCATATTGGTTGATGTTAAAGGTGTTGGAACCCATGGTGGCAAACTTGGAATTGAGTGTGTTATCCAAAGCAGAAACCACCGTTAGAATTCCGACCAAAGCCCAAATTCCGATGGCAATAATAAAAACGGTCAACACCGTACGCAACAATTGAGTGCGAATAGAACTGAAGGCGATTTTTACGTTTTCTTTGAATAATCCAACCATAGTACTTAGTTTGACACGAAATTACGGTTTTTGTTACAAGTTTATGATGTAAGAAGTGTAAAATAATTTTAAAAAGTTTGATATTTGCAGCGTCAATTGATAATTAACAATTGATAATTGACAATTGATAATTTATAATTAAAAAAATGGCATCTAAACCCAGTATTCCTAAAGGAACAAGAGATTTTTCACCTGTAGAGGTTTCCAAACGCAACTATATTATTTCGATTATGCGTCGTCATTTCGAAAAGTATGGTTATCAGCCTATTGAAACACCTTCGTTTGAAAATTCGGATACCTTGATGGGAAAATACGGTGAAGAAGGAGATCGTTTGATTTTTAAGATATTGAATTCAGGTGATTTTTTGGATAAAGTTCCATCAGAAGAACTACAAACCATAAACTACAAACAATTAACCTCTAAAATCTCCGAAAAGGCACTTCGTTACGACTTAACTGTGCCGTTTGCGCGTTATGTAGTGCAACACCAAGGCGAGATTGAGTTTCCGTTTAAAAGATATCAAATTCAGCCTGTTTGGCGAGCCGATCGTCCGCAGAAAGGTCGCTTTAGAGAGTTTTATCAATGCGATGCCGATGTGGTAGGTTCAACTTCATTATGGCAAGAAGTAGAGTTGGTGCAATTGTACGACAGTGTTTTTGCCGAATTGGGTTTGGAAGGTGTGACGATTAAAATCAACAATCGTAAAATTTTATCTGGAATTGCTGAGGTGATTGGTGCTTCAGATAAATTGATTGATTTTACGGTGGCTTTGGACAAACTCGATAAAGTAGGCGAGGAAGGTGTTAAAAAAGAAATGTTGGAAAAAGGCATTTCAGAAGCTGCTTTGCAAAAAGTACAGCCATTGTTTAGTTTTACGGGAACGATAGTAGAAAAAATCAATCAACTTTCTAATCTGCTTTCGGCATCTGAAGAAGGAAAAAAAGGCATTGAAGAACTGCGTTTTATTTGTGATAATGTGTCGAAACTTGGCTTGCAAAAAGCAGAATTGGACTTAGATGTGACTTTAGCGCGAGGTTTGAATTATTATACTGGAGCCATTTTTGAAGTTACGGCACCCAAAGGAGTCGAAATGGGTTCGATTGGCGGCGGCGGAAGATACGATGACTTGACGGGAATTTTCGGATTAAAAAATATGAGTGGAGTAGGAATTTCATTTGGTTTGGATCGAATTTATTTGGTGTTAGAACAACTGAATTTATTTCCGGAAACGGTAATTACATCCACGAAAGTGTTGTTTTTAAATTTTGGAGAAAGTCAGGCATTCGAAGCCATGAAAGCCATTCAGCAACTTCGAGCTCAAAATATAAAAGTAGAATTATATCCTGATGCGGCTAAAATTGACAAACAGTTCAAACACGCCGAGCGAAGAGCCATTCCGTTTGTGGTGAAAGAGATGAATGACGGTAAGTTTACGTTGAAAAACCTACAATCAGGAGAACAACTTATGGTTAGTTTGGACGAATTGGTTTCTCAACTTCAATAAAAAAACGTTACTTAATAAAAATAGAAAAGCCCCGATTTCTCGGGGCTTTTCCGTTGTCAAATCAATTATTTAAACCCTAATTAATAATGATTTTTCTGCTAGTATCGCCTTTTGTAGTTTTAATTTTTACAATGTAAGTGGCGGTACTTATATTTTTGATGGGCAATTGGATGTTGTTTTGAGCTTGGTCTTTTACGCTCCAAGTTCCGATTGCTTGTCCTAACATATTGTATAATTCTACTTTTTCAACGTTGGCATCAATCAAATTGTTTTTGATGTTCAGCATGTCGTTTGAACTAGTGTACGCAATTTGTATTGCATTACTATTTTCAAGATCAGTGATCCCTAATGCTTGCTCAGCAGTAATGAAACGCATATAGAAACGATCGTTTTCAATACCTTGAGGCAATTCAATAGTGAAGTCTTCAGTTGTGATGTCATGATATATTTCAGTTGTTTTATCGAAGATATATACATTCACATTATCATTTGTGAAGTTCTCTAATCCGTCTAAACTAAAGGTTACATTTCCTGTACCATCTGTTTTTATTCCTAATGGATAAATACTGTTGATATCAAAAGCACCTTCACCCGAAATGTTCAAGTTAGCACCACCATTGTAAAAATACATATCACTTGGTTGGTTGTCTAAAAGTAAAGCATCGTATCCAGTATCAATTCCGCTTGTAGCTTTTTCATCCATGAATCCCATTAATATTTGTCTGTGGTATCCATTTCTATCGTTGAAACCTAAACGTATCTTTTTGTATTCGTTTTCAGTAGCAGTATCATCTTGATTGTTGTTGAAGTGATCTACAACTAGCATGTTATTAGCTGCATTTCTGAACATTACATTAGAGTTTACGTTATCTTCTTTTACAAACGCTCTTTGAGTGTTGCTAAAGTTGATTGTTCCACCAGTTGCTGATCCGTACACGAAGAAACCTTGTCCAACCGGAATGAATCTACCAGGAATTCTAGAACTAGTTCCTAATCCGCTGATTCCAGGAGGCGATACTGGAGGAGTTCCACCTACTAAGTTACGTGCCGCATATCCACCTTGGTACTGTTGAAGTATGTGAGTATTATTAGTTGAATAATGCTCCCAGAAATATACCGCACCGGTTGTACTACCCGAGTTATCAGTTAAGAATGCATTGGCATCGATAGCTGAAGAGTAAGGGTTTCCACTCAAATTCAGATTGTTTGCTGAAATTGGAGATGAAATAGGACCGTTGTTTGGTTTTCCAACAAAAGTATAGTTTTGGTTGGTTGCTGCACCGCTTCCTTTTAAAGTATATCCTTGACCTGGACTTAAAGAACCATTCTGACCAACTGCTGCCCAGTTTGCGTAAGCTGGAGTTAAGTTTTGGAATTTGAAAATCCAATAACTACTCAATGTGATTGGGCTCGTTGGGCTACCGTTGATGCCTGAAGTCCAAGTTATATTTTGAGGTGTAGATGTTGTACCATCTTTCATCACGCCATTGACTGTATAAGCATTGTTATTAGTTGTGTTGTTTATTGCACCTACTGGAGAAGACCAATAGTTGTAATTGTAAATGTTATTTTGACCTTGTTGATCTCTTTGTAGTGAGCCTGAACTTGTTGGATCTAAATCACTATTCAAAGTTTGAACTAATTGAGATCTTCCAGCTAAATCAAGTACTCCATCAATTTTTAGATAATGCGATACTTCTAATTTAGAATCGTTATCAGCGCTTAATGTATTAGCATCTACAAATAATCCTAATAGGTTTTTATTACCCGTTGAGCTTACATTATGATCCGTACGAACGATGTTCCAATCAATAGGAGTTACACCATCAACAATAGATAAACTATAAGGTAAATCTTGTGTTGAACCATTCAACCAAGTAGCTGTATTTGACCACAAACCATTAGCTGTACTTTCGTAGGGCATTGGAGCTGTTTGTTGGTTGATTGAAATCTTGTCAGGAATTACTAAACTACCTCTATTAATGTTAACTGAGTCATCATCTAAGTGAGTTCCGATGTAGGAATTCATAGAGTAGTAAGCAAATAAGCTATTCCATAACAATGAATTAATATCATTTTTAGTTACAGTAGTAGGAATAATTGTTCCAGTTGTACCTGTTCCTGTTTGTAAAATTTCTTGGTTCAATATGAAACGGATTTCAGTTGGTGAAAGCGAACGATTCCACATTCTTAATTCATCTATATCGCCTTTGAATAAGTTTACAATATTAGTTTTTGTAATGTATTGAGCACCAATACTAAAGTTAGATGTTGTGGCAACAGGCGCAGTCGCTAGTGTAGCTGTACGATCCAATACACCATCAATGTACATATTTAAAGTTCCAGCATTGTAAGTAACAGCGATGTTGTGCCATTTTGCATCTGGGAAAGGAGTATTTGTAATAGCACTCATTGTAGTTCCACCTACAGACCATTCCATTCTTACTCTGTTGTTATTTTGAAGTACTAATCGGTAACCACTCGCAAAATTTGGTTTTTTTGCTAAGATAGTTCTTTCGTTACCTAAAGTGTTCATACCGTTTGGTTTAATCCATGTCATGATGGTAAATGCAGAACCAATTTCATTGGCATCACCAATTCTAACAAAGTCGTCAGTACCATCTAAAGTAATGTGTAAAGGATCAACCGCTCTGTGAGCTACACCAAAAGTGATGTATTTAGTTGCGTCAAAATCGTATAGACAAGTTTGGTCTGCTCCTGAAGTACTCATGAAAACGGTTTCAACACCAGTAGTAAATACAGAGTTTGTTGCTACCACCATTACATAGGCATCATTAGGGCCAAGAGCTGGTAAACCGCTGATGAATGAAGCTGTAGGAACATTTACTCTTGTAGTACCTACGTCGCCACCAGTTTCTACTACTTTCCATCTTCTATTAACCACTTCAGTGATTGTTGTGATTGTAGTTGGACCTAAGTCAACGTTGATAGGCACACCAGAGTTAGCCATGTTTCCGCCATTTGCACCCCAAACCAAATAACTTTTGTTAGTTGCAAATGTGTTGGTATTAGCCGTGTTTGTAGCAAGAATATCACCAAGACCAATGGTCATTACTTCAGTTGAATTGATACTTTTTGATTGTTTTTGAGTCAATCTCGAGATATCATCCCTACCAATACCAGCGATATCATAGTTGAATCCTGCGTTAGCAGTGGCATCCCAAATAATGTTACCATCTGAATTTGTATAATTCATTGATGTACCGTTTACACCTAATGTGATACCGTATTTAATAGCTAAATAGCTTTGAATGTTACTTCTTTCGATATCGGTTGCTCTATTACTTAAAGTAATGATTTCTCCGATTCTTCCATCCCAACTTCCGTCCCAGCCTTCACTACGTCCCATCCAGAATTGACTGTTGTTTACGTTAGCAAAGTCGGGTATATCATTAGTAGCATTAACCACATTATTAGCATTGAATGTCAAATTCATTCCGTTAATAGTAGCGTTATTGCTTGCATTGATGATTCCGGCAGCATTGTAATTTACTGTTCCACTTCCATCAACATGTGCTACACCGTATCCTGTTGGAGGAGTACCGCTAGTTGTACCTAAACAATAGGTAAGTACTTCATTAGTAAAACGGTTAGTATATCTACCGTAACCTATTCCTGTTCCATCAGTTTGATTTGTTGCAGGAACACGGTCACCACAGAAAATATCCAAACTTGCTGTAGCAGAAGTTACATTGATATCTGGAATTACTACTGCAAAAATATCTTGAGAATAGAATCCGCTTGTGCCTTCTAAATATTGTCTGGCTGGATCTAAATCAGTATAGTTTTGAGGTGAAGTTGCAGGGTTATTTGTAAAATCTACAACAGAGTTGAAGTTGATGTTATGAGTTGCATTGTTTCTGTAAACAGGAGCACCAACTGAACCTGGTCTAATTGCATTTACACCACGTGCTTGAGTGTTCCACGTGTTTACAGCTGAACCATCAGCAACACCTGTAGTACCGTTAAGTAAATCAGAACGGAACCATAATTGTAAATTACCTCTTACACCGCCTGGACCAAAGGTTAAGGCAGCAAATCCAGTTCCTTGTAAACTGAAATTATAAGGATTCTCGTCGGCATCATTATTAGCAATCGACATAGTTGCATTTCTTACACCTATAGCGCCCGGAGTGAATTGAACTTCAAAAGTTGTAAATCCGCTCACCGCTACTGTTGCACTTGGAGGAACAATAACAGTAAAGTCACCAGCATTTGCACCCGAGAAAGTGATGGCGCCAACTACTAATACACCAGTTCCTGTATTTCTGATGGTGAAAGTTCTTGACGTTGGAGCACCAACACCTGAACCTGCAAAATCAGTCCAATCTAGAGTAGAAGGAGTAGTATCACCATCTGCGATAGAGATGGCACTACCTTGTACGTCCATTTCAGATGGAGAAGCAGCACCGTTTCCTTGAATTCTGAAGCGGTATGGATTTTCGTTACTGTCATTATTAGTAAACGAAATATTAGCTAAAGCAGCACCTAAACCAGATGGAGTATAAGTTATATCAAAAGTAGTACTTCCGCCAGGAGCAACTGTTGCACTTGGAGCTGTTGTCAATACAAATTGACCTACACCACCTGTTATAGTAATAGCTCCAACATTTAATGTAGAAGAACCTGTATTTAAAATCGTAAAAGTACGTGTAACACCAATTCCTACACTAGTTGTGCCGAAGTCAGTCCAATCGGCTAGAGAAGGAGTCATGTCATTTTCAGCAATGGAAACTAAGTTACCTTGAACATCAATTTCTTGTTCAGTTCCTGTACCTTGAATGGCAAAGTTGTATGGGTTTTCGTTGCTGTCGTTGTTTACAAACGATAAATTAGCCGTTCTCAAACCTACCGCACTTGGGTCAAACGTAACTGTGAAGTTAGATGAGTTACCCGGTAAAATATTTGCATTTGGAGGTGTAGTCAATGTGAAATCACCTGCATTAGCTCCAGTAAAAGAGAATGCACCAATGGTTAAGGTTAACGTTCCAGTATTACGAATTGTAAAAGTTTGCACAACAGTTCCTGATACAGCATCAGTAGAACCAAAATCAGTCCAGTCTGCTAAAGACGGAGTGGCATCGCCATCAACAATTAGGGTAGCGTTTCCTTGAACTTCAATTTCTTGTTCAGTAGCTGTACCTTGAAGAGCATAGTTGTATGGGTTTTCGTTGGCATCACCATTAACAATAGAAATTGTAGCTACTCTTACACCAGCAGCACTAGGATTGAAGCGAACTACAAAGTTAGTGCTACCACCAGCTGCAACAACTGCTGCAGGAGGAGTGATTACAGTAAAATCAGCTGCATTTAAACCAGAGAATGTAATTGCGCCAACCGTTAAAGGTAAAGTTCCGTTGTTGAAGATAGTATAAGGTCTGTTTACACCTACACCTACAGATGTTGAACCAAAATCGGTCCAATCTGCAGTAGTTGGAGTCACATCACCATCTACAATGGATACTGCGTTACCTTGAATATCAATTTCAGGGCCAGCACCTGTTCCCGTTAAAGCAAAGTTATATGGGTTTTCGTCAATATCACTATTTACGATTGAGATAGTTGCATTTCTAGCTCCAGTTGCAGAAGCCGTAAAAGTTACAACAAAAGTTGTACTTCCACTTGCAGGCACTGGACTTGTTGGAGCTGTTGTGATTGCATAATCACCAGCAGCCACACCAGCAAAAGTAATTGCACCTAATGTAAGAGGAGCAGTAGCACTTGTGTTTTGAATGGTAAACGATTGAGTTACACCCACACCAATTATTTGAGCACCAAAATCAGTTCCGTCTAATAAAGAAGGAGTTGCGTCGTTGTCAGGAATTGAGATAGCATTTCCAGTGATGTTTATTTCTGGAATAGGATATGTAATGATAATTTGTCCATCAGCGCCATTTCCTCCTACCGGAGATCCAGCAGTTCTGAGAGCACCACCACCACCACCACCAGGAGTGTTTCCGGGTGAACCGTTTCCTGATGATACAGTACGACCATTTCCGCCGTTACCACCACCATTGATAGCAATACCACCAACAGCAACTAAACCGTTTGCACCTGCATTGGCAGTTCCTGCCGAAGCACCACCACCACCACCGTTTACACCGGCCACACCATTAGCACCATTACCTCCGTTAAAGGCAACATCTCCGATGCACGAAGCGGCAGCTCCGCCTGTTGCACCTGTTGCAGTATTGTTAGGCACAGAGTCTCCTCCTTTGGCTCTAACTACGACAACACTAGATGGGTTGATTAATTCTGAATCTACTCCTGCAGCGGTTGAGTTGGCACCAGTTCCTACAGCTACTGTATAAACTTGACCAGGTGATACTGCTACTACTCTTCGTGAGTAAGCACCACCACCACCACCACCGTAGCCACCGCTTCCAGAAGTTCTGGAACCACCGCGACCACCACCGCCCCAAGCTTCTACAGTAATAGAAGTAACTCCTGCCGGTACAGTGAATGTACTGGATGAGTTGTAGGTTTGGGATACTGTTTGTGCATTACCAACTACTGCTGTCAATAGAAGCAGAGTAAAGCAAAACAGTGATTTTAAATGCGTAAAATTTTTCATAACTTATAGGGTTTAGTTTATGATACATTTTTAATTTGAACTAATAATGTTGATCATCAATTCTGTTTTTGACATTACAAATATAATTGGCATTTTTTAAATTTCCGATGAAATGCATCATAAAATCGATGAAATGCATAAAATCGACGAAATACACTGTAATAATCTTACAAATGTATTTTTTACTAAACCTTTTTCTTCTTAGTTTAGGTGTTTTGTAAGAAAAAAAAACCATCAAATTAATTTTTGATGGTTTTTATTAAAAATTAGATTTGGGGCTCTAATCGTTATCTTTTTACAATTCTTATATTCTTGATTTCATTACCTATAGTAATAATAAGAGTATATACTCCAGTTGGATAATCATTTCCTAATGCAATAGATTCCAATTCATTTACATTTAATGTTTTGTTTTCAATTGATCTTCCCATTAAATCGTAAACGGCGATATTAATTTTATTGGCATTGCTGTTTTCTAATTTTAATGTGAAAGTATCTGTAAATGGATTAGGAGCAACCGTTGCTGAAATTTCTTTGTTATCAGTTGCATCAATAATCTTAGCAGAATTACTTAAAGTAGTAATATTACATGCTACTCCGTAAGGTAAGAAAGTTCCATCGTGATTTTTTACTGCTACTTCAATACTGTATGTTTTATCCAGTTCAATATTGCTTAACATATTCAACTTCATGCTTCTGATCGGGCTGTCGTAAATTTGTACATTACTTGTGTTTTCAGTATCAGTAACTCTGAAACGGTAACCATCGATGTAAGTAACATTATCTGCGTAAAGGAATGTGTTTAAGTCCGATAAAGAGATTCCGCATTGAGAAGCTTGAATTTTTGTTGAAACACTTGGCGTGATGATTACACATGCAGGAATACGCGTAAAGCTTGAATATACATTATTAATCTTAGCCGCTACTTCTACATAGAAAGTAGTGTTGTACGCATAATTATCCAATTGTGCTAAATTAAATGTTCTCAGATTTCTATCAATTGTTCTTACTTCATTTGTAGTTAAATTAGTAACTCTGAAGCGGTAACCTTGCGCACCAGAAACATTAGCAGCATAAATTGCCTGATTCATTGTAGTTACTAAGATTGGGCGAACATTTACATTAGCATCGTTACAATCGCTATTGTATATTGAACCTCCACAAGCGACCATTGTAGTTGTACCAAATCCATCACCATCAGCATCAAGATATAGAATTTGATTGTCATTACAATCAGTGTTGTCAGTTACACCACAAGCGACAAGAGTTGTAGAACCGAAACCGTCGTTATCATTATCTGCATAAGTTAATAAATTATCATTGCAATCAGTATTGTTACTTACGCCACAAGCAGAAGGAGTTGTTGAACCAAAACCGTCGTTATCATTATCAACATACGTCAATAAGTTATCATTACAATCGGTGCTGTCAGTTACACCACAAGCAACAAGAGTTGTTGAACCGAAACCATCACTATCGTTATCAGCGTATTGTAATTGAGCATCATTACAATCAGTGTTGTTCGTTACACCACAAGCTACAAGAGTAGTTGAACCGAAACCGTCATCATCGTTATCTGCATACGTTAATGCATTATCATCACAATCGGTAGAGTTGGTCACACCACAAGCTACAAGAGTAGTTGATCCGAAACCGTCACCATCGTTGTCTGCATAAGTTAATAAACTATCATTACAATCACTGTTGTTGCTTACACCACAAGCTGAAGGAGTAGTTGAGCCATAACCATCGTTATCATTATCAACATACGTCAATAAGTTGTCATTGCAATCGGTATTGTCAGTTACACCACAAGCTACAAGAGTAGTTGATCCGAAACCGTCGTTATCATTATCGGCATAAGTTAATAAACCATCATTACAATCACTGTTGTTGCTTACACCACAAGCTACAAGAGTAGTAGAACCAAAACCGTCACCATCGTTATCTGCATAAGTTAATGCATTATCGTCACAATCGGATGAGTTAGTTATACCACAAGCTACAAGTGTAGTCGAGCCAAAACCGTCTCCGTCATTATCTGCATATGTTACTACATTATCATCACAATCGGTAGAGTTGGACACACCACAGGCAGAAGGAGTTGTAGAACCGAAACCGTCGTTGTCATTATCAACATACGTTACTAAATCATCGTTGCAATCGGTATTATCAGTTACACCACAAGCCACAAGAGTTGTCGAACCAAAACCATCGTTGTCATTATCTGCATACGTCAATAAATTGTCATTACAATCTGTATTATTTAGAACATAACCAATAGGTTGAGTGGTTGCACTAATTGAAACATTAGGATTACCAAAACCATCTCCGTCTGCATCCTGATAATAAGTAGATGAGTTGTTGTTCGGGTTGTTGTCGTCTGGGTCATCGCTATTGCTAACACCACAAGCCACCATTACATCTGATCCTAAACCATCACTATCGTTATCTTGATATTGAATTTCGTTATCGTTACAATCAGTATCATTTAAAACATATCCTTCGATAGGAAAACACGAGATAATCATTTCGTTGGCATTACCAAAACCATCAGCATCTAAATCTTGATAATATAAAGCCAAGGAATGATATGCTGCATTTGTATCGTCACAATCGTCTGTATTCAATACACCACAGTTAGTAGTATTTGATGATCCAAAACCATCACCATCTATATCTTCATACTGAATTTGATTATCATCACAGTCACTAGAGTTTAAAGCTCCACAACCAACTAAAACCGTTGAACCGTAACCGTCTTCGTCTAAATCTTGATATTGCAGTTGGTTGTCGTCACAGTCTAAGAAATTATCAACAAAACCAAAAGGTTGGAAACAAGTAGTTAAAGAGACTGAGAACAATCCAAAACCATCACCATCATTATCTTGATAATACGTAACCGGACCGTGTAATTCTGAGTTTTCATCATCGCAATCGATACTGTTTGGAGCACCACATGCTGCAGGAGTTGTAGATCCAAAACCATCATTATCATTGTCTGTGTATAATATTTGAGTGTCATCACAATCACTATCATCCAAAACATATCCTTCTGGTTGAGAGCACGATTGTATAGTAACACTAGGATTACCAAAGCCATCACCATCAGTATCTTGATAATAAGTTGTGGTTGTAATTAAGATATTATTATCATCACAATCATCGCTGTTCGTTACACCACATCCCGCTAGTATCGTTGATCCATAGCCATCTTGATCGTTGTCTTCGTATTGAATTTCTGTGTCATCGCAATCACCATCATTATCAACAAATCCTTCGGGTTGAGTACAAGCAAATACTATTGTTGATTCAGATCCAAAACCATCACCATCTTCATCAATGAAATAGGCAATAGCTTCGAATAATTCGGCATTGCTATCATCACAATCTGTATTATTTGTTACTCCACATCCAGCAGTAACATTAGATCCAAAACCATCACCGTCTAAATCTTCGTATAAAATTTGGGTATCGTCACAATCTGCATCGTTGGCTACAAAACCATTTGGAGCTGTACAAGCGCTGATTGTTGTGGTATCACTTCCGTAACCATCTCCATCAGCATCAATATAAAAAGTGGTAGCTTGATTTAAATTTGAGTTAGTGTCATCACAATCGGTAGCATTTGTTACACCACAAGCAGCCATTGTTGTTGAACCAAATCCATCATTATCATTGTCCTCATATAAAATTTGGTTATCGTCACAATCCGAATTGTCTGTTACATAACCTTCGGGTTGTGTACAAGATTGTACTGATGAAGTAGCGTCACCAAAACCATCACCATCAACATCAGCATAATAGGTCACTGTTGATCCACCAATGGTAATTATAACTGTTTGATTTTGAGTTGAAGTATTTCCGTTACCGTCGTTGTAAGACCAAACGATAGTATGAGTTCCCGGAGTAGTATAAGTTAATGGGCTAGACGTTGTTCCGTTTACGATTCCTACACAATTGTCGTTTGCTGTAGGCACGTTTGTAACAGTTGCTGAGCACTCTCCGGTAATAGTGGGTAATGATGATAAACTAGCTACTGGAGCAATGGTATCATCGATATTTACAGTTTGTTGCTGAGTTGAAGAATTGCCTTGCGCATCAGTATAAGTCCAAGTAATAACATAAGTTCCTTGTGTTGTATAAGTTAGTGGATTAGTTGTTGTTCCGACGATAGTTCCATTGCAATAGTCAGTAGCAGTTGGAGTTGACACAGTGGCAGAACATTGTCTGTTGATTGTTGGTAAATTAGCCAGATTTGGAACAGGCGCAGTTGTATCATCTACAATTACCGTTTGATTTTGAGAAAAAGTATTTCCGTTTCCATCATCGTAATTCCAGGTTACGGTATACGTTCCTTGTGTTGTATATAAAAATGGGCTAGTTGTTGTTGCCATAACTGTTCCAGAACAGTTGTCAGTAGCGGTAGGAGTAGTTAGGTATGCAAAACATTGTCCTACAATATCAGGCAAATTCATAACATTTGGAACTGGAGCCAAAGTATCGCTTATGATAACGGTTTGACTTTGAGTTGAAAGATTTCCATCTCCATCGTCGTATAACCAAAGTACATAGAAAGTTCCTTGTTCGTTATAAGTCAAAGGACTGATTGTTGTTCCTGTGATTAGTCCGTAGCAATCACTTGTTGCAGTTGGAGCTGTTAGTGTAACTGAACATTGCGCGGTAATATCAGGCAATGAAGTTACGTTAGGAACAGGAGCTGAACAATTGGGGGAATTGACAGCATTTTGTGTAGGATTTTTAGGTGAATAATTGGGATAGGTTTTATTAACCTCATTTTCCTTTTTAATCACTTCATTCGAATTGTCATTTATTGCAAATGACAAACTGGTACACAAAATAGTTAACCAGATAGTTAGAGTAAAGTTTTTCATATTGTATTAGGTTTTGTTGAACAAATCTAAATAATAGTTAGTTATAAACAAAGCATATAGTCGACTAAATGCATTTTACATCGACAAAATACTTAATATTTAAAAATATAAAAGTTAAATCTTACAAAATATTGATTTTTTGTAGAACAATAACTATTTGATTTTAAGTTTATTGAAGTACAATTTTTCTGATTTTTCGTTTTGTTTGTTAAAAAAGTTAAGGATAGAATAAAATATAAAAAAAACCATCAAAAGTTAATTTGATGGTTTTCATTAAAAATTAGATTTGGGGCTCTAAAATTTATCGTTTAATTATTCTCAGGTTTTTAGTTTCATTTCCGATAGTTAAGATCACTGTGTATACACCTGTAGGATAATCTCTTCCTAATGTTACTTTTTCTAATTCATTCGAGTTGAAAGTTCCGTTTTCAACTTGTCTTCCCATTAAATCATACACCTGAATCGAAACTTTTTCATCCATAGTGTTTTCTATTTTAATGTTGAATGAATCAACAAATGGGTTAGGAGCAACTGTTACGACATACTCTTTTTGAACAGTTGAAATAAACTTACCAATTGTACTTGGAGTTGTTACCAAACAAGTTTCACCATAAGGTAAGTATGTTCCGTCAGTATTTCTAACCGCTACTTCAATAATGTAAGTTGTATTGTTTTGAACGTTACTAAATAAACTCATTCTAACATCTCTAATTGGTCTATCCAGAATTTGAACATCATTTGAGTTATTTGTGTTAGTTATTTTGAATCGGTAACCAGTTGCATAAGAAACTAAATTGGCATACAAAACAGTATTCAGGTTAGTGAGTGTGATTCCGCATTGAGAACTCTGAATTTTTGTTGTTACCACTGGAGTTACAACACTACAAGCCACACTTGTGAATGGTCCGAAAACATTGTTTACTCTAACAGCTACTTCAACATTATAAGTTTTATTGAACGCATAATTGGTTAATTGAGTCAATTTGAAAACTCTCAACGTTTTGTCTATAGTTTGAACTTGTCCAGTTGTTGTATCAGTGATTCTGAATCGGTAAGTTTGAGCACCAGAAACTAAATTAGTGTAGATGTTTTGATCGATAGTTGACAATACCAAAGGATAAACCATAGCATTGGCATCATTACAGTCGCTATTATTTATTGACCCGCATGGAGCTAATACATTTGATCCAAAACCATCATTATCATTATCTTGATACGTTAGAAGGGCATCGTTGCAATCAGTACTGTTGGTTACATATCCTTCTGGTTGAGTACAAGCTTGCGTCATAACATTTGCATTACCAAAACCGTCGCCATCAGCATCTTGATAATAGGTGTTGAATTCGTTTGAATTAGGATTATTATCATTACAATCGGTATTATTGGTTACATAACCTTCAGGTTGAGAACATGCTTGCGTTGAAACAGCAGGATTACCAAAAGTATCACCATCAGCATCTTGATAATAGGTTGTTAATGCATTTTGATTAGAGTCGTTGTCATTACAATCATTAGAATTGGTTACACCACAAGCAACTAAAGTTGTAGAACCGAATCCGTCGTTATCGTTGTCAGCATAAGTTAGTAAATTATCATCACAATCGTTAGAATTCGTTACACCACAAGCTACAAGAGTAGTTGAACCGAATCCGTCTCCGTCGTTGTCAACATAAGTTAATAAGTTATCATCACAATCATTAGAATTCGTTACACCACAAGCAACTTGAGTTGTAGAACCAAATCCGTCTCCGTCGTTATCCGCATATTGCAATTGATTATCATCACAATCGATAGAATTCGTTACACCACATGCTACAAGAGTAGTCGAACCGAAACCGTCGCCGTCGTTGTCAGCATAAGTTAATAAGTTATCGTCACAATCGTTAGAATTCGTTACACCACAAGCAACTTGAGTTGTAGAACCAAATCCGTCGCCGTCGTTGTCAGCATATTGTAATTGATTATCATCACAGTCGTTAGAATTCGTTACACCACAAGCGACAAGAGTTGTAGAACCGAATCCGTCATTATCGTTATCTGCGTATTGCAATTGATTATCATCACAATCGTTAGAATTAGTTACACCACAAGCTACAAGAGTTGTAGATCCGAAACCGTCGCCATCGATGTCAGCATATTGCAATTGATTATCATCACAATCATTAGAATTCGTTACACCACAAGCAACAAGAGTTGTAGAACCAAATCCGTCTCCGTCGTTATCAGCATATTGCAATTGATTATCATCACAATCGTTAGAATTCGTTACACCACAAGCTACAAGAGTTGTAGAACCGAATCCATCACCGTCGTTGTCAGCATAAGTTAATAAGTTATCATCACAATCTAAATTATTTGGAACATAACCAATTGGTTGATCGCACGATTGTATAGTGTTGTTTACAGAACCAAAACCGTCGCCATCTGCGTCAGCATAATAAGTTACCACAGCTCCACCACTCGTAACAATTACTGTTTGTTGTTGCGTTGAGGTATTTCCGTTACCATCATTGTAAGACCAAGTTACGGTGTAAGTTCCTTGTGTATTGTAAGTTAAAGGATCGTTAGTAGTTGCAGTAATTGTTCCAGCACAGTTATCTGTAGCTGTTGGAGCCG
>NZ_DATGWY010000022.1:0-351095 GCF_035299245.1 Flavobacterium sp. | reverse complement strand
ACTCTGAACTCTGAACTCTGAACTCTGAACTCTGAACTCTGAACTCTGAACTCTGAACTCTGAACTCTGAACTCTGAACTCTGAACTCTGAACTTTGAACTCTATTTTTTCCCACCAACAACCGCCACAATCTCACCTTTTGGCGCTTTGGTTTCAAAATGTTTGAGTACTTCTTCAGCGCTTCCGCGAATGGTTTCTTCGTGTAATTTACTCAATTCTCTCGAAATCGAAACGGGTCGTTCCGCTCCAAAATACTGTACAAACTCGGCCAATGTTTTGACTAATTTGTGTGGTGAAACGTAAAAAATAATTGTGCGAGTTTCTTCTGCCAACGCTAAGTAACGCGTCTGTCTTCCTTTTTTTTCAGGTAAAAAACCTTCAAATACAAATCGGTCGTTGGGCAAGCCACTGTTCACCAATGCTGGAACAAAAGCCGTTGCGCCTGGCAAACAATCCACTTCAATATTGTTTTCTACGCAAGCACGCGTGAGTAAAAATCCGGGATCGGAAATGGCTGGCGTTCCCGCATCCGAAATTAAAGCAATCGTTTCGCCACTTTTCAAACGCGCAATGATGTTTTCAACCGTTTTGTGCTCGTTGTGCATGTGGTGACTGTGCATGTGCGTCGAAATGTCAAAATGCTTCAACAATTTGCCGCTGGTGCGTGTGTCTTCGGCCAAAATTAAATCGGCTTCCTTTAGAACCGTAATGGCTCTAAAAGTCATGTCGTCAAGATTGCCAATAGGCGTAGGAACTATATAAAGTTTGGACATGTACTACAAAAACTTTTTCTCTACCAATTCGATGAAACGCTCGGCATAATCGTCAACGCCTTCCCAATTGTTGTAATCAGGTTTGATGATTTCTTCGATGAAATCCTTGGCTTCTTCAAACGAGCTGAACGTATTCAATTGCGATAAAACACGGTTGTAATCTTCGGTAGAATCGCCAAAAAGGAATTTCACAAAACCAATTCGGTCGTTCAAACCAATGTTGATGGTTTTGGATAATTTATCGTTCAACGAAAGTGATTTTCCTTCTTCGCGATCGACTATCACTTCGCTTTTTTCTTCCGTTTTTTCTTTTTTTGCAACCGGTTTGGTTACGTCGTTGGGTTTTACAAAAACAGGTTCAGTGTAATTTTCGCCTAACAAATCTTCAAACGAAATTTGCTTGGTTTCGGCTTTTACTTCTTCTACATGCACTTTTTCGTCTTCAATTTCATTCGGACTTTCAGCAGCCAATTCGAAGATAGCGCCAAAATCCATTTCGTCTTTTGATTCGGCTACCGCTTCTTCTTCAACTTCTTCAGAAGCTTCAACCGCTGGTGTATTTTCTTCTTCCTCAATTTCCTCTTCTTCCAAAGTAATTTCACCAACTATGATTGGTTCTTCTACGGTTTCAACTTCAGCTTCAATTTCCGTTTCGATTACTTCTTCCTCCTTAGTTTCAGCAACAATTTCTTCTTTTGGTTCTTCTACAACTATTGGTTCAACAACTGCAATTGGAGTTTCAGGGTTTTTTTCTTCCAATGAAGCGCTTAGTTTTTCCTCCAAATCGTCTACAGTAATTTCCGACTTAACCTGCTCATAATTATCGCCATAAAATTTTAAAATGGTCAACGCTTCGTATAATTTTTGAGTTTCATGATACAATTGATCGACTTCCGATTTGTTTTTCAATTTCAAAATTCGGTGGGCAATGCTAAGTAATTCGGCTTCCAATCTTTTTTTCATAAGTTTAAAGAATTATGATGAGTTGCTTGAGTAAATTTAATATTTTTGTTTGCGTTACAAAGTAATAAAAAGTATTCAAATTAATACGTGAAAAGTACAAAATGTTTCTTGAAAATACAGTAAATCATAAAGAACAGTTTGGTTGGATTGAAGTCATCTGTGGTTCGATGTTCTCTGGAAAGACCGAAGAACTCATCCGAAGACTCAAAAGAGCGCAATTTGCCAAGCAAAAAGTAGAGATTTTTAAACCGGCTATTGATACCCGTTACGACGAAGAAATGGTGGTTTCTCACAACAAAAATGAAATCCGTTCTACTCCTGTTCCAGCAGCAGCCAACATTGCTATTTTGGCGCAAGGTTGCGATGTGGTTGGTATTGATGAAGCCCAGTTTTTTGACGATGAAATTGTAAAAATTTGTAACGATTTAGCCAATACCGGAATCCGAGTTATTGTTGCAGGTTTGGATATGGATTTTAAAGGAAATCCGTTTGGCCCGATGCCAGCGCTCATGGCAACTGCCGAATACGTGACCAAAGTGCACGCTGTATGTACCCGAACCGGAAATTTAGCGCATTATAGTTTCAGAAAAGCCGACAGCGATAACCTAGTTTTGTTAGGTGAAACCGAAGAATACGAACCCTTAAGTCGTGCGGCTTATTTCAAAGCCATGCGCGAAAATATGATTGTAAACGATCCTGAAAACGTCTCCGAAGACAACCAAAAATAGTCGATTGTGACTGTATCCATCCGAAATATTATTCCCATCATCAAAGCTCAGTTCAACGGAGCCAATGATATCGCCATTATTGACACAATTTCGATTGATAGTCGATCCTTGCAAAACAGTGATAGCACCTTGTTTTTCGCCATAGTAGGACCGAATCACGATGGTCATCAGTACATCAATCAACTATTAGAAAATGGAGTTTTCAATTTTGTGGTGCATCACATTCCCGAAAATTTAGAAGGTAAAGCTAATTTTTTAATCGTTGAAAATACGGTTGAAGCATTACAAACATTTGCCGCTTCGTACCGCAGTAATTTTGATTTTCCCATCATCGGAATCACTGGAAGTAACGGAAAAACCATCATCAAAGAATGGTTGAACTTTTTGCTGAGTCCCGATTACAATATCATCCGTTCGCCCAAAAGTTACAATTCGCAAGTAGGTGTTCCGCTTTCGGTTTTAGGCATTAATGAAAAACACAACCTCGGAATTTTTGAAGCCGGAATTTCAACGGTGAATGAAATGGAAAACCTCCAAAAAATCATTCAACCAACTATCGGAATCTTGTCCAATATTGGCTCGGCTCACGATGAAGGTTTTCACGATGCTGGTGAAAAAATCAAAGAAAAATTAAAGCTTTTTTCTTCGGTGGAAGTGTTGATTTTGAATAAAAATCGCACGATAGAAGCTTTTTTAAATCCGAAGATCAAAACGTTTACGTGGAGTTCCGATGACGGGAAAGCCAATGTATTCATCATTGCTAAAGAAAGTTCGGATCGTACCGAATTGAAAATCACGTACGATAAATTGTGCTTTAAAATTGGTATTCCATTTCAAGACCAAGCGTCGATAGAAAACGCGATTCACTGTTTGATGGTCATGCTCTATTTGGGTTACGAACAAAACACTATTCAAGATCGAATGGCGTTGTTGTACCCAGTAGAAATGCGTTTGAAAGTCAAAAACGGAATCAACAATACAACACTCATTGATGATAGTTACAGTTCCGATTTTCAATCGTTAAAAATCGCATTGGATTTTCTTGAAAGTCAGAAACAATACAAAAAGAAGACGCTAATTCTCTCGGATATTTTTCAAAGCGGATTGATTACCGAAGAATTGTATTCAAAAGTGTCTCAGCTCATCATTTCTAATAAAATCAATCGCGTCATTGCTATTGGTGAGACGATTTCGAGTTTTAAAAATAAGTTTCCCAATTGTTTGGCTTTTCCATCTACCGAAAAATTTGTCAACGAAATAGACAGTATTCCATTTGAAAACGAAACCATTCTGATTAAAGGTGCACGTCATTTTCATTTTGAAGAAATCGTTTCTTTGTTAGAAGAAAAAACCCACGAAACCGTTCTAGAAATCAACTTGAATGCCATCAGTCATAATCTGAATTATTATAAATCTCGAGTAAAACCAGCGACTAAAATGATGGTTATGGTCAAAGCGTTTGGCTACGGAAATGGTGGTTACGAAATTGCCAAATTGCTTTCGCACCACAAAGTGGATTACTTGGGTGTGGCTTTCGCCGATGAAGGAATTGCTTTAAAAAACGCTGGAATTGATTTGCCAATTATGGTTTTGAATCCAGAAAGCACCAGTTTTTCTGCGATTATTCAGTATCATTTGGAACCTGAAATCTACTCCATCAAAGGGTTGACGGCGTTCTTAAAATTGGCCGAACAAAAAAAACTGAAAAATTTTCCCATTCACATCAAATTAGATACAGGAATGCACCGTTTGGGTTTTGAAGAAGAACACATTGAAGAGTTGATTCACAAACTCAAAGACAACAAAACAGTTCAAGTCAAAAGCATTCTCTCGCATTTGGCTGCCAGCGACGATATGAAACACATTGATTTTACTTTGTCGCAAATCAAATTGTTTGACAAGCTGTCGTCGCGATTGATGTCGGAGTTGAACATCAAACCCATTCGGCATATTTTAAACTCGTCGGGAATTGCTAATTTTCCACAAGCGCAATACGATATGGTACGATTAGGAATCGGTTTGTATGGCGTGGCCAACGATGAAGACGAACAAAAATACTTGGAAAATGTAGGTACATTAAAATCGATTATTTCACAAGTCAGAACCATTCATGAAGGCGAAAGTGTAGGCTACAGCCGACGTTTTATGGCGACCAAAACCACTAAAATTGCCACCATTCCTATTGGTTACGCCGATGGTATTTCACGTCATCTAGGTAATGGTGTAGGTTATGTCACGATAAAAAACAAAAAAGCACCCATTGTAGGAAGCGTTTGCATGGACATGCTCATGGTGGATGTCACCGATATTGATTGCAAAGAAGGCAACGAAGTCATCATCTTCGGAAAAGATCCTTCCGTTCAATTCATTGCCAAACAATTAGGTACGATTCCGTATGAGATTATGACCAGTATTTCACAACGAGTGAAGCGAATTTTTTATAGAGAGTAGCTAAAATTACAGAAAATCCTAAATAATATGTTAAAATTTTATTTATCTTTGATTTACAAAACAAATAAATAACCTTAAAAACTTAAAAACTATGGGGATGATTTCAGAATTTAAAGACTTTATTGCTAAAGGAAATGCAATGGATCTAGCTGTCGGAGTAATAATTGGTGCAGCATTTGGTGCTATTGTTAATTCATTAGTAACCGATGTGATTACACCTGCATTATTAAATCCTGCTTTAAAAGCGGCGCAAGTTGAAGATCTTGCTGGATTAAAAACCGACGGTGGAATTTTATACGGTAAGTTTCTAGCTGCTGTAATTAGTTTTCTTGTAATTGCCTTTGTTATTTTTCTTATGGTAAAAGGAATCAACAGCATGAAGAAAAAAGAAGAAGCAGCACCAGCAGCACCAGCCGGACCAACTCAAGAAGAATTGCTTACACAAATCAGAGATTTGTTAAAAAAATAACAATCCGCTACATACATATTCTAACTAAACCACTCGTTGATTCGGGTGGTTTTTCTTTTTTAAAAAACTTCAACATTCAACATTCCAAGTTGATTATTCAAAATTTCTAGTAGCTAATCCAGCTATCCGTTTCAGGTCCTCAGCCCAAAAAGAGTTTTTATAAGCCTTCCAAAAGCTTCTGTTGGTCGCTCTTGTAAGTCAACAAAAACTACTTTTTAGTCTTGTGGGCTTTTCGCTGCTATCTGGGCTATGAAACAGTAATTCTAATACCAATTTCGGTGCCAGAACTTCACTATTCAAAATTCTAAGTTGAATAGTGAAAATTTTTATTTTTCAAACGATTTTCTCTCTACTTTTGTACTTCCTAAATTTAAATATACGTATATGAGAGTTGCTGTTGTTGGCGCAACCGGAATGGTTGGCGAAGTGATGCTTCAAGTTTTAGCCGAACGAAATTTTCCTGTAACCGAATTGATTCCAGTTGCTTCTGAGAAATCGGTTGGTAAACAAATCGAATGGAAAGGAAACCATTACACTGTTGTAGGTTTGCAAACCGCAGTAGAAATGCGTCCCGATATTGCTTTGTTTTCAGCTGGTGGAGAAACTTCCTTGGCTTGGGCACCTAAATTTGCCGAAGTCGGAACTACGGTTATCGATAATTCATCGGCATGGAGAATGGATCCAACCAAAAAATTAATCGTTCCCGAAATCAACGCATCCGAATTGACCAAAGACGATAAAATCATCGCTAATCCAAATTGTTCTACTATACAAATGGTTATGGTTTTAGCGCCATTACATCATAAATACAAAATCAAAAGAGTCATCGTTTCTACGTACCAATCCATCACTGGAACCGGAGTAAAAGCGGTACAACAATTGGAAAACGAATACGCCGGAGTTCAAGGTGAAATGGCGTACAAATACCAAATTCACCGTAATGCGATTCCGCAATGCGACAGTTTTGAAGAAAACGGGTACACCAAAGAAGAAATGAAATTGGTGCGCGAAACTCAAAAGATCATCGGAGATAAGACGATTGCTGTTACTGCAACGGCTATCAGAATTCCAGTTGTGGGCGGACACAGTGAAGCCGTAAACATCGAATTCGAATGCGATTTTAACGTGAGTGAAATCCGTGATATTTTACACCATACTTCTGGCGTTGTCGTGCAAGATAATACCGATACTTATACCTATCCAATGCCGTTATTTGCACAAGGCAAAGACGATGTTTTTGTAGGTCGCATTCGTCGTGACGAAAGTCAACCCAACTCATTAAACATGTGGATTGTGGCTGATAACTTGCGTAAAGGAGCAGCGACCAATACCATTCAAATTGCCGAATATTTGGTGGCAAATGGTTTGGTATAACATTATTGAAACCAGTTTTTCTGCAAACCATATAAGACATATAAGTTCATGTAAGGTTCAAAAGCATATCATTCTTATATTTTTCTTATCTGCCTTATCTGGTAAATAAATTAAAGAAGAGACGGACTTGCAGTCCGTCTTAACAAGTGCCAACAAATTTTCACTTATAATTAAAATCAAAAAACAACCTTCAAAAAATTGTTAATTCAAACGATTTTTTATGTTCAGATGGTTACATTTGTGCCAATGAAAAGAAAATACGTATTCATTAGTTTACTTTTTGCTTGGGCTGTCTTAACTGCAATGTTAATTCAGTCGCTGCACTCTTTTCACCATCTTGAAGAAGAATTTTCTAAAGAAAAATGCCATCACGAACATGGTAATAACAAAGCCGAACTTACCCACAGTCACCAAAACGACCATTGTTTTGTTTGTGAATTTGCATTTATAAATTCTACTACACTACCTACTTTTTCATTTGAATTTCGTTCACCCGATTTTTACATCAAAAATTCGGTTTTTTATTCAAATGAAATCACACTTTTTTTTAAAGGATCACTTTTTTCCCTTCGTGGTCCACCAGTAGTTTAAATTTCAGCAAAATTAAATCCAATTTGATCTACAAATTGGCGTGTTGTTAATTAAACTAAGAAAATGCAAAAGATAGTTATCGCTGTCTTCTTGCTGTGTTTTGGAGTATTTCACGCTCAAAATACAGTAAGTGGGACTGTTGTTGATGAACAGAATAACCCTTTATTGGGAAGCCATGTTCACATCGGAACTAAAACTTCTACTTCCGATTCGTTTGGTAATTACAGTGTAAAAAATGTGCCTAATGGGAACATAAAAATGTATGTTTCTTTTGTGGGTTATCAATCTGTTGATACCATTGTTGCTGTTTCTTCTGATAGAAAATTGGATTTCAAATTGAAAAAGAAGTCCGAATTACTGAATGAAGTAAACGTCAAACATAATACCAGCACTTACAATCAAACGGTAGTTGAACAAAAAGTAAAAACCGAATTCATTGAACGCAGTAGTAATCAAACTTTGGGTGATGCGCTAAAAAATGTTACGGGAGTTTCCCTTTTGAAAACCGGAAGCACTATTGTAAAGCCTGTTATTAATGGGTTGCACAGTAATCGAGTTCCTATCATTAACAACAATGTTCGGTTGGAAGACCAACAATGGGGAACCGAACATTCGCCAAATTTTGATATTAATTCGGCTGGAAAGATTACCGTAATTAAAGGTGCTTCCGGATTGCAATTTGGCGGTGATGCCATTGGTGGATTGGTGTTAATTGAACCTACATCAGTAAAAAAGGACACACTTTTTGGAAAAACATTAGTCACTATGGCTTCGAATGGAAGAGGAGGAACCATTAATACAAGCATCCATAAAGGTAATTTTTGCGACTGGTCGTGGAATCTTCAAGGAAGTTTCAAATACATGGGCGATCGCGAAACACCTAATTACATTTTGTCTAATTCAGGCAATCGAGAAGCTAATTTTTCGGGCGATGTGAAATTTATTGGCAAAAAGTACGATGTCACGGCATTTTACAGTTACTACAACACAACTATCGGGATTTTAAGCGCATCGCACATTGGAAACGCAACGGATTTGTACAATGCGATTCAAAATCAAGTTCCTTATGTAGTGAATGATTTTACCTATTCCATTCAAAATCCGAAGCAAGAAGTCCAACATCATTTGGGTAAGTTGAATTTCAACCGAACTTTTAATGATGAGTCTGTTTTGAGTATGCAATATGCTTTTCAATACAACCAACGGTATGAGTACGATGTGAGAAGAGGAAGTCAAAATGATAAACCAGCTCTGGATTTAACTTTGATAACCCACACTTTCAATGCAGATTTTAAAAAAGAGCAACACGATTGGGTGTTGAAAACAGGCGCAGTAGGTTTGTATCAAAACAATTTTGCTGATCCAGCTACTGGAATTCGTCCTTTGATTCCATCTTACGACAAATTTGACGCTGGAGTTTACGGAATAGCAACTCATGCTTTCTCGGATATTTTTTCACTAGAAAGCGGATTACGGTATGATTTCTCGCACACAAAAGCAACTAAATACTACTTAAAATCACGTTGGGATGAACGAGAATACAGTCCGGAGTTTAATCATTTTATTATAGAGGAAAGCGGAAATCAATGGCTAACACAACCAGAATATACGTTTCACAATCTTTCGGCCAGTTCGGGATTTCATGCTTCATTTGAACACGATGTAGATTGGTTTTTCAATGCGAGTTATGCTGTTAGAAACCCAAATCCTTCTGAATTATTCAGCGATGGTTTACACCATTCTACCGGAATGATAGAATTGGGTGATTTGCGACTTGATAAAGAAAAATCGGCTAAATTATCGACGACCATTCAAAAAAAATGGAATCGTTTTTCGGTGAGCGTAAATCCGTATTTGAACGCCATTTCCAATTTTATGTACCTAAAACCGATCGGATTTGAGACAACCATTCGTGGTGCTTTTCCCGTTTGGGAATACCAACAAACCAATGCGCTCCTCACAGGAATTGATGTAGAAACCAATTGGGAGGTAACTTCTAACTTGAAACATCTGTTTTCATTAGCTTATGTAAATGGAGAAAACCGTTCGGATGATGAAAAACTAATCGACATGCCGCCGCTCAACATCAATAATAGCCTGCGTTTTTCAAAAAAAGAATGGCTGAACTTAAATGTTGAGTTGAAAAGCGAATGGGTTTTCCGTCAAAATCAATTTCCAGACTATAACTTTGAAACCGATATTCTAGTAAACGGCGAATTGTCCTCGGTTACAGTAGATGTAAGTTCGCCTCCAAAACAATATCATTTGCTGCATTTCTATTCCGATATCAAATTCAAAACTTTTAAAAATACATTTACTACAATTGCAGTTTCTGTGCAAAACAGTTTCAATACCAATTATAGAGATTACCTCAATCGTCAACGCTTTTTTGTGGATGAAATGGGTAGAAATATTCAATTACAATTAAAATTTAATTATTAAAAAAGAACATTATGAAGAATTTAAAATTAGTAGCATTAGCTTTAATAATAACAGTAACTTTTACTTCTTGCAGCAACGACGACAATCCAGCTCCGGTAAACGAAGAAGAAGTGATCACAACCGTAAGAGTAACTTTAACAGGTGGAGGACAAGTGGTGACAATGACTTCTAGAGATTTAGATGGTGATGGACCTAACGCACCGACCGTTACCGTGAGCGGAAATTTGATTGCCAATACGACTTACACGGGCGCAGTTGAATTTTTAAACGAATTGGAAACTCCGGCAGGAAACATTACTGAAGAAGTAGAAGAAGAAGGTGCTGATCACCAAGTATTTTATCAAGCGAATGCAGCTTTAGGAACGTTTACTTACAGTGATACTGATGCGAATGGGAAACCCATTGGAGTTGCCTTTTCTTACATATCGGGGAATGCAGCCAGCGGAAATCTAACGGTTACTTTGAGACATTTGCCGAATAAGTCTGCTGCTGGAGTGGCTTCAGGAGATATTACTAATGCGGGTGGAGCTACTGATGCTGAGGTCAGTTTTCCAGTAGTTGTAAACTAAAAATCAAAAAGCCTTCTCCATTTGAGAGGGCTTTTTTTAACAATTATTTAGAAGTCACTTTTGTATATTTGTTAAAACAACTGAACATGAAAAATACCATTACATCGCTAACAATCCTATTTTCATTAATGGGGATAGCGCAAACTAACAATTCTAAAGTGACGAAAATAACGTATCCTCCAACACAAAAAGGCAATCAAGTTGACACTTATTTTGATACTAAAGTAGAAGATCCATACCGATGGTTGGAAGATGATCGCTCTCCGGAAACTGCTGATTGGGTAAAGAAACAAAACGAAGTGACCTACAGTTACCTCGAGAAAATTCCGTACCGAAATGCCATCAAAGAGCGCATCGAAAAATTGTGGAATTACGAGAAAATTAGCGCGCCATTTGTTGAAGGAAAATTTACTTATTATTATAAAAATAATGGATTGCAAAATCAATCGGTTTTGTACCGAAAAGATACTTGGGGTAAAGAAGAAGTGTTTTTAGATCCGAATACGTTTTCTAAAGACGGAAGTACTTCGCTTGGTGGAGTAAATTTTTCTAAAGATGGTTCGTTAGTAGCATACTCTATCTCAGAAGGTGGAAGCGATTGGCGAAAAGTAATTGTCATGAAAGCCGAAACTAAAGAAATTATTGGTGATACTATTGTTGATGTAAAGTTTAGTGGTGTTTCATGGTACAAAAATGAAGGTTTTTATTATTCAAGCTACGACAAACCTCTAGGAAGTGAATTGTCTGCTAAAACTGACCAACACAAATTGTATTTTCACAAATTAGGAACTTCGCAAAAAGACGATAAAGTTGTTTTTGGATTAAAAGACAAAAGAAGATACGTGGGTGGTTATGTTACCGAAGATGAAAAATATTTGGTCATTTCCGCTGCTAATTCAACTACAGGAAACGAATTGTACTATAAAGATTTGTCTAAATCAAGCAATCCGATTGTGAATTTGATAAATAATTTTGATAATAATCACAATGTTATTGATAACGAAGGAACGCTTTTTTATGTAGAGACTAATTTTAGAGCGCCCAATAACAAAGTAGTTACTTTTGATCTTTCCAAACCCGATATGAGAAGTTGGAAGGATTTTATTCCGCAAACTGATAATGTATTGAACGCTTCTTCAGGTTCGGGTTATATTTTTGCCAATTACATGAAGGACGCGCTTTCGTACATCAAGCAGTACGATATGAAAGGAAATTTAGTGCGTGATATTAATTTACCCGGAATTGGAACGGTGGGCGGATTTGGTGGTAAAAAGACTGAAAAAACACTTTATTATTCGTTTACCAACTACATTTCGCCAGGCGCGACCTATTCGTATGATGCTAAAACGGGAGTTTCTAATTTGTACAAAAAACCTAATGTCGATTTTAATTCGGATTTGTACGAATCCAAACAAGTGTTTTATACTTCGAAAGATGGAACTAAAATCCCGATGATTATTACCCACAAAAAAGGATTGAAATTAGACGGAACGAATCCTACGATTTTATACGGCTACGGCGGATTTAATATCAGTTTGACGCCTTCCTTTAGTGTGGCCAATGCCGTTTGGATGGAAAATAACGGAATTTATGCAGTGGCCAATTTGCGCGGTGGTGGTGAATATGGTAAAAAATGGCACGATGCGGGAACCAAAATGCAAAAGCAAAATGTGTTTGATGATTTCATCGCAGCGGCAGAATATCTAATTGCTGAAAAATATACTTCAAGTAGCTATTTAGCAATCGAAGGTGGTTCTAACGGAGGATTGTTGGTTGGAGCAGTAATGACGCAACGACCTGATTTAATGAAAGTCGCAATTCCAGCAGTTGGTGTGTTAGATATGTTGCGTTACCATACGTTTACTGCAGGCGCAGGTTGGGCTTATGATTACGGAACGGCCGAAGATTCGAAAGAAATGTTTAATTATTTGAAAGGATATTCACCCGTTCATAATGTGAAAAGTGGGGTTCAATATCCGGCAACTATGGTTACAACAGGTGACCACGACGATAGAGTAGTGCCAGCACACAGTTTTAAATTTGCGGCCGAATTGCAAGCAAAGCAAACAGGAGATAATCCTACGTTAATACGAATTGATGTAAATGCGGGTCACGGCGCAGGAAAGTCGCTGAATTCAAGAATTCAAGAAAGCGCTGATGTGGAAGCATTCATTCTCTACAGTATGGGAATTAAGGAATTAAAATAATAAAAAACGGCTGAGAAATCAGCCGTTTTTGTTTTAGAATTTATTGTCGCCGTCGAGTAATCTTCCGATTCCACCGAGTAAGCTTCCTTCCTCTTTTCCGCTTCCTCCAACTTTTGGCGCAGAAGCGATTACTCTATCGGCCAATCGGCTAAAAGGTAACGATTGAATGTATACTGTTCCTGGTCCGCGCAGTGTAGCGTAAAACATTCCTTCGCCACCAAAAATAGTGTTCTTAATTCCGCCGATGAATTCGATGTCGTAATCAACATCTTTGGTAAAACCAATGATACAACCAGTATCGACTTTAATGACTTGATTAGGTGCCAACACTTTTTTAGCCAAAGTTCCACCCGAATGCACAAACGCCATTCCGTCGCCTTCAATTTTTTGCATGATAAATCCTTCACCGCCAAATAATCCGCGACCTAGTTTTTTGGAGAATTCAATTCCAACCGAAACGCCTTTGGCAGCGCATAGAAATGAATCTTTCTGACAGATGAATTTTCCTCCAAACTGATTCAAATCAATAGCGATAATTTTTCCTGGATATGGAGAAGCAAAAGATACTTTACTTTTAAAATTATTCTGATTTAAAAAAGCAGTCATGAACAAACTTTCTCCAGTAAGAACTCTTTTTCCAGCAGATAAAATTTTGTCAAAAAGTCCGGATTGTTGCTGAGAACCATCACCAAAAATCGTCTCCATTTTGATTCCGTTGTCCATCATCATAAAACTTCCCGATTCGGCCACGACAATTTCTTGTGGGTCGAGTTCGATTTCTACGTATTGCATTTCTTCACCATAAATATGGTAATCTATTTCGTGTGCTTTCATTTGATTATTGTTTTATATAATTAGTTAGTATCTCATTAAAAATGTTACATGAGCCAATATTTTGACTTTATTAAATGGTGAATGTTTAAAAAAAATAAGCGTAAATTATAAAACATATACTTTTTTAATATTATTTTTACTATATCGCTAACCAATAAATCAATATTTTTATGAATTCACAATTTACAAAAATTATTAGAATACTTCTAGGTATTGTTCTCCTTGCTTTTGGTCTGAACAAATTGTTATCAACGCCATTTATTCCGCTTCCAGAGTTGCCTCAAAAAGCCGGTGACTTTATGGCTTCTTTAGGAGCAACAGGTTATGTTTTAAAAACGGTAGGTCTGATTGAAATCGGAATTGGAATTTTGTTGTTATTAAAAAAGTGGGTTGCATTTGCTTTAATTGCATTAGTGCCCATTTCATTAAACATTTTATTATTTCATTTGTTTTTGGATGTTTCAGGAATAATAGGAGCAGTAGTAGTTGCAACCTTAAATGGAATATTGATTTACAAACATTGGCCACAGTTTCGTCCGTTATTTGCATAAAAAAAGCCCCAATTTCGGGGCTTTTTTTAATATTCTATAGTTCCAGTTTGGCGCATCACACGCATGATTTTACCTTTTCTTTTATTAATGTATGAACTTGAATTGGATGCCTTAAATTTTCTTGGATTGGGTAAAATGGCAGCAATTCCAGCAGCTTCTCTCGGACTCAAACTATTGGCGTTTTTTTGATACCAATGTTGTGTTGCGGCTTGTGCGCCATATACTCCATTACCCATTTCAATACTGTTGAGGTAGACTTCCATGATACGTTCTTTGCCCCAAAACAATTCGATTAAAACTGTAAAATAGGCTTCTAATCCTTTTCTAATATAACTTCTACCGTGCCAAAGAAATACATTTTTAGCGGTTTGTTGCGAAATGGTACTTCCGCCTTTAAGTCTTCGGCCTTTATTGTTGTTTTCAAAGGCTTTTTTCATCGCGTCAAAATCAAAACCTTTATGTTTTAGAAAATTTCCGTCTTCACTAGCAATTACCGCTTTTTGTAAATTGGGCGATATGTTTTCCAGTGATTCCCAATCATGGCTAAAAATGGCGTCTTTTCCATCCATTTTACTTTGAACTACTCGGGTTAACATTAAAGGAGTAAATGGAACCGGAACCCATTTAAATAGAATTACCAAAAAAATAGAAATTCCGAAAAACCAAAGCATGGCTTTTTTTATCCAATTAAAAATCTTTTTTATCATAAGTTATACTAATTCTGCTAATTCTTTTCCTACTATACTTCCAATCGCTACACCCATCCCGCCTAATCGAACACCACAATATACTTGGTTTGAAAGCTGATTCACTATAGGTGTTTTACTTGATCCAATTCCCATAATTCCGCTCCAACGATGTTCAATTTCAAATTCTTGATGGGGTAAAATTACATTTTTTAATAACTCTTCCAATCTGTTTTGAATTTTTTCCGTTTGATTTAAATCGGTTGTGGTTTCTCCTTCAAAATCCAAATTTCTTCCTCCGCCAAGTAAAATTCGGTCATCGATGTTTCTGAAATAATAAAACCCTTTATCCAAATGAAATGTTCCTCTGATGTCTAGGTTAGGAATAGGTTTTGTTATCAAAACTTGTGCTCTTGCAGGTTTTACGGCGTTATTTGTTAATTCAGATGCAAAGCCATTGGTAGTGAATAGCAGTTTTTTGGTTGAAAAGGAATAATCATTGATAAGTACTTCAACTGCATCGTTTTTTTCGGTGTATGAATTCACTTCAGCTTGATTCAAAATTAAAATATTTTCCGAAACTGCCTTTTTCAAAAGCACTTGCATCATGTTTCCTGTATCAATTTGGGCTTCATAGGGATTGAAAATGGAATACTCCTTACAATTTCCAAATTCGAAGCGGTCAAATTCTTTCGAAAAAACATCATTTTTGAACAAAGGTTTTAAAAGTTCATTAATAAATGGAAGTTTTTGTAAGCATTCACTGTAAGTGTTTTCCTCTTCGTTTAAAAAGAGTTCATAACCTCCATAAGGTTTAAAATCAATCGTATTATCTCCAAGATTTTTTCTCAGTAATTGCAGACCATTCCAGCGTTTTTGGACCAGTTGGATTACTTCTTCTTCCGAATGTGATTTTAAATCATCTATAATTTCGGATAAACTTCCAAAACAGGCAAAACCAGCATTTTTTGTACTTGCACCTTGAGGTAAAATTCCTTTTTCTAATACTAAAATTTTGCTCTCAGGAAAGCGTTCGCGTAGGTGTAAAGCACAGTGCAGCCCTACAATTCCGCTTCCTACGATGGTATAATCAACTTTTGAAAACCAATTTTTTATCTCCCAATAACTAAGATGCATGCAGTCATTTTTTTTATAAAAATAGTTTTTTTTAGTTTTTGTTGAATGATTATTGTATTAAATATTGATTTCGTATGAATTTTCATCAAAATATAATAATGTGCCAATAAATAAGCGTGCATTTCATCGATTTGTTAATATCTTTTTTAAATCGTTAAAAAAACAATAGTCAAACTTCTATAATTTCGATATTCTATTTTTAACCAATACCTTATTATTATGAAGTACAAATTACTTTCTGTTGCGTTATTAGCGATAACGAGTTTTTCTTTTGCGCAACAAAAAGATTCTTTTTGGGAGAAATCAGCCAAATCAAACTTTATTGAGCTTGAGAGCAGAGCGCAACTTCCTCAAAAAAATCTTTTAGATCTAGACCTTAATGGGTTAAAAACAACTTTGTCAAATTCGCCATTACGAAGTGCAACAAAGCCCTCGATGGTGGTGATTTCTTTGCCGACTGCTGATGGAAGTTCAGAGCGATTCAGTGTGTATGAAAATTCAATTATGGATCCAGCTTTAGCTGCTCGTTATCCTGAGATTAAATCGTACATTGGAATCGGTGTTGATAATCCAACTTCTACAGTGTATTTTTCTGTTTCTCCTTTAGGGTTCAAATCAATGACATTGAGTGCTGATAAACCAGCCGAGTTTATTGAACCTATTTCACAAGATTTAACTACTTATACAGTATATAAAAAGTCGGACAAGAAAGCGGCTTTCACTAAGTTTGAATGTGGTGTTGTAGATCACATCAACAACCAAGTGGTTGATCCTTCAGCTTTACGTCCAAATGCCGATGATTCTACTTTGCGTACGTTCCGTTTAGCAATGTCGGTTACAGGTGAATATACCGCTTATTTTGGTGGAACAAAAGCATTAGCATTAGCAGCAATTAACAACTCAATGACTCGTGTAAATGGTGTTTTTGAAAAAGATTTTGCTGTTCGTATGGTGTTAATTGCTAATACAGATGCGGTAATTTATACAAGTGCATCAACTGATCCTTATTCAGCTGCAGCTACTGGCGCAGGTGGAGCTTGGAATGGTGAGTTACAATCTACTTTAACTTCTGTAATTGGTGAAGCTAACTATGATGTTGGTCACTTATTTGGAGCTTCTGGAGGTGGAGGAAATGCTGGATGTATCGGTTGTGTTTGTGTAAACGGACAAAAGGGAAGTGGATTTACTTCTCCAAACGATGGTATTCCTTCAGGAGACAACTTCGATATTGATTATGTGGCTCACGAATTAGGGCATCAATTTGGTGCTAATCACACATTTACCATTGGTAATGAAGGAACGGGAGTTCACATGGAGCCTGGTTCAGGTTCAACAATCATGGGTTATGCAGGTATTACTGCCGTTGATGTTCAGCCTCATTCTGATGCTTATTTCCACGCAGTTAGTATCCAACAAGTAACTAATAATGTGAAAACTAAAACATGTCAAACTAATACAGCAACTGGTAATGCGGTGCCAACTGCAAATGCAGGTTTAGACTATACCATCCCAAAAAGTACACCTTTTATGTTGACTGGTTCAGCTACCGATGCAAATGGTGATGCATTAACCTACAACTGGGAACAATTTAACTCTCAAACCAATACTGCTGCTCCAAGTGCTACAAAAACTACTGGAGTAAACTTTAGATCGTATCCTTCTTCTACTTCTCCAACACGTTATTTTCCTAATATGTCGAGAGTTTTAGTTGGAGCAACTACTACACCAGGTTCTGAAATTACTGTTGAGGCTTTATCTTCAGTAGCAAGAACATTGAACTTCAGATTGACTGTTCGTGATAACAGAGCTGGTGGATCAGCTAATAACAGTGATGATATGGTGGTAACCGTAAACGCTACTGCTGGACCATTTTCTGTAACGGCACCAAATACTGCGGTTTCGTATGCAGGTGGAAGTACTCAAACAATAACTTGGGCTGTAGCAGGAACAACTGCGAATGGTGTGAATTGTGCTAATGTAGATATTTTAATTTCTACTGATGGAGGATCAACTTGGTCAACACTTTTAGCGGCTACACCAAACGACGGAACTCAAGCCGTAACTATTCCAAATACTCCTGGTACTACTAATAGAATCATGGTAAAAGGAACCAATCACATTTTCTTTGATGTTTCTAATGCTAACTTTACCATTACTGCTGGTTCATCTGATACAGTAGCTCCAACGGCTCCAACATTATCGGCTTCAGGAACTACTTCAAACTCTACTAACTTATCTTGGACAGGTGCAACTGACAACGTGGCTGTAACAGGTTATGATGTGTATAGAAATGGTGCCTTAATCGGATCAACAACTACTGCTACAACATTTGCTGTGACAGGATTGACAGCTTCAACTACGTATACTTTCAATGTAAGAGCAAAAGATGCTGCAGGTAATGTTTCTGTAAATAGTAATACGGTTTCGGTAACTACTTCTGCACCTCCTGCTGATACTGTAGCTCCAACAGCTCCAACATTATCGGCTTCAGGAACTACTTCAACATCTACTAACTTATCATGGACTGGCGCTACTGACAATGTAGGTGTTACAGGATATGATGTGTTTAGAGGCGGAGTTTTAATTGGTTCTACCACTACAGCAACAACATTTGCTGTGACAGGATTAACTCCTTCTACCACCTTTACTTTTAATGTCAGAGCAAAAGATGCTGCAGGAAATGTTTCTGTAGATAGTAACACAGTAACAGTAACAACATCTTCTACAACTCTTACTTATTGTACGGCTACATCTACCAATACTAATGATGAGAGAATCCAAAGAGTTCAATTCGGAACCATCAATAATCCTTCCACAGGAACAGCGGGTTACGAAAACTTCACTACAGTTTCTACCAATGTAGTAAGAGGTTCGGCTAATACAATAACCATTACTCCTTTCTGGACAAGTACTGTTTACGCAGAAGGATATGCGGTTTATATTGATTACAACCAAAATGGAGTGTTTACAGATGCAGGTGAAACTGCTTATACAAGAGCAGCAACTACAGCTACACCAATTTCGGGAACTATTACTATTCCAACAACTGCTACTTTAGGTTCTACCCGAATGAGAGTAATCATGCGTTACAATGCAATTCCAACTACTTCTTGTGGTTCATTCACATACGGTCAGGTGGAAGATTACACAGTAAACATTGTGTCTACAGCTAGAGGAGAAGAAATGTCAACTAATTCAATTTCATTCGACTTATTCCCGAATCCATTAAAAGGTGATGTATTAAACATTACGAATCTTGAAGGAGATTCTACTTATAGAATTTTCAACATGATGGGTCAAGAATTAGGCAACGGTAAAATTGAAAATGAGTCAATTAATGTTTACAACTTATCTGCCGGAACTTATTTAATTGAGGTTTCTAACGAAAGAGGTTCATTAACCAAACGTTTCATTAAACAATAAACCAACCAACAACCATTTTTTTAAGCATCCCGATAGTACTATCGGGATGTTTTTTTTAGTACTTTTAGCGTTCAAAATGTATCAATAATGAAAAAATTAGTTTTATTAATCGCTTGTATTATGGGTGTATCGGCTTCGGCTCAAAATGTATTATCTCCAGAATTGCTTTGGAAACTCGGAAGAGTAACTGTTATCGGAATTTCTAAAGACGGAAAATCAGTAGTCTATAAAGTAGCTACTCCTTCTGTTGAGGAAAATAAATCCAATTCAAAATTTTACACCATTCCAATCAATGGCGGAATGGCAACTGAAGTAAAAGATACCAAAGATTTAGTTGTCGACAAGAATGTTTCTGCCGATGGAAAATACCTTCTGTCTTCACAAGAAGTGAAAATTGACAAAGTTTTAGGTAAAGACATTTATCCCAATTTAGATAAATCAAATGCACAAGTCTACAACGGATTGGATTACCGTCATTGGGATACGTGGAGTGATGGTTCTCATAATCACGTTTTTTATGTTGAAAATAAAGGAAATTCAACTCCAATTGATATCATGCCAAATGAAGCGTTTGATTCGCCTCAAAAACCTTTCGGTGGTGACGAAGATTATATTTGGTCGCCCGACAGCAAAAGCATCATTTATGTATGTAAAAAGAAATCGGGAACGGCTTACGCAATTTCTACCAATACTGATTTATACGAATACAACATCGAAACCAAAACCACTAAAAACCTTACTGAGACCAATTTGGGTTACGATACCAATCCTGTTTTTTCTCCAACGGGCAATTTAACCTGGTTGCAAATGAAACGCGACGGTTATGAAGCGGATAAAAACGACATTATCGTTCGTTTCAAGGGAATGGATATGAACCTGACTGCCAATTGGGATGGAAGTGTTGAAAATTTTATGTGGAGTCCAGACGGAAAAAAAGTTTATTTTACTGCCGCAGTTGATGGAACAAAACAATTGTTTGAAGTAAATTTTCCGGGTTTGACCCGAATTGCAGTAACCGTTCGTCAGGTAACTTCGGGCGATTTTGATGTGGCAGACATTTACGGATTTTCGGAAGATAATGTAATTGTGACGCGCACCGATATGAACCACGCAGCCGAAATTTATTCGTACAACTTAAAGAAAAAAACGTGGTTGCAATTGACTAAAATCAATGATGAAATATATAGTAAACTATCGCTTCCAAAATACGAGAGACGTTATGTAACCACCACCGATGGTAAAAAAATGCTGGTTTGGGTAATTCTTCCTCCTAATTTTGACAAAACTAAAAAATACCCTGCACTTTTATATTGTCAAGGTGGACCACAATCACCATTAACTCAGAGTTATTCATTTAGATGGAATTTCTCTCTGATGGCTTCTCAAGGATACGTGATTGTAGCGCCAAACCGACGTGGAATGCACGGTCACGGAATTGCGTGGAACGAACAAATTTCTAAAGATTGGGGCGGACAAGTAATGGACGATTACCTCTCGGCGATTGATGATGTGGCTAAAGAAAGTTATGTAGATAAAGCACGTTTGGGTGCTGTTGGAGCCAGTTACGGAGGATATTCTGTATTTTATTTGGCTGGAATTCACAACAATCGTTTCAAAACTTTCATTTCACACTGCGGGGTTTTCAATTTAGAGAGCATGTACGGAACAACCGAAGAGGTGTTTTTTACCAATTGGGACAGTGGCGGACCGTATTGGGAAAAAGACAATGCAGCAGCGCAAAAAACCTACAACCAGTTCAATCCGAAGAATTTAGTTGATAAATGGAATACACCCATTTTAGTTATTCAAGGTGGAAAAGACTACCGTGTGCCAATTGGTCAAGGTCAAGAAGCTTTTCAAGCAGCACAATTACGCGGTATCAAAAGTAGATTCCTCCTTTTTCCAGAGGAGAATCACTGGGTATTGAAACCTCAAAATGCGATTGTTTGGCAAACTGAATTTTACAAATGGTTGAAGGAAACGTTGTAAATAATTAAGAAACATACACATGAAAAATTTAATCATTGCACTCTTTTTAGTATTCAATGTAGTTGGAGCTCAAAATGAACAAGATTACATCAAGAATCAGTTGATTGTTAAGTTGAAGGAAAGTGCTTTTCACCTCGATAAAATCGATTTTGAAAAGAAATCGTTAGGAAATTCATCGTTGGATAAATTGAGCGCAACGCTTGGTTTAGAATCCATCCAATCGATTGGAAATTATTCAAGAACAAGAAGTTTCTTGCTGATTTTTGCTGATGGAGTAGATGCTAATTTGGAATTAAAAAAGTTTCAAAAGTTAAACGCAATTGAATATGTTGAATTGGATTACATTGCAATCAGCGGTGGACAATTCAACGAAAATTCGGCTTTAGTTGTTCCGTCGGATACTTATTTTAATAGACAATGGGGATTGTTGAATACGGGAACCATGTCTGGAATTGGGACAACTTTGCCCGATGCCGATGTAGATATGGAACTCGCTTGGGACATTCAAACAGGCGATCCTAACATGATTATCGCAGTTCCAGATTCGGGTTTGAAAATGAATCATCCGGATATCGCGTCCCGAATTTGGATCAATACAGATGAAGTCCCAGGAAACAGCATTGATGATGATGGTAACGGATATGTTGACGACGTAAACGGTTGGGATTGGGTGAATAATGACAATAATCCAACAGATGATCATGGTCACGGAACCAATTGTACCGGAATTATTGGAGCTATTGCTAACAATAACAGTTTGTACTCGGGAGTCAATTGGCACAGTAAAATAATGCCACTTAAAGTGTTGAATTCATCCAATACAGGTTCGTATTCTAGCATGGCCAATTCTATTTTTTATGCAGTAGATAACGGAGCCAAAATTGTTAGTATGTCAATTGGTGGCTCAGCAAGTTCGGCTATAATTGCCGATTCAATTAATTATGCCGATGGACAAAACGTGATGTTGTTTTTTTGTATGATGAATTTCAATAACGATACTACTTATTATCCTGCGGGTTATTCAATAACGTATCCCAATGTAGTAGCAGTTGGTTCTACAAATCCGGATGATACAAGAACAGCTCCTTTCTTTTGGAGCGCAACCAGCGGAAGTAATTACGGTTCACACATCAACGTTGTTGCGCCGGGGAATTTTATTTACGGATTAAGTTATAATAACGATACCAATCCCAATTCGTATTGGGGTGGAACTTCTCAAGCAACACCTTTGGTTGCCGGAATTGCATCGTTAATTTTTGCACAAAATCCAACATTAACTCCAGAGCAGGTTAGAACAATTTTACAAAATACAGCAGCTGATGAGGTTGGAGCTTCAGGTGAAGATATTCAAGGTTTTGATGAATACATGGGTTATGGACGAGTGAATGCCTTTGATGCCTTACAAGCAGCTACTTTAGGAATTGATGAAAGTAATTTTCAACAAGAGTTTCAATTGATTAATCCGATTCAAAACAATGAATTGCAAGTGTACAGCAAAGGACAATTTCAAGGCGATTACATTATAACCGTATCTACTATTGATGGGAAGCAGCTTTTTTCGTATGAAACAACTATTTCAGAAGGTTTGAATGCAATTCCGTTTGAGTATGCGACTGGAAATTATATTATTTCGTTGAAGAGCGAGCGTTATTCGAAAATGTTTAAAGTGTCGAAGAAGTAATTTTTTTTAAGCCAAAAACCCCTCAACTATTTATAATAATTAATGAAGAAAACGTATTACATCAATCCTGAGTTGTTAAATGCCTACGTTAAGAGAGAAATGAAAACCAAGAGCCTACTTGTGTATGGAATAATGGGTGCATTTGCATTATTGTTTTTAATCATTTTGCAGTTCAGCTTAAATTCATTTTGTTTTGCAGTTTTGTTCATGCTATTGGCTTTTGTTTTGCAACTTTCAGCGGAGAATGGTACAAGAAATTTAGCTCAGAGTTTACAAATAACTTTTACTGAAGATGCAATTGTAAAAGTTCATGCTAAAGACCAAGTTGACGGATTAACACAAGTCGGAATGGAACTGAATTCAATGCGTTATGGTACTAAATTTAATTTGGTTATACCGTACAAAAAAATCAATTATACCGAAATATCTGAACATCAAATCACCATTGTGAAAGACGGTTTTTCATTTGATGATAATAACAAAATTAAAATCCCAAAAGAGACTATTGATTATGACGAAGTGCTGCACTACATTCGAGAGAATTCTAAAAAATTTAATGTGATTTAAGAATGATTGTTTTTAATACGGGTGCTTTGGCTCAATCCATTTTATTAGCTTTAATTTTTGGATTGTTTTATTTGGTTGGATTTGATAGTTTTTTTGAAGGAACCGGATTGTGGCAAAGTTATTTTATTCATCTTGTAGTTGCGTTTACTTACAGAGTTGGTCTCAAAGGAAAGTTGTTTTGGATCATTCCAACTTGGTTAATTTCACTAGGCTTAATCGTTTTTGCAAATACTCAATTTCACAACGATGGGATGAATAATTTTTTATTCCAATTTCTTAAAGTATTCAACTATGTTTTTCCAGTACTATTAGCAATTCGGATGATTTTAAAATTAAATTCTGATTTTGAAGCTGAATTTAAAAAAGCCAATTTACTGTTAGTCAATATGAATAAAACAGATGCTTTTTTTGATGAATATAAAAAGGAGTTTTGGATACAAATTTCACATACATTTGTTTATCTTAATTGGGTTTTTCTGAATTTTTACTCATTGTATAAAATAATTTTTAAAAATTCGATTACTCAAGATCAATTTTTTAATCATTATAAATTACTCATTGAAACGATGAAAAATAGAGTTTCTATAGAAAAATATAAAAACAAGTTAGAGTTTTACGAAAATGAAATTAATGGCTATTTTGAAAAGGGACAAGGAGTAAGTTCCTCTGATTGCTTAAAAGTAATCGCTGAGGTAATTGAAACGGAAAATTCTATTTTTTCGTAATCGATTTTCATACGATTGCCCTAGCCCAGATAGCAGCGGCATCCTTTTTTAAATTGCCACGGGTTTAAACCCGTGGCAATTTAAAAAAGATAGAGCGAATAGCTGGAGTAGCTTCTGATTGCTTCGTTAAAAAAAGTTCGTAATGACTTTACAAAAACCCCGACTTCAAAATTGAAATCGGGGTTTTTACATTCTTTCAATTGGAACTAATTAAACCGATTTTTAAAGAACTCTAACAGTGCTTCATCGCTCATCTTATTGGATGTGCATTCAGACGATTCTACATTTTTGTACTGCGCAGTATCTGCTAAAAACGAAATGAATTGTTCTTGAATTTGCCCCGTTCCTGTGATGTGAATTGCATCAATGTTAGGCATTTTTCTTGTAATTTCTTTGAAGAACTTTTGAGTTAAGGCAATCTCTTGATTATGGGCAGTTTTCTCATTAGAATTGTTATCGGCACCATTGTTTTTAATATGATCAAGGATAATGAATTCGCCGTTATCTACATCTTCTCTTCCCACTATAGTTGCATTGTGCGAATCCATCCAAACACCAAACTGCTTTTTGTTTTTTTGTGACATTTTTTTACTATTTATCATTTTCTTTAAAAATTATCATCTTTTAGTAAACATTGCTACTTTCGTATGGATGTTGAAAATTAAAGATGAATCGTTTTGTAAAGTTGGCCCAATTTTAGCAAAAAAAGTTACATGTTTTAGGTACATTATTACATAATAAAACAGAAAAAAAACCCCAATTTCAATTGAAATCGGGGTTTTCTATTTTCTTCGTACTTCGTATATCGAACTTCGTACTTCGATTAGTATCTGTAGTACTCAGGTTTGAATGGTCCTTGAACTTCAACACCAATGTACTCTGCTTGGTCTTGACGTAATGTTTCCAATTCAACGCCTAATTTTGCTAAGTGTAAAGCCGCTACTTTTTCATCTAAGTGTTTTGGTAACATGTACACTTCGTTTTTGTAAGCAGCACTGTTGTTCCACAATTCGATTTGAGCTAAAGTTTGGTTAGTGAATGAGTTACTCATTACAAAACTTGGGTGTCCAGTTGCACAACCTAAGTTTACCAAACGTCCTTCAGCTAAGATGATGATGTCTTTTCCGTTGATGGTGTATTTGTCTACTTGAGGTTTGATTTCAATTTTTGATGCACCGTGGTTTTTGTTCAACCAAGCCATATCGATTTCATTGTCAAAGTGACCGATGTTACAAACGATAGTTTTGTCTTTCATTTGTTCGAAATGCTCACCCAAAACGATGTCTTTATTTCCTGTTGTTGTAATGATGATGTCAGCATTAGCAATAACGGTGTTTAATCTTTTTACTTCAAAACCATCCATAGCCGCTTGTAACGCACAAATTGGATCGATTTCAGTAACCGTAACAATTGAACCTGCACCTCGGAATGAAGCCGCAGTTCCTTTTCCAACGTCACCGTAACCACAAACAACTACTCTTTTTCCAGCCAACATGATGTCAGTTGCTCTACGAATGGCATCAACAGCCGATTCTTTACAACCGTATTTGTTGTCGAATTTCGATTTAGTAACCGAGTCATTAACATTGATTGCAGGCATTGGTAAAGTGCCGTTTTTCATTCTTTCGTACAAACGGTGAACACCAGTTGTAGTTTCTTCTGATAAACCTTTGATTCCTGGAATTAATTCTGGGTAACGGTCAATAACCATATTGGTTAAATCTCCACCATCATCCAAAATCATGTTCAACGGTTTTCTGTCTTCTCCAAAGAATAACGTTTGCTCAATACACCAGTCAAAAGACTCTTCATCAAGACCTTTCCAAGCATACACTTGAATACCAGCAGCAGCAATTGCAGCAGCAGCTTGATCTTGAGTAGAGAAAATGTTACAAGACGACCAAGTAACTTCTGCACCAAGAGCAATTAAAGTTTCAATCAAAACAGCCGTTTGGATGGTCATGTGCAAACATCCAGCGATACGAGCACCTTTTAACGGTTGTTCGTCTTTGTATTCTGCTCTTAATGCCATTAAACCAGGCATTTCAGCTTCTGCTAATTCAATTTCTTTTCTTCCCCAAGCTGCAAGCGAAATGTCTTTCACTTTGTAAGCTACATAAGGTAATGTTTGTGTGCTCATCTATTATGTATATTTAATTTTAAAATTTAACTTCGTTCAGTTCGGCCTCTGGCCTCGAGTGTGGTGCAAAATTACAAAATAACTTTTCATTTTTTCAAATATTTTATTGGTTTTGTGAATTGTTTACGCTTCTAACGATTTGAAATACAATAAAATATTTTTTTAACTAGTTGTATTTCACTTTTTGAATCAATACTGCTTTTTTTAGAAGTTGTCATTTTTTCATTACTTTTAAACAAAAAATAAATCGTTAATGCAGTTTTCAGACAAAAGAACTACCACTCGTTGGGTCATTATTGTTGCTTCTTTTATCATCGTTTCATTGATAATGTGGAATACGTATGCTTTTTTTCAAATTTTTAAGAATGAAGAACGAGTGAAGATGGAACTTTGGGCGACTTCTCAAAAAACATTATTGACGGCCGATGAAAATACGGATGTAGATTTACCTTTTCAAATTATAAGTAACAACACAACAATACCAATTATTTTAACTGAGAATAACAAAATTTTAAGTGAAGCAAATATTGATGAAAGTATTACTAAAGATAAAGAAAAGCTTGCCTCTTTTTTCGAAAAGTTAAAGAAAGAAAATGCACCCATTTCCATTGATTATGCGCCAGGGAAAGTTCAAAAATTATACTATGGAAACTCGTCACTTTTAAATAAACTGAAGTATTATCCGGTAGCATTATTACTGATAATAGTATTGTTTGGAACTATGGTTTACAATTTTTACCGAAGCACCAAAATGGCAACTCAAAATAAATTGTGGGCTGGAATGGCGAAAGAAACCGCGCATCAAATAGGAACGCCATTATCATCACTTATTGGTTGGCTCGAAATCATGAAAGCTGATAATGTTGACGAAACTACCATAACCGAAATTGAAAAAGACATTACACGGTTGCAAACCATCACCGATCGTTTTTCTAAAATTGGTTCAGAACCCATTTTGGAAGAAAAAGACATCGTAGAAGAAACCAAACAATCGTTTGATTATCTAAAATCGCGTTTTTCAAATCAGGTTGAGTTTTCTTTTTCCGCGCCTAAATATCCAATTGTAGTTTCTTTGAATCCGGCGTTGCACAGTTGGACAGTCGAAAATTTGATGAAGAACGCTATCGATGCCATGAAAGGAAGAGGAAAGTTAAAAATCACCATTGAGGATGAACCCTATTTAGTTAAAATAAACGTCAAAGATTCTGGCAAAGGAATTCCGAAGAATCAATTCAAACGCGTTTTCGAACCCGGATTTACTACAAAAAAAAGAGGTTGGGGTTTGGGTTTGTCATTGACCAAACGTATCGTAGAAGAATACCACAAGGGTAAAATTAAAGTACTAAAATCGGAAGTTGGAAAAGGAACAACAATGCAAGTCACATTCAAAAAACCAATCAATTAACGCATAGGAATTCCGAAAATTTTCACTTTTGTAAACATTGCTTTTCGACCGCTTTTGCTTTTTGTTAAATATTCTTTTACAAAATTATAGTGTTCTTCGGCTTGTTTAGTTGCATCAATGATTGATTTCTTTAGTCCGCTGAAGCTTTCATAATTTTCTTTACCAACCGAATTAATTTTGTACATGTCTTCTTGGCATTTTTTTAATTTATTGTACGGATTTTCAATCATCAACCAAATCTCTTCGTCGGGTAGAGCAGGTTTGAATTGACGATTTCTGTAGTAAATGAAATCGTTAAGTCCGAAAATAGCTTGATTGTATTCTTCCACTAAAAGATTAAACTTTTCAATGTTTTTATTCTGATTTAAAACGGTAAAATCATTTTTTTTAATGGCTAAATACTCGGCAATGAAATTATTGAATACTCCATTTTTTTCGACTCGTTGCGCTTCATCAAAGGCTTTTTGCTCATCTGTTAGTTGTTCGTATTTTGCAATTTCCGCAGCATAATCATAGTTGGTAATGGGCTTTTCTTCGGTAAGTTTTCCTGTAAAAAATTCTCTATTGGTCAGAGGTCGACTCAAAAATTGCCACATATAATCAAAAGGCATGTGCGATTGAATGAGTTTAGAAGGTTCTGTTTTGTAAAAAAAATTATTAAATTTTTTAGTGAATTTTTTTCCATTCACAAAACCTGATGCCCATGTCGGATCAAATAATTGCCATTTTCCATCTACTTTTGAACCACACCATGCATGGGAAATTGGTGTTACAACTCCATTTTGCTTAGTATAACCACCAATAATGTGCGTTTTTATTCCCAATTTATTGGCTATTTCACTGAAAACTTCGGCGTAATGAATGCAAACTCCTTTTTTAGTTTTTAATGCACTCGCAATTTTTTCTTGAGGCGTATAAATAAAATTGGGTTCGTTCATGTTTTCTACATCGTAACTTATGTTTGAAGCGGTCCAATAAAAAGCGGCTCTGATTTTGTCGGATTCGGATGTGAAATTGCTGTTGATGTAATTGGCAATATCAGAAGTGGAACGCGTTTGGTCTTCTGGGATTTTCGACATTTTAGTATCAACTGCAGCAAATGGATTGGTCGATTGTGCCGATGATATTTGAACGAAAAATAAAACGAGTAGTTGAAAAAATCTCATGATCAAAAAATAAAAAACCTGTCAGAGCAAAACATAACAGGTGATTTTATATAAAACGATGATTGTGATTATAAATTGTTTCGAATGGCTAAAGCTAGTGCTTCAAATTCTTCTTTGGATAATGCCACTTTATTTTGAAATCGCATCTCATCCATTTCGTTTAGCGGAATCAAATGTACATGAGCATGCGGAACTTCCAATCCAATCACGGCCATTCCGATTCGTTTACACGGAACCGTTTTTTCTAAAGCAACAGCCACTTTTTTTGAAAAAGCCATTAATCCCAAATACAAATCGTCTTCAATGTCAAAAATTTTATTGATTTCTTGCTTTGGAATACACAAAGTATGTCCTTTCGCATTCGGGTTTACATCCAAAAATGCTAAAAAATAGTCGTCTTCGGTAATTTTATAACACGGAATTTCACCGTTGACTATTTTGGTAAAAATGGAACTCATAGTGTTCTATAATTTAGTCGCGTGATATTTCCAATACTTCAAATTTTAATGTCCCGTTAGGTACATTAATTTCGGCAATTTCGCCTACTGATTTCCCTAATAATCCTCTTCCAATAGGAGAAGTCACTGATATTTTACCCGATTTTAAATCGGCTTCACTTTCGGCCACCAAAGTGTATTTCATTTCCATATTATTGGCCAAATTCTTGATTTTAACATTTGATAAAACCAAAGCTTTCGATACGTCTAAAGTTGATTCGTCAATCAAACGTGCGTTAGCGTGTATTTCTTCAAGTTTTGCAATTCGCATTTCCAGCATGCCTTGCGCTTCTTTGGCGGCATCGTACTCTGCATTTTCAGATAAGTCGCCTTTATCTCTCGCATCGGCGATTGCCTGTGATGCTTTTGGTCTTTCAATACTCTTAAGTTGATCTAATTCTTCTCTCAGCTTTTTTAATCCTTCAGCGGTGTAATAAGATACTTTACTCATAATTTTGTCGTTATATATAAATAGAAAAAATCCCATCGCAACGGGATTTCTTTTTTCAAAGATAGTATTTTTTACTAATTTCTTAGTTTTATTTTGCACTTTTGCAGTCAACAAAGTTAAATAAATTTATTCTTATAAAAGTGGATTTCATAAAAAAAATATTCAAATCAATCATTCTTATTGCTGTAGTTTCAATTGGGTTTTCAGGTTGCAATAAAGACAAAGTAAACAACAACAATCCGTATTTGGCAAACTATAATTTCAGCTTCCAAATCAACCTAAATTTACCATTATACAGCAATTTACAATTCGCAGGAAATTCGGTTAAAGTGGATGAATTCGGAGCTGGAAACAGAGGTGTAATTGTGTTCAATTCGGGTAGTGGATTTTATGCTTTTGATGGAGCATGTCCTAATCAAGCACTGTCATCGTGTTCTACTTTAATTGTGAGTGGAAGCACAGCAACTTGTCCGTGTGACGATGCTATTTACAGTCTATTCAACGGTCAAGCTCCAGGAAAAGAATATCCTTTGAAGCAATACCGAACCGAAGTTAATGGATCTACGATAATTGTTTCCAATTAGAAAAATCCCGTTACGATGGTATTCGCAACGGGATTTTTTTTAGAATTTTAATGTCAATCCTGTCAAGAAATTAAATCCAGCTTGCGGATAATATCCTGCGCCTTCAATGGTAGTAATTACACCTGGATTAGAAAAATCATCATCATAGGTGTAGAAATATCCGTTGGATTCAAATTTTTCATTGAAAATATTGTTCAGCAGTACCGAAACTGTAATTGATTGAAACACTTTCTTGGGTTTGAATTCGTACGAAATATTTACGTCAGTTGAACTGTAAGCGTCGAGTTTTGAGTTTTCAGAGTCAATATTTCCCATGTATTGTTCTCCTACAAATTTGGATAATAATGTGGCTTGGAAATTTTTAAACGGAATGAATGTCAGGCGATTATTGAAAATCACATTAGGCGAAAAAGCAATGTTAGTATCACCCAAATTTTGTAAAACCCCATCTCTGCTGAAATAGAAGTCCTGATTTTTATTCTGACTTACTGAAAGATTGGGTTGTAAAACGACATTTTTTAAAGGTTTGAAAAGAGCATCAATTTCCAATCCCAAACGGTAACTTTTCCCACTGTTGGCTCTAATAGGATTTCCAACATCATCCAATGCACCGGTCAAAATCAATTGATTCTTGTAGTTCATCAAATACCCATTTACATTCAATTGTGTGGTCTTATTTTCATAACGCCAACCCAATTCTAGATCGTCCATTTGCTCTGATTCGGGATTTCCATTTTCATAATCGGTTCGATTGGGCTCACGATTGGCTCTGGCATACGAAAAATACAGATTGTTTTTTTTGTTGATGGTGAAGGTAACTCCGGCTTTTGGGTTGAAAAAAGAAAAAGAATCGTCAACCAAACCTGTTTCTCCATTTGAATTGTAATTTACATTACGCAGTTGTACATCGCCAAAAAGCATCCATTTGTTGGTGAGTCTATAGTACAATTTGGAGTACAAATTAAAGTCGGTTTTCTTGGCAAAATCATCATAATATCGATCACCCAATTCACTAGTTGATGCAAAACGTGCCCAAATTACTTTTCCAAAATGATCGCCTTCGTATTGGTTGTAACCTCCGCCGATGATCCAATCTACTTTGTTTTTTTTATAATTTAAAGAAAATACGGTTCCGTAAAAATCATTGTCGAGCCATTTTTGTCGAATCAAATCAGTTGATGTTTGCCCAGCAACTGGAGTCAATCCGTATTCGGCAAAATCTGCATCTTCTCTGTAATTTTCATAGTATCCTTTTCCGATAGTGTAGTGAAAAGCAATGTTAGACGACCAATTTTGGTTGATTTTCTGATTCCAAATCAGTTGATAATGATCTTGTTGATAGTTGTCAGTTTCGTTGTCGTAAAAACGGGTGTTCCCAAATTCATCGGTAAACATTCCCGACGGATTAAAAGTTCGGTCGTTTTCTAAAGTAAATTGATCGATTCCGTTCCACGCTTGATAGGTTTTCTCCGTTCCACCAAAAACCAAGGCTTTAATTAAGGTTGATTTATCGGCAAAAGTGGCTTGTAAAAAATACGATTTCAAATCAGACGAAGCTCGGTCAATGTAGCCATCAGAGGCAATTTTTGAAACTCTTCCCGCTAATTCAAAATAGTTATTGAGCAAACCCGAACTGAATTTTACGGTATGTTTTCTCGAATTGAAACTGCCAAATGAGTTAGAGATTTCTCCATTCGCTGTTTTAGAATAACTATCCGTAAGCATATTCAAGCTTGCACCAAAAGCTCCAGCACCATTAGTAGACGTTCCTACTCCTCGTTGTAATTGCAGGTTTTCTACTGACGAAGCAAAATCGGGCATGTTCACCCAAAAAGTTCCGTGACTTTCCGAATCGTTGTACGGAATTCCGTTGATCGTGACATTGACACGAGTGGCATCGCTTCCGCGAACGCGAATCCCGGAATAGCCAAATCCGTTTCCAGCATCGGAAGTTGTGACTACAGAAGGCAAGAAATTCATTAAAATCGGAATGTCCTGACCTAAATTGCGTGAGGCAAATTCTTCTTTTGAAAAATTGGAAAAAGTAACCGGAGTTTTTTTGTTCGCTCGTACTGATTGCACTACCACCTCTTCTAGATTGGTAGTGTCTTTGAGTTGTTCTTGAGCATAAATTTGGCCAATAAATAATGAGCTAATAACTGTAAAAAAAAGTGTTTTCGTACTTCGTACTTTGTACTTCGTACTTCGTAAATCGAATAAAGTGTTCATCCGTAAAAAAATTACGAATAACAGGGGTAAATTATTCTGGTTAGTAAATTAAATTGATACTTGCGACAGCGCTAACGTGCACTTTAGAACTGTCTTTTCCTTAAACAGCATTACCTGTTCTAAGTTCTATGGGTATAATCTCAGCCAAATTTGCATTTAGCACCCCGATGAGACGTTGCAAAGATAGTTCAATATCAATATCAATTACAATAACAATTCACAAATTTTTAATTGAATTTTGCCATTGCCTTGATTTTTAGACATCGGGTTTTCTTCGGTTTTGCTTGATTTCCGATTGTGAGGATTTGTCTTTGAGGCGTTTTTCTACTACTGATCTCGGAATTTTAGTGGCTTTCCGTACTTTTGGAACGACTAAAGATTTTTTGATTAATTCTAAAAAACGTTTGGTGACAATTTCTTTGTTTTTGAGTTGGCTACGATCTTCGTCGCAGTTTAGAATTAAAATTCCTTCTGAAGTCAATTTGGATCTTAATTTGGTTAAAGCTAATTCTTTTTCTTCCTCTTCAAAGGCTAATGAATTTGTTAAATCGAATGTAAGGACTACTTTTGACGATACTTTATTTACATTTTGTCCGCCAGCTCCACTGCTGCGAACGGCTTTGTAACTGACTTCAGTAAGTATGATTTCAGTATTCATTAGTCGGGTTGATGAGCGGGTTTTAGTAAGTCATTCACCGTTTTTACTGGGTTAAAAGTTATCAGCGGAACTTCAACAAAAATAGTGAGCCATTTGGCCATCGCACCATTCCACAAACCGGGTAATTCGTAAGCTTTGTAGGGTTTTCCGTTTTTGTTTTTTTCAACTATAAACCCCGAGTTTTTATCAATATAGTGTGCCAAATTGAATGGATTACCGCGAAAATCTTTGAGTCCACAAACTATATCCACTGGATTAAAATGAGTGGCATTTTGAGCAATTTTTGCTTGAAACTCGTCTTTAAAATCAATTTGAGAGGATTCAATGATTTGTAAAAAAACGTTTCCTTTTTTGTCTTGTACCCAAAATGGTCCACCACCAGGTTCACCTTCATTTTTTACCATTCCGCATACTCGAATAGGGCGATTCAAGGCTGTAATCAGATTTTCGATTTTGCTTTCTTTGGTGTATTTATGAAAATCTTCCAGTACTTCAATATTGAGTTTTTCTCTCAAGAAAAGTACAATTTCATCGATGAGCTCTTTCGAAATAGTTTCGTTGTGTAAGGCTTTTAAGTAGTTGAAAATCGTCGATTGGTATTGAAGTAAAATTCCGGCTAGAGCTTTTTTGTATAAGGTTATGGTTTCAATATGATTTTGGATGACATTGTCAATGTTTTTGATGAATACTACATCAGCATCAAGGTTGTTTAAGTTTTCAATCAATGCACCATGTCCGCCAGGGCGAAATACCAACTTGTCATTCTCGTCTTTGAATGGGTTGTTATTTAAATCTAATGCAACAACATCGGTAGATTCGTTTTGAAAAGAATACCGAACGTCAATGGTCGTTTTTGTTTTCTCTTCAATTATTGGTTTTGTCTTTTGAACAATAGTTTCAAAACTTTTTTGATGTTCTTTGGAAACCGTAAAATGAATGAACGCTTTTTTATTGGAAGAAGCATAATGAGCCGATTCATTCAAATGTTCTTCAATGGCAGTTGCAATGTGATGTTTGTATTTGTGAAACGGTAAAACGCCTTTTGGTTTATTGGCAAAATCAAGATGATCTTTTGAAAGCATGGTTTTGATGAACCAATAATCGCGAGTGTCTTTGTCTAGTTCGTCGTAATTAGGATGAATGGATTTTACCTTGCGAATGACTTCAGAGTGAAACGAGAATTTTTCCTTGGCAACCAAAAAAACGGGTAAATTTTTGTCTTCTTTTCTGTTAATGTAGGCGTTGATTGATTCTTCGCCAAATTTAAAATCATTGATGAATTCACTCAAAAATTTGAACATTCTGCTCGCTGCGCCTGATGCAGGAACAAACTTTTTCAGTCGGAGTTTGGTTTTATTTTCGTCAAAAAAATCAGAAAAAAACTGCGATTCCTCTTTGGTAAATTTTAGAATCCCATCATTAATTATGGCTGGACGATCTAAAACCGTTTTTTGAATTCCTTTTTTTAGATAGTTAATTTGATTTTCAACGGTGTCGATATCAATTTTTCTGTGGTACATTTCAATGAAATCATAAGAAGAAAAGCCAAGCTGTTTCGCTTTTATTAATTGATTAATAATTGTCACTGCTTTAGATTTACGTTCTTCTTGATTGCCTGATAATTTCAGGTAAGGTTTATTGTAGTGATTCAAAGCTTCTTCAAAAAAATCAAGGGTTTTTTGGCGATCTTCTGGACGATCACGTAAATCGTCTGCTTCCCACGGAACATCAACATCAGTTAGAAAAAATAAATCGTATTTGTGTTTTTTTGCTGCTTTTTCTAAAGAAGGATGACAATGATTGTAGTATAAATCAGAAAACACTTTCGTAACCAGCAAATTAGTGTCGCAAAACAAAATAGAATTGGCTTTTTGAAGTGCTTCATTTTCTAGTTTAGTTTGACCAATGGCAATAGGAAGCAAATCTTCTTCGGTACAAATTTCTTTTTTGGTTTCCCATTTTTCTTGAAGATAATCTCTAGCAAATTCAGGAATCCACACCGTATTAAATTCGGATGCAAGCTGTTGTGATAAGGTTGTTTTTCCGGTACTTTCCGGACCATACAACGCTATTTTTAGTATTTCTGATTGTAATTGTTTAAGATTTTCTTCCATTTTAAGTAAGCCATTATGGCTATAATAGTGAAAATAAAATATTGTAACGAAAGCATTCCTAATCCACGGTAAGCAAAAAGAGGCACGGCAATCATATCACCGATGATCCACAATGTCCAGTTTTCTATTTTTTTAAGTGCCATGTACCACATAGCTGTAAAAAATATTCCGGATGTAAAAATATCAATATAATTAGGAATTTCAAGATTATAATCAAAAAAAACATACACCCAGTAGGTGATTATCATGGTTAAAACAAACAGTACAAAGCCAATAAATTTTTCTTTTGTGGATGTTCGGGTTATTTTTAATTCGGGTTCATTAACCGATTTTGTCCAGTTGTACCAGCCATATATGCTCATTATTGAATAATAGGCGTTCATTGTCATGTCGCCAAAATAACTTGCCTGATACAATAAATAAACGGTGATAATGGTAGATATTAAACCCGTTGGATACACCCAAATATTTTCTTTTTTGGCAAAATATACGCTCAAAACACCAAACACAAAAGCGGTAAACTCCAAAGCGATTTGTTGGATAGAAGCATTTTTGTATTGTTCAATAAAAAAATCTAGCAAAATACTTAGGATTAATGGGTTTGATAATTTTCAAAAAAAGCAGCATCATTTTCAAATGCAGTTCCGATGACAACCATATCGGCTCCAGCTTCAAAAGCATTTTTAATTTCTTGCTGAGAACGAATTCCGCCACCAACAATTAACGGAACAGTAGTATTTTCACGAACCAATCGAACCATGTCAAGTGGAACCGCCAATTGTGCGCCACTTCCAGCTTCGAGATAAATGAGTTTGTTTCCGATGAGTTCGCCCGCTTGAGCCGTTTGAATTACATATTCGATATTATTGCGATCAATGGGTTGGGTTTTAGTCACGCGTTGCACTGCAGTTTCACTTCCGCTTTCGATTAGAATATAACCAGTAGAAATGATTTCCAAATTGGTTTTTTTTAGAAATGGTACTGCATTAATTTGATGTTCGATGAGGTAATCTGGATTTCTACCCGATAACAAAGTTAAAAATAAGATTCCGTCCGCTTTATTGGAGATTTGTGTTGGATTTCCGGGGAAAAGCACTACGGGTAAAATAGTGTTTTGTTTGATAATGGTAATCAACTCGTCTAAATGGTTTCCGTCAAAAGTGCTTCCTCCTACAAAAATATGTGTGGCTGGCGATGAATTGATTTTTGTAATTAAATCTACGGTTTTCTCTACGGATAATTTATCGGGATCGAGTAGGATAGCGAGTAGTTTTTTGTCTTTTGATGCAACTATTTCAGAATAAATGTTTTTCATTTCAGTTGTTGGAATGCGCATACAAAGATATACTCTTCTATCGAATCAAAAACAATTGAAAAGTGTTCTATTTTATTTTCGAAATGCAGTTGAACGGCAGCTTTTTTGTCTGCTAAAGAAAATTCATCCTCAAAAATATGGTCTAGAAAACTAATTCCGACTTGATTTTTGACTTTAAAAACACATTCTTTGATTCCCCACACTATGGTTGCTTTTATGAGCTTGTCTTTTATGGAGAGGTTTTCCAAATGTTTTACATCCATGTATCGCGGAGCAATTTTAAGTGTTTTTTCTTTCAGAATTTCTAAATCTATACCAATATTTTGATCGCTGATGGCAATGCATGAAAAACCATTAGAGTGAGAAATTGAAATGTGTTGACCGTCTTTTAAATGAGGTTTTCCGTATTCATCATAATGCAAATCATAATCGTTATAGCCAAGATGTTGCAATAACATCCGAACGGCTAAAAATCCTTTTTGATGGCTTTCTGATTTCATTTGTTCCAAACGTGTCAACGAAATATCTTTTAGAATAACCGAACGAAAAAGCGAGTTGTACTCTTCGTCAATTTTCCAAAAGTAAGCTTTGGTGTTGGGTTTCAGTTCTATCGATTTATGAAAAGCCATAAGCAGAATTAAAAATCTTCGGTTATGATTGTGTATTTGTTTTTTAAAATGGAAGTAAGTACAGCCGGATTCGAATTGGTGTAAAACAACTGAGTGCTTTTAGTGTTTTCGTTTCTGAATCCTACTTTTTCGTTGAGTACATTTTTAGTTTGCCGAGCAACCGCTTCTCCAGAATCAATAATTTTAATGTGATTGGGAATGATTTTTTTGATTTGCGGAATCAAATACGGATAATGACTGCAACCCAACACTAAATAATCTATGTCTTGTTCGACCATTGGCTTTAGATACGATTGGAGTAGTTGTTTCATTTCGGGAGAATTGATTTTACCGTTTTCAATTAAATCGACTAGGCCAAACCCAACTTGTTCTATGATTTCGATGTCTTGAAATTTCTCAACATTTTTGTAAAATAATTCGCTATTGAGAGTTCCTTTAGTGGCTAAAATTCCGATTTTTTGAGTTTGTGAATGAGTCGCTGCGGGTTTAATTGCAGGTTCAATTCCGATGAAAGGAATGTCGAATTTTGCTCTTAATTCTTTGATGGCGTTAGTAGTTGCAGTGTTACAAGCAACAACAATAATTTTACAATTTTTATTCAGAAGAAATTCGGTGTTTTTTTCACTAAGATGAATGATTTCTTCTTTAGATTTTTGTCCGTAAGGCGCATTTTTACTATCGGCAAGATAGATGGAATCTTCATTTGGAAGTAAAAGATGAATTTCTTTCCAGATGGAGGTTCCACCAATTCCCGAATCGAAAAGGCCAATTGGATTATTATTTGTCATAAAAACAAATGTAAAAAAAAACTACCCAATTTTGATGAGTAGTTTTTTATATTTTTTTGAAAGAATTGTATTAGAATCCTAAATCTTTTTTAACATCAGCAGTTAAATCTGGACCATCAGTTAAAAGTAAATCTGCAGTGTTTAAAACGTATTGAAAACCTTTTGCTTTACCTACTTTAGCGATAGAAGCTTTTACTTTTTCCAAGATAGGTTTCATTAAATCACCTTCTTTTTTCTGAAGTTCTTTTTGAGCATTTTCTTGGAATTCACCAATACGTTTTGCCATGTCTTGAACTTCAGTTTGGCGCGTTTGGTTTATCGCATCTGATTGAGTTGCAGCTTCAGCATCGTATTTTTTAATTTTGGCTTGGTATTCTTGTACCATTGTATTGTAATCTGCACTGTACGTTTCACCCAATTTTTGTAATTGTTTTTGAGCATCCAATATAGCAGGCATTTTAGTCATGATTTCATTCACATCAACATGTGCTACTTTTGCTTGAGCATTGATTGTTTGAGCACCAAAGAAAGCAATTGTTGCTATTAAAAAAGTTCTAAATTGTTTCATCATTTTCATTTTAATTGTTTATAATTCTTATTTAAGGGTTTCTATTTTGGTTTATTTCTAGCTTCTTCTTTAGCTTTTTTAGCAGCTTCTCTTTCTTCTAGTAATTTTTTTCTTCTTTCTTCGAGTTCTTTTTTACGGTCTTCGATGATTTGTTTACGCTCTTCAAGAGTTTTCGCTTTAGCAGCTTCTGCTTTAGCTCTTTTCTCTTCGGCTGTCTCGCCAGTTGAAGTTCCTTCTTTTGGTTCTTCACTTGTACCTTTATCAGAAACTGTGCCAGACTTTTTAGCCTCTTTATCTTCTAGTAATTGTTTGCGTTTGTCTTCGGCCTCTTTTTTTCTAGCTTCAGCAGCTAATTTACGTTCTTCAACTAATTTTTCACGGGCCGCTCTTTTTTCGTCTAATTTTTTCTGACGCTCTACAAGAGTTGGGTTATCGTCAATCATTTCTTGTTTGCGTTCTTCTTCAGCTTCTTTCTCAAGTAATTTTTTTGATTTCTGTTCTCTGTTCTGAGCGCGAGTTAAAGTACGCACTACTAAATCACTTATGTCGTAGCGTTGATTTGAGAAAAGCATGGTTAAATCGGAAGATTTATCAAAAATAAAATCGTATTTTTTAGCTTCGGCAATGTCTTGTACGGCGTTGAAAACTTGATCTTGAATAGGTTTTACCAAAACAGCTTTTTGAGTTACTAAATCACCATTTGGGCCAAAGCGTTTTTGTTGGTAGTTTAATAATTCAGTTTCAAGAAAAGCAATTTCTTCTTCTCTTTCTTCCAAAAGTTCTTTAGTTAAAAGTACTTTTTCTGATTTTAATGTTTCTTTTAATTTTGCAATTTCTACCTTTTTTTCTTCGATTTCTTGCTTCCATTTTTGAGCTTTTTCTTCAAGAAGAGTTTTAGCTTGAGCATAATCAGGCACTTTATCCAGAATATATTCCATGTCGATATATCCAATTTTTACACCGCGCGCCGTTTGTCCAACAGCGTTAAATGCTATTAATGCTGAGGTTATTGCAATAAAAAGGTACTTTCTCATACTTCTTAAATTTAGAAATCAAAAACAAATATACTAAAATTGTTGTCCAATTATGAAATGTGTTTCCCAACCATTTTTTTGAGTCAATCCTGGCACGGCATCGAAACCATGTCCAAAGTCAATTCCTAATAGTCCAAATGCTGGCATGAACACACGCAAACCGAATCCGGCTGAACGTTGTAATCTAAACGGATTATATTCTTTAAAATTGTTATACGATGAACCTGCTTCTGCAAAAGCTAGAGCATAAATGGTTGCTGCGCCTTTCAAAGTTAAAGGATAACGTAGTTCTAACGAAAATTTATTGTAAATAGTACTTCCGTCTTGGTCGGATAATGATTGATTTGGATAACCTCTTAACTGAATTACTTCTCTACCATCTAAGGAATAGTTAGCTAAGCCGTCACCACCTAAGAAGAAACGCTCAAAAGGAACATTACCTCTGTCACTGTTGTAGGCACCTAAGAAACCAAATTCACCCAACGATCGAAGTACCATTTTATCCCAAATTTTAGTGTACCAATCGGCTTTGAATTTTACTTTATAATATTCCAACCAGTTGAATCTTTTCTGGTCAACTTTAGCTCTGTCTGCTGAGGCAAGTGTGTAATCATTACCCACAGTTTGATATATTCCTGAATTTTCAGCTGTTTCTACTAAATAATCGCCTTCGTTAGGTCTTTGACCATCTGGTGTTTCTATAAAAGATGTTCCCTCGGAAGCAAAATACTGTTTTTTATATTCTTTTAAATTCCCTAAATTCCCATAATCGATTTTATTAAACAAAGAATAAGGAATAGTAAATTTAGCTGAAATTGTGAATTCTGACCCGTACATTGGGTATATTGGATTGGTTCCCTTATTGTTTCTTGAAAGAGCAGTGGTGAATGCTAAGTTTCTTGATGAACCATCACCAAATCTAAATAATCCTGTGTTGTAATTGTTCAAATCGTAGTATTGGAAACTAACTGCATTGGACAATGTGAAGAAATCATCTGGAACTGTAAGTCTTTTTGCAACTCCTACAGACAAGGATGTGATATTGAAACTCTTATCTCTGTTTACATCTCTTGTTCCGGTATATAAGAATTGTTTACTGTGTGATAATGAAGTTGAGAAATTAATTGGTTTTTTCCCGCCTAACCATGGTTCAGAAAATGACAAACTGTAGGTTTGAAAATAAGTACTTGCTTGAGCTCTTAATGAAACTCTCTGTCCATCTCCCATTGGAAGAGGTTTGTAAGCCTCTTTGTTGAACATATTTCTGGCTGAGAAGTTGTTGAATGACAATCCTAGTGTACCAATGAATCCGCCACCGCCATAACCACCTTGAAGCTCAATCTGACTTGAACCTTTTTCTACTAAATTATATTCGATATCAACAGTTCCGGCCGTTGGGTCAACATTTTTAAATTTAGGATCGATAGCTTCAGGATCGAAAAAGCCTAATTGTCCGATTTCACGAACGGTTCTAACCAATTCTTCCTTACTGTATTTTTCTCCTGGTTTTGTGCGAAGCTCACGATAAATTACACGATCGTGTGTTTTGTCGTTTCCAACTACAGAAATTTTATTGAAATAGGCAATCGGACCTTCAGTAACTCTGATTTCAAAATCGATAGAATCGTTTGCAGTTTTGACTTCAACAGGATTGATGCTTGAGAATAAATAACCGTTATTTTGATACAAATTGGTTAAGTCTTCGCCATCGGGTTTTGATTTGTCAGCAATTCTTTTTTCTAATAAAACTCCGTTATAAACTTCTCCTTTATTAATTCCTAATACTCTTCCTAATAATTGATCTGAATAGACGGAATTTCCTAAGAATTTGATGTTTCCAAAGTAGTATTTTCTACCTTCTTCAACTTTGATGTTTACGGCTAATTTATTTTTAGAAACAAAAACAGTATCTGAAATAACCCGAGCGTCTCTATATCCTTTTTCTTTGTATTTATTTACCACAGCGACTAAATCTTCTTTATACTTGTCTTTGATGTATTTAGAGGATTTAAAAATACGAATCGGATTTTGCTGTTTTGTGTTTTTCATGGCTTTTCTGAGTTTAGCATCTGTAAACTTTTCGTTGCCAATAAAATCAATTTTTCTAATTTTAACCTTGTTGCCTTTATCAATGAATATTTTCATGTCCACTAAGTTCGAACTGCTAGTGTCAGCAATGGTATTTATAGTTACTTTGGTTTGATAATAACCGTCTTTTTTGTATTTATTTTCGATGTAATTTTTGGATTTAGTAATGAGGTTTTCATTCACTATTTTCCCTTTATTAAGCTCAGTACTCTTAATAATTTCTTCTGCTTTACTTTTTTTGATTCCGGTAATTTTAACCTCATTTAGTTTTGGAAGTTCAATTATGTTAAGACCAAGATAAATGCTATCTCCTTTGATTTCGTTGATGTAAAAATCGATGTCACTAAACAAACCAAGCGCACCTAATTTTTTAATAGCGTTGCTAATTTCTTCTCCTGGAACTGTGATGTTTTGCCCTTTTTCAAGTCCGGTAAAAGTTACAACAGTTTGTTCGTTAAAAGTAATTTTACCTGTAACCGTTACGTCTCCTAGAATGTATTTTTTTCCTTGATCAAATGGTATTCTGTCTTGGGCTTGTAAAGTATAAATGTTCCCTATAAAAATTAGATATAGTAAAGCTTTAAAAGTTGATTTTTGCACTAATGTATTATTTAATTTGTTCACTTGTTTTTCCAAATCTGCGTTCTCTTTTCTGATAGCTAATAATGGCTTCATATAAATCATTTTCTTTAAAATCGGGCCAAAGAACATCAACAAAATATAGCTCTGCATAAGCGATTTGCCAAAGTAAAAAATTACTTATTCTGTGTTCTCCGCTGGTTCTAATAAGCAAATCTACATCGGGTAGATTGTGCGTGTAAAGATGCTGATTAATAATTGATTCATCAATACTATCTATTGAAATTATATTATTTTTAACTTTATCACTAATATTTTTAACAACATTTAATAATTCCTCTCTTGAACCATAACTTAAAGCTAAAGTAAGGGTCATTTGGGTGTTATTTTTTGTTAAATTAACAACCTCTGTCAACTCTTTGTGGATCGCTTTAGGCAATTTATCTAGATTCCCAATCGAATTGAGTTTAATGTTGTTTTCTTGAAGTGTTTTTAATTCGGTTTTTAATGAATTCACCAATAACTTCATTAAAGTATCAACCTCTAATTTTGGGCGGTTCCAGTTTTCTGTTGAAAAAGCGTAAAGAGTGAGGTTTTTAATTCCTAATTTGGCACATGTTTCTACTGTAGTTCGAACTGATTTTGTGCCGTTTTCATGACCAAAAGCTCTCATGAATCCTTTTTGCTTAGCCCAACGACCATTCCCATCCATAATGATGGCAATGTGTTTGGGTAAGTTGTTTTTGTCAATAGAGTCTTTTAAATCCATTTTTAATCAAAGCAATAACAAGGCTTTTCGCCAAAAGTATAGGTTAATGTAAATCCAGTAAAAACATACCAATCTTTACTGAGTAAATTTCCAAATCGTTGGTTTTCTAAATTTTCATTTGTTGGATTACTGCCGTCAATATCATCTGCAAATGAATAGCGTGCACCAATTTCTGCACCTAAAATTAAATTAGGAGTAATATTTGATTTTATCCCTACTACCATAGGTATCGCTATTGTTCCGTGTTGCGAGTCAGATTTTGGGTTTTTACCTACAAAAAATAATCCATCATAAACAGCATATGTCAAACCAGTATAGATGTAAGGAGTCATTTTTTGTTCTAAACTATGTAAATTAAAATCAAAAAAATTAAATTCTAAACCCGCCGAAAATTCAGTTACTGTATTTTCAAAAGACAAACCTCTTTTATATCTTCCAGGAACTTCAGAATCTAAATCATTAGCTGAAATTTGTCCATGAAATAGTGAAAACCTATAGGCATGTCTTGGGCTTTTGTTCCATTTGTAAATTAGACCAAAAGCCAAATCACTTGGGTTAACATAATCTGTTTTTCCAATGTCTCCAATATAGTTGGTTCCGCCTAAAAAAACTCCAATCTCATTAATTTGGGCATTAACCTGCGTAACTCCTATAAATATTACAAATAAAAAAAATCTTTTCATCAAATGGAAAATAGCGTGCAAATATAACAATATTAGATACTAATAAAACATGATATTAGTATTTATAACGATTATTTTGAACAGTTAAAAGTAATCAGAATATTTTAAATCTGATTTGAAACGAAAAAAGCAGTAGTTGTAGTATAAATAGAAAGACTTAATTTCGTTTGTCTTCACCCCAAAGCAGTTTATTTCGTAGGGTTTTTAAAAAGGTTTCGTGAGGTATTTCTACCATATTTATTTTAAAATCAGCTTTTTTGATGATTAAAACAGCATTATTGCTGACTGAGATTATTCGGGAATCCAAAGAAACCAGATACTGTTCCTCTCTTCCAGAAACTTTTAGTTTGATTTCGGTGTTATCCGGAATGACCAAAGGACGAGCATTTAAGTTGTGTGGTGCAATGGGAGTAATAACCAAACTTTCGACTTCCGGAGTTAGAACTGGTCCACCACAACTCAACGAATAACCCGTTGAACCCGTTGGAGTTGAAACAATTAATCCGTCTGCCCAATACGAATTCAAATATTCGTCGTTCAAAGAAGTTTCAATCGTTATCATTGAAGTAGTGTCTTTACGGCTTACCGTTACTTCATTCATGGCAAAATTCAAATGATTAAAATCGGTAATTTTGGGGCTAAATTCTAAGTTGAGTAAGGTTCGTTCCGAAATCGTGTACTCTTTGTTGAGTACAATTTGAAGAAACGATTCGATGTTTTCTTTTTGAACTTTTGCCAAAAACCCCAAACGACCCGCGTTGATTCCGATTATTGGAATTCCTGAATTTCGAACGTAAGTTGCCGCTCTTAAAATGGTTCCGTCACCACCAATGCTAACCAAAATATCAAAACTTTGATCCAAGTCAGAATAGCTATTGAACGTTTTGTATTTTTTTTCTAAAAGTTGTTGTTCGTATAAAATGGCCAAAAACTTTTCTTCAATAACCAATTCAACATTGTTCTTATTAAAAAACACAAAAATATCTTTAATAATTGGTCGAGTATCGTTTTGATAGTATTGTCCGAAAATGGCGACTTTCATAATATACGTTTTAGATATTCAAATATTTATCTAAGTATTCTGAACGCTCTTTGAGATTGTTTAAGTAATTGTCTTCGTGGTGTTCAGAAACAATTTCGTAATTATACCGTCTGAAAGTTTGAATGATGTCATTCATTGCGCCTAAAGTTATCTTTATCGTGATTTGAATGTTCTCAGAGTTGGCTTCAGATACAAACATTCCCAATAATTTTCCATTATTGCTTTCAACAATTTGTGCTATTTGGCTCATTGAATAATCAATGATGTTTTTTTGTACCACTATGATTCCGCCGGGTTCTTTTAAGAAAGGTGTTTCGTGAAAAAACTTAACAATATCCTCGAGTTCATAATAACCGCTATAGGTGTTTTCTTCATTCAAAACGGGAACGATATTGGTGTGATTTTTTGCAAAAACTTCTAAAACATCCAACCAAATCATGTTTTCTCTAGCAAAAAATGCTTCTAATGTATAACGATAATCATTGATTGTTTTGTCTGAATCAAATGTGTCAATATCATCTGCAGAAATGTTGCCTATAAAAACACCATCACTTACAATAGGGAAATGTGAAAATGAAACATCAGCAAAAAAATCTTGAACTTCTGATATTTTTTCATAGCTATTGATAGCTTTGTAGTCGTTGGTGATGTATTCTGTAATTTCCGTCATAATTTAAATGGCAATTTTGTTGCAAAATAATCAAATTTTAGAACATAAAACCTTATTTTAACTTTGTATTTTTGCATTCATAAAATCAAAAGTAATAGTAGCTCCACAAAATCATGACAAAATTAAGCGTAAACATCAATAAAATTGCCACTTTAAGAAATGCAAGAGGAGGAAATGTGCCTGATTTACTTAAAGTGGCAACCGATATTCAAAAATTTGGAGCACACGGAATAACCATTCATCCGCGACCCGATGAACGTCATATTCGTTACCAAGACGCACGCGATTTAAAATCGATTGTTTACACTGAATTTAATATTGAAGGTAATCCACAACACAATTTTATTGATTTAGTACTGGAGTGTAAACCTACCCAAGTTACTTTAGTTCCAGATGCTATTGGTGCAATTACCTCAAGCGCTGGCTGGGATACTGTGAAAAACCAATCGTATTTGACAGAAGTGATTGCCGAGTTTAAACGCAACGGAATCAGAACATCTATTTTTGTTGACCCTGTGTTAGATGTGGTTGAAGGCGCAAAAGCTACAGGAACCGACCGAATTGAGTTGTATACAGAAGAATTTGCTCATCAATTCAGTCTTGGAAATGAAAAAGCGATTGAACCCTATTCAAAAGCGGCAGTTTTAGCTAATGAGTTGCATTTAGGAATTAATGCTGGTCACGATTTGAGTTTGGACAACATTAAATTTTTCAAAGACAATATTCCTAATTTATTGGAGGTTTCAATTGGTCATGCTTTAATTTCAGAAGCCCTGTACCTTGGTTTAGACAATGTGGTTAATATGTATTTACAAAAACTAAAATAGTATGTTGTATTCGCGAATTGAAGGTGCTGGAAAACCGCTCTTAATCATCCACGGATTTTTAGGAATGTCTGATAATTGGAAGTCGCTCGGCTCTCAATATGCATCAGAAGGTTTTGAAGTGCATATTTTAGACTTGAGAAATCACGGAAAAAGTTTTCATTCGGATGTGTTCAATTATGAGGTAATGGCAGAAGATGTCTTACAATACTGTAATGAACATAATCTTGAGAAAGTCTCTATTATTGGGCATTCAATGGGAGGAAAAGTTGCGATGCTTTTTGCAACAACTTACTCAGAACGAGTTGATAAATTAGTAGTTGCAGATATTGGCCCAAAATATTATCCACCACATCATCAAGATATTTTTGCTGGTTTGAATGCTGTTGATTTTTCTAAAAAACCCGATAGAAATGGAGTAGAGGAAACGCTTTATCCTTATGTTCCTGATTTTGGGACGCGTCAATTTATTATGAAAAATGTGTATTGGGTTGAGCCAGGTCAGTTGGGTTTCCGATTCAACCTAAAAGTCTTTAATGATAACATTGATGAAATCGGAACTGCATTACCTCAAAATGCCCTGTTTACAAATCCGACATTGTTTATTCGCGGGGGAAACTCAAGATACATTTTAGATAATGATTTACCACAGATAGAAAATCATTTTCCGAACAATAGTTTAGTAACTGTTCCTAATGTTGGACATTGGCTTCATGCTGAAAATCCAAAAGCTTTCTTTGAAGAAACCGTACACTTTTTAAAATAAAAAATCCCCGCAATTGCGGGGATTTTTCTATTAAACTAAGTAATATTAGTTTTTGATGAATTTTTTAACTGCTTTTCCAGCCTCAGTGTTGATATCCATAAAATAAATACCAGCATTTAAGTCGCTTACATTAATTTGTAAGTTAGAAGTGCTGTTTGCGTCAATAGTTCTGATTGTTCTTCCGTTGATATCAGTAATTGATACGCTAGAAACCACATTGTTTCCTGTGTTAGTTAAAGTAACAATGTCTTTGGCTGGGTTTGGAGATACACCAAAATTAGTTGATAATACTTCATTTACACCAAAAGTACCGTTTACAACAACATCATCAATAGAAAGTGTATCAGCATCATTTGCAATGTATTGGAATCTTACTTGAACTGTTGCTGAACCCACATAAGCACCTAAGTCTAAACTAATTGCTAATGTTTCGTAATCAGCGTAAGTACCATAATCTTCTTCAACCCATAAGTTGGTCCAATCAGTACCATTAGTACTTACTTGTGCATATAAATCACCATTTGCAAATGGAGCAACCATGTACTCATAACCTAATTTAGCATTGAATGTTAAAGTAGCATCAGAGTAATTAACTAAACTGAAAACAGGACTAGTTAAATGTGCATTTTGATCCTGAGCAATCCAAGCGATAATAGCAGATCTCAAACCTGTAATATTAAAAACATCTTGCGTTGCTTGAGTGTAGTTTGTAGTAAGTGTCCATGGTCTTGTTGGAACATTGGTTTCAGTTGTCCAACCTGTTGGTGGGAAGATATCCTCTTCAAAATCTTGAGTAAGTGCTTGAGCATTACCAAAAAAAGAACCCAATAATGTAATAGAAAGTAATAGTTTTTTCATATTATGTTTTTTATAGTTTATAATTCGCGAATTTATAGAAAAATTGGGTAATCACCATTTTTTTTTTTAATTTTATGAAAAATTTTAACAATGAATGTTCTACTAAGAATTCTGATTACTTCCGTATTGGTTATGTTGATCTCACATTTAATGAAAGAAAGTGTGATTGTTGATAAGTTCTCAACCGCTTTAATTGTCGCTATAGTTCTCGGTTTGTTGAACTTTTTTGTTAAACCTATTTTGGTGCTCTTTACATTGCCAATTACAATTCTAACACTAGGCTTATTCTATTTGATAATCAATGCAATAATTGTCTTGTTGTGCGATAAATTGGTTGATGGTTTTAATGTTACTTCCATTTGGTCAGCACTACTTTTTAGTATTATTTTATCTATCTCACAATCATTAGTTTATAAAGTTACCGAAACAAAGAAGTAAAACTTTAAAAATCAATAAAATAAAAACTTGGTTGGGTTGCAGAAATAATTTAATTTTGCAACCCAATTTTAGTATATAAAAATTTATAACACGTATATGAATATTACAAGAAACAATGTAGATGCTTTAAATGCAGTAGTAACTGTTGAGGTTTCTAAAAATGACTACGCTTCTAAAGTAGAAAAAGTACTGGCCGATTACCGCAAAAATGCCTCTATTCCAGGATTTAGAAAAGGTGCCGTTCCGATGAGTTTAATCCAAAAACAATACGGAAAAGCAGTACTTTTAGAAGAAGTAAACAAATTATTGCAAGAAAATTTAAACAACTATTTAGTTGAAGAAAAACTAGATATTCTTGGTAATCCGCTTCCAAAAATCACGGAAGATTTTAATTGGGATTCTGAAGACTATAAATTTGAATTCGAATTGGGATTAGCTCCTGAATTCAACGTTGATTTAACTGCAAAAAACAACTTGACTCAATACAAAATCATCGCTGACGATACGATGTTAAATGCTCAAGTAGCGCGCATCCAAAAACAATACGGTAAAATCGTTTCTCAAACTGAAGTGGCGGAAGGGAATGATGTTTCAGGTGTTTTTACCAACGAAGAAAGAGGAATCAACAACCGCACAACGCTTGATTTAGAATTGTTTGCCGACAAAAAAACAGCTAAAGCGTTCATCGGTAAAAAAGTAGGCGATACAGTAGTGTTAAAAACCAAAGGTCTTTTCAACGACGATCACAAACTAATGGATGTTTTAGCCATTGGTCATGACGATGTTCACGGACTTGATATCGAGGTGAATTTCACCATCGACGAAGTAATCGCAAGCGAACCAGCCGAATTGAACCAAGAATTATTCGATAAATTATTCGGTCCAGATGTAGTGCATTCTCTAGACGAATTAAAAGCAAAAATTAAAGAAGACGCCGAAAATCAATTCGTACAACAATCCAACCAAAAATTCCTTAACGACGTTACCGAGTTTTTAATTGAAACTACCAAATTCGATTTACCAGCTGAATTCCTAAAAAAATGGATTCAAACTGCCGGCGAAAACCCACTTTCTCCAGAACAAGCTGAAGAAGAATACGCACGCTCTGAAAATGGTCTTCGTTACCAATTAATTGAAGGAAAAGTAATCACCGAAAACGGCTTACAAATCACATTCGAAGAGTTAAAAGACTACACGTCGGGCTTAATCAAAAAACAAATGGCGCAGTTTGGTCAAATGAATCCAACTGACGAAGATGTTCAAGGAATTGTAGCGCGTGTAATGTCAAATCAAGACGAAGTAAAACGCCTTTCAGAACAAGTAATGAACGAAAAAATGCTCAACTTGTTCAAAGACAAAGTGAAAGCCAAAACCAAAGAAGTAAATTACGATGAATTCATCAAAGTAATGTACGGTGAAGCATAATTAAAAAAATCACTATATTTGAGCGTCAAAGTCAAACGATTTTGACGCTTTTTTATTGGAAGCCAATCCAGCTATTCGTTGCAAGTTTTGTTGTTTCAAACCCTTTTTGTACGGCACAAAAAGAGCTTCCTTTGGTCGCTTTTTTGCACCCACAAAAATGGGTCTTCAACTGCCAAAAGCTTTCCACTTCTATCTGGGCTAATACGCTCAGCGTAAGCAGCACCAAAGCGTCAATCAAGACAATTTGTCACAAAAAATAAAAGGTACGACCTTTGCAATACACAATAAAAATAATATATAAACCTTATAAACATTTCAAATGGATTACGGAAAAGAATTTAAAAAATTCGCTACCAAAAAACACGGAGTGAATAGCTTGTACTACGACAAAATTGTAGGTAGTATGACACCTTATATAATTGAAGAACGCCAACTCAACATCTCACAACTCGACGTGTTCTCTCGTTTAATGATGGACAGAATCATCTTCATGGGAACCGGAGTAGACGATTATATGGCCAACATCATTCAAGCGCAATTACTGTTCCTAGAATCAGTTGACGCGTCAAAAGACATTCAAATTTACATCAACTCTCCAGGTGGAAGCGTATACGCAGGTCTCGGAATTTACGATACTATGCAGTTCATCAAGCCTGATGTAGCTACAATTTGTACCGGAATGGCAGCTTCAATGGGCGCCGTGTTATTGTGCGCTGGTGCAGCTGGAAAACGTTCGGCATTACCGCATTCAAGAGTAATGATTCACCAACCATCAGGCGGCGCACAAGGTGTGGCAACCGATATGGAAATCAACCTAAGAGAAATGTTGAAGCTGAAAGACGAATTGTACCAAATCATTTCACATCACTCAGGGCAACCTTTCGAAAAAGTACACAAAGATTCGGAGCGCGATTATTGGATGATTGCCGATGAAGCCAAAGAATACGGAATGATTGATGAAGTGTTAAGAAGAGAAAAATAATTCAAAGTTTCAAAGTTGTAGAGTTTCAAAGTTCCAAAGTAAAATGACTTTGCAACTTTTTGACTTTCAACTTTCCCAAAAAAAATAAAGTTTTCAGGCTGCAGAGTTTCAAGGTTTCATAATAAACAAACTTTGTAACTTTGCCACTCTGTAACTTTGCAACCCAAAAAAATGGCAAAAGAAGTATTAGAATGTTCCTTCTGTGGAAGAAAAAAACCAGAAACCAATTTGTTAATTGCCGGAATCAACGCGCACATTTGTGATCGTTGCATCGAGCAAGCACACGGAATTGTTCTGGAAGAACTCAAAACCAACAGCAACGCCAAAGCGCCAACCGATTTGATTTTACTCAAGCCAAAAGAAATCAGAGCGTTTTTGGACGAATATGTTATTGGTCAAGATCAAACCAAAAAAGTAATGTCGGTGGCCGTATACAATCACTACAAACGATTGATGCAACCTACATTGGCAGAAGAAGTAGAAATCGAAAAGTCGAACATCATTATGGTAGGGCAAACCGGAACGGGAAAAACCTTGGTCGCCAAAACCATTGCTCGTATGTTAGACGTTCCATTAGCTATTGTTGATGCAACGGTTTTGACAGAAGCAGGTTATGTAGGTGAAGACGTTGAAAGTATTTTGACTCGTTTACTTCAAGCTGCTGATTACGATGTGACCAAAGCTGAACGCGGCATCGTATTCATTGACGAAATTGATAAAATTGCGCGTAAAAGCGATAATCCTTCAATAACTCGTGATGTTTCGGGTGAAGGCGTTCAACAGGCATTACTAAAATTGTTGGAAGGAACGGTGGTTAATGTTCCGCCAAAAGGAGGAAGAAAACATCCGGATCAAAAATTCGTAGAAGTCAATACTCAAAATATTTTATTCATTGCGGGCGGAGCTTTCGACGGAATTGATCGCATCATTTCCAAACGATTGAATCGTCAAGCGGTAGGTTACAGCACTTCGAGAAATACAGATAATATTGACAAAGACAATTTATTGCAGTACATCATTCCAAAAGACATCAAAGATTTTGGATTGATTCCCGAAATAATTGGTCGTTTGCCCGTATTAACCCACATGGATCCATTGGATAAAGAAACTTTGCGTTCTATTTTGACTGAGCCAAAAAATGCACTCATCAAACAATACGAAAAGTTATTTGCCATGGACGATGTCAAATTCACCATTGACAATGAAGCCTTAGATTATATTGTTGAAAAAGCCTTAGAATACAAATTAGGTGCGCGCGGTTTACGTTCATTATGCGAAGCGATTCTCACTGATGCGATGTACGATTTGCCAAGTTCGAATGAAAAAGAATTGCACATCGACAAAGCCTACACCGAAGACACACTCAATAAAAACTTATTGAAACGATTGGAAATCGCTTCATAAGTAAAAAATAAAACCCGACTTCAAAAAAGAGTCGGGTTTTTTTATTGTATCAATTTTAAATTTACTTTTTGAGTATTAGTTTTTAGCTTCTGTTTCTAAGACTAATTTGGCAATATCTTGAGTTAATTGTGTGGGCGAAATGCAATCGCAATTAGTGAATCCTAAAACATAAACATCCAAACTAGGCACATAAACTCCCATGGTTTTATAACCAAAAATACTTCCACCGTGTTCTCTTGTAGCTATTCCGTTGATGTCTCTAATGTGCCAGCCATAACCATATTTAAACTCTTCTCCATTGTTTAGTTTGTATTTGCTAAATGCTTTTTTGGCCGTTTCGGCACTAATTAATTGGTTCGTGTTGAGAGCATTTTGCCATTTCAGCATGTCATTTAAGGTTGACATCAACGCTCCGGAAGAAAATGGAACACTGTAGTTAATTACGGTTTTGTTTACATATCCGCTTTCTTTTTTCTGATACCCGTAAGCTCTTTTACTGATAATTTGCCTATCAGTTGCAAAACACGATTGGTTCATTCCAATTTTTTGAAATATATTTTTTTCAATAAAATCTTCATAGGTTTCACCCGAAACTAACTCAATAATATGACCCAAAAGAATATAGCCCGAATTATTATAATCGAATTTTTCGCCTGGAGCAAAATCAACGGGTTCGTTTTTAAAAAAGTCGACCATCATTTTAGGACTCATCTCTTTCTGTGCAATATCTCGTAACGATTTCATTTTAGTGAAATCTTTAATTCCAGAAGTATGAGTCAGCAAATGATGCAGCGTTATTTTATCTCCAGAAGGATAATCAAGTATGTATTTCGAAACCAAATCGTGAGTCTTCAATTTGCCTTGCTCTTCTAACATTAAAATTGCAATAGCGGTAAACTGTTTGGTCATCGAACCCAATTGAAAAACAAATTCACTTCCCAAATCTACATTCAACTCGATGTTGGCTTTTCCAAAAGATTTCTGATATAAAATTTCGCCTTTTTTTGCGATTAAGAATGCTGCTCCAGGACCATTTGGGTCTTTTATTTCATTACGAATTAATGGGTCGATTTTTGAATCAAGATTTTGTGCCGAAAGAGTATTCAAAAAACAACAAACAGCCAAAATAAACCCAAGAATGAAATTGTTTTTGTTGCAAAGTTTCATCTTTATTGTTTTAGTTTAAATGGATAGTGTTATTTTACTAAACCGCCGCCGCCTTGTTTTTTCTCTACTTGAATGTCGGTATTTTCTTTTTCTAATTTTAAATTACCAAAATTATACGTCAATGATAGTCTAAACGTACGACTGTCTTGCTTTTGTCTGAAATTGGTTTCCAAATTTTGACCAGCAATCAGAGCGTTTACCTCGTTTGAGTTGAACACATCGAAACAATGCAATCCTATTTTTAGCTTTTTGTCCATGAAATCTCTATTAAATGAAATGTCAAATTGCTGAATGGGTTTGGTGATTTTATAAATTTCCCAATTTCCTGAAGGTAAAATGAAATAGGTCATCGAGTTTTTAATTCCCCAAGGCAAAATAATTTGCGCTTGAGCAGCATAATTCCAAATGGCTTTGTTGGAATAAGGAAATGTATAACCTTTAATGTCCGACTTGATATAGTTGATGTTCAAAAACACATAATTCATGGTTTCTAAATCGGCCATTCGTTTATTGAATTCCTCTTTTCCTTTTAAGAAATAATCCAACGGAATCGGGAAACTCGCATACGCACTAAACGTATTAAATTGATCAAATTGTTGCGATGTTTGATTACTAATGGGCTCAGTAGCATTTGCATCAGCACTAAAAACAAATAAATTGTTGTCTTTAGAGCGTGTGTAATTTGCACCAATATTTACAAATTGCATTGCTGTAATTTTGAATTCGTAATTGTCAAAAAACGTTGGATTCAAAAAAACGTTTCCTTGCGATGTGTTGTACTGGTCAAATACAGATCCATTATTAGGATCCATTCGGTTGTAATCGGGTTGGCTGATTTTTTTGGAGTAAGAAGCTGTAATGTTGACATTATCATTGATCTCATACATCGCACTTACATTTGGGAAAAGATTGGTGTTTCTGAACTTTATTTTTTCTGCAATAGTACTCGAAACACGTTCTACATTAAAATCTTCAAATCGTAAACCGGCTGTAATATTAAACTTTTTTATTTTCTTTCTCGCTTCAGCATAAAAAGCCAAATTGGTCTCCGAATAATCAAAATTAATCGAGTTGACAACAGGTGTATTTACATAATAATTACCCAAGTTCTCTACATTCAACACATTAAATTTTCCACCAGTACTGATTGAGAATTTCGATTTTTCAAACGGAAAATTAAAATCGTATTTCAAATAATGGTTCTGTAAATTAAAATCGTTGTTTCCGTAATTATAAAAATTCTCATTGGATACAAAATCCTTCGCATTCGAATCAGTAATGGGTTTTCTTTCAAATAAATTACTGTAAGCCACAACATCAAAAGTTCTACCTAAAGTGTCTAATTTGGTTTTGAATTGCAAACTCAATTCGTGATTGTTGTTCTTGTTTTTGGAAATACCTTCATTCAAATAATTGATGTTTTCACTCAAGGTTTTCGCATCAAAAGTGTTTCGGTCGTTCCCGTAATTCAAGTTGTAATTGAACAACAGATTCGATTTTTGTGTCAATCGATAATTGGTTCCGAATCGAGCATAAAAGTTTCGGTTAGTCGATTGAGAGAAATTTTCTTGAAGCAGTTTTCTATCCGGATTGAAAGCAGTAAACGTTTGGTCTGTGGTAGTTCTGTTTTCCCCATCAATATAATTGTAACCAATCATGGTTTGCCAACTTAAGTCTTTCTCTTTGCCATTTAATAGAATCTGCGGACTTGGCTTTTGGTATTTATTAAAGTTGTAATTGATGTTGAAACTGGCGTTGATGCCTTTCATTCTCTTCGAACTTGTAATAATGTTGATGATAGAGCCACTGGCGTTGGCATCATAGGATGCGCCAGGATTGTAAATCAACTCTACCTTCTCAATGGCATTGGCAGGAAGCGAATTCAGATAGTTCTGCAAATCAGCACCAGTTAAACTACTTGGTGCATTGTCAATGTAAATGGCAACGCCTTTTCCGTTTAATGTGATGCTACCAGTGGGTGATGTGATTACTCCGGGTAATTTTTTCACGGCTTCTAGACTGCTTCCACTGTTGAGCATAGCGTTGTCTTTTACAGAAACTGTAGTTTTGTCAGAATCAACTTTGATGTATTTTTTCTTCTGATTAACAACTACTTCCTTTAAAAGAATGTCTTTCTTTTTAATGGAATCTGTGGTTTTTTGATCTTGTGGGTTTTCTTGGGCATGAATATAGCCCGAAGCTAGTAGTACTAGCGCGATTAGTTTTGATTTCATTTTGATTTGATTGATGATGATTACCCATAAGACTTTCATCCATCAAAAATGTTACAACTCTAACTGAATTTATTTTGATTTTTTGTAGTTGACGATAATAACTCCGCTAATAATTAACGAAGCTGCAACGATAATTCGATTGGTGATGATTTCGTCTAAAATCAACCAACCTAAAAATAGAGCAACCACCACATTAACATAAGAAAGTACAGACACTTTTGTAGAAGACATTTGTGAAATTAAATAACTGTAGGCAACATAGCCAATAACCGAACCAAAAAGTGCTAAATAAATCATTGCTGAAATGCTTTTGAACGTCCAATTTTCAGTAGTGAAATCTGGAGTAACAACAAATTGAATTGTAGTTAAAATAACTCCAGCAATGATCATCTGTAAACTTACATTCATCAACATGGAGAGTGAGTTGGCACTTCCCTTTTTAGTAATAATTGTTCCCACAGACCATGATAAAACGGCTGCAAGTAAAGCCAAAACGCCAATTCGGTATTCGGGATTTAGTAAATCAGTAAGGCTGTTTTGGTAAATTAAAAAAATGCCGAGCATTCCTAAAAGTATTCCGATAGTAGTTTTGAATGAAAGCTTTTCATTGCCCAAAGCCAAGTTCAGTAGCAACACAAAAAAAGGCGACAAGGTGGAAATGAGTGACGCCAATCCGCTGGAAATGTATTTTTCAGAATAGGTAGTCAATCCATTGGCCAACACAATCATCAAAACAGCCAAAATAAAAGCTCGTGCCAATTGATGCAGATTGATGGGTTCTAATTTCTTTTGGGAAAGTAAATAAATAAAAATAATCGAACCCGAAATCAAGTTCCGAATTCCAGCTAAAATAAACGGTGGAATAGTTTCAACTCCAATTCGAATAGCTAAGAATGTGGTTCCCCAAAAAAAGGCAACACAAAATAAAGCAACGTAGAGTTTTGTTTTCAAAAATTAGAGTTACGAATTTCTTTTGTTGGAGTGTGAGTTTTCTATTTTCGAATGATCCACGCAACGTTTTCCGTAGCATCGTGCTCTTTTAGGCGCACATGAAGCGACAAAAGAAGCGATTAAAAGAAGTACAATTAGTTTTTTCATAGCATTCCGATTTGGGTGGGATTACCTATTGATTTTGATTTCCGTTTGCATTCCGATTAATTGTTCCAAATAATCACGTTGGTTAGACAATCTCGGAATTTTGTGTTGTCCGCCCAGTTTGTCTTGTTCTTTCAACCAATCGTAAAACAAATTTTCGCGGGCTACATTTATAGATAACTGATTTAAAGTCATATTATTATACCGTTTGGCTTCGTAATCCGAATTGATGGATTGTAAGGTTTCGTCTAACACTTTGGTAAATAATTGAATATTTTCAGGATGTTTTTTAAATTCAATCATCCATTCGTGTGCTCCTTTTTCTTTCCCTTTCATGAAAATAGGGGCAACAGTGTAATCTTTTACTTCACAATTCAACTGTGAACACGTTTTGGCAATAGCTGTATCGGTGTTTTCGACCATCAATTCTTCCCCAAAAACATTAATATGATGTTTGGTTCTACCGGAAACTCGAATTCGGTAAGGTTTTAACGATGTAAAACGAACCGTATCGCCAATCAAATAGCGCCATAAACCTGAATTGGTAGTGATGACAATAGCGTAATTTTTATACAATTCCACTTCAGAAAGGCGAATTATCTTCTGATTTTCGGTGCCAAAAGTATCCATTGGAATGAATTCATAGAAAATGCCGTAGTCCAGCATCAACAACAAATCATTCGAATAATTCAAATCCTGAATGGCAAAAAATCCTTCTGAAGCATTGTAAATTTCGTAGTATTTGAAATCGTTGCTCGGTAGAATTTTTTGGTATTGTTCTCGGTACGGTTCAAAATTGACACCGCCGTGAAAATATACTTCTAAATTAGGCCAAAGTTCGTACAAATTGGTGTTGTTGGTTTCAGTCAAAATGCGATTCAATAACACCAACATCCACGACGGAACGCCAGCAAAACTGGTTACATTTTCGTGTTTGGTTTCGTTGATGATGGCTGTGAGCTTGGTTTCCCATTCGCTCATCAACGATATTTTGTTGCTTGGCGTACTACTGAATTCGGCCCACATCGGCATGTTTTCAATCAGAATGGCCGACAAATCGCCAAACGATGTATTGTTGTTTTCGTAAATCTGTGAACTTCCGCCCAAGCGTAAACTTTTTCCCAAAAATAATTCCGAATTTTCGTTGTTATTCAAATACATACACAACAAATCTTTACTGCCTTTGTAATGACAATCTTCTAATGCTTCTGGGCTAACTGGTATGAATTTGCTTTTGGCATTGGTAGTTCCGCTCGATTTAGCAAACCATTTTATAGGTGTGTTCCAAAACACGTTTTGTGCGCCTTTTCGGGTCAGTTCAATCATCGGTTCGAGCTCTTCATAAGTCGAAACCGGAACGCGTTCGGTAAAAGTTTTGTAGTTTTTAACGGATTCAAAATCGTATTTTTTCCCCACAACGGTTTCTTCGCAGTTGCGGATCAAATTCATCAGTAATTCATCCTGAACTTCATGCGGATATTTTAAAAACAACTCAATCTGGTGAATGCGCTGTTTTAAAACCCAAGAAGCGATCGAATTAATGATTGGAAATGGCATTGGATATATAAATTACGAATTACAACTTTTGAATTATAACTTTAGAAGCTTAACTTTACCAAAAATAATGATTTTTGTTGAACTTGAAACGTTAAACCTGAAACTTTACACAAATGACTTACGAAGGTGTACTTACCAAAATGCAAACCGAATATGCCAATCCGATTCAATATTACTTGGTTTTTGAAAACAGTTTTTTGAATTTGAATCAGTTGTTGGACAAATCACTCGAAATTAATTTTGTGGGTTATCAATGTTTAGAATGCGGTAAAAAGAAGAAAATTTTCCGACAAGGTTTTTGCTACGACTGCTTTATGAGTAGTGCCGCTGCTGGCGATTGGATCATGAAACCCGAATTAAGTACGGCGCATTTGGACATTGAAGACCGCGATTTGGAATACGAAAAGAGAGTGCAATTGCAACCGCACATAGTATATTTGGCTCTTTCGAGTGAAGTAAAAGTAGGAGTGACGCGCAAAACTCAAGTGCCCACACGTTGGATTGATCAAGGTGCAGTTCAAGCCATTCCGATAGTGGAAGTTCCGAATCGCTATTTGGCCGGAATTACCGAAGTTGCCTTAAAAAATCATTATGCAGACAAAACCAATTGGCAAAAAATGCTCAAAAATGAAGTTCCGCCAGTAGATTTAATCAAAGAACGCGCTAGCTTGAAATACCTTATTCCCAAAGAAGTTCAAGAGTATTTTCATCCCGAAAAAGATGATGTTTACGATTTGTATTTCCCTGTTTTGGAATACCCAAAAAAAGTGTTGAGTTTGAATTTGGATAAATCACCTAATTTTTCTGGAAAACTTACCGGAATTAAAGGACAATACCTGATTTTTGAAGACGGAACCGTTTTTAATGTGCGTACGTTTGAAGGTTATGTGGTGAAGATTAATTTATAGTAATCGACCAACCCTCGAAGGGTTCCAAACCCTTCGAGGGTTAAAAACTACTTCGGAGGATCAGCTGGTTTTTCTTTTTTCTTTCCAAATAAACCGTTCAACAAATCTTTGGCTTTGGTTTCGGCTTGTTTTTTTACTTCCTCTTTTGGAGTTGCCGCTTTGGTTGTATCGCCAGGTTTGTTGTTCTTGTTTATCAAATTAGTTAAAGCGGTTGTGCCTTTTCCTACTAATTGTTCTTTTTGTTGTTTGACCAAATTAGTCACCAGCGAATTGGTAGCTTGTTTTACATCGGTAGTTACTTTTGGTTTTGAAAATGATCCTCCCAAAAGCGCGTTAATCGGAATATTTTCCAATTTAGCTGCATTGGCTGGAGTTAATTTAGCAATCAAAGCATTGGCTTCAGTTCCTAAATACTTGGCAGGAACATTCATTTTCACATTGTAATTCATCAATTGATCAAAACCGTGCGTTCCATCGATAGTTGCCGTAATATCTTGGTATTTGATGTTGAATGGTTTTACTGCTACTTTTCCGTCTTTGAAAGTTAAGGCTGCTTTGATGTCGTTCAGGTTCAATTTATTTATATCAATGAATTTTATATTCGAACCTAACGCACTTAACAAATTGGAATTACTCGGATTAACGGTTGTTGATAATAATTGTCCCAATAAATCACCCGAAATGGTTTTTAAATCGGGAGTCATTTCATTGGCATCTAAATTTCCAGAAAGTTTAATGTTTGAATTTAATTTTCCGTTGATGGCACCTGCAATTGGAGCTATTTTTTTCAACATATCCAATTGAGTGAACGTTTGAAAAATATCTACTTTATTCAAGTCCAAATCCATTTTGAAAGTAGGTGTTTTTTGTTTGGTCGAAACCATCCCGTTCAATCCAATTTGACCACCAAACACATTGGTTTTTACATTTTGTAATGTCACGGCTTGATCGCGAACAATCAGTTTTCCTGAACAATCTTTTAGTGTCAAATTATCATACAAAACCGTGTTGGCTTTGGCAGTTAATGTACAGTTTAAGAATGCTGGAATTTTCATGGCTTCGGTTTTTTTAGCCTCGCTTTCTTTTGTAGGTTCAGAAGTTGTCATGAAATCGGAAACGGCTAACGTATTAGAAACCATATCAAAATCACCTTTTAACTCTTGATTCCTGAATACAAATCCGTAGAAATTCTCCAAAACTCCAGTTACACTCAGATCACTTTTTCCAGTCGTAGCTTTGAATTGTTGTAAATTCACTCTGCTTGGATTGAATTGAACCAAAGCTGTACTAATATTCATTCCTTTTCCGTTTTCATCGGTGTATTTGAAACCCGATAAACTCATGGTTCCGGCATTGTTGATGTTTTGATACTGACTCGTTTCAACTGATTTCATGTCGAATTTAGTCGTCACATCGGCTTTTAGAATTCCAGTCAACGGTTTGTCCAATTTGATAGGATACGCTTTGGAAAGATTGGCCAAATTGATGGTTCCTTTCAAAGCAGCATCTACTAAAGCGTTGGTGGCTACATTTTTGATGTTGGCTTTGGCATTAAAAACGTCTTGGTCGATAGCGAACGATAGTTGGTCTAAGTTAACGTAAGTATCGTTCATTATTCCAGTTTCGTTTACTATTTTGGTATCGATTACGATGTTTTTAACTGATTTTGGTAAATCGGGATATTGAAAAGAAGCATTGTTGGATGCAATATCGATATTGAATTTTGGCACAGTAGTATCGGTCAACATTCCTTTAGCAAAACCTTTTACGGTAAAATCGCCCGAAGTTTTTACGTTTTCAATATTACTACGATAAGCTTCTGGAATCAATCCCAAGAAGTTTTTGAACGATGAGGTTGGTGTTTTAAAAGTCAAATCGTACATCTGACCTTGTTCAACCAACTGAATAAAACCGTCAAATTCTAGGGGTAAATCATTGATTTTGGCTTTATTTTCTTTGAAAGTATATTTGCTTTTGTTGAGGTCGATTCCTAAAACAGCTTCTAGTGAAACTTTTACGTTGTTCAGGTAATTCATTTTATCCATATTCAACGAAACGTTTGCAGTTGTTTCGGTGTCCAAATCCAAAACATCGTTGGCAAAATCGCCCGAACCACTGTGGTTGATGCTATCAAGAGTCATTTTGATTTTGGAAGCTTCGTCGGTGTATTTGAATTTAAAATTTTCAACTTCGTATTCTTTGATTTTCAATGCCAAAGGTTTGCTTTTGCCGTCGTCATTTTTATCTTGATTTTTCAGAGCAATGTCATAATTTCCAACACCATCTTTGTTGAAAATAATATTGATTAGTCCATTTTTTGACGAAATGGCTTCGATGTTCATCGGTTCATTATCATCATTGAACAATTCCATTACTGACATCTTCAGATTCAATTCTTCAAAAGCGACTAACGTATCACCTTCAAATGGCGCTCTGTTGATGATGGAAAGTTTGTCAATAGATACATTGGCTTTTGGGAAACTTTTGAATAAACTCAAATCGGCGTCTTCAAAGGCTACTTTGGCATCAACATTATCATTAATGGCTTTGGCTATTTTTGCTTTAATTTGATCTTCAAACAAATACGGAATTGCAAATGCAGAAACTACGAGTAAAAGAAGTACTATACCAACTATTTTTAAAATTTTCTTAATCATGACGGAATGAATTTACGGTGTAATTGATGTGCAATAATCTTGCCTTAATTATTCAAAAGTAAAATTAGTACTTTACACACAATTATGTTTATACTATTCCCATAAAAAATATAAAAATAATAGTTAAATTATATAAAAAAATCCGTTCATTTTTGCACAAGAACGGATTATAAAACAACTAACTCAACTGTCGTTTTTCGATCAATTTATTTTTATTTCATAAGGCATCATCGCTTGAACGCCTTTTAATTGTTGTAATCTTTTTAAACGTTGAAGAATTTCGTAATTTTCGATTCCTAATTCTTCTTTCATGATGGCTTCTTTGCTTTGTGCAAAACCAAATTGAGCCAAGACATCTTCAAAATCTTTTTCATATTCTGGGAAATCTTGAGTGCGGTATTCTTTAATTTTAGCTAACGAAGCTGCTTCTTTAATAGCATCGTCCATTCCGCCAATTTTGTCTACTAATCCAATTTTTAATGCATCTTGACCACTCCAAACTCTACCTTGACCAATAGAATCCACTTGAGCAAACGTTAGTTTTCGTCCAGCAGCCACACGATTCACAAAAGTAGAGTAGATTTTTTCTACACTTTCTTGATAGAAAGCACGAGTATTTTCGTCTAAATTCACAAAAGGAGTGTAATTATTTGCTCTTTCGTGGGTTTTTACTTGTTCGGTATTAATGCCTAATTTGTTGAAAGCTTGAGTGAAATTAGGTAATGTTCCAAAAACACCAATCGAACCTGTTATTGTGTTTGATTCTGCGTAAATTGTATTGGCATTACACGCAATATAATATCCGCCAGAAGCAGCCACATTTCCCATAGAAACAACAACTGGTTTTACTTTTTTGGTCAATTCGATTTCGCGCCAAATGAGTTCTGATGTCAAAGCGCTTCCACCCGGACTATCAATACGAAGTACAATGGCTTTTACGTTTTCGTCTTTTCGTGCTTCTTGTAGTGAACGACGCATAGAACCTTCACCAATGTAATTTACATCACCTTCGCCACTCAAAATTTCGCCTTGAGCATAAATAATGGCAATTTTATTTTTAGTGCTGTAATCGGCTGTTGTGGTTGCAATTTTTTCGGCGTAATCCTCAATTGAAACTTTGTTATAATCTTCATCAGCATCAACTTTTAATGCTTTTTTAATGTCGGCATGATATACGTCTTCGTATGCAATTTTGTCGATGAGTTTTTCTTTCAATGCCATTTCTGGTGTGCGAGCTAAAAGTCCGTTTGCAATTTCGTTCAAACGAGCGGTTGGGATGTTTCGGGTTTTTGAAATATCGGCAATTAAAGAATTCCAAACCGAGTTCAGTAAAGCTAATGTTTGTTCTTTATTGGCTTCACTCATTTTGTTTTCAAGGAAAGGTTCAACGGCACTTTTGTATTTTCCGTGACGAATCACTTCCATTTTTAAACCTGATTTTTCTTGAAAATCTTTAAAAAACATGATTTCTGTTGATAATCCTTTGAAATCAATTTCGCCGATTGGGTTCACATAAATCGCATTAGCAACCGAATTGAGGTAATAGTCTTTTTGCGTGTACACATCAGCGTACGAATACACAAATTTCTTCGATTGTTTAAAGTTTTCTAAAGCATCGCGAAGCGCTTTGGTTTGAGCAATTCCTAAATTAGAATTATTGTTTAGAATTGAAATTCCTTTGATGTTATCATCTGTTTTAGCGTATTCAATAGCTTCAATGATGTCAGATAAACCGTTGTGTTGATCTTTGTACCATTGAAAATCTTTGAAGTTGGTTTTTCCAGCATAATCGTAATTTACTTTTGACAAATCCAATTCGATTACTGATTTGTCGTTTACTTCAACTGTCTCTGAATCACCACCAAATAGAAGTCCAATCAATATAAATCCGAAGAAAAAAACCATAAGGAATACAAAAATTCCGACTACAGTTGCTAACACATTTCCTAAAAATCTCATACTTTTTAAATTTAGTACATAAGTTGTCATTTTATGTAATTTGTTACAATTTAAGATTAGAAATTCAAAAAAATAGTTATCAACACTAACGGTTTTGGGTTTAATTTTAAATTTCTTTTTAGTTATTTTGCGGGATATGAAATCGCAACATTGGGTTATACTTTCGTTAGGGAGCAATTTAGGAGATAGGCAGAAAAACATTCAGCACTGTATCGATTTGTTGCACAATGAAGTAGGTACTATTGTTAAGGTTTCTTCTTTGTTTGAATCGGATTCTTGGGGATTTGAGAGTGAGAAATTCTACAATTGTGCGGTGGTAATGCACACCCATTTAAAACCTCAAAAAGTGCTCAAACGAATACTTAAAGTGGAAAATACTTTAGGACGTATTCGCACTAATTCATCAGAATATCAGCCGAGAATAATTGATGTTGACATTGTTTCGTATGATGACGAAATCATACAGGAAGAGCAACTTCAAATTCCTCATAAATTTTTGAGTGAACGTTTGTTTGTGTTGCTTCCGATGCGTGAATTGATTTCGGATTGGAATCATCCTGAGTCAAAACTTTCGATTAATGAATTAATTGCAAAATGTCCAGATAAAGGAAGTTGCAAAGAAATTTCGAAATTAATTGCACCATTAAAAAAAATCAATTTAAGCACTTATAATTACATTGCGATTGAAGGAAATATCGGGGCTGGGAAAACGACTTTAACCACCAAAATGGCAGAGGATTTTAATGCTAAAACTGTTTTAGAACGATTTGCAGATAATCCGTTTTTGCCGAAGTTTTATAAAGATCAAAACCGTTATGCTTTTCCATTAGAAATGTCTTTTTTGGCTGATCGCTACCAACAGATTTCAGACGATTTAGCACAATTTGATTTGTTTAAGGATTTTATTGTTGCTGATTATCATATTTTTAAATCGTTGATATTTGCTAAAGTAACCTTGCAAGAAGACGAATACCGATTGTATAAAACGCTTTTTGATATCATTTACAAAGAAATGCCAAAGCCTGATTTGTATATTTATTTGTACCAGAATACTGAAAAATTACTGCAAAACATTAAACGGCGCGGCAGAAGTTACGAGCAAGAAATTCCTGCCGAATATTTAGAACGAATCAACGAAGGGTATTTGGATTACATCAAAACTCAAAAAGATTTGAATGTTTTAGTGATTGATGTTTCAGAAAAAGATTTTGTAAAGTACCAAAACGATTACATTTTCATTTTGGATGAAATTTATAAAAACTCTAACTAGTTTATCTTTTTAGCGAAAAATGCCCTCTGTTTTCAGGAAACGATTCGTTGATTTTGGCAATGTACCAATAGTCGGAAGCAGGAACGGTTTTTCCATTAAAAGTGCCATCCCAACTCGGATTTTCGCTGTTTATGACAAACATTAATTTGCCAAATCGATCAAATATTTTGATTTCGGCATTGGGGTAATTGTCAATTCCTTTTACGGTCCAGGTATCATTAAAAGTATCGCTGTTGGGTGTGAAGAAACTCGGAAACGAAACTACTATAAACGACTCACTGTCAAAACCACAATCATTACCGATTTCTCTGACTACACAAGTGTAAAATCCGCCCTCTGAAACATTAAAAACATTGGAAGATTGGAATGCAGTTCCGTCAATAGAGTATTCATAGATTCCATTTCCAGTAACAAAAATAGTCACTGTCAGATCAGAAACTTGAATACTGGTTATTTCTGGACGAGTATAGGCAAGAATGGTAAAATTTTTAACTTTAGAACAACTTTCGGGTACAGGTGTAGTAACTGTTACAGAATAATTGGTTTGTCCGTCATAAGGAATGGTCTGCGTTGTTGCGCCAGTTGACCAGAGATAACTCACATTTGTCACTCCAGCATCAAGAAGTAAAGCGTCGTTTTCACAGATGACAAAATTTTCATCTGTTACATTGGGAACTTGAAACACTTTTACTTCAATTGGAATTCTAACCGATAAACAACCATTATAATCAGCTTCAGCATAATAGGTTGTGTCTTGATTGATGTTGGGTACAACAAAATTGGTTCCGAGAAAAATAGGTGTTGTAGATGTTGGGCTATCGTACCAAAACATGATTCCAGATGTGGTTAAAACCTCAATTACTTTATAGCTTTCTTCACACATAAAATAAGGCGAATTTGCAGTTAAAATGGGTCGAGGAGTTACATAAGCGGCTACAGGAACTCTGTTGTCGTCTGGACAATTAGGAGAATGAGCCACCGCATAAAAAATGGTGTCAGCTGTTATTGTTGGTGTTGTAAAAGTGTTTCCTGTTGCTACTAAAGTGCCACCTGTTGCCGTGCTATACCAATGTACTACTCCAGTATTTGAAGTTGCTCCAATTGTAACACTACCATCACCACATCGGGTAGAGGTTGTTGTGTTAGTTATGGATGGTATTGTCAAGGTTGTGCTTGTGGAAATGTTTAAAATAGGATCACCAGGCATTCCGCCGTACTCAACTATGTATCCTTTGGGTTGATAATTTCCGCTTGTGTCTCCCGAATTTGATAAATCGTTCCACGAACCAGCAATTCCAACTCCAACAGCGGTAATGTGCGCGTAATCTTCATCACCTTGATTATTTGGTTCACCAGAGTTCCAAAAAGCATAATTATTAGTGTAACCCGTAAAGTTCCCAATCCAGAAAGTGGTTCCTAATTCAGGACCACTCATCCATTTCCATGTGCCTTCTGTTTCTTCATCGCTACCGCCAATCCATCCAGCACCAGTTGTTTGCTCGCCTGATATTTGAGCTTCATCAGCAGATGATATTGTGGCCAAATATCCTTGCAGTCCATAATAAGTTGAATTTTGGGCTAAGATTTTTGCGTCACTCCACAAAACTCCAACGTTGGGTTTGAATTCGTAATAATGTCCGTTGGATGGAAGGTAATTGGCTTGGCCAATTGTGATAGAAAAACTTCTGCTTCCTGTTGGATTTGCAGTGTTATTTGAAAACTCAACGTCTTCAATAGCGGCTTCTAGCTCGGCATAAGTGGGTTGAGATGAAATACCAGTCAAAGAAAGTTTTCCTGTGAAGTTATTCCAATTGGCAGTAATATTTGGATGAGTTCCAGTGAGAGTCAACACATCTTCATTGATTACGTATCCTGAAGAAATTTGAATATATACAGCGTCAATTCCGGTGTCGTCAGGATCTGTGAAACTCATATTTGTCACAATTTTCATTGAGCTTCCTGGACAATAAATTTGATTACCTGTAGCAACTAGAACAGGAGCAATATTATTAATTCCTCTCTTAACTGAATCATTTTTCGAAATAAAAACTGTAGAGTCACTAACTATTTTCAATCGTCTTGCATGAGAGAAAGAGATTGAAAATAATGTTATTAAAAGAAACAATAACAGTTGATTTTTCATAAAATAATTATTGACTCTTAGTGTTCATTTTTTGGTATAAATCCCAAACGACAATTCCTGCGCTTACAGATATATTTAATGAATGTTTGGTTCCAAGTTGCGGAATTTCTATGGTTCCGTCGCATAATTCAATGGCTTTTTGTGCAACGCCATATACTTCATTCCCAAAAACTAAAGCATATTTTTGATTGTTTTCAATAACAAAGTCGTTTAAAAAAACAGCATTTTCAACTTGTTCAACTGCGTACACTTTGGTTTGATTGGACTTCAATTTTTCTATAACGTTAGCAACCTCTTTCTCGTATTCCCATTCTACGGTTTCAGTTGCGCCAAGAGCAGTTTTGTGAATTTCTTTATTAGGAGGAATTGCTGTAATTCCGCACAAGTATATTTTTTCTATCAGGAAAGCATCTGAAGTTCTAAAAACCGAGCCAATGTTATGTAGACTTCTTATGTCGTCCAAAATAATGATTATTGGGGTTTTCGAAGCTTGCTTGAAATCGTCAACGGACTTTCGCTCCAATTCGCTATTTAACAATTTTCGCATCGCATTTTTTTGCAAAGGTATTTAAAAAAAATCCTCTTGCTCAACAACAAGAGGTGTAATTATAGCATGGATTATTTTTTTAACTTTTGGTTGGTTCGCTTGCTTTTGATGGTGGGCGAATGACATCTCCTTTGATTAAAAGAGTTTTTGTTGTTCCTTGAGCCGCGTTGGATGTGACCGTTATTGTTTTTGAAAAAGGCCCAGCTCGTGAAGTGTCGTATTTAACAATAATTACTCCTTTTTCACCTGGAGGAATAGAATCTTTAGGGAATGTTGGGACTGTGCAACCACAAGTGCTGTTGGCGCTTTTAATTAGTAAGGCCTTATTTCCGTTATTAGTAAACACAAACTCTCTTTCTCCTTTTGATTTGTGTGGGATGGTGCCGTAATCAATAACATCTGATTTAAAAAGCATCCCTGCTCCTTCAATTGCTTTCGGGGTTGTTTTAGTAATAACTGGTTTTTTAGCTTTAGGTTTTGCAGTCTGAGCATTTGAAAATGACAATCCAAAAACCACAAGTGATGCAATAAAAATCCACTTTTTCATGACAGAAACATTTTCAATTACCTACAAATTTAATGAAAATAATAAACTCATAGGTTATTGTTGATTTATTTTGGCGATTTTTATTTATTTATTAATCTTAAAAATATAAATTCGTGAACTAATAAAAAAAGCGTTACAATTGGGATCAAAAGAGAAGACAGTGAAGGAAACTCCATTAATGAAGCAGTACAACGAGATTAAAAGAAAGTATCCCGATGCTTGTTTACTTTTTCGAGTGGGTGATTTTTATGAAACTTTTGGAGAAGATGCTATTCGAGCTTCAAAAATACTCGGAATTGTGCTTACCAAACGCGGTGCAGGTTCTGAAACTGAAACAGCATTGGCAGGTTTCCCGCATCATTCATTAAACACCTATTTGCCTAAATTAGTTAAAGCAGGCTTGAGGGTTGCAATTTGCGATCAGTTGGAAGATCCTAAAATGACTAAAACCATTGTAAAACGTGGAGTTACTGAATTGGTTACACCTGGAGTCGCAATTAATGATGAGGTCTTACAATCCAAATCAAACAATTTTTTGGCTTCCATTTATTTTTCTAAAGCAACCAATGGAATATCTTTTTTGGATATTTCAACAGGTGAGTATTTGGTGGCTCAAGGCAATGATGAATACATTGATAAGTTATTGCAGAATTTTCAGCCGAGCGAAATTTTAATTGATAAAGCCAACAGAAACGTATTCAAAGAAAAGTTTGGCAATGATTTCAATACGTTTTATTTGGAAGATTGGGTTTTTAAAGAAGATTATGCTTTTCAAACGTTGACCAACCATTTTCAAACCAAATCATTAAAAGGATTCGGAGTTGAGGATTTGCCCAACGGAATCATAGCAGCTGGAGCTATTTTGTATTATTTATCAGAAACCCAACACAACAAAATTCAACACATTTCAAACATTCAACGCATTGCAGAAGACAGTTATGTTTGGATGGATAAATTCACCATCAGAAATTTAGAACTGTACCACAGCAATGCTCAAAATGCGGTTACTTTGTTTGATGTGATTGATAAAACCTTGTCACCAATGGGTTCGCGCTTACTCAAAAGATGGTTGGCTTTGCCATTAAAGGAGTTGAATGCCATTCGAAATCGTCATGAAGTAGTGGCTTATTTCAAAGAAAATCAAGAAATACTGAAGCAAATACAATATCAAATCAAGCAAATTTCCGATTTGGAACGTTTGATTTCGAAGTTGGCAACAGGGAAAATTTCACCTAGAGAAGTCATATATCTTAAAGATTCTTTGGATGCCATTATCCCGATAAAAACAATTGCTTTAGAAAGCAAGCAAGAAGCCGTTCGAGTGATTGGAGATAGTTTGCATGCTTGTGAATTATTAAGAGAGAAAATAAAAACTACTCTAAATCCGGATGCTCCAGTGGCGATTTCAAAAGGAAATGCAATTGCGGTTGGAGTTCATGCCGAACTGGACGATCTTCGGAATATTTCCACTTCGGGTAAAGAATTTTTAGAAAGTATTGAACGAAGAGAATCGGAACGTACGGGAATTTCATCGTTAAAAATATCGTTTAATAATGTTTTTGGATATTACATTGAGGTTCGAAATACACACAAAGACAAAGTTCCGACTGAATGGATACGCAAGCAAACCTTAGTAAATGCAGAGCGTTACATTACTGAAGAGCTTAAAGAATACGAAACCAAAATTTTGGGTGCTGAAGAAAAAATTCACCAAATAGAAAGTCAGTTGTTTGAACAATTGATAGTGTGGATTGCAACTTACATAAAACCAGTACAGTTAAACGCTAATTTAGTTGCGCAGTTGGATTGTTTGACTGCTTTTGCTCAATTGGCCATCGAAAATAATTATTCGTGTCCAGTTTTAGATGATAGCTTTGATTTAGAAATTACCAATGGAAGGCATCCAGTTATTGAAAAACGATTGCCAGTAGATGTTCCGTATATCGCTAATGATGTTTTTTTAGACCGCGAAACACAGCAGATGATTATGATTACGGGTCCGAATATGTCGGGTAAATCAGCTATTTTAAGACAAACTGCTTTGATCGTGCTGTTGGCTCAAATAGGAAGTTTTGTTCCTGCCGAAAAGGTGCGTATGGGAATTGTCGATAAAATATTTACACGTGTCGGAGCAAGTGATAATATTTCGATGGGCGAATCTACTTTTATGGTGGAGATGAACGAAACTGCGTCAATTTTGAACAATATTTCGGATCGAAGTTTGGTGTTGTTGGATGAAATTGGACGCGGAACAAGTACGTACGACGGAATTTCAATTGCTTGGGCGATATCCGAATTTTTGCACGAAAATCCGGCTCGACCTAAAACGCTTTTTGCAACGCATTATCATGAATTGAATGAAATGTCGGAACAATTTTCTCGAATCCAGAACTATAATGTATCCGTAAAAGAATTGAAAGATACTGTGCTTTTTATTAGAAAGCTAGTTAAAGGAGGTAGTGCACACAGTTTTGGAATTCATGTTGCAAAAATGGCCGGAATGCCACAAACAGTAATACAAAGAGCGCAGAAATTATTAAAAAAACTAGAGAAGAATCATTCTGGCGAAGAGTTATCAGGCATAAAATCGATGAAAGACGATATGCAGTTGAGTATTTTTAATTTGGATGATCCATTGTTGGAAGAAATTAAAGAAGAGATTTTACATTTAGATATTAATACGCTTACACCAGTTGAAGCCTTGATGAAGTTAAATGAAATAAAAAGAATGTTGCAAAAAAAGTAATGTTTGGGTTATCAGAGAGTTAAAATAAACCTTTTATTTTTTTCTAAAAAACCTTTGCATAATTCAATTTAAATAGTACATTTGCATCCGCAATACGAGATAAGTGTTGTAGTTCTTTAACAAGATGAAAGTGAAAATAGCTCAAATTAGAGCGCGATTTAGCTTCCAGCAAATCGAGGTCTATTGAGTTGTTTTTAAATAAATGCGAAAATAGCTCAGTTGGTAGAGCGCGACCTTGCCAAGGTCGAGGTCGCGGGTTCGAACCCCGTTTTTCGCTCAACTACCTAACAAGTTTAAGTGTTGAATTTTAATTTTTAAATTAGTAATTCAGTACAAAGACTAAATGCTCGAGTGGTGAATATATTTTAATTAATTTTTTCTAAAAATTAAATATTCATTATAAAAGCGAAACTGCTCGAGTGGTGGAATTGGTAGACACGCTGGACTTAAAATCCAGTGGGTAGTAATGCCCGTGCGGGTTCAAGTCCCGCCTTGAGTACATAAAGCTTTATTCGTTTTCGAATAGAGCTTTTTTTTTGGATTTTTTTAATGATTTTCAATTATATAATGGGAACTTTTGTAATCAGCAAGCGCCAAAATGGATACTATAAATATGAATTTACTTCTCGAAAAGGGAAAGTGATATTTACAAGTAATGATTTTGAGTTGCGTTTTGAATGCAAAGATGATATTGAAATTTTAAAGAGATCGCTTGACAAAATTACCTTTATGAAATTTAAATCCAAAAACGGTAAATTGTATTTTAAGGTGATTTTGAATGATAAGGAGATTGCAGTAAGCAGAAGGTATTCAACATTGCTATTGTTGGAGAAAGGAATGAATGATGTTTTAAAATATTCGCCGCAATCTGAGATTTTAGACTTCACAAATCAGTTTATTGACTTTGATTCATAAAAAAAGCCTCACATTGTGAGGCTTTATTTCGTCTGTTAGCTTTTAATTACTTAGCAGCTGGAGCTTCTGTAGCTGGAGCTTCAGTAGCAGCAGAATCAGTAGTAGCAGTAGTAGAATCAGCAACAGGAGCAGCTTCTTCAACAGCAGGAGTTTCAGTAGCAACTGAATCAGTAGCAACTTCAGTCTCAGCCTCAGCTTGTTTACAAGATACTACAGTTAATGCAGCAACGAAAGCTAAACTTAAAAATACTTTTTTCATCTTAATTAAATATAAAAGGTTAATTATTAATTCGGAGCAAAGATATAAATTTTTTTATTTAGAAAAATATTTATTTCACTTTTTTTGAAATTTTTCTCTTTGAATTCCGAAATTCTACTTCACAAACTCTATGCCAAACTTATGTTAAAGAACAATTATTTTTTCTTTACAGGGTAAATTATTTTCAATTCATCAATTAAATTTTTCGCTCCTGCATATTTATCAATGATGAAAAGAATGTATCGTGCATCTACCATAATGTTTCTACAAATGGCTGGATCGTAGTAAATATCACTCATTGTTCCTTCCCAAACACGATCAAAATTCAAACCAATTAAGTTTCCGTCAGCATCTAACGCTGGACTTCCAGAGTTTCCACCTGTTGTATGATTGGTCGCTATGAACGCTACAGGCATTTTTCCTTTTGTTCCGTATTTACCATAATCTTTAGCATTGTACAAATCAATCAGTTTTTTGGGAACGTCAAATTCATAATCACCAGGAACGTATTTTTCCATAACACCATCCAAGTAGGTAATAGGTTCGTAATAAACGGCATCATTCGGTTTGTATCCTTTTACTTTTCCGTAAGTTACTCTCAAAGTACTGTTAGCATCAGGAAAAATGCGTGCTGATTTCGGACTCAATTCCAAAATGGCTTTCATATACGTTCTTTGTAAGGCGATGTTTTTTAAGTTGATCTCGTCGTATTTAGGAGCAACGTTTTTAGAATACGCATCAGCCATCGATTTAATTAATTGATAACCATTGTCACTGTTTATTTTATCTAAAACTGTTTTGGTATCGCCAGTTAACAAGTCTTTTATTTTATCATAACTGACTAATTTTGAATTACCATATATTGAAGAAGATAATGCTTTGGCATCCAAATTTTCTAATGAAGAAGGTAAAAACTGTTTTGGGTAACGTTTGGCGTAAATCGCAATGAGTTGTTCAAAAACTTTTTCATCTACTGTTGCATTAAAATCTTTGTAGAAATCACCTAAACCATTAATCAGATTGTTTTTTCTATCCGTAAAAGCTTGTTCTCCTTTTGTGGTGTGCAATTGTTCTAATTGATAAATTTTGTAACCCAATGATAGTAATTCAGTATTGCGCAAAGCAACTTCTGTAAATACATCGCGTGCTAAGGCATAATCCTTAATTTCGCTGTAATTTTTTTGAAAATCGGTCAACAGGTTGCCGTATTCTGCTTGTTTTCCTGCTTTAACAACTTTTTGTTGAAAATCCTTTTCAAACTTTTGTTTTACAGCTACTGCATTTGATTTTTTCAAGCCTTTGGTTTCTCCAATCCACTTTTTCCAATAATTGGCTACACTAGCATATTTTGAAGCATATTGAATTTTAATCGCATTGTCTTTTCGCATGAATCCGTCTTGTACTTTTAAGGCTGCATCGCGAACTTCAATTTTTGCAGGATTTAACTCGGTAATGATTTGTTCCACTGCGTACGATGGCAAATACTCTTGCGTTCGACCAGGATAACCCATTACCATAGTAAAATCATTTTCCTTAATTCCTTTGGCAGAAATGGGTAAAAAATGTTTGGGTTTGTACGGAACATTGTCTTTTGAATAAGCTGCAGGACGATTGTCTTTGTCTGCGTAAATTCTAAACAACGAAAAATCGCCAGTGTGACGAGGCCAAACCCAGTTATCAGTATCCGAACCAAATTTTCCTATTGAACTTGGCGGTGCGCCTACTAAACGAACATCTTTAAATGTTTCAGTAACAAAAAGTAAGTATTGATTTCCGTCGTAAAAAGTTCTAATGCGGTTCTCCTGCCACGATTCTTTTGGTGAAGAAGTACTCAAAGCACTGATGTTGTCTTGAATTTTCTTCTGTTTTTCGGTTTCTGTAGCCAATCCGGAAACACCATCTAGAATCTTTTTGGTTACGTCTTCGATGCGAACAATAAAAGTAACTACCAAATCTTTATTAGGCAATTCGTCTTCCATTTTATAAGCCCAAAAACCATCAGTTAAATAATCGTGTTCAACGCTTGAATGACTTTGAATGTTATCAAAACCACAGTGATGATTGGTCAATATCAATCCTTTGGGCGAAATTACTTCAGCAGTACAACCACCGTCAAAATGCGGAACAGCATCTTTCAAACTCGATTGGTTTACCGAATAAATCTGCTCTGCTGTAATACGCATTCCCAAGTTTTTCATCTCAGTTTCGTTCATTCCTTTCAATAACGAAGGAATCCACATTCCGCCTTGTTGGGCTTGAACTTGTAAAGCAATAAATAAGAATACTAGTTTAATGTATTTCATCTTTAGATTTTTAGAATAGTTAGCTGTTTTTTATGAGGATTACAAAATCGTAGGCAATTTACAATTTTAGTTTTTTATTGAATTTAATTTAGGTTTTCGTTAAGAATATGTTTCAGAATAACATCGGTTGCACCTTTATTCATTTGAACAAAAGTGGAACAAATGTGACCTTTTTCATAACGTTCATCTACGTTATTAATAAGTGAGTCAAAAGCATTATTCAGTTGATTTTGATCTTTTATCGAGACACAACCGTTCATGTTGACTAATGCGGTTGCTTCTGCAAAATGGGAGTAATTTGGGCCAATCACAATCGGAACTCCAAAGGTTGCGGGTTCTAATAGGTTGTGAACACCCGGATTTCCAAATCCACCACCCACATAAGCAATATCAGCATAGGAATAAATTTTGGTTAAAATTCCGATGGTGTCGATGATGAACACTTGAAATTCCTCTAATTTGTCATTTCGACCATCGGGAGAAATCTCATTTTTATATTCAGAATATAATATAGATTTTTTTTTTATTTGAGATTTGAGGTTTTCAATTTGCTCCGATTTGATATTATGTGGAGCAATAATGAATTTCACAGCATCCGACGAATTGTTGATGTAATTTACTAACAAATTTTCGTCTTTCGGCCATGAACTCCCAATTACTATTGTGGTTGTGTTGTCTTTAAATTGTTCAATAAAATCCAATGTATTATCGCGCTCCAAAATCGAAACGACACGGTCAAAACGTGTATCGCCCGATACTTTTACATTGTTAAAACCAATACGTTGTACTAATTTTTTTGATGAATCATTCTGAACAAAAAAATAGTCAAAGGTTTGAAGCGCTTTTCTGTAAAATCCGCCGTACCACTTAAAGAAAGCCTGATTTTCTCTGAAAATTCCAGAAATCAAATAGGTTTTTATTTTTTTATCTTTTAGTTCGTTTAGGTAATTTGGCCAATATTCGTACTTGATAAAGAAAACCAATTCGGGATGAACTGCATCAATGAATTTTTGTGCATTCGATTTTGTGTCTAAAGGCAAATAAACCGTGACATCAGCGATGGAATTGTTTTTCCGAACTTCATAACCCGAAGGCGAGAAAAAAGTCACAATGATTTTGTGATGAGGAAATTGCTTTTTGATTTGCTCCATAACCGGTAAGCCTTGTTCAAATTCACCCAAAGAAGCCGCGTGAAACCAAATTGTTTTGTCGTTAGTTACGATTTTACTTTTTAATGTTGGGAAAACGTCTTTTCTACCATTAACAAATAGCTTCATTTTTGGACTAAAAAGCGCCAGTAATTTCACTATTTGCGATGCTAAAACGACTACTAAATTGTATAAAAAAAGCATTACCTGATTTTTGTTGGGTAAAAATAACTTTTTTGCCACAGATTCATAGATTTTTTAAGATAAAGTTGGTTGAAAACACTGACTTTGCAAAAGACGTTTGCCAACTAGCGCCGATTGAAGGAAATCCCGATAGCAATCGGGATGAACAGAAAGCGGGAAAATGGATTACAAAAAAGCCCAAACCATTCGCTACAAATAATTAGAAAAAGCATACTTTTGTAATTCCAATTTTTTAGACAATGAAAAAACTGCAAATGGTTGACTTAAAAAGTCAATACGAAAAAATAAAAGACGAAGTGAATGCTTCAATTCAAGAAGTTTTAGATACAAATACATACATAAACGGACCTTTGGTTCATCAATTTCAGAAGGATTTAGAAGATTATTTGGGTGTAAAACACGTGATTCCGTGCGCCAACGGAACCGATGCGTTGCAAATTGCCATGATGGGTTTAAATCTAAAACCTGGTGATGAAGTAATTACTGCCGATTTTACGTTTGCTGCTACGGTTGAAGTAATTGCGTTATTGCAATTGACTCCGGTTTTGGTGGATGTCGATATGAATAATATGAACATTTCATTGGACGGCATTCGAAAAGCGATCACACCCAAAACCAAAGCAATAGTTCCTGTTCATTTGTTTGGACGTGCGGCCAATATGGACGCAATTATGGAAATTGCACGTGAACATAATTTGTATGTCATTGAAGACAATGCACAAGCGATAGGTGCAGATTACACTTCAAAAGACGGCTCAAAAACCAAAGTAGGAACAATTGGACATGTGGGTGCAACATCATTTTTTCCTTCTAAAAATTTAGGTTGTTATGGTGATGGTGGTGCAATTTTTACTAATGACGATGCGTTGGCACATACCTTACGCGGAATCGTGAATCACGGAATGTACGAGCGTTATCATCATGATGTAGTAGGTGTGAACTCGCGTTTGGACAGTATTCAAGCCGGAGTTTTGAAAGCAAAATTACCGCATTTAGACACTTACAATAAAGCACGCCAAGATGCAGCTAGAAAATATTCGGCACTTTTGAGCGTTAGTTCTAACATATGGGCACCAACGATTTGTGAAAGTTGTGATTGTCACGTGTTTCATCAATACGTTATCCGAATTTTGAATGGAAAACGCGATGTATTATTAGAACATTTACAAGGAAAAGGAATTCCGTGTGCGATTTATTACCCAATTCCGCTTCACAGCCAAAAAGCCTATGCTGATTCGCGTTACAAAGAAGAAGATTTCCCGGTAACCAATCAATTGTGTAAAGAAGTAATTGCGTTGCCGATGCACACTGAGTTGGATGACGAGCAAATTAAGTTCATTACTGATAGTGTTTTAGAATATATTAATTAGGTTTTCAGTTTTACGCTTTCAGCAGATTAGCTGTTAGCTGTTAGCTGTTAGCTCTTAGCAAAAAAATATGAAAATAGTAGTTACAGGAGGTTTAGGTTTTATAGGTTCGCATACTGTAGTTGAATTGCAAAACGAAGGTTTTGATGTTATTGCAATTGACAATCTTTTGAATTCATCGGAAAGCGTTTTGGATGGAATTGAAAAAATCACAGGCAAAAAACCCATCTTCGAAAAAATGGATTTGCGCGATAAAGCTTCGGTTCAGAATTTCTTTAAAAAGTATAATGATGTACAAGGTGTAATTCATTTTGCCGCATCCAAAGCCGTTGGTGAAAGTGTTGAAAATCCGCTATTGTACTACGAAAACAACATCAATACTTTGGTGTATGTTTTGCAGGAATTGAAAGAATTGCCAAACGCTAATTTTATTTTTAGTTCGTCGTGTACGGTTTACGGTCAAGCCGAAAAAATGCCAATTACCGAAGATGCTTCTGTGCAACAAGCGATGTCACCGTATGGAAATACCAAACAAATAGGTGAAGAAATCATTACTGATGTTGCGAAAGTGACGAATATTAATTCGATTTTATTACGGTATTTCAATCCGATTGGAGCACATCCTACGGCTGAGATAGGTGAGTTGCCGTTAGGAGTTCCACAAAATTTAGTTCCTTTTATCACACAAACAGCGATGGGTTTACGCGAGAAGCTATCAGTTTTTGGGGATGATTATCCAACTTCTGATGGAACGGCGGTTCGTGATTACATTCATGTAGTAGATTTAGCCAAAGCGCATGTTGTCGCATTACAGCGTTTATTGAACAAGCAAAACCTTGAAAAAGTAGAAACCTTCAATTTAGGAACAGGAACAGGAAGTTCAGTTTTAGAAGTGATTAACGCTTTTGAAAAAGTATCTGGACAAAAACTCAATTACCAAATAGTTGGCAGAAGAGAAGGTGATGTGATAGAAGCTTTTGCTAATACTGAAAAAGCAAACAGTGTCTTAGGATGGAAGGCAGCATCGAGTTTAGAAGATAGTTTGTCTAGTGCTTGGAAATGGGAACAAAAAGTTAGAAATAAACAATAAATGAAAAACCCAAATTCAAACGAATTTGGGTTTTGTTTTTTAGAAGATCTGAAAATTACTTTTTCGCTGCTTCTTTTACTTCTTTAGCGCCTTCTTCAACTTTTTCAGCTCCAGCTTCAACACCTTCTTTAAGGTCTTCTTTCACTTCACCAGCAGTTGAGTCAATTGCTTCACCAGTAGCTTCTGCAGTAGTTTCGATTTCAGTTCCAACTGCTTCAGTTGCATCTTCTACTTTGTCTTTTGTTTTGTCTTGGCATGACACCATCGCAACAGCCATAAAAGCCACTGCTAAAATTGTTTTTTTCATTTTTAAAAAATTTAAAGGTTGTTACTGCTACGACTTATACAAAACAGATGCCAAAAATAAAAAAGTTCCAATTTTTTTTAATGGAACTTTTTTTAGACTTATTTTTTTACAGATTCTTGCACTTTTTTGGCGCCTTCTTCTACTTTTTCAGCAGTTTTTGCAACTACTTCTTTTACTTTTTCTTTTACCTTAGAAGAATCCATTATTTTTTTTGCTTTTGTGGCTGTTGAGTCTGCTGCTTCTTTTAAATCGGTTGCCACAGCTTTGGTTGCTTCTTCTACTTTTTCTTTGGTTTCGTCTTTACAAGAAAACGTAAGTGATGCTAATGCTAGTAGTACAATTATTTTTTTCATACGGTTTGATTTTGAGTTAAAAATTAATTAGAAAGGTACAAATTAAATGCCAATTTTCAATAATAAATTAGGATCAGGACAGTTTTCGGTATAAAATGATAAATCGCTCTCATTGCAAACTCCAGGATAATCGCCTTTTTTATTTTGCATATCGATGATGATTTGAAAATGTAAATGCGGAGCGTAATCACCATTAATTGGAGGCAATCCTAATGTGGCAATTTGGGTTCCTTTTTCAACAAAATCTCCTACTTTTTTATCTCCTAAACTTTCTAAACTTAAATGTCCGTACAACGTGTGAAATTTCAAACCTTCCAATTGATGTTCTAAAATTATTGTTGGTCCGTAATCACCCAAAGCATCATTATTTTGAAGACTGTGAATATTTCCATCTAAAACCGCATGAATGGAAGCTTGTTCATTAATCCATAAATCAAGACCAATGTGAATGTCGCGCTCAGTTGTAGTTTCATTTTTAAAAACAGAACTTCTTTTGTACAAATTTCGACGTTCTAAATAACCGCCATAGGCAATTTTAGCGTTGTTGTTATCCAAATGATTTTGAATGAAAATCTCGTAGTCGTGAGCAGTATTTAATGTATGATGATGTAATTCTTCATTGAATACTGATAAGTCTAAAGCAATGTATTCTGAGTAATCAATTTCAGGAGCTATTACTTTTGATATTTGAAGTGAACGGAGTAAATCAATATGATTTTTCATTTTTTACTATTAAAAATCCTCACCAATTTTAGTTCATGAGGATCGTATTTATATTCTGAAATCTGCCTTCAGCGTTCTGAATTCTGATTAGGCCGAAATCGTTTCTACGTCTTTGTCAATTTTTCCAACTAAACCAACCAAAACTTTACCCGGTCCAACTTCAGTAAAACTAGTCGCTCCGTCTTTGATCATTTGTTGTACTGATTGCGTCCATTTTACGGGAGCAGTCAATTGGATGATGAGGTTCTTTTTGATTTCTTCTGGATCCGAAACCGCACTTGCCGTTACATTTTGATATACTGGGCAAATGGGTTTAGAAAAAGTTGTCGCTTCGATTGCAGCCGCTAATTCTTCACGTGCGGGTTCCATCATGGGCGAGTGAAATGCTCCGCCAACGGGTAAAATTAAGGCTCTTTTGGCTCCCGCTTCTTTCATTTTTTCGCAGGCCAATTCTACTGCTTTGTATTCGCCCGAAATCACTAATTGCCCCGGACAGTTATAATTTGCAGCCACCACAACACCATCAACAGAAGCACAGATGTCTTCCACAATTTTATCGTCTAAATTCAAAACAGCAGCCATAGTAGAAGGAGTAATTTCACAGGCTTTTTGCATGGCTAGTGCACGTTGCGAAACCAATTTTAATCCGTCTTCAAAACTCAAAGCGCCATTGGTAACCAAGGCAGAAAATTCGCCTAATGAATGTCCGGCCACCATATCGGGTTTGAAATTATCTAAAGTTTTGGCTAAAATCACTGAGTGTAAAAAAACCGCTGGTTGCGTCACTTTGGTTTCTTTTAATTCGTCGGCTGTACCCTCAAACATGATGTCGGTAATTCGGAAACCTAAAATAGCATTGGCTTTTTCAAATAATTCTTTGGCTAAAGGAGAGTTTTCATATAATTCTTTACCCATTCCGGTGAATTGCGCACCTTGACCTGGAAATACGTATGCTTTCATATATAATTTGTTTCAAGTTTTAGAAGTGAAATAGCAAAAATACTAATTTTAAATGTATCATTGTAAAAGTAATAATCAACATTTATTGTAACTTTTCTGTAATTAAGCTACGTATAAAGCATAAAATCCATCTTATGAAAAAATCATTACTTATCGTTTTTGTTCTTGTTGTTGGTTTTCTATTGTTTTATTTCAATCTTCCTGTGCTTCAATTCGGGTTTTATGAAATCGGATTACTACTGTTAGGACTTTTGTTATTCTATATTGTTGTTTCAATTGGTATTAAGTTAGATAAATCGGGTAAAAAATTTGTTCTAAGTGAACGACCAAGTAAGATTTTGTTGTTATTCACAGGTTTGATTGTGGTGTATTTGACTGTAATTCCGTTTTTTACATCGGCAACCATTTTTCACACATCCAGTTATCAAAAGATGATAGGTAAAGTTGAAAATGGAGAGAAAATTTCTACTCATATTGCTCCGATTTCAGTGGATAAAATTAGAGTAGTGGATCAAAGTTTAGCGTATTTATTGGGCGAAAAAATAATCGGTTCTCAACCTGCTTTGGGAAGTCAGATTGAATTGGGTAAATTTTCGATTCAAAAAGTAAACAATGAATTGTATTGGATTGCACCTTTGTTGCATTCGGGTTTTTTCAAATGGATGAATAATCAAGAAGGAACTCCGGGTTATGTTATGGTTTCCGCAACCAACGAACGCGATGTAAAACTAGTGCAATCAATTGAGGGTAAACCGTTGAAAATCAAATATCAGCCGAGTGCTTTTTTTCAGAGTGACATTCACAGACATGTGTATTTTAATGGATACAGTACTCTTGGTTTAGCTGATTTTACTTTCGAAATTGACGAAAAAGGGAATCCGTTTTGGGTGATTACTACTTATGATAAAGAAATTGGCTTTTCCGGTGAAGACACCAATGGTATTTTGGTTGTTGATGCGCAAACGGGAGCGATAACACGCTTTTCAATTAAAGATTCTCCAGAATGGGTAGATCGCATTCAACCTGCAGAATTTATTGAAGACCAATTGAATGATTGGGGCGAATACATCAAAGGATATTGGAATTTTTCAAATCAAGATAAATTACAAATTACCGAAGGATTAACTTTGGTGTACGGTAAAAATGATCGTTCGTATTGGTACACTGGTTTGACTTCTGTGGGAAGTGACGAGAGTTCGGTTGGATTTGTTTTGGTGGATACACGTACCAAAGAAACTACTTTTTACAAACAAAGTGGTGCTACTGAATTTGCGGCTCAGAGCTCAGCAGAAGGGAAAGTTCAAGAAAAGGGTTACTCAGCTTCGTTGCCAATACCGTACAATATCAATAACATTCCGACTTATGTGATGACGTTAAAAGACGATGGAGGTTTGGTGAAAATGTACGCTATGGTTGCTATAAACGACTATACCATAGTTGGCGTTGGAAACTCAATGCGGGAAGCGTTAACAATGTTTAAAAGTGCTTTTAATGCTACGGGTAACAAAATCAACGCATCAAGTTCAGAATCTAAAAAGAACCTGCAGTCGGTGATAACCCGTATTCAGAGTGATGTTAAAAATGGGAATAGTTTCTACTATTTTATGGTCAAAGATTACCCGAATATTTTTGTTGGTTCGTCTCAGGTTTCAGCAGAATTGCCTGTTACAGTTGTAGGTGACAGTGTTTCAATATCGTTTGATGTTGATGAAGAAAAAATAATAGATGTGGTTCGATTTGATAATAAAAGTTTTAAATAGAACTGAAGTAAAAATAAAAAAGCCCTAATTTGATAGGGCTTTTTTTATTAGAATTCGATTGATTCTACGAGCGATTTCAAATCGGAATTTAGTTTTTCATCGCTGATTTTTCCGTCTTTAAAGTTGTCGTTGAAACTAGGTAACGAAAAACTTCCTTTTACAATTCCGCCTTGAAATGGAAAGCGGTTTTTGGCAATTTCCAATACCGAACTTCCTCCGCGTGCTCCGGGCGAAGTTGCAAGTAAAAGCATAGGTTTTTCTTGAAAGGTTTTGCCATTGATGCGTGAAATCCAATCAAAAGTATTTTTAAAGGCCGCCGAATAGGCACCATTGTGTTCGGCAAAAGAAATGATGATCAAATCGGCAGTTCCTAATTGGTTGTAAAAATCGTGAGCCAAAGTAGGAATTCCGTTCGACTTTTCTTTATCAATCGAAAATAAAGGCAATTCGTAATCGTTTAAATCGAGAACTTCGACAACACAATTTTCAAAAAGTGAAGCCGCGTACGTTGCCAATTGTTTGTTGATTGAAGTGGAACTTGATGAAGCTCCAAAAGCGATAATTTTTTTCATAGTTGTTATTTGTTAAGCCAATCTCCTAATAATTTTCGAAAAAAAGGAAGTAGTACATACACCATAAGCGGTACTAAAATTCCGGTCATGATTAATGTACGCAATGGCAAAGGTAATTTAGTAAGTTGTTTTCCAATCAGTAATTGCACTAAAGTGATGCTCGGATAAATGGCCATCCAAACCATTAATGCAAATTTCCATTTAGGCGGTTGTTTCATAAATTTGATTCGATGTGTTCTTTTGTTTTTAAAACGGCATTTTTCATAATTTCTGGGTTTTCATAAGCAATTTGCGTTTGTTTATCAACCCAATTCATCGTGTAAGTGACTTGTGTTTCATTTTCAGAAATTGCAATTGCTTCATTGTCGACATAACCAGTAAATTTAGGATGTTCTAACAATTCGAAACGAACGCAAAACGGCACAGAAGTGATTTTTTCGACCACTTTAGAAGTTGTACCATTTATGGTAATGTTCATTTGGCGAATCACAAACTCCTCATTTTTGTCTAAAATAGTCACACTACTTACTCCGGGAACAAAGGCTTCCGGATGTTCAATTTTAAAATTCAAATGCTTCCAAACATTTTCTAGTGAAGCATTCACACTAGTCGAAAATGAAGTCATTTATTTAGAATTCAGATAATAGGTCAATGCTCCAGAGGGGCATTTTTTTACCGTTTCTATAATTTTTTCAGTAGTTGAATTTTCAGCATGAATCCATGGTTTTTCTCTTGGTTTAAAAACGTCAGGATTGTTTTTTACACATTCTGCAGCGTGCTTACACAATGCATTTTTCCATACAATAGTTACTTCACCATTGCTGTATTCTTTGGTTAGGTCTTTTGCGTCCATGATTACAATTGGGTGTTAATGGTTATTTTATTTTTTAAAATTTTAGAAACCGGACATTTCTCTGCAATTAAAAGTAAGCGTTCTTTTTGTTCTTCGCTAATTTCAGATGAAAACGTAATTGTTCTCGAAATGACAGTTTCGAGTTCACTTTCTGCATTTTGCGACATGTTCAAAGCAATTGAAATTTCAGGAATATCCCAACCTTTTCGATTGATGTACATGCGTAAAGTAGATAAAGTGCAACCAGCCAAAGAAGCTAAAAGGGTTGAATACGGATCTGGACCAAGGTCTTTACCACCGATGCTCTCGGGTTCATCCATAACTAGGGTTCCGTTGCGCCATGAAACAGTACACAAGTAGTTTTGTGTGCCAATAGTTGCCGTAATATCGTTCTCAAGTAAATTTGCCATGATTATAAAACGTCTCTAAATTCGGGAGTTTTGTCAAAAACACTTTTGGCGAATGGGCAAAGCGGAATGATTTTAATGCCTTTTTCGCGGGCAAATTCAACCGATTTGGTTACCATTTTTTTACCAAAACCTTTTCCTTCATTACCTGGTTTTACTTCGGTATGATCGATGATGATTTTGTCTTCACCTGCAAAAACGAAGGTCATCATTGCTTCGTGTTTGCCGTCTACATCAATATAAAAAACACCGTTTTTATCGTTGATTTTGAGTTGTACTTCGTTGTTCATAGTTTGATACTTTTACTACTTCAACATTCGTTAATCAAAATTGAATATTCAACATTCTTAACATGGAATAGTCAACAAGGAATTTTGAATGTTGAAATTCTTGATTTATTGATTCATCGGGATTTCCATTACTAAAAATTTAGCGTCAGTTGTCGCTTTGATTTCGATTTCATTGGTTTCCCAAATACCAATGGCATCTCTTTTTTCTAAACGTTCACCATTCACTTCAATTTCACCTTCAATATTCATGATGTAAAATCCGTTACCTTCTTTTTTTAAGCTTAATTTTTTTGAGAAATCTTGGTCAAAATCACTTAAATAAAACCATGCATCTTGGTAAATCCAAACGCCTTCATCATCAGCATTAGGAGAGAGAATTTGGGCAAAATCATTTTTTTGTTTTGTTACATCCAACGTAATTTGTTGGTAACGTGGTTCAACATTTCTGAATTTTGGAAACAACCAAATTTGAAACAACTTTGTATGTTGGTCGTGATTGGGGTTGAATTCGCTGTGTTGGATTCCAGTTCCGGCACTCATCACTTGAACGTCGCCTGTTTTGATTGTAGCGGCATTTCCCATGCTGTCTTTGTGTGCTAAATCGCCTTCAAGTGGAATGGTGATGATTTCCATATTATCGTGTGGATGCGTTCCGAATCCCATTCCTGCAGCAACGGTATCGTCATTCAAAACGCGTAGCATTCCAAATTGCACTCTATCAGGATTGTACCAATTAGCAAAACTAAAGCTATGGTAAGCGTTCAACCAACCGTGGTCAGCATGACCTCGAGTATTGGCTTTGTGTAAGACTGTATTTTTCATATCGTTATAAATTTAGTAATTATTATGATACAAATTTACTTCGATACGATGTGAGAATCACTTAATGTAGATTAAGAAACACAATGTGCTTTTTAGTTGACTCAAAAAATATTGTCTATTTTTATGACAAATAAAAGTGCTATATGATGAATAGAGGTCAAAAAGTGAGATGGGGAATTTTAGGTTGCGGAAAAATAGCACATAAATTTGCCCATGATTTGTTGTTGAGTGGCAATTCTGAACTTGTTGCTTGTGCTTCAAGAGATGCTAAAAATAGTAAAGCTTTTGCTGAAAAGTACAATATAAAGTTGAGTTTTGATTCGTATGAAGAGTTGGCCGAATGTACACAAGTTGACATCGTTTATGTAGCAACACCCAATTCGCACCACAAAAAACATTCACTACTTTGTTTGCAAAAAGGAAAAGGAGTTTTGTGTGAAAAACCATTGTCTACAAACCAATCGGATGTAGAAGAAATGATACAAGTGGCTCGTGAAAACAATGTTTTTTTGATGGAAGCGATGTGGACGAGTTTTTTGCCGAATATTTTAAGCATTCAAAATACGATTCAAAGAGGAACTATCGGAGAAGTTATTCATCTTTCGGCCGATTTTGCATTTAAAACTGATTACAATCCCACAAGCCGACTATTTGATGCAAATTTGGGAGGTGGATCACTTTTGGATATCGGAATATATCCTCTTTTTATGAGTCTGCTATTTTTGGGTAAGCCTCATAAAATTAAAGCTTCTCTTCGCAATTCAGCTTCTGGAGTCGATGCCTCATGTACTGTTTTGCTCACTTGTGAAGGAGAAAAAACAGCTTCATTATTCTCTTCTTTTGAAACCTCGACCAATATTGAATGTAAAATTTATGGAACTAAAGGCGCTATTACAATTGCAAACCGCTTTCACGAACAAAGCGAATATTCGATTGTAATTCCGGGTAAACCGGATCAACTAATTCAATCAGAACGTATCGGTTTTGGATATTTTTACGAAATAGAACACGTTAACGAGTGCTTGTACAACGGTTGGACCGAAAGTTCGAGAATGCCTTTGGATTTGTCGTTGGTTTTAATTCAGATTATGGACGAGATTAGAAATGCATCTCAATAAATACAAAATAAATGAACTGCTGATGGCTTTACAGTCAATTATTTTGCGTCGAGAATCTTTTTTAGCTCTGATCGATGTTCGATATCGAGTATGTCGTAAATAACCTTTAAATGGTATTTTACTGTGTTTTCTGAGATGAATAATTCTTTTCCAATCTCTTTATTGGTTTTTCCTTGACTGATTAAGTTTATAATATCAATCTGACGTTCGGTAAGTTGGTAAGCTGCCAAATTAATTTTATTCTCACCTTTTTCATTTTTGGCATTGGTCATCAATGCAATTTGTTTGTGAATGAGTTGAATTTCTTTTTCGGCTAATTTTCTTCGTTCATAGTTTTCATTGTAAAGGAAAAACAGAATAATTGATACGATCAATAAGATAATCGCAATTCCAGATAATCCAATTTGTATGGTGTGACCTTTCTCAGTTTCTTTTTGATGTCTTTTTTCGATTAATTCGCGCTCCAATAAGGTGAGTTTTCCGTTGTGAATTATAGCATTGTATTGGTTGAACAGTGAGTCAAATTTTCTTTGATAGATTTTAAGATTCTTATCGTTGCTTTCGCTGTAGTAGTATTTCATTACTTCATACATGTACATTTCGTATTTGAGAACCTTGAATTTCTTGGCATAATATAAGCCGTCCTTAAGTGCTTTTTCTTTTTTTACAGCATCATTAATTTCTGAGTACAACTTAGCTTTTGTTGCAAATACAATGGGTAACTCACGCGGACAAAAGTCTCGAGCCATTATCTCGGCTTCTTCTAGTTTTTTTTCAGCATCAGAAGTTTTATTGTCCGATATAGCAACAATACTCTCTTGAACTTTAATATAAAGTTGGCTTTCTTTTGAAAGGTATTTATAGTTGTCCTCGGGAATTTCTTTAATTAGCGCCATAGCCATCGCAATATTTCGAATGTCAAAGTAGGCAAATGAACGTTCGGCTTTTAGTATGGTTTCGCATTCCTCTTTGTTTGTAGTGTATAATCCTTCGTTTTGTGCTAACTTCAAATTATAAAATACTTCTTCATAATTGAACAAGCGTTTAAAAGTAGTTGCTTTGAATAAATACAAATGGAATCGGTCGTAGTGCGAAAATTTTTTGTTTTCAAGCGCATTGTTTATCAAGATAATTGAATTTTCGTACTTGAAAACGTCGTTATTTTGAGTAATAGTCTTTTCAAGTTGTTTTAATTCTGCTGTTTTTTGGCAATAAATGGTAATTGAAAATAATAAAAAGAGAAATACAAAAGTTCTTCTTAAGGCTTTGATCATCATGGCTGTATAGTTGTTGATTAAAAAAAATAGCGGGCAAAAATAGAACATTCATAACATATCTGTACACTACCCGATGGGTAGTTTTTTAATTTTACCCGTCAACTACCCGCAAAATAATAGGTTTTTTTAAAAAATGATATCAAATTTGTTCCAACAAAGAACAAGTCCAAATGAGATTCATGAAAAAGTTCTTTAAAGTTTTTTCAACCCGTAGAGATGAAGCCATGATTGTTTGCCTAGAATTGAATTTATCTCTTACGGATGAGAATATCAAAAAGGTTGAAGAAATAATAAGGAAAAGAAACTTTGGGGAATTGGGTAATTTGAAACAGAATTAGGTCTCTTAGTTAAAAATGTAGTTTTATTCCCCCCGAAAAGGCGGTCAATCACTCGCGGTTGCCGCCTTTTCATTTTTTTAGTAAACGAGCTTTCATTTTACTAAAAAACTCAGGTGTTACACCAATATAAGATGCCAAATGTTTTTGAGGTACTTTTTGAATCAGATTAGGATACTTTTTACACATTTTTTCAAAACGTTCTTCGGCTGATAAACTTAAATTATCCATCAAACGTTCTTGGTGTGACACTAAAGAATTTTCAGCTAAAATCCTGAAAAAGCGTTCCAGTTTTGGAATTGCAGCATACAATTCTTGATGGTTTTCTTTGGAAATGGAAACCACTTCAGCTTCTTCCAATACTTCTATAAAAAGATTGCCTGGTTTTTCAGAAATGTAGCTGTACATATCGCCAATCCACCAACCTTCGCAGGCAAAATGCAATACGTGTTCGATGATATTATCGTTGATGTTGAAGCTTCGTAAAATTCCGGAGTTAACAAAATAAGTGCATTTTGAAACTTCACCTGCACTCAATAAAATCGTTTTTGATTTGTAAAAATGTGTCTCCGTTTTCGAAAGGAAAAACTCTTCTTCCTCTTTTGTAAGGTCAACGTGTTTGGCTATATTTTGAAGGATTAACGACATCCAATTTATTTTTCTTCTGCAGGAAGTAATTTGAATTTACTCACCACAAATCGATTGCCTCTGATTTCACCCACAACTTCTGCTTTTCGAATGGCTTCGCAAAAACCATCGTGCGCATGAGCATCGCCATGATCGTCAATTTTGGTGCCTTCTACAAAATAACTCTTTCCATCAATACGAACGGCCAAGTCACAACCTTTCTTTTCGGTCATTCCAAATTTACATTGACCACACGAAACTTCCACAATTTGAGGTTTTGGTTCTTTTTTTTCTTGGGCTACAATCGAATTGCTAGTAATAAGTACAAAAAGGTAGAATAGTTTTCTCATGATTTAAGAATTTACTTTGACTAAGGTAGCGGTTTTTTTGGCTCGTCCCACAATTTGTTCAATTGGTGTTTCAAGCGAATCAGAAGCGAGTACAACACCCATTCTACGATAAGGTCTCGAAGTTGGTTTGCCGAAAATTCTAAAATCGGTTTTGGGTAAAGAAGCTACGCTTTCAATTCCGGTAAAAGTTGGATTATTCGAATTTTCGGAAGCCAAAATTACAGCACTCGCTCCTGCTTTTTCCAAAGTAATTTCAGATATAGGTAAACTTAAAATAGCGCGTAAATGCAATTCAAATTCGTTGAAATTTTGCGTTCCAGCCAGCGTTACCATTCCGGTGTCATGTGGGCGAGGCGATAATTCGGAAAAATAGACACCTTCATCAGTTAAGAAAAATTCAACGCCAAAAAGACCAGCGCCACCCAAAGCTTCAGTGACTTTTCGAGCCATTTCTTGTGCTTCTAGAATGTCTTTTTGAGAAACGTGTGCCGGTTGCCAACTTTCTTGGTAATCGCCACGTTCTTGTCGGTGGCCAATTGGCGCACAAAAAAGCGTTGGATTGTTGTTTTGAGTAACGGTTAATAAAGTGATTTCCGAATTGAATTTAATGAATGCTTCTACAATTACTTCCACTACATCGCCACGTGAACCTTCAACAGCGTAGCTCCATGCTTTCGCGATATCTTCTTCCGATTTTATAGTCGATTGTCCTTTTCCCGACGAACTCATCAATGGTTTTACAACACACGGAATGCCCACTTCTGCAACCGCTTTTTGCAATTCTTCGGCTGAGGTTGCATAACTGTAATTGGCAGTTTTTAATTCCAACTCTTTGGCTGCCAAATCGCGAATCGCTTTTCGATTCATCGTGAAATTGGCCGCTTTTGCTGATGGAACCACAGTAATTCCTTGTTGTTCGTAATCGTAAAAACGTTCGGTACGAATGGCTTCGATTTCGGGAACAATAAAATCAGGTTGGTGCTTGGCTACGATGCGGTCGAGTTCACTGCCATCAAGCATGTTGATGACTTCAAAAGCATGTGCGACTTGCATTGCTGGAGCGTTTTCATAACTATCAACCGCAATAATGGTTTGCCCGATGCGTTGTGCAGCGATGACGAATTCTTTTCCGAGTTCGCCGGAGCCTAATAAGAGGATTTTTGCCATATTATTTTTATAAAACACAAATTTCACAAATTTACACAGATTTAATTTGTGATAATTTGTGAAATTTGTGTTGCTGATAGTTAATTTGTTAGGATAAAGCTTCTTTAATTCGTTTCATGGCTTCCGTTAGCAATTCTTCGCTAGTAGCGTAAGAAAAGCGAATGCAATTTGGGTTTCCAAAAGCGTCGCCTGTTACCGTTGCCACATTGGCTTCCGAAAGTAAATACATAGAAAAATCATCGGCATTATTGATGGTTTTTCCGCGTAGTGTTTTTCCAAAATAATATGAAACATCTGGGAAAACGTAAAAAGCACCTTCAGGCACATTCAATTTGAATCCGGGAATGTCTTTTACTAATCCAACTACCAAATCACGACGGTTTTTGAACGCTGAAACCATTTCGTTTAACACACTTGGATCGGCATCTACGGCTGTAATAGTGGCTCTTTGAGCAATCGAATTGGCTCCGGAAGTCACTTGACCTTGCATTTTGGTGCAGGCTTTTGCAATGACTTCGGGTGCGCCGATGTACCCGATTCTCCAACCTGTCATTGCGAATGCTTTGGCTACACCATTAACGGTAATGGTTCTTTCGAACATACCTGGAATAGAGGCGATACTGCAAAACGTTCCTGAAAAATTGATGTGTTCGTAGATTTCGTCGGAAACTATGTAAATGTTAGGGTATTTTTCTAAAACAGATGCTAATGCAGTTAATTCTTCTCGACTGTACACTGAACCACTTGGGTTGCAAGGCGAACTGTACCAAATCATTTTGGTTTTGGGAGTGATGGCTTTTTCGAGTTGTTCGGGAGTGATTTTGAAATCGCTCTCTACTGAAGTCGGAACTTCAACTGGTATTCCGCCAGCCATTTTGATGATTTCAAAATACGAAACCCAATACGGCGCAGGAAGAATCACTTCGTCACCATCATTAATCATGCATTGAGCCACATTGTACAATGACTGTTTCGCACCAGTAGAAACTACAATGTTGGATGGTTTGTACTCCAGATTATTGTCGCGTTTGAATTTGCGGCAAATGGCTTCTTTCAGTTCCAAATATCCGTCAACAGGCGAGTAGGTGCTGTAGTTTTCATCTATGGCTTTTTTAGCGGCTTCTTTGATGAAATCGGGTGTGTTGAAATCGGGTTCACCCAAACTTAAACTGATGATGTCTTTTCCTTGTGCTTTTAATTCTCTCGCTAAAGCGGCCATTGCCAAAGTTTGCGAGGTAGATAAATTGTTAATTCTATCCGATAATGGGTTCATTGTTGTGCGTTATTATTGTGTTGTTTTTTTAAATGAAGAGACGCACTGTTGTGCGTCTTTACTATTATGCCATTTGAGGTTTTTTTCCTAAATCTCTCAAATGGGTGAAGTGAGAAATAATTGCCTCTCGTGTAGTCTTGAACTCGTAGTACGGTAAGTTACATTCTTTGGCTGTTTCTTTAACAAATTCAGCTATTTTGTTGTAGTGAATGTGACTGATATTCGGAAACAAATGGTGCTCTACTTGGTGATTTAAACCACCAGTATAATAGTTTACCAACCAATTTTTTGGAGCAAAGTTAGCCGTAGTGTACAATTGGTGTATTGCCCAAGTATTTTCAATTTCGCCTTCATCATTTGGAATAGGATTTTCGGTTTCGTGAACTACGTGAGCCAATTGGAAAACGATACTTAATATTAATCCAGCAGTGTAATGCATTAGCACAAATCCTATAAGTACTTGCCACCAAGAAACGTGACCTACTAAAATCGGAATTACAATCCACATCGAAAAATAAATAACTTTGGTAATCACTAAAGTAGTCCAACGAATCACTGGTTTTTTGAATTCACCGTACGATAAATTGCGTTTTAAGTAACGTCTCATTTGTTGAAAATCGGTAGTGATTGCCCAATTGAACGTTAATAATCCGTACAAGAATACAGAATAATAATGTTGAAATTTATGGTGACTGTACCATTTGGCTTCTTTGGTGAAACGTAAAATTCTTCCCGCTTCTAAGTCTTCGTCATGACCTAAAATATTGGTATAGGTATGGTGTAAAACATTGTGTTGAACTTGCCAGTTGTAAACGTTTCCAGCCAAAATATAGATGCTTCCACCCATAATTTTATTGATCCATGATTTGTTGGAATAAGCACCATGGTTACCATCGTGCATTACGTTCATTCCAACTCCAGCCATTCCAACACCAATTACTACATTCAGTAAAAGATACGTCCAAAACGGCATGTCCATGGCTAAAAGGAAAAAATAAGGTGTAAGGAAAATGGTAAACATTACAATTGTTTTTAAGTGCAATTTCCAATTTCCAGTTCTATCAATGTTGTTTTCTTTAAAATAGTCGTTCACTCTTTTGTTTAGAGTTCTAAAAAATTTGAGGTTGTCGTTTTTAGAAAAGACAGGTGTTGTGGTATTCATTGTATTTTTCAATTATTTCGCCCAAAGGTAACTATTCTAATTTTTTCAGAGATGATATTCGTCATTTTTTATTCACTAAAAACACTATTTTTGTTGAAAATTCAATTTATGGAAGAAATTTTAAGACAATTTCCTAATCTAACTGAAAATCAGCGGTTACAATTTGAAAAATTACAATTTTTGTACGAAGATTGGAATGCTAAAATCAATGTTATATCCCGGAAAGACATCGATGAATTGTATACTCGACATGTGTTGCATTCGTTAGGAATTGCTAAAATTATAGAGTTCAAATCAGGTTCAAAAATAATGGATGTTGGAACAGGTGGAGGATTTCCTGGAATTCCGTTGGCGATTTTATTTCCCGAAGTTGATTTTTATTTAATAGATGTCATCGCCAAAAAAATAAAAGTGGTCAATGAAGTTGCCAAAGCATTAGAATTAAAAAATGTAAAAGCCGAACAAATGCGTGCCGAAAATGTCACATCAGATTTTGATTTTATCGTGAGTCGTGCCGTGACCAACATGCCCGATTTTGTAACTTGGGTGAAAGGAAAAGTAAAGAAGTCTTCCAATCATGAATTGCAAAATGGGATTCTGTATCTAAAAGGAGGCGATTTATCCGAAGAATTGAAGAGCTTTCCAAAAGCCAAACAATACGATTTATCCGATTATTTTACCGATGAATTTTTCGAAACCAAAAAAGTGGTTCATTTAGCGTTATAAAACAAAACCCCGAGCAATAGTTCGGGGTTTTTTATTGATTATTGCGAATTTATCCTTTGATGATTTTCTTTGTTATACTTCCATTTTCACTGGCAATGGTAATTAAATAAACACCATTTGACAATGAAACCGGAATTTCCAATGTTCCATTGATGGATTGATTTTGTGCATTGAAAATGGTTTTACCCAAAACATCCGTAATTGTAATGCTTGCATTTTCAATCGAATACGATGAATTGATTTCAACTGAATTTTCAACTGGATTTTTAATCCAAATACTGTTTAATTGCTCGTTTTCTGGGTTGGTTAAAGTAGGAGCTAAAATTTCTTCCAAAGCAAAAGCCAAGTTTTGAGGATTTAATGTTACGTGATTTTCGTTTACTGTTGGGATTGAAGATGCTACAAACGGAGTTGCTGAACTTGCAGTTATTGGAGCGTATAAATTGTTAGTATCTGATATCGCCATCGAACTCCACGCTGGAATAAAACAGAAGTAATCCGCATTTAAATTGTCAAAAAACTCAGTTAACAAAGGATCAGCGCCAAGTCCGGCTTGGAATCCTGACATATCAAATCGTCCACCTGGAGCAGTGTCTAAACCGTCGGTGTACGTTGGTGCTTTTGAATTGGCTAAACTTTCATAAATAGTCAACCAAGTAACGATTACAAAAGTTTGACCTCTAAAACGACTTACTTGATTGGTTTGATTGGCGGCTGGAGTGAATCGTAAATTAATAATGGCTCTTTGGCTGGCTGTTACATTAAAAGTGTGGTTCATCACTTCAAAATCGGGTGAATAGTTTGATGTTCCGTTGCCTGCGCCATTCGAAATGGATACGTTTCGTACGTCAGTTGGGAAGCCCATACTATTCAATTCGTTTTGAAAAGCATCTCTATAATTGGGCGCTCCAGTTGGCACTAATGAAGCAGATGCTGTATTAAATTCAAAAGCACTTCCTGATTGTAAATGACCTTCAAAATGGTCAATTAGCATTTGACGCGAAGCAGGACTTTTAATCAATCCATCTACTATGCCCTGAACTTGCGCATTTCCTAATGGTCCGTAAGCCATATAGTTGAACAAATGTTGGAAACCAATAGGTACGTTTGCTCCTAGATGCGGTGAATCAAATGAAATGTACAAACGAGTTTGATGGTCTAGAGCGTTCATTTCCATGTAACGAAGCGCATAACGCGAAATCAATCCGCCCATACTTGGTCCGATTACTACGTTTTCTTCAGTTCCTACTTTTTGAGCATTGATTTGATTGATCAATTCTACTAAAATGAAAGCGTTGCGTTGGATAAAATCTACACCACCATCTACAATGGTCGTTGTATTAGTTCGGGTGTAAACAGGAAAATTTAAGATGATTACATCAAAACCTTGGGCTCTTAAATCGGTTGCTAAATTTTGTCCTGTTCCGTAATTTAATGAAGCGTAAATTGCGGTAGAATTTCGAGTGTCGCCGGGATCAAAACCGTCAACTAAGAAAATAGGTTTGTCTAAAACTCCATTGGTGGTGTCTAAAAATAATTCGTATTCACCTTGACCAAAATAAGCAGCGGTTTCTCCGTAACCTTGATAACCAATAGTCGCCGTTATTGGAGAAATTACATTGGGTACGAAAGACGCCGAGTTTGAATTGCGTTCATTTGTTGCAGTTCTGTTAGACGTAATTTCCATTTCAAATGATTGAACAATGGTAGTTCCATTGGTAAATTCAATTTTATAATCGATGGTTTGATTGCCAGTTCCATCCAATTGAAGTTGGAAAGGTCGGCCAACCGTTATGATTTTCCAATCATTATTTGCTGTTTTGATGGCAATAGACGCGATGGTTCTATTGGTTGTGTTAAAAATAAAATCATCTTTCAAAATGAATGTATTTGAAGCTGATTTTGCGACCAAAGAAGCCATCACATTCACCGAATGTCTTTCAAAAGCATCGATTGCGTTAGGTTTTAAATCAAATGAATTATTAGCATTCACAAACACATCGCCGTTTTCTAATGAACTCGTCTTGATGGTTTCAAAATCGGTGATTAAAATCGAAAGTGGGATTTGCTTAGTGGCTTGACCGCGTTTGGCTTCCTCTTTTAGTAGTTCGTATTTGGGTAATGATTGAGAAAAATCAGCACGCTGAATTTCGTGGTATACCTGATTGAATGTAGTTGTTGTTATCGTTTTAGTATCAAGAGTATTCGCTTTGGAAAGGTTGAAAACTCTATCGTACAAAATGTTGGTAGCCGTTTTATTTTTTAATAAATCATACGCTTTGTCTTGGCCGAAACCTAAAGCTGAGAATAATGAAAAAAGAAGTAGCGTAATTTTTGTTCTCATAAGTTATTTTGTTTTGAATTTCGAAGGTACAAAAAATTAATAATCAAGCCAATAAAAAAGTCCAAACGTTGAAATTTGGACTTTTTTTAATTTTATTTGAATGTTAACCTAAAAACGGATAGCGATAATCTTCTGGCGTAACAAAGGTTTCTTTGATGGTTCTCGGAGAAACCCAACGCAATAAGTTTTGTGCAGAACCTGCTTTGTCATTGGTTCCTGATGCTCTTGCTCCACCAAACGGCTGCATTCCGACTACAGCTCCAGTGGGTTTGTCGTTGATGTAGAAGTTTCCGGCCGAGTTTTGTAACGCCACAGTGGCTTCGCTGATAGCGTATCGATCTTGACTGAAAACAGCTCCAGTTAATGCATATTCTGAAGTGGAATCAACCAATTTCAACGTTTCATTCCATTTGGCATCTTCGTAAACGTATACAGTGGCTACTGGACCAAAAAGTTCAGTTTCCATGGTTGAATATTTTGGATTGGTGGTAACAATTACAGTTGGTTCGATGAAATATCCTTTTGACTTGTCGTAATTTCCACCTACAATGATTTCGGCATCTGCGTCTTTTTTAGCTTGATCGATGTACGATGCTAATTTGTCAAAAGAACCTTCATGAATTACCGCAGTAATGAAGTTACTGAAATCTTCGGGCGAACCCATTTTCATTGATTTTACATCGGTAATCAATTGCTCTTTTACGGCTGGCCATAAACTTTGCGGAATGTAAATACGTGAAGCTGCGGAACATTTTTGACCTTGGAATTCAAAAGCACCACGAGTGATTCCGGTTACGACTTGTTTTACATTAGCACTTGGATGCGCAATGATGAAATCTTTCCCTCCGGTTTCGCCGACGATTCTTGGATACGTTTTGTAATTGTGGATATTAGTACCAATTTTTTTCCAGATTTCTTTGAAAACGAAAGTCGAACCTGTATAGTGAACTCCAGCAAAATCGGTGCTCGCCAAAACCGTATCCGTAATCATGATGGGATCGCCAAAAACCACATTGATTACACCATTGGGTAAACCTGCTTCTTTGAAAACATCAATGATGATTTTAGCCGAAAATACTTGACTATCGCTTGGTTTCCATACTACTGTATTTCCCATTAAAGCTGCACTTGCAGGTAAATTGGCCGCAATTGCAGTAAAGTTAAAAGGTGTAATGGCATATACAAATCCTTCTAACGGACGATATTCTACACGATTCCACACATCAGAAACGGATGTTGGTTGGTCTTGGTAGATTTGCGTCATGAATTCAACATTATAGCGCAAAAAGTCAATTAACTCACACGAAGCATCGATTTCGGCTTGGTGAATGGTTTTGGATTGCGCAATCATAGTGGCTGCATTGATGCGAGCTCTGTACGGTCCGGCGATTAATTCGGCTGCTTTTAAGAAAATTGCAGCGCGTTGTTCCCAAGGTAAATTAGCCCAAGCAGTGCGCGATTCGATAGCGTTAGCGATGGCTTTTTCTACGTGTACTTTTTCGGCCAAATGATACGTACCAACAATGTGTTGGTGATCGTGTGGTGCCGACATGGTTTTGGTGTTTCCGGTGCGAATTTCTTCGTTTCCAATGTACAATGGAACATCAATTGTTTCGTTCCACATTTTTTGATAAGCGGCTAAAACGGCTGCTTTTTCGGGCGAATTGGGAGCGTATGATTTTACGGGTTCGTTGACCGCTTTGGGTACGTTGAAGAATCCTTTTAACATAATATAGACTGTTAGATTATTAGACTTTTAGATGTTTAGATTTTGCTTTTTTGCGAATAATGTAAACCGTTACAAAAGTACAAAGGATTTTTTGAAAATTTTGCAACTGCAGACACAAAACTTCTTTTGTAATTGTTTGCCACAGATTCACAGATTTTTTTTAGAATAAATCATATTTTAATCTGTGAATTAGTGGTAGAATTAACAGAATTCGTTAAGAAATCAATTGCCTTAGCCCAGATAGAAATGAAAAGCTTTTTGCAGGTGAAAACGAATTTTTGAAGCAAAAAAAAGCGACAGCAGAAGCTTTTGTTTGCGTGCAAAAATAGTTTGAGGCAAGAAAACTTGGAATGAATAGCTGGATTGGCTTCTAATTCAATGCAAAAGGAGCGTTCAATTTGAACGTAGGCACAATTACTTTGAACGATTTGGTGGTCGTGAAATTAATCATGTTAAAATGACCGCGCATGGCTCCGTGTGGAGAAGAAAGCAAACAACCCGAACTGTATTTGTGGGATTCGCCTGGTTTTAAAACGGGTTTTTTGCCGATTACACCTTCGCCATCAACCACTTCAAGATTGTTGAGCGAGTCGAAGATTTCCCAATGGCGTGAGTTGAGTTGAACCGAATCTTTACTGTGGTTTTCGATGGTGATTTCATAAGAAAAGGCAAAATGAATCTTGTAGTTTTTGAAGTAAGTGCCTTCAAAACTAGTACTAACAGAAATTTTTATGCCTCTTGTAATCTGAGAAACCATACTGAAACTTTTGGTAAAGTTACAAAATTAATGAAAATAGCAGTGTTATTTTGATGATAAATTAACACTAATTAATTATGTCTAACGAACTTGCGGTTCCTTTTCCGATGACTCTGTCGTACCGTTGATTGTTTTCGCGATAGTAGACAATAGCAAAATAATTGTTTTCGGTTTGGTAGAAATTACCATCGATGGCATTTTCTTCGTCTATTTTTTTGTTCTTATCTGCAATGATGTAACGGTAATTGGTAAAACCTTGTTTGATCATTAAGGCTTTCTCGAAAATGCCTTTTTTACTGTTGTATTCGAGTTTGTTTTCGTCGGTGAGCTCATAGTTGTTAAACATTCCTACTATGTAAATGTCTTTGTCTGCATAGAAAGTAGGTGCCGAAAGGCTGAAATATACCCAAGCATAATCGGATTCGATTTCGGGGTTTTCTGCATTCACATTGTTGACCAAAAAATTACCATTGATATCGGGCCAAAAAGTATAAGGTTGGTTGGCTCTTGCATTGTTAGTGTATAAATAACTGTTGTATAATCCGCCTTTAGAATCAACACGACCTATACTATTATTGGCGGCCATGATATTTTTATTTTCAAAAAACAAGTATTCGTTTCCACCCCAAAATTGAGTTTCAGTATCGTACTTGTAAATTAAATCGTTTCCAATAGTGTACATCGGTTTAATGTTGGTGATGCCTTGGTTGATTTTACCGTTTTGCATCAACAGTACTTTTACGTTTTGTAGTGGGCTTTGGAAGGTAATTGAAGCCGATTTAATGGCGAAATCTAAGTTGTGTTTTTTTTCAACTTGCCTAACATCTCGTGCTCTTTTGACTTGCATCGGAACGGAAACTAAGTCTTCAAACAGAATGAATTTTCGTGAAAAAACCACTTCTCTGTCGTCGTTTAAAATAGTAATCAGGTAATTGCCACTGACTTTCAATTGGGTAAATTGATTGGGAAATGCTAATTTGTAATGCGAATAAATTTGCAATGCATTGAATGAATTAGTATAGTTGATGATGCGCTGGTCGTCAAAACCAATTAAGTATTCATTTTTGGACAATTGCGATGGCTTCCAATCGTAATCACAATGAGTGATTTGGTAGAAATAGTCTTCTTCATCTCCGTGTAAATCGTCAAATTGTAGTTCAAAACGATCGCCTAAACGAAAAAGTGGAATGGCATTTTGTCCGCCTTGAACAAATGAAATCGTTTTGATGTGAAATGGAGGAACCGTTTCTTGAACTGCTTGAGCAAAGCTAAAGAAACTCAAAAGGATAATGCAAAAAGAGAGTAGTGTATTTTTCATACTATAAATAATACTATCAAAACGTTAAATGTACTAAAATAGTATGAACAAAAATTGTGCCCTAACTTTTTTTTAAGACAGCGTTAAAGTTAGTATAATAAAATAAGTTTTTTGTAGTTAATTACTTATGTTTATGCCACCTTAAAACTAATTTTATGAAAAAAATCAACTCATTATTGCTCTTTTTGCTTTCTGTTCCTTTTTCAATTCTGGCTCAAGATTTGAAAGGAACCGACGCTATTCCGTTTGATCCCAATGTTAAGACAGGGAAATTAAAGAACGGATTGACCTACTACATTAGAAAAAATTCGAAACCCGAAAACAAAGTTGATTTGCGTTTGGTCATCAATGCGGGTTCAATTTTAGAAACCGATCAACAACAAGGTTTGGCTCACTTTATGGAGCACATGTGTTTCAATGGAACCAAGCGTTTTCCAAAAAATCAGTTGGTTGATTATTTGCAAAGTATTGGTGTAAAATTTGGACAACACTTGAATGCTTACACCAGTTTTGATGAAACCGTATATTTTTTACCCATACCTTCAGACGATGCTGAAAAGTTAGAAAAAGGTTTTCAGATTATTGAAGATTGGGCTTTCAATGCCAACTTAACACCCGAAGAAATTGACAAAGAGCGTGGAGTTGTTTTGGAAGAATATCGATTAGGTCTTGGCGCAGACAAACGAATGATGGATCGTTTTATGCCTAAAATGATGTACAATTCACATTATGCCAATCGATTACCTATTGGAAAAAAAGAAATTCTAGAAAATTTCACTTATGATAAATTGACCGCTTTTTACAAAGATTGGTACCGACCAAATTTGATGAGCGTGATAGTAGTTGGTGATATTGATGTGGCTCAGATGGAGCAAAAAATCAAAGATCATTTCAGTACGTATCAAAATCCGAAGAACGAAAAGCCACGAAAATCGTTTGATGTTCCCAATCATAAAGAAACTTTTATTTGCATCGAAAGTGACAAAGAAGCTTCGGATGCAGGAGTTCAATTGTTGTACAAAGATGCAGGTTTGCCTAAAAAAACAGTGACTGTAAATGATTACAGAAACGACTTAGTAAAAGGTTTGTTTACCACTATGATTAACAATCGTTTGCAAGAGTTAACGAACACTCCGAATCCGCCCTTTGTATACGGATTTTCATATCATGGAGGAACTTTTGCTCGAACCAAAGAAGGCTATCAATCGTTTGCGATGGTTTCTGAGGATAAACAATTGGAAGCCTTAAAAGTATTGGTTACTGAAAATGAGAGAGCTAAGAAATTTGGATTTACACAAAGCGAATTAGATCGTGCTAAAGCTGATGTTTTGGCAAATTACGAGCAATCATTCAACGAAAAAGACAAAACCAATTCGGAGCGATTTGTGTCGGAGTACCAATCGTATTTCTTAGAAGGCGTTCCAGCACCAGGAATTGAATGGGAATTTAATATTACTAAAAAAATGTTGCCAACAGTTACTCTAAAAGAAACCAATGACTTAATCAAGAATTATGTTAAAGATGACAATAGAGTAATCATATTGACTGGACCCGAAAAAGAAGGATTGAAGAAAGTTTCTGAAGCCGAAGTGTTGCAAGCTTTGGATCTAAAAAATGCGGATGTTACTGCCTATAAAGAAACAGAAGTGGCTTCTAGTTTGTTGAAAAACAAAATAAAAGAAGGTTCGGTTGTGAAAAAAGAATCCAATGCAAAATTAGGATTTACTACTCTAACACTTTCCAACGGAGCCAAAGTAACCTACAAAAAAACCGATTTCAAAAACGACGAAATTTTGATGGAAGGAATCAGTTTTGGAGGTTCTAATTTGTATTCTAACGAAGACATGAAGAAAGTACAATTTGCTAATGGCGGATTGACTGAAGCTGGTTTTTCAGGTTTGAAGAAAAACGATATTGATAAATTCATGTCGGGTAAAATTGCCAATGTGAATCCGTATATTAGTAATGTAACTGAAGGTTTGAGAGGAAGCACAACTCCAAAAGACTTAGAGTACTTATTTCAAATGACGCATGCTTACATGACTGATTTGAATTTTGACAAAGAAGCATTCGAAGGTTACAAACAAAAACAATCGGCTTTTTTCAAAAATTTATCGTCGCAACCAAGTGTGTATTTCCAACAAGAATTTTATGGTTATTTGATGAAAGACAATCCGCGTTTCAATGGAATTTTCCCTGATGAAAAGGCTTGGTCAGCTACCGATTATGAATTGGCTTATAATAAATACAAAGAGCGTTTTGCTAATGCAGGAGATTTTGAGTTCTTCTTTGTTGGAAACGTAGACGACAAGCAAATGGAAGATTTTTCAGCTAAATACATCGCTTCAATTCCGTCTTCTCAAACCAAAGAACAACCAATTGATTTAGGCTACAGAATGTTGAAAGGCGATTTAAAAAAAGTAGTAAACAAAGGCTCGGATCCAAAAAGTAGTGTGACGATAATGTATTATGGAGATGCCACTTATTCGGCAAAAGAAGCTCTTGCAATTCAAGCATTAGGAGAAATATTGACCATCAAATTGGTGGAAGAATTGAGAGAGAATGAAAGTGGAGTATACGGAGTTTCTGCTAGAGGAAGTATGAACAAAGTGCCAAATGGAGCTTATAATTTTACTATTGGTTTCCCATGCGGACCAGAAAATGCCGAAAAATTGACTGCTTCAGCATTGAATGAATTGCAAAAAATTATTGATGAAGGTCCACAAGAAAAAGACCTTATCAAGTTCAAAGAAGGAGAAATTCTAGATTTCAAAAAAGAAAGTAAAGAGAATAAATTTTGGTTGAGTAATTTCACAAAATCCTATGTTAGTGGAGTTCCTGTTGAAGATGTGTTACAATTTGAAGACAAAGTAAATGCACTTACTGCCAAAGAAATTCAAGAAGTAGCTAAAAAATACCTAACAAAAGACAAAACGATAGGTATTTTGATGCCAGAATAATTTTTTTTAAACAATTCAAATTAAAAAGTCTACTGTAAAAGGTAGACTTTTTTGTTTATACCGATTATGTATTCAATATAGTCTAATAAAATTAGACTATTTTCATGCTATATCGGCATTACACCAGAAAACAACGGACTAATTCACAATTATAATTGGTTTTACATCATTTTACCTTCTTTGGTGTATTCTTTTTTTATGCCTTGAAGAAGATGATTTAGGTTTATAGACTTGTTGTTGTGTTCTAAGGTTTTTAAACAAGCATATTGAATGATGTTGACAATATTGGCTCCGGTAATTTCGTATTTTTTAGAAAGCTCTTTTAGGTTAACATCTTCGGCAATGCTGATGTTTTTGGGCAAATTATTTTCCCAAAGCTGAAGTCGTTCACTGAAAGAAGGAACTTCAAACTCGATAATCGATTGGAATCTTCGGGTGAAAGCGGTATCGATATTGGTTTTAAAATTGGATGCTAAAATGACCAAACCTGGATGGTTTTCAATGCGTTGAAGCAGGTAGGAAACTTCTTGATTGGCGTATTTGTCGTGAGCATCTCTAACATTGGTTCTTTTTCCAAATATGGCATCGGCTTCATCAAAAAAGAGAATCCAATCTTTGTCGGCCGCTTTATCAAAAAGAGAGGATAGGTTTTTTTCAGTTTCACCAATGTATTTTGAAATCACCATAGACAAATCAATTCGGTATACGTCTCTATTAGTGTATTTTCCAAGAAGTGAAGCGGTGAGTGTTTTTCCGGTTCCGGGTGCGCCATAAAACATCACTCTGTAACCGGGTTTTATTTTAGATTTCATGTTCCAGTCGTGAAGCAAAGTGTCATTGAACTTTAACCACGTCTCAATTTCTTTGATGTGATTTAAGGTAGTTGAATTGAGCACCAAATCGTCCCATACTAAATCAGTTTCAATTAATTGAGCAGGAAAAACACTACTGAGTTGCGGTTTTAAAATTTTTCCGGTGATGAATTTTTCGATGTATTCCTCTTCTAAAATGAGTAAACCACTCAATTTAGGTTCGCCAAAAGATACAGCGTCTATTCTAATAATTCCTTTTTGGTACAACCAAGAGTGATTGTGAAGATAAGTGTAGAATGAAATTCGAGCATCAAGATCATTTCCTGCAATCAGGAACTGAGCGGTTTCGCCAGTGGGTAAAATACCTCTATGGTTTTTACTTTTTATTCCGCCAAATTCGGGTAATTCTCCACCATTGGGTAAGTATTCGGCAATAATCGAACTCAAAAAATCGGGTTTTACATGAGGAACAAGAGCCAAAGCCAATACTATAACATCGGTTTCAGAAAGACGGTTTTCAATGATGAATTCACCCACAAAAGTATTCGTATCAAGTTGAGAAAATACAGGTTTTTCTGTAGGGTTTTCCGACTGAAAAAGAGCGTCAAGTTGAAAGTTGAATTGGGCTTTGAGGTAGTTTAAAATGTAATTCATATTACTAAGAATCAATTAATAACTTCTTAAATAAATAATCATAGTGTTTTTGACATTTAAATCGATGGTATCGTCTATATAAGTAACTACAGAGAGTCGGTATAATTCTTTAAATGTCCAAGCATATGATTTATAATTTTGATAGGGCAAATTGAATGTTTCATCAGTCGTATTTATCGATGGGGAATGATCGAAAATAGTTGTAAAATGATCAATTATTTTATCTAAGGTTTGGAGAAAAGCCTCAGAATACTTTTGGATTTTATTATTCTCTAATTCTGAAGTAAACTCTATATAATCAGTTCCTCCCTGTTTTTTCCAGTAAAAATCAGGATAGCTTATGAAAAACAACTTGATTTCGGTTACTTTATTTGAACTTTCTAAGAAATTATAGTATACCAAAATTTCTTCCATTTCACCAATTTCATAGAAATAACTCAAAAAAGGATTATTGTACCGTTTTTCTTCAGTAGGCGTACCTTCAATTTTTAGTACTTCACTGATATCATCACCAATTTTAATTTTTCTGAAATGGATATCACTCGTTTTGATGATTTCATCAAATAAATTCCTGTTTTCCATTTTATTTAATTTGAGTTAATAGCTTCTTTGCTTTTGCAGAAAAGGGATTTTTTGATTGAGATAACCCTGATAAAAGATCGATTCCTTTTTGTTTAGTAGTCTCTTTTTGTATATAAATACTACCGAGATAATAAATTGCCTTTAGATTGTTTGCATCATTCTCTAAAACATATTCAAGTTCTGTAGTTGCTTCGTTTTCTTTTTCATTTCCTAATAAAACGACCGCTTTATTGATTCTCACATTGAAATTTTTAGGATTATTCTTTATTACTTCATTCCAATAGTTCAATGACATTTGTAAATCATTGTATGTCATGCTTATAGCGCCAGCAAGTTCTAGCGAATTTTCCCACGTATTGTGATGCTCAATGCTGGTTTCAATAGCTTGCCTCGCCAAATCAAAGTTACGATTTTTAAAATGGATATAAGCAGTATAATACCAAACTTCATGCTCCATTTTTTGTTGTTGACTGGCCAATGAAAGCACATTTAATGCATCTTGATACCACTCTTTTTGAATGAAATTTTTTGCTAACTGAATCTTAAAAGACACATCTATGCTTACTTGACTCACTACAGTAGATAGTGCTTCAATTGCTTTGTCTATCTGATTAGTGAATTCATATAATGAAATTAGGCTTTTCCATGTTACAGAGTTTTCTTTGTCTATAGTAAGGCTGATTTTATAATATTTTTCTGCATCTGAATACCTATTTTGATATACTAAACTATGCCCAAGATTAAGTGCATAAGTGGCATTATTATTTTGATTATAAGCTTTTTGAAAAACGTATTCAGCTTCTTTAAATTTTTCCTCTTGAAGGTACAGAAGACCTAAATTATTTAATGTAGTAGCATTATTAGAATCTATAGTCAGAACTTTTAAATAGTCTATTTTAGCCTTTTCGTAATCCTTATTCAAGAAGTTTATTACACCTTGGTTGTTTATTTTTTTTATATCTGCAGTCATAATAAAATTACATTTATAGTTAATCAAAAATATCATCTTTAATATCAGAAGCTAGGTTTTTAGCCATGTCAATCACATCCAATTCAGGGTATATGACTTCAAGGTCATCAAACGAAATATCAAAAGGTTCACCTTCTTGATAATGAATTGGGAATATTAGTCCGAACTGAATATCGGGTCCCCAACTGAAAGAGGCTAGATTATGTCGCCAAGTTTCAGAAATAGAGAACCATCCAATTCCTAGACTGGCACGAGCAAAGGCATTGACATCAAAAGTGAATTTTGGGTTTACGGTGATATGACCTTCGGCATCTAATGTTAATCCTGTTTGAGGGCTCCAATTTACATCAACTGAAGCGCCAGCTTCACCTTCAAGGCCTAATGTTCCAGCCAATTCTATTCCACCCGACAAACTCGCTATACCAATACTTAATCCCAAACCTAAATCACCACGAAGTGTCAGTCCAGCATCGGCAGGAATTACAAATTCACCATGTCCGGCAACTGTAGTTTCTTCTTCATGCTCTGGATTATAGGTAATTTCTGCAGATAAATTTCGCAATTGACCCGGTCCGAATCCAGCAGTAAAATCTAACCCACCACTTGCTTGTGCTACTAATCCGAGGCTTCGAGGCCCGAGAGGAATTGCAAATAGTGGAATTTCGATAGTTGGTACAGTAAATAAATTTCGATCAAATTGTTTACGAGGGAATACATCATATGTATCTGTTGCTAATCTGGCGGTTACTTCCATCTCGCCATTTGGAAGAAATTTAACTCCTGCTGTTGCAGCCAACCAAGGCGTTAACTGAAGAGTCAGTGTTCCTCCGCCGTACACTCTCATTGTATCATCTGGCTCGCCTGTTGGTTGCCCATCTTCACCAATAGTTCTATTTGTTGCCCCAACATTTACTGAGCCACTCAACATTCCTCTAGTGTAATCGGCTGAACCCGCTAATGTCAAGGCTCCATTATCATAAGTTACTGTTAGTGAAGAGTTGATTCCGGGAATATTTGGTTGTGCAGTTCCAGATACTCTTACATTATATCCTTCATCTCCATTTTGTTTTGAAACGGTAGCAGAAACAGTGCCACCTCTTATTCCAGGAATATCATTACGCAATTGAAATTCACCACCAATCGAAAATCCTTCATTGCTGTAAGTTGCCTGCATATTTCCACGTTGAATTCCTGGAATATCTAACTCTGCGTCACCAGAAGCAGAAAATGTATTTTCACTGTAACTGGCAGTAATGGTTGCTCTTTTTACTCCTCTTACTTTTCCTTCCGGAATACCTACAGTTCCTCCAATAGTAAATATTTCATTGGCATAGCTTACTTCAATTGATGCTGGATCAAACAATTGTGAATCAAAATTGAAACCACCTGCTAAGGCAAAACCACTCTCGGTTGTGACGCTTCCGCGTAAGAATCCATCTCCGACACTTTGGATTTTGAAATTCATTTCTCCTGTTAATCCAAATCCAGATGTTCCTGCAAAAACTTCCAATGAAGTATTAGTGATTTCAAAAGGTGCAGGGAAATTGAAATCGCTTTTTTGAAATAATTTTCTGATTCGTGCACCCGTTTCATCAATTACAACTTCAATATTCGCGTTTCCAATTAAAGGAACAGTTGGTGCAATTGTACCTGTTGCACTTAAGCCGATGTCGTCATCTAAACTAGCCTGATTAAGTGTTATTGGACTCATGTGCTTGAATTCAAGAGCATGGAGGCAAGCCTGTAAAACAGAACTTGGTTCGATGTATCCTCCATAGGAAACTCCCGCCATAGGTCTGATGGTAAAAGCTAAATTGGTTTTTTCTCTGATCATACCTGTAGATCCAGGAAATGCGGTACAAATTATTGATCCCGAACCACCAAAATTACCATCACCCGATGTTGAATTGTAAATAATTGTATTTACTACTAAACCAGCTCCGCCTCTCTTTCCTAACCGTATACTGAGTCCATCTTTTCTACCTGCAGTTCTTGATTGTTCATCCCAAGGAACCTTAATAGGAAGACCACCAGTTAAATTAGTATAAAAAATTAATTCATCTGGGCTGCCTCTTAATCCTGCTGCATCAACTTCTGCTTCCGTTAAGAATTTTAATCCTGCTAAGTGTTGACCTTGTTTAATTTGTTCCAGATCCCAATTTACATTTGGATCACCGGCAACTTCAATTGATCGATCGGCTATTACTCCGTTTTCTACTACGATTTCGTAATTTTCCTTAACGGCATCTGCACTTTCGGGAGGATCTATTAAACTGCTACGACCTAAAGAAAGTAATTCTTCAATGGTCTGATTCTTCTTAATGTTAATATTGGATCCTGAAGATCGGTTTGCAGAAGATTCCAACATCCACATATTATTAGTGTCAACTTCGCCTCCACCCAGCTGTATTTCTTGTTTATGATCTACATCATGAGGTTTAAATTCGCCGTTTGCTGTCCAATATGGTCTTGAAGCTCTTCTTTTTATAGCGTCGATACTTCCGAAAATCACACCTGCATCTCCAGCGGTAGGGCCAGTCGCGGCTCTTCTCCCTGTTCCGCCTTTCAAACTGAGATAAAATATTTGTTCACCATTAAAACGTAGGTTGGGTGCGTTTTGTGAAGCAGCATAGTCTGTAAAACGCGATGTAAAAGCACTACCACTCATAGCCGCTGTTTCCCATGCTGGAATATGATTGTCGTTTCTTGGAAATCCTCCTTTTGGGATTACAAATCGCGAGGATGGACCAAAAGTTGCTTTAAAGGAAGGAACTTTTAAATTAGGTATGGTGACTATTTTTGAAGTTGTATTGATGGATCCTTTTCGATCTGGATTAACATACTCACTACTAGGTGTTGGTGCCGCAACAGTTGGTGTGGGAGTTTCTGTTTTCTGAATCATTTTGGGCTGAACCGTACTTGCGCCTTGTTGAACCGTATGTGTTAATTCGTGGGCCAATAGATGTTTCCCGTCTTTTGAATTTGGATTGTATTTTCCTTCATTGAAATAAATGTCATTTCCACTTGCAAATGCTTGTGAACCTAACTCTTTATTCATTTGAACAGCATTTGAATCGTTGTGAATTTTAACGTTACTGAAATCGGCACCAAATCCGGATTCCATTTCGTTTTTTACTGATCCAGATAAAGAAGATCCACCGCCTTTGCTACTGTTTAAGTTACTTTCCAAATTAGAAGTGTCAGAAGGATTGGCATCGGCACCTGCGCTCATTTGAAGTTCTTTTTCCTCTTCTTTTCCTTGAATTTCTTCTTCTTCATTGGTTTGTACCTCCTCTTCGGTTTTCTTCTGTTGAATCAATGGTTTTGCAGCTACGGTTTTTTCTGCCGAATTATTTTTTTCTGGAGTAATTACTTCGGTTTTATTTTGAATGGTTTCTTCTTTTTCAGTTTTTAACTGAACAACAGGAGTGATGTTTTCGGCTAATGATTTTTCTTGAACAACATTTTCAGTCTCTTCCTGTTTTTGAATTTCATTGGCTCTTTTTTGAATTAAAGGAGAAGGACTAAAGAATGATTCAGGGGTGTTTTTTGGTGTATTAGAAATTATTTTGTCGGCAACGCTATCGGCTTCGGCTTCGTATTTATCATTTGATTTTCCGATGTTGAGTTTTGCTTGTACACCAAAAAAATCCTCATTTTTACTCGAAATTGAGGGTGAAGAATGGGAAGGGTTTGGGTTTTTTGAAAACGCACTCATTGTTATTGGATAAAATATAGAAAATTTGATTAAAGTTAAAACACAGAAATAGTCGCTTTAATTATTGCATTACAATAACTTGGAACTGTCAATGTTATTTCGTGCATGCCAATACTAATCCCAGGTATTGATACTACTGTTGTTGTGTCTTTGCCAAATTTTGGGTTTACTGTACCTCTATTGATGCCGTCAACAACTATCTCAAAAGCATTACAGCCTCCTACATCGCTATTGTCGTGCAGATCTCGTGATTTGATTATAATGTCGTTTTTACAACCGCTTTCGGTAAAGAATTTTGTAGACATCTGACTAGGAAATGTCCCGCTTTTGACCACTACGGGCTTTTTCTTAGAACATTTTTTCGGCTTTTTCTTGTCTTTTTTACCTCCACCACCTTGTTTTCCTGCATGAATATCATCTAAAAGACCCATAGTTTCGCCTCCAACAATGCCATCATAGGCTAGATCATAAGTGTCCTGAAAATCCAACACAGCTTGCTTGGTTTCGTTTCCAAAAACCCCATCGGCACCATATTGTGGAAGTGTAAAGCCCAAATCTTCGAGTCCTGCCTGAATTTTTGAAACACAAGGACCGCTTTGACCATTCCCAACTAATCTTTGGTTGTCATGAACTTGTTCTAATATTGAATTTCCCTGAAAACGAGGTGCTTCCAAATTTTCTGAACCATTTTCATAGTCATTTCCAACCGTAGATTTCTGTACCATTCCCGATTTCTGTTTGGCTCCATTTTGCTGAATAGTATGCGTTAATTCGTGAGCCAACAAATGTTTTCCTTCTTTAGAATTGGGGTTGTATTTGCCTTTATTGAAGTAGACATCATTACCATTGGTAAATGCCTGAGCACCTAACTCTTGGCTCATTTGAACGGCATTGCTATCTGTATGGACTTTTACATCGCTGAAATCGGCACCAAAACCTGATTCCATTTCATTCTTGGTTTTCTTGTCTAAACCTTTACCTCCACCTTTGGAACTGTTTAATTTTCCTTCTAACTCATTTTCTTGAGATTCTTTATTTGAATTTTCTTCTTTCTTTTGAACAGGCTTTTCCTCCTCTTTCACCTCTTTTTTCTGAACCTTTTCCTCTTTTTCACAGTCGGCGCATTTGGCTTGAATCGGTTCTTCTTTTTCTTCTTTCTTCTGAACTGGTTCTTCTTCCTTTTTTTCCTCTTTCTTTTGAACTGGTTTTTCTTCCTCTTTTTCCTTTTTCTGAATCGGCCCTTTTTCTTCTTCTTTTTCCTTTTTCTGAATCGGCTCTTTTTCTTCTTCTTTTTTCTGAACTTTTTCCTCTTTTTCGTCTGATTTTTTTTGTACTGGTTCTTCTTCTTTCATTTCTTTACTTTGAACGGAAGAAATAGTTTCGGAAATCGGTTTTTGTTGTACTTCTTCTTCCGATTTTGATTGCAAAAGAGCGCCTGATGAATTGTTGTTCACCACTTTATCGGCCACTTTATCGGCTTCTACCTCAAATTGATCGCCGGGAGTTCCTGTTTTTAGTTTCTTTTGAATTTTTGGGCTAAAGAAACTGGAATTAGAACTACTTGAGGTGTTTTTTTTACGTTGTTCGAATGCTCTCATACGCTTTATTTTTTACCATTGGGTATACATTAATTTTTCCATCCATGGGATTTTAACTATGTTGATGTTCCACGGAATTTTTTCTAATAAAAGATCTTGTGTTTTTCGTTCAATCGTTAATTTTGGATTGGATTCGCTACAGTCTAATTTGCCTTCTCTTTGCAAAAACTCACTTCTTAAAACATCAATGGAAGTATTTTTTAAAACAGACCAATGTTGTACAACTGCTAGCAGCATTTCTTCTACATTTTGTTTGTGTTTTTCTTCTATCTTGATTTCTCTTTTGATGGATTGTAATAGTGGAATTCCGCATAAGAATTTCTCAAAAAGCATGGTGTGTTCAAAGTCATTTTCCCTTTTTGTAGCTGCATAATGTAAAATATGAGCGGCCAATTCTTTGTTTACAATGATGTTATTCTCACTCAGAAGATCACAACTTTTAAGCAATTGTTTTAGAAAGGGATGAAGAATAATTAAACCTGCATTTTCGACATAGATTGATTTGTATTGATTTTCGTTGAAATTATAACTGCTTGCTTCAGAATTCGTATTGATTTCATCGGAGAAATTTTGCTGATTTGATTCCGTTTGAGAAGAAGTACTTGTTAATTCAATTAAATTTTGGTCTTCTTTAAAGTTTGAATTAGGCTCTTTTATTTCAAAATCTAACTGTTTTTCATCATCGTTTTCTCTCGACTTTATTCTTGATTTTTCCTCTGATTTTTTTTGGATAAGTTGATTTTTGTAGGTTGCAAAACATTCGTCTTCGTCTAAATCAATCAGTACTAATGATTTTAAGTTTTGAATAAAAACGGGAAAGGTTATTTTACTGGATTGAAAAAGAGAGGAATAGCGATGATACAATTGAACGATGGAAATTGATTTGCCTTCATTCAACAATTCAAAAATGGCTTGCCAAAAAGATTTTTTATATTCGAATGATTGGTTATTAATCAATTTTAACAAGCTATTTTTTGCTATTTTTTCCTCATTAATGACTGTTTTTGAAAGACTTGCTATTACAACTGCTAAAGTGGTATTTGAAAATTGATTGATGACTCTTTCTTGTATCTTTCTCTGTTGAATTAATTTTCGAAATGAGTTTTTGAAATTCAGTTTTTGTAGTTCGATTGTATTGATTTTTTCAAGATTATTGAACTCGTCATTTTTTCCAATCCACCATGGCATTGCTCCATATTCCATAAAATAGAGAAGCGTTTTGATTTGTTTTTCTTCGGATGAAATAGTGTTAAAAATAATGCTGTTTTCTTCTGATGAAATTGAATTACTTTTCAATTCATTTATTGTTTTATCGATCTCTTTTTCAATCTGATTTTTGAACTCGATTTTTGTACTACTATTGGAGAAAATTGAGGTATTTTTTTCTGCATTAATTTGAATGGAGAGTTCTAATTTTTCAATTTGAATTATTTGATCATCAGTGTTTTCAATCAAGTTAAATTGCTTTTCTAAAATAGGAACCAACTCGTTTTTTATAAACATAGCCATGTTGTTTTTTATAGAATTAGCCATCTGCATAGAGTGGGTGTCTATTTCTAAAAAAACTTTTTGAATACTATGTTTATTTTTTGTCATTTTTATTTGGAGGTATTATTTTTTTTACTATCTTTGGTATGTCCCGTGTGGGAATACTGGGTTTGTGTTCTGTTGTTTTCTTGTGTTTGCGTCGTGTGGTACAGTGATGTATCTTTTAAATCTCGTCTCTTTCATTTGGTCTCAATGGTTTTCGCCCCTTAAAAGCTCCAGACTTGCTAGCTTATTTTGGTCTGGAGCTTTTACATTTTATTAAGGTATCTTAATGAAATTACCTTCTACAGGTTTCTGAAAATAAAACTCCGCTTTTTTAGAATACAAACTAATCACACCAGCCAGTTGATTGATGTTGATAGTAACATTATTATTAATGTGAATCATGTATTTACTGATTCGATCTTCGTTGTGTAATTTTTTTCGAAGTTTAATAAAAAGCACCACATCGTCATTAGTATTGTTGATGTTGGCATTGTAATAATTGTACATTGTACTGTTTACCCAGTTTCCGTTGGTCCAATCGCCTCCAACATACACATCGGTGAGTCTGCTGTCTGCTGCTAGCAAGGCATCTGCAATTTCCTGAAGTTCTTGTCCAACCGTTTTATTTGGAACTGTACTAGGAATACTGTTGAAATGACTGAATTGTGTAATGAATCGTTGGAAACCCGATGTAATTTCGTGATTTATTAATCGTTTTCTAAGTGTTTCCCATTTTCTCCAATCTTCATCAAAACGTCCAAAGTTGTCATCGTCTTTATTTATAGGATCGTAATTACTGTGTATTTTTCTATACACGTCTTGATTATGAGCATTAATTATTGAGCATGTTATTCCAGCGGCACGGTATGTTTTTCCGTTTCTAGTAACACCAGTTTCAGTAAATTTATAAACTGGACTCGTATTTTTAAGAGTAATGTCTTGTACTTCAAATTCAAACTTATCTTTATCCAATTTCATGATTTTGAGTTTTTTCTCTTCTTCAATAAAATCAAATAAAAGTCCGGTTGGAAATTGATTATTCAACGTTTCCATTACCACATGAAGTCTTCTCAAAAATACATCTGCCAATGGAATTCTAACAATTACTGGACTCGAAATCAAGTTCACTCCGTTGATGCTGTACTTTCTCACGTTTAATATGTAATGAGTAGGCATCGCTTTTATATTGCTTTGAGTTCCTTTTAAGCTTCGTGATAAATTGTTGATGTATTTCAACGAGCTGATCCATGGATAAAGACATTCAGTGATTGTACAACATCCTAATCCGCTGTCAGGATTTATTTTTCCGTCGATGGCAAAATCGGTGATGAACGTTGCTCCTAATTTTAGCAAAAGTAATGTTCCTCCTTTTTTTACACCCGCTTTATGTTCAAATCCATAATTGGTATTGAACATGATTTTTAAGTCGGCTGCATTTTCAACAATATCCATAATGTAATAGTCAAAATCCAATCCGTGTTCGATGCGTTTAGAATTCAGATGGTTTTTTACATCATCAACACTATCATTCAAATAACCTTCAATTCGGTAAAAATCATAGTCATCAGTACAATAGTTCAGTGGTGTTTTGATGTAATCATTATCCACTAAATTATCAATATGATAACTAAAATTGGTAGGATGAACATAGAGATTACTTTTTTCAAAATCCCAGGCATGTAATAAATTGTCGGTCACATTGTAATAGTAAGGAACTGATTTTGATCCTAATTTTCCCAATGCTTTTGAAGGCGTAATTTTAATTTGAGAAGCCGTTACCTGAAAATTATCCAAAATGATTCGGAGTCTTCGTACCAAACTTTCAAAATGGTTGAAGGTTTTATTTTGTTGGTCTAAAATCGGAGCTTTATAAAATTGATGTCTGTACGCTATGAATCGGTTGCTGTCTTCGACTAAACCCAATAGTAAGTGTTTTGGAAATGAGTCAATTGGCGGGTTGCATTCTGATTTCAATTGGATGAAAGCATCTTTCAATTCTTTATAGGTAGCTACTACATCTTTCAATAAATCATAGCGATAATGAATTTCATTTGGAATGCTAGCAGGATTGATGGTAAAGAGTAAATTGATACGGTTGGTAATGGCCAAAAGATCGGTGTCGTAACCAAACGTCGACAAAAGTGTCGTTAAATTGGTTATTAAATCGGCTCTGAAAGTGGCGTCATTCACTACAGTATTAAAAAGTTGTCTGATTTGAGTTTCGGTAGAAGTAGAATTGAAAGTAGGAACCACTTTTTTAACACCTAATTCTTCCAATGAGCTGTACTGTTCAAAAACATCGTATTTGTTGAACAACTTATCTCTTTCTGGGTTGTCATTTTTTCCAATGATAACATCGGCAATTTCTTGACTAACAACTAAAACTCTGAGATTGAAAATTTCCTCTCCACCTTTATTAGAACAATCAATTTCATCGCACAAAGAAGCATCTTTAGTGTAATGTTCGAGGTACAAAAGAACCACATGCTCTTTTAAATTATCAAAATCGGTCAATAAAGATTCGCCACTATCCAAAGGAGTTCCAGCGGTTTTTTCGGGCAACAATTCCCACATAGTAAGCATTTCATTACTATTATTTAGAAAATGAGCATAGTTGGCTTTATCGTTGTCAAATAGTTTGTACGATTTGTAATCAATTTTTGGGAAATCGATGGAAAACAGCTTTTGTTTGAGCGCTGTAGCCAACGGTTTGTTGGTTTCCTTTTTGAGTTTGATCAAGTCGCCGTCGGTTGTAATTCCGGTTCCTTGAGTTATAGTCACAGTATCGTAATCGGCATTGGTAGAAACTTGAAATCCGCAAGCAATTCCGGTTCCTGTTAGATACACGTTTTGCAATCTATTTTGGTCATCAAAGTAATCAATAGTCTCGTTGAGCTGATAGTGAGTTAACACCTGATCTTCTACGTAACTATGATAGTGTCCTGTAATGGTGGTAAGTTTTGTTGCCATGACCTTGTATTTTTATAATGTTCCTAAATTTGTTCTTCCTAAAACTATTTTTCCTGAGATGTTTTCTTCTTCATCAACACAATTGTAGAGTGTACCCGTTGGATAAATAGAATTTAATTGAGTTAATGATGTAATGAATTGTGGTAATGCATCTTGCTTATTTTTGGTTTTATCCAATAAAAATTTCTTAAAATCACGCTCAAAATCCATTAAATCATTGTTTTTTCCAGTTGGAATGATATGGTCTTTTCGGTAACCAATCCAGCAGATTTTTCCTAAAATATGTGATGGAATTTCTTGTCGAATCACATCTTCAGCGTAGTTTCTAAAATCAACATCGGCAAAACGATAGGTGTAACCGGGTAAAACCACGCTGATTTTAAACGAGTAAGGATTGGGTATACAGCAATCTTCCGAACAATCGTCTACACAAATAGGCATATAATAGGTTTCATCAATTACTTCATCGGGATTGGGAACCAAAAGAAGGTGTTCTACTAGAAAAATTCCTTCATCGCTGAACTCTTCTTTGAAGAATTTTAGTAAGCTCAATATCGCTTCTTTGACTTCTTCTAAAGTCAGATAGAGTTTGTATTGGCGTGCAATAATCCTATCGGGATTGCTAATCTCATTAACAAATTCTGGATTAATGATGTGAAATGAATATTTATGCGTATCCGATTCAATTACTTCAAATGTGTCCATTACGGTATCTTGAAAAGCAATGCCATTGTCTCTGTTTTCAATAAGTTGATCAAATGCATGTTCGATTTCTTTTTCGCTGGTTTCGTAAATTTTCAAAATCGCAAAATACATTTCTTCCATGGCAGTTGATTGATTTGGATAATCTTCGGTAGCGGTAAGTATAATTTGATTGACGCTGTTTCGGATTCTCCAGCGGAAAAGATTGGGCAATGTGGCCGGACTCGGATCATAAATCTGAACAAACAAATTAGATAGGTTTTTTCTTTTGATTCCGCGTTTGCCTGTAAGCGGATTTGTATCGCCTTTGATTCCCAATAAACCCGCAATTCTGTTTTCCAAACCAGTAACATTGAATGTGTTCCACAAATTAGCAACCGGTTGTTTGTAATAATTAAAACCGCTCGCACGTTGGCTACTAATGGTGTCGTAATTGGTTAAAAAAACGGATTTATTTTGCAGTACAATTTCGTCTGATGATGAACCGTAAAGCGATTTCATTAAGAACGCATATTCCGCAAATCGTTCGGCAAATCGTGCAATAAGATGATCTTTTATTTGGTTTTGTCTTTTGATGGTAGCATCTAAATGACTAAAAAGTGCTTCGTCGAGCTCTTCTTGAGACGATTCCAGATACTTGTCGTTGGCAATTTCATCAAAACCAGTCATATCAGTAATTACTTGTGTGAAATAAGTACTGGGTAATTCGTTGTTGATGGAAAGCAATTCTTTTACGTTGCTCAAATGTTTGAAGTAACTCGCCAAAATCTGATCAAAAAACAATAAATATCCTTTGAGTTGTTTGGCTTTGGCTTTGCGTTCTGGGCTGGCAGATTCGGTTAAACCGATTTCTCCAATACCATAATTTTCTGTAAAATTGTTGGTAATGCTAGTGTACGAATCCGATTCGGTTACTTTGCCCATCGGAATTTTAATTTCTCTGTTCTCCGCGGCTTTTTTTTGCGAATACGCCAAATCTTCTTTTAAGTCGGCTAAGTATTTTTTTGCTTTGATTTTGTTTACGGTAACAGGTAAAATCCCTTTGCTGAAATTCAACGTGCTTTTATGACAAAGTGTTGGTTTTTTATTGGTCGGAATGCACAAATTCCACACACTTCCTTCTGATTCTATCGCTTCACAATTATTGAGAGCTATGTCTTTGATGACGGTAACGCCTTCCACATTCATTATGATTTGCATGATGTCTGAAAGACGTACTTCGGTTCGTAAAGAGGAATCTTTGAGTTCAGTAGTATCGATGAAACCATTATCCAAAAACGGACCTTCAAAAATTTGATCACTTGTGTATCCTTTTTCAAACATTTCAGCCAATGAGTAATACTTAATCGTTGGTGATAAGTATTTTTCGAGTTCTAAAGTGATGAGTGCGTGAACGTATTCTTCGTCGGCTTCAGGGTCAATTTCAATCAATGCGCAAACGGCTACCGGTTGAATTTCAACTTCTTTTACTTCTAGCAAGTCTTCGCACAGATTTCGATGTTCGTGGAATTTGGCAATAATTTTATTTTTTAACACCTCTTTTTCAGCGTCATTTTCTACATCAAAATCAACCAAAATGTTATAATAGCCTTTGATTTCAGTTTCTTTGATGAAGGCGTCTAAGGTGTCAATAAAGTCTTCTTTTTTGAGTGAAATTTTTCCTTCTTTGCAATTTACATACAGTGTTTTGGTGGCTTTTTGTAACCAGCAATTTTTGATGCTTTTTGGATCAATATCGATGATGAGTTTTCGGTAATCAAGAGTAGTAACCGACTGTGTAGGTAAAATTTCAGCAGCTGTAAAAAACTGTTCATCAATTGGGCTCGAAGTATTGCTTAGTAAATCTTCGATAGGCAAGTTGATGCGCATTCCCAAGTCGGTAATCGCATAACAAAGCACTTCCAAAATAGTAATACCTGGATCATGAGTGTTGTAGTCAGTCCAAAATTGACTTCCCAACGATTCAATGTATTCGATTCCTTTTTTTCTAAGGAAATCAAAGTTCATATCATCATTAGAACTGATGTTTTTTGGGATGCTGATGTGTTGGTTTACAGTTGACATTCTTCTTTGGGTTCAATAGATTTAACACTACATTCTTTGATATCGGTACTTATAAAATGACTTTTAGCCGATACTAAAATTGATTTTGGGTCGGATGGAACCGCTTCTTTGTCGGTCAACGAACCGTTTTTAAGCAGTTTTACATCTTGCAGGTAATCAACATAGCCTAATTTTTCTAAATAATTAATCAGTGAACTGCTGTGAATGCTTACTCCAAATGTGATGGGAATACTTTTATCAAAAGCCCAAGGCGATAAAAATTTGGTAATATCAGTATTGAGTTCTTGCGAATAAAAGTTTTCATCGTAACCCGATTTGAATTTTACTTTTAAATCAACGGTTACTTCCTCGTAATTCGGATTGATTACAAAAGTGGTTACGTGCATGGAGTTTAGTTGATCAATATGTTCTTTTACTTTGTTGAGTGTTGCCGTGCTTACTCGCGGTTGGTAGATGTCAAAAACATTTTTGTTTACCGTGTCCGGAATCACCACAATTGTGACATTTCCTGGTGATTGGTACGAGTTTTCAGATGTGTGATTGAGGCATTTTACTTTGTACAATTCTGGGAATTCTTGTAAAATAATGTGCTCGTAATCCCACATAGTTACTGCTCTGTTTTTGTGACGAAGGCGTTCGCTAATTCTTCTGTAATAATCCTGACTCGATTCTTCGCCTTTGTAACCAAAACTATTGTACGGTTGTGTAACTGATTTGACATTGCTCAGTCTTTGAACCAATTTGGAAATGGTTTGCGCTTCAATTCCGGTTTTTAAATGCGATAAATCATTCGAATTATTTTCGAAAGTGGCTAAAACAGCTTGCGCATGGATTCCGGTTATTTTGCAAACCACATCGTATTTTTTGTGCATTTTTGCTTTTAGCCAAATGTAATTTTTCGGTAGGCGAGTATTGGTTTGAGTTGCTTCTTTGGGTAAATTGAATTTCAAGATTCCCGATTGCAATAAATTGTCGGTTTCGTTCAATAAGATGTCAGAATATTCTAAAATGCGCCATTCGTTATTTCCTAAAACCGACCATTCTATTTTTTGTTTTCCTGTAAATGAAGGAGTCAAAGGGTTTTCGCTGCCTTCCAATACTTGAAAAAGTAAAGTGATTTGTTGTAGTTCTTGTACGTTTTCTAAACCGATGAAGAGTTCTCCGCCTTTGCAATAGGTTGGAATTAAATAGGAATTGGTATCGGTTACATACTCCAAATTGGATTTTAAAAAACTGTGTTCTTCAGAATAACCAAAAGGATGAATATGAAACAATTGAGCTTCGTTTTCGGTGTAAATTTCTTCTATAGATTTCAATCCAGATGCCACAAAATTTGTGGTTTCGGATGCCGAATAACTCAGTGTTAAACTCTCAACCAGAGGTGTATAAGGTTCATTTGGAATTACTACATTTTTATCTTCACTAGAAAGTGCTAACGCATAGGTTTTGCTGTACAAATTGTGTAGAAAAGAAGAAGATAATGTTAATTTTAGTTGACCGTTTTTTTCTGTAATGAAATTGGAATTGTTAACGGTAAAATTAGTTTTGAAAGGATTGCTACTTGAAAACAGGTTAGTCACTGAGCCATAATTTTGCCAAGTGTTGTTGGATAGAATGGATAACTTATATTTGAAATAGTCGTTAGAAGTAACAATTCCGCCGACACTATTAAAAGTAGTTCCGTTTTTTACCACCACACTATCCTTAAATTTATTTACGCTGATAGTGTCAATTGAGGTTGATTTGTAGGCTTTGTAATGCTCAACAAAATTGGAAGGGGTATTTTTCCAAAGAACATCTATATTAATCGAGTTCCAGTGCTTAGCAAACAATTCATTGTACTTGATGTAGAAGTTCGAACCTACAACAGGTTGAGTTGAAAATGGGAAAAATGGTTTTGCGGCATTAAGCGTTCCGTTGTCGTTTTCCAAAACTGCATTTTGTATGTTTTGCACATCGACTTTGATGGTAATGCTCACTAATTTGTTTTCGGCTAATGATTTGTAGGCATCGTATCCATTAGATGTAGAAGTGTCTAAATAGAATTTGGCAACAGGTAATTCAGTTGAAAATTCTTCTCCGTATATTTTAGAATTATAGCCAGTTATCGCATCTACATTTTCGTCCAATTGAAAAGCTATTTTCATTGTTTTTCCGCTCACCGATGTAGCATAACTTCCACCTGATACTGCTATTGATGTTGCAATTTCAGCTACATCAACCCATTTTTTTGCCGATGTCAATTGAATGCTCAAGCAATCTTTTATAATGTCTGGAGTTAGAATTGATATGTTTTTATCAAAAGTGAAACTCATTTCTACACTGCGTTTTCCTTCAGCTAATGATAAGATAGGTGAAGCAATGGCGAAACCCAGAGTTGCGTTGGGTAATTCAGTTGGAAAACTGGAGTCGTTGGTGTAACCAAAAGGCCACCATTGGGTGTTTTCGTCAGGAAATGCTTTTCCTAATCCATCATACGAATTCGCAATCGGACTGGCTACTATTTTTTTTCCAGTCACATCGTTGTATACGTTTTTTAAGGATGTAACGGTAGTTTTGTTGGCTATGAGTTCATCGTTAGAATAATAAGTTCGTGTTTTCCCAGTTGCATCTTTTCCGCCATCAAAACCTGTTTTTGCCTCTATTTTTTCCTGAGTTGCATTTTTAGCTAACTCAAAAATCATATATACTTTATCAGGTGTGGCAGGTAATTTATCAATTTTTAAAATTTGATTATAGTAAAAATCAAGGTGTCGTCGCGTTAAGTCATTGTATCTTTTTTTGCTGTTTTCCAACAACATTAAAAAGGTGATGAATAACGTTAAGTGAGGTGTTATTTCGTTTTCTGTTTTGCTTTCTTCAATCAAATCAACTAAATCCTTTTTGATTCGGTCTAATTTTAATTGATCATCAACCGTCGGGTTTTTTTCGTTCAATTCAAAAAAATCAAAAAAAGCTTTCCAATCACCAGCAGGAGTTTCAGGGTTTGATGTTTCGTAATAGTTTACGTATTGTGAGAAATTATGAGCAAATAAAATCCAATCGGTTATCTCAAAATCATTAAGTTTGGTATTCTCAGGTTGTAACGCACTGATGTACCGCTGCTTTTGATCGCTGCCGTTGGATGTTAAAACACTTACTATAGTACTGCAATTACTCATTTGTTACAATTTATAAATCGGTTCCTTCTTGTTTGTAGAATGGATATACCATGTTAATTCTCGAATTGGTTGCTCGGACTTTAAAATCAATCAAGACTAATAATTCGCCACTCAAATCATCACCTTGAGTAATATCAATTTTTTCGACATCAATTCTAGGTTCGTGATAGAGTATGGCTGTTCTAATCAATTCGGAAACAAAGGTTTTCAGCGTACGATTCAACGGATTAAACAAAAGTTCATCCATATTGCAGCCGTATTTGGGTTGCATGATGCGTTCACCCACTTTAGTAGAAAGTAAAATTTCCAAGCTGCTTTTAATGTCGTCTTCATCAGTTAACATAGTTACTGCCTTTGTTTTTTCTTTAAATTCTGGAGGGAAACTCCATCCAATACCTAAAAATGCTTGTTTATTTTCCATAGTTAACCAATTAAAACAGTGGGTAATCCAGCGATTATTGAACCGCCATGTGAAGTTGAATCTCCCATTCGTGCGGCAGGTTTTCCTCCGATTAATACGGTTGCCGATCCTACAGCAATGGTATCTGGCGGACCTGTACATGTGGCCATATCGCCAACACGAGCAGCTGGAGTTCCTCCAATAAGAACCGTTGGTTCTCCGGAAGGTAGTATTGGTCCGCCCACATGGGGTACAGTTCCTGTTACCATAGGGCAAACGTGCATATCTGTAATTCGTGCGGCTGGTGCTCCCATAATTTAGTTTATTTGTACAACACTTCCTTTTAAAACAGCGGTAGAGCTCGATGACATTTCAACTCCGCCATTTCCTTCGGCTTTGAATTGAGCATTGGCTTTGATGGAGACATTCGTTCCTTCTATAGTGACATCTCCAGAAGCAATTAATTCAATATTCCCGGCGCTTTCCATTTTTATACCAGCACTGTCAATAGTGATTACATTCGAATTTTCATCTTCAATTACAATCACACCTTGATCTTCGTCGAGGGTTATTTTTTTTCCGGCTGGAGTTTCAATTCCGATGGATTTTTTTTCATCATCAAACACTACTTTCATTTCGCTTCGAGTGACAATTCCTTTCTGATGATTATCATCGGATGCCACAATTGGAGCTGGTTTTCCGCTGCTGTGAAGCATTCCTAAAACGATGGCATTATTTGGGTCTTCGTTGACAAAACCAACGATGACTTCGTCTTCAATTTCAGGTCTAAAAAAGATGCCTCTGTTTTCTCCAGCATCGGGCGAAGCTACTCGGCACCAAATGCCTTGTTCTTCGTTGTTGATGATGGGAATTTTAACCAAAATGCGATCTTCGCCGTTGGGATCTTCTTCCAATTGCGAAACAATGCCAACATGTAATCCTTTGATGGCAGGTAGAATTCCCGAACCTGTTGGAGTATGAATGTCATAGGTTTCTGAAAACCACTCTGGGTTCAGTCCAAATTGAGCATCAATCGTCCAATTTCCTTCTGTTATTTCGTGAAAAACTCCTGTTATGTATGCTTTTCCGTTGAATCGATCACCAACACCTTCAAGAGTAATGATGGTATTGGGTTTTACCGCTGGAATACCTTGAAATTTTACTCTTCCGCGAATTTTAGAAAGTTGTTGAAAGAGTAATTTGGCATCGGCCCAATCTTGAAGTTCGACTTCAGTTATGGTTCCGCCGTGTCGCAATTCTAAATTTTCCAATTCAATTATTCCAGCTAAATCAGAAGAAGTGAGATTACCGTTCAGACTCACACTCGGATCTTTGGCTTCAATTTCAACTAATTCTTGATTAGTATAATCCCAACTGTACGAAGACACTTTAGAGAATTGATTTCGAGCGTCCATTTCGGCATCAAAATCCAATAATGTGGCGCCAAAAGTTACCGTTTCGACCGATGATGACGTTACATCAGGCTTACCGATTTTAATTTTTCCGTTTTCAACAAAGCAAAGCTTTCCATTGGCTTGAGCACGCGACACTATAAAATCCCAATCGGAAGTGTTGTATTGAACCAGTTCTTTGTGACTAAAATTGGTAGCTTCTACGTCTTTCTCCAATCCGTAAGTGTCAATTATTTCCTCAAATGCTGCGCTGTCTTTAACATCATAGAAGTATTTGCTTTTTCTTCCGATGGTTAATTTTACCGCTTCATCTTTACATTCGATAATTAACAAAGAAGCACCTCCTTTAATTTTTATTGAATGTTTGATGATTATGCCTTTGTAAATGGTTTCTTCATCGTTGTGATAACCCGCAGTAATTTCAATTTTTTTACCTGGAATCAGTAATTCTTCATTACTCAATTTAAAATCTCGTTCCGAAGCTTCTCCATCTACTAAAACAATTTGAGCCATAGGAATGCGGTTGACTTCGTTTTGCACCACAATACTTTTTACTTGATAAGTTTTGGATAATTCCTCGCCTTCAATTAAAAGTTTGTGCGTTACTAAATCGGCACTCTGACTGGTTTGTATGACTCCACTATTGTTCATTTAAGATTGTTTTTGGAGAGGTGGAAAAAAAATCTTTTGCCCTGTTTTTAATTTTCTAAAATTGACAATGTTATTGGCTTTGGCTACTTCGAGGTAGTATTTTGAATCTCCGTAAATCTGAAACGTCATCAGAGGTAAAGTATCGCCTTCTTTTACAATACGATGGTGTGTTAAATCAGGCGATTTATTGTTCTCTTTTGCGGCTCTTAAATCATCTTCAACAAAACCTTGAAATTTAGCTTTTGCAACTGCTCTGACCGGAGTTCCATCGGGTTTAAAAAGCTTGAATTCAACATCCATTTCGGTCAACGAACCTTTAAAGAGTAATGTTCCCCAAGAAATGATTAGGTAATTGGGTTTGTGCTCGTCGCCATTGTAATCCAAAATGACTTTTTTGAATTTTTCAATATCGTCAATAATGCCATCGTCAGAACTTTCGTAACCGTTGATTACTCCAGAGCGATCAAAAACAAAGTCGAGTTCCAAATTTTCAGGTAATTTTTTACTGAACTTCGGAGAAACCGTACTCGTTCCAGCTGCTTGAGTGTCATCCGCTTCTATTTTATAGTGATAGGTGTACTTTTCTGGATTCATCAAAGTAGAAAATTCACCATCGGCAATTTTGTTATTAAATGCCGGGTCACTATAAGCTACCACTTTCAATTTTTCTAATTCTCCAGGCATGGCTTAGCGTTCTTTTTTACGTTCGATAATTTTCAGTACTTGTTCCACACATTCAGCAACAGCATCTTCACTTTTGCCTTTTGTTGCGGATGGAGAAGCTGAGGGTTTGGATCCTTCGTTCACATTAATTTTGATGTGAAGTTCTTTTATTTCAATGGGCATACTAACTCTTAATTAAGGTGAAATAATTGTAAGTGAGTTCGAAACTTTCTACTACGAGTTTACTTTCTTCAGCATTAAAATCTTCTACCGACCATTTAATTGGATAAGCATGAACGACATTCCAAGAAATCAAAGGTTGGTGTTCTTCGTTGAGCAATTTGACGGTAAGATTCACTGGTTTGAACGAGAAATTTTCAATCGCATCACGGCACCAATCAATAACTGCAGAATCAATCAACATTCCTCTTTTTAATGTCAAATTGGGATATTTTGTTTTGACAGGAAGTTTGTGTTTGAATCTGTTTTCTCCACCTTCGGCAATTTCTTCGGTTTCGATATCAACAGATAAACCGGATACCGATTGAAATTGATGGTCTTTTTCTTGCGATCCAAGACCTTCAAATTCAACTAAAAAGTGAAAACCAACAGGTGGATAATAATTAGCCATGATTAGTCATTTTGGATGGATAGACCTTCGTGAACAAGTTCCATAGATTCGATTGCAACTTCGTTTCCATCTGCCTTCAAGTCGGTCGATTGAACTTTAGTTGGCCAAGCATTTTTAACTTTCCATGTGATTACGGGTTCGTGTTCTTCGTTGAGCAATTTGATGGTAATGTCTCTACGTTCGATAGTATTTAATTTCACCGTATTCCACCAAGCATAGTATTCGTTATCACTTTTAAAAGTGCCTCTTTTCATGGTGATGTTGGAGAATTTTTGCATGCCAGGCATTTTAATTTTGCTGTATTCTGGACTTGCGCCTTGACGGTATTCGATTACTTCGGTTTCAACATCCAAACCTGAAACTTCTGTAAAACCTATTTTTGTTCCACCCCAGTCAACTGAGAAATGAAACTTTGGTAATGGATAACTCATGATGTGTATTTTTTACGTTGATATTAATTAAGATTCTTGCATTTTGTGAGAGAAACGAAGGATGATGAACTCAGCCGGACGAACTACTGCCATTCCGATTTCAATAATCATTCTGCCTTCTAAAATGTCTAAGGCCGACATGGTTTGACCTAGTCCAACTCGAACATAAAATGCTTGTTCTGGTTTTGCACCCGCCAAAGCACCTGCTCTCCATTGCAGAATTAAAAAGTTTTCAATCATCGCTCTAACTCTGATCCAAGTATTGGCATCATTAGGTTCGAATACAAATTGCTCAGTTGCTTTTTTGATGGATTCTTCGGCCATATTGAAGAAACGACGAACCGGAACATAACGCCATTCGTTATCGTTTCCAGCGAGAGTTCTTGAACCCCAAACTAGTGTTCCTTTACCTGTAAAACTTCGGATGGCATTGATGGATTTACCACCAACGGTATCAATATTTAAGTTGTCTTGGTCACCGTTTGTTATTTTTAAAGCAGGTTTCACAACATAGTTTACACCAACGTTAGCCGGAGCTTTCCATACACCTCTATTCGAATCTACTCGGGCATAAATTCCCGCCATAGCACTACTTGGAGGCAGTGTAATTGGTAAGTTAGAGATTTCTGCTTTTATTGCATTGTACGATTTATTGTCTAAACCTTCAATATCACCAAGGTAACGACCGTTCATAGCTCCGTTGTTGGTGTCTGTTGTTGTTACATTGTTGATTTCGTCTCTTATTGCTTCAACAAGTGTCACCATATCTTCAGTTGGTGTTGATTGATTAAAGACATCAACAGTTATAGTTAGACTATTATCTGGCAACTCAATAATTGAGTCAGTTGTTGCAGCTGGGACAGTAAATGACAATAATTTTCCAATTTCTGATATGACATTTGTAGTATTTGTTTTTACGTTTTGTGCCACTTTCAGATTGGTATTTGCAGCTTTTAATTTTGCAGTTAAATCAATTAAATTGCTGGTTACTTTTTCTATTTTATTAGCTCCTTCAAAAAGACCAGTAAAAGTGTCTAAAGCAGCTTGAAGATTATCTCCAGCTCCAGCAATTTCCTCAACAGAAGCAATGGCTGAATTTGCAGCATTTTTGATTTTTTCTTTGTCAGAAATAAGGCTGGTTAAATTGGTGGTTAATGTTTCTAAAAGTGGTGTGAAAGCAGCAGTCAAAGCTACCGTAAATGTTTCCGAACCTGTATCAGCATTGTTGTATCCGATCGGGCCATCATCTATGTAACTCAACACATCAGCAATACTACCTGAAATTAAATCGTTTGTTAAATCGGCGTCATCATCAGTAATTGAAATTAAGCTAGTGATTGTTGGTTGTATGGTTGCTAATGCATCCTCAACTTCTCCAAATGCTGTAGAAATTGCATCCGGAACATTCGTATAATGATTGATTAATATATCGCTTTCGTTGTATCTGTAATCCAAGATGGTTTCTAGATAAGGATAGTATGCAGCCCCATATTTTAGGTAATCTTTTTCCAAGGAAATTCTGTCTCTCAGCACCTCAGAATCATCTTCTATATCACTGCAAGTATGTGTGTCAATTATGGTGAAACGATCTTGCATATCATGGCATTGTGTTAATGCATCACCATACAAAGCATAAAAATCTACTTCACTTAATGCTTTTGCATCTGGGAATAAAATCAATGTTGGTTCGTCTTCACTTTCTAATAGTGTTAATCCATCAGATAAATCACCAAAGAGTACCGAGTTTTCATTACCATTACTATCTTCGTATTTATTGACAGAAACAATATAACATGGTCCACCACCATTTGCAAAATACATTTGTAATGCGTAATACATCAAAAAAGGTTTTGGACTACTCGGTTGATTGACTACGATATTTCGCTCGGTAACGACATTGTCAGTGACAACATCTGTAATTTCAACAGAAATGGAGTCTTCGGGATAAGCAAATCCAAAATAAGTTTCAAAATCAAGCAGCGAAGTGATGCGCGTTGGAACTCTATCCAAATCATTTTCAATTTTTTTGGTGGCTTTTTCAGTATAGCCAATAAAAGCAGGAATTGCTGTTTCTACCTGTGCCACCGATGGAGGAAACTTTACGATTTCCTCAACGTATACTCCAGGCGTTTTGTAAGTTGTTGCCATAATTGATTGTTTTTAATTATTAAATAAATATTTCCGAATAGTAATCACTATTGATTTTTATGATTGATTTTACTGATGGATTGGGATATTGATTTTCTGCAGGTTCAGCAGGAGTGAAGTCAGTTAACGGATCAATTTCAACAAACCCAGAAAAGGTAAGTGGTTTTGAAGAGTTGGTTTCAACTTCGGTTGCATCTTTTCTATTAATGTATTTCCAAATGGTTTTTCTGTTGTCAAAATGGATTAAAAACTCTTTAGTAGGAGCACTAATCTTATTTTGATTAGTTAAAATGCTGCTCGCTAAATCATGTCCAGTCATCGCAATGGATAGGATTCCAAAAAGGCCTCTTGATTCGGCTGCTTCAAAATCGGGATACAGGTTGTTTGATTCTTCTTCTGAAGCTAAAAAGTCGTCAGAAACAAAGATGTTGTCTGTGAGCAATGGAATGTAATTAAAGCCTACTGGGTTAAAAACTTGTTTTACTGGATTAGGATCAGGAATTGGCTCATTGTATTCAATTCTGAGTGGAATTGCATTGCCGAAATAGAAAAGTTGATTGGACGAAAAAGATAAATCCGTGTAATTTTCAAACTGATAATCGTTAATTTTCATAGTAAAAATTAATTCTAAATCGGTTGGAATCTCAATAAATGGGTCAAGATTATACAAAGGATCGTTTTCGTCCAGTTGTTTTACTTTAGCGTAAATTCTAAAACCAGTTTTGGTTTTTTTGAATTGCATTTTATAATTCTTCAAAGTCTTTTGGGTTGAAATACAAGGACTTATGCTAATAAAATTTTCGTGATCATATTTTGAAAGCATTTTTTGTTTTTCTTCACTGGTCATGCTCCCAAAAACAGATTCACCATCATTTAGAAAGTAATTATGAAATACAGTAACTTCAAAAAGGAGGCTATATGAATATTCAAAACTCATAATAATTACTCAGATTTAGTTATACCTTTTACTTGATTAATTAAGCTTCCTTCGCCTTGAGCAATATTTCGCTCAATTTGAATCATACTCACTTTGTAAAGTGCCGATGGAAGTTGTTTGCCACCCAAAGTTCCCCAGATGTAATTCAATTCTTCGAAGGTTGGTGTGTACAGTTCAACTGTGAATCGAAAATTATCGATGTTACTCATGGCGGTATTATTTCGGTTGTAAATTGTGTTGGCTTGAGTAAACAACTTTTTACCTTGAAAAAACTCAATAATTTTAGAAATATCGTTGAGTGAATTAATATATATGGTTCTGTTGGCGCTAAAAAGTAGGTACAGATTTAGATTGATGACACTATTTTTATAAACTGTTTTCGAATTTTCTATCGAATGATTTGGGAAATTTTTCAGAGTAGACTCTTCGTCTAAGTTAATCATGGTAAGTGCTACTTTGTCTTCCAGATTTTCCGCAACCGTTTCGTTTTGTGATTCTAAAAAAGCAATGTTTTCAGGCACCACTGTTTTCTCCAATCCAATCTCGAAAAGATAGTTGTTTACTTGTTCCGAAATTATTTGAATCACTTCAAAAATCATCTTAGAGGTTCGTTTTGATTAGCTACCAAATTTACATCTCAAATTAGGTATCAAAACAGAGTTAAAACCTCCAAATTTGCTCAGGAAAAACACGGTTATTGCTTAAGGAAAATAGCTTTTATTCTTAGAGAAATTCCCTTAAGAAATACAATTAAAAAAACCATCAAACTATTGATTAGATTGATGGTTTATTATGAAAATAGATGATGAGTTATTTAAAGCAAATCGGAATGATTTCGCCTTTGGCTAAGCAGTATTTTTCTACTAATTCGGGAGTGATTTTTGAAGTATAATCTTCCTCTGTTACTTTGAAACCAATGCTTCTTAATTTGTCAAAATAATCTCTTCCGTAGACGCGAACGTGATCGTATTGACCAAATATTTTGGCACGCTCTTTTTGATCCGTTATAGTATCGTCTGAAAATGTGGTTGCTCTTGATAAGTCTTGTGGAATTTGAAAAATCCCCATTCCACCTGGCTTTAAAACTCGATACAATTCTTGCATGGCTTTGGTATCATCTGGAATGTGTTCTAAAACGTGGTTGCAAAAAATAATATCGTACGAGTTGTCTTCAAAAGGCAAATTGCAAATATCGGCTTTGACATCGGCCAAAGGTGATAGTAAATCGGTAGTAGTATAATCGATATTGGTTTGCTTTTTAAAGCGTTTGTAAAATTCTTGTTCAGGAGCAAAATGCAGTACTTTCTTTTTTTCTTTTGAAGTAAAAAAATCGGTTTCATTTTGCAAATACAACCATAATAATCGATGTCTTTCTAATGAAAGTGTGCTGGGAGAAAGTACATTGTTGCGTTGATTTCCGTAACCGTAGGGCAAAAACATTCGGAAGCTTTTTCCATCAATTGGATCGGTAAAACGATTTCCTTTTAATAGAAATGCTAAAATTGGGCGCACCACTATACTCAGCCGAATTAATATTGGTCGAGGAATAGTGTTTAATATTAACTTGAATAGTTTTTTCATTTTTATTTTTACCACAAAGGCACAAAAGAAAATTTAAGTTTTTACTAAATGACTAAAGGCTGTTTTCTAAACTCATCTTCTTCATTACTGACAATTCCCAAAGCATCATAAATGTATTGGAAAGTGGATAAAATTTCGGGTTTCCCGTCAATTAAAGCTACATCGTGTTCAAAATGAGCGCTTGGTTTTCCATCGGCAGTCAAAATCGTCCAACCGTCTTTCAACTGCTTGATGTTTTTGGTTCCCATGTTAATCATCGGTTCAATCGCAACAACCATGCCTTCAACAAACAATTTTCCTCTTCCTTTTTTACCATAATTGGGCATTTCTGGATCTTCATGCATTTTTCTGCCTAAACCATGGCCAACTAATTCACGAACTACACCATAACCATGACTTTCACAGTATTTCTGAATCGCATTACCAACATCTTCTACACGATTCCCAATTTTAAACTCACGAATACCAACGTACAAGCTTTCTTTAGTCACTTGAAGTAATTTTTTTACTTCTGGCGCTACTTCTCCAATTTCAAAACTGTAGGCGTGATCGCCATAAAAGCCGTTTTTCAAAACACCACAATCAACCGAAATCACATCGCCTTCTTCTAAAGGTTTTGCATTCGGAATTCCGTGAACAACTTGTGCATTCGGACTCATGCACAACGAATTAGGGAAACCATAAAGTCCTAAAAAACCTGGAACTCCTCCATTGTCTCTGATGAATTCTTCAGCTAATTTATCCAATTCAAGAGTCGTAACTCCGGGTTTGATGACTTTGGCTATTTCTCCTAATGTTTTAGAAACCAACAATGCACTCTCACGCATTAATTCAATTTCTTCTCGTGTTTTTGGTATGATCATTTTTTGTAAATTCAGAGTGCAAAAATAGTGAAAAGTGTTCAGTATTGCATTATTCATTTTTGGAATTTGTTTTTTCTAATTTGGAATTTCTCCATTTATGAGTTTTGTCATATTTTATGATAATTTCACATTCTAACTTTGCATAAAATTCAAAAGGTATGAGTAAATATGTTTCCGCAGCAGAAGCTGTAAAAGTAGTAAAATCAGGCGATAGAGTATATCTTCAAGCCGCAGCCGCAGCGCCAACCGTATTGGCAAATGCATTAACCGAAAGAGCTTCAGAACTTCGTAATGTAGAAATTTGTCACCTTCATGTCGAAGGCGAAGCCCGATACGCCAATCCTGACTTGGCCGAAAGTTTTCACGTAAATTCGTTTTTTATTGGTGCCAATGTACGTCATACTTTAAAAGCAGGAAATGGTTCGTATACACCTGTTTTTTTGAGTGAATTGCCGTATTTGTTTCGCAAAAATGTGGTTCCACTTGATGTGGCGTTCATTCATGTTTCGCCTCCGGATAGTCATGGTTATTGTTCATTGGGAGTTTCAGTTGAAGCCACAGTAGCAGCGATTGAAAACGCTAAAATTGTAGTAGCACAAGTCAACCCACAGATGCCGCGTACTTTTGGAGATGGAATTCTACACGTTTCTGAAATTGACTATTTGGTTGAGGTTGATGAGGCAATTTATGGTCACGAACCGGTTCCGTTTACTGCCGAAGAAGAAAAAATAGGTGGATTCATCGCTTCCTTAATTGAAGACCAAAGTACGTTACAAATGGGAATTGGTTCAATACCCAATGCGGCGTTAAGTAAATTGAAAAATCACAAAGATTTAGGTTTACACACTGAAATGTTTTCGGATGGTGTCATTGATTTAATCGAAAAAGACGTCATCAATTGTAATTATAAAGGAACCTTGCGCGGACGCGTTTTAGCCACATTCTTGATGGGTTCGAAACGCTTGTACGATTATGTAGATGACAATCCATTTTTTGAAATGAAAGAATCGTCTATGGTGAATGACACAGCGCGTATTCGTAAAAACCCAAAAATGGTGGCAATTAATTCAGCTATTGAAGTTGATGCAACCGGACAAGTTTGTGCGGATTCTATTGGTCCGAATATGTTTTCGGGTGTTGGCGGACAAATGGATTTTATTCGAGGTGCATCATTGAGTCCGGGTGGAAAAGCCATCATCGCATTACCATCGATTACCAAACGTGGCGAAAGCAGAATTGTTCCGTATTTAAAACAAGGCGCTGGAGTGGTAAGTACAAGAGCGCATGTTCACTATATTATTACCGAAAATGGTATCGCCGATTTATACGGAAAAACTTTGCGTCAACGTGTGACAGAATTGGTTAAAATTGCGCATCCCAATCATCAAGAAAGTATTGAACGACAGTACTACGAAATGTTGAATAATTATAAGTAGTAATTTTTTCAATTGCCACTGGCTTTAGCTAGTGGCAATTGAATTATAAGTCGGGATTGGCCATGATTTTAAACAACTCGGCATTCGAAATGAAGTAGCGATTTTCCATACTCAGTTGCGAAAGTTGTGCGCTGACTAAATTGTTTTCCCTCGAATTAATCAAAAAAATCGAACTTTCTCCAAACGAAAATAAGCGTTCTTCGGAGTTCAACATTACTGAATAATCATTGACTAAATCACCAATTAACTGACGTTGGCGCTCCAATGAATTGATCTCGATTTGTTGCGCGTTTATTTTATTCGTCAGTTGAACTTTCTGTAGATTCAACTCGTATTGTGTGTCTTGAATTTTGAATTGTACTATTTTTAAACTTCCGCGTTCTTTTCTTAGAAAAATCGGAAAGCTAAAATTGACACCCACTTTATAATTGTTGAAATCTGTGGTTGAAAAGGCATTCGGTTCGGATAAATAATGATAGCCTAAGTCGATTTTGGGCAATAATTGATTGGCTTTGAGTTTGCGTTCGACTTCCAAAATTCCGATTTTACTTTCTAATGCATCAATTTTTGGGTGATTGTCTAATGATGGATTCGCCAACATCAAATCGTTGGTACGCAACGTTTCTTTGATGGTTTGTTCTAAATTTTCCTCGGGAATTATAGCGTCTTGCAATTCTAACGGGACATTATTTTCCAGCCATAAAAAATTTGACAATTCCAGTTTGGCTTTGGTTAATTTCAATTGGGAATCTTCTAAACTCAGTTTTCGGTTGCGTACGATGATTCCGGCTTCAACACTGTCAATTGCTGGTTTGTCGCCGTTTTTAATTAATTCGGCAACTCCGTTGAAACGAATTTCAGCGTTCTTCAGATAGTTTTTATACAATTCGACCTCATTGTAATTTCGTTTCCAATTGAAATACGCTACCGAAGCATCGTACAATACTTCAATAGCCTGTAACTTTCGTTCGGCTTCGCTCAACTGAATTTGAATTTTGGCTTTGCGCAAATCGGCCATTCGTTGATTGATCAACAACCCTTGACCAACGGGAACGTTGATTCCCAACGAAGTCAATCCTTGGTTAGGTAAAGTGTTTTGCGGATTTACGTAGATTCCTTCGCTGTTGTCAAATCCGGCTTTGACTTCAATTCCGTACCAAGTTGGAATTTTAAAACTGCTGTTGAGCAACGAGTAATATTCTTTGTCTTTGAATTGTTTTTGATCAAAATCGACTTCAATTTTTGGGTCAAAACCACCGCGTGCCATCATCAAATTGGCTTGTGCGCTGTTGACTTGCAAGTTGGCGCTTTTTACCAAAGGATGGAATTTCTTGACATAACCTAAATATTCATTGTAGGTCAGTACATTGGAGTTTTGTGCTGAAACCCAAGTGGTGAATAGTATAAAAAAGAGTGTTTTAAAATTCATTTTTTGTTGCCTTTTGATTGTTTTCTAACCCTGATGGGAGTAATCCGCCTAGGCGGAGACGGACAGCAGGAAAATGGATTACAAGAATGCCCAAGCCTTTGCTTCGCCAGTTCGTTTTCGCTCGGGTCGTTCAAAAAAAAAAATCATTTCTTCTCTGCTGTTGCTTTATTTTGTGGTTGATAATAATTAGGTGGAAAACCGTTGAGAGTTCGCCACAATTCAAACCAAACCGGAACGTTTTCGAGCAAAGCCAACGTTTGTGCACCCGAACCAATACTGACTTGTTTTGGCCAAGGTGCTTCGTTTTCATCGGGAGCAATCAGTACTCTGAATTTGCCATTCGAACTGATGAAATTTTCTACCGCAACAATTTTACCACCAAAAGTTCCGTAACTCATGTTGGGCCAACCCGAAAATACTATTGTCGGCCAACCGTCGAACCACACACGTACTTTTTCTCCTTTGTGAATGAGCGGCAAATCGGTTGGAGAAACAAAAGTTTCTACTGCAATGTCGTACTTAGCAGGCATGATGCTCACAATTTGAGTTCCTTCTTTAATGGTTTCACCAATTCCCGATTGCAAGGCACGGTTGACGTAGCCATTTTGGGGTGCTTTGATGTAATACAAACCATTTCTGATTTGATAATTCACGTATTGATTTTGCAATTTATTCACTTGTGCTTCAGTGTCGTACTGGCTGCTTAGTGCAGTATATTGGTCGCTTTTGGCTTTGGATGCTTTTTCGGCGTATTCGGCTGAGATGCGATTGACTTCAACTTTGGCGTTGATCAATTCGTTTCTACTGGCCAATAATTTGTTTTCTTGAGTGATGATTTTCGCTTCGACTTCTTGCAATTTCAAGCGCTTCTCTTCCACATCAGTCAAAGGTTTTAAGCCTTCTTTGTTGAGTGTAACCGAACGATTGAACTGTGTGGTTGCAATTTTGATTTGTGTTTTTACCGCTTCCAAATCCATACTGTCGCTTTTGACTTTGAGCAGTGATTGACGGATTTTATTTTTGGCTTGTTGCAGTTTCAAATCTTTTTCGTTTTCGATGGCAGCAATTTGAGTGGAAAGCGTGTTGACTTTGCTTCCGTATGATTGAACGGCCATTTTTTTGGCATCCACCTGACTTTTGGTATTGTTCACCAAATTGGGGTCGAAGTATTCTTCTTTGATTTCGGAAATGAACAAAATAGTGTCGCCTTTTTTGACGTAATCGCCTTCTTTGACGTACCATTTTTCTATTCTTCCCGCAATAGCAGAATGTATGGTTTGCGGACGCTGATCAGGCTTTAAAGTCGTAACTGCTCCTGAACCCGAGATGTTTTGTGTCCACGGCAAAAAGAAAATAATCAACACCATTATGGTCACACCGAGAATGATTCGGTTCAGGATTTTATAGTGCGGACGATGCGTCAAATTGCGCACCGAACTGAATTGTTCGATGTTTTCGGTAATCGGATTTTTTTTAGAAATGTTCAACATAATTATTTCGCTTTTGAATCGTGATTAATTTTTCCTTCGTTCATAATAATATTTCGAGTGCATTTCTGCTTCCAGTAGTCGTTTTTTGAAGCCACAATTACAGTCCATTTCTGTTTTTCATCGGTAATAAAATCGATGATTTCTCGAGCGGCATCTTCGTCCATTTTATCCAAAGGATCTTCATAAAACAGAATTTTTGGTTTATTGACGATGCTACGAGCCAACAGAATTTTTTGGGCATTGGACGACGACAATTGTTTGCCTTCGGGGAAAATTTTTGTGTCTAAACCATTGGGTAATGATTTGATGAAGTCACCCAATTTTACACTGTCAATCGCCCATTTAATGTGTTCGTGTGGCACATTTGGGTTGTTGAAAGTAAGGTTTTCTAGTATTGTTCCTTCAAACGGAGTTTCTCCTGTAATTATCGAACCAATTTGAGATCGATATTGAGTCAAATCAATTTTTCGATACGTATCATCATTGATGTAAAACGAGCCTGAGCTAGGTTGTAATAAACCTGATAAAATTCGGATGAGCGTTGTTTTTCCAGAGCCATTATTTCCTTCCAAATAAATTTTTTCAGAAGGTTCGATTTTAAGGTTGATTTTCTCAATCACATAATCATTGGAATCGGGAAATTTAAAACGCAAATTTTCGGCTTCGAGACTGATATTGGTAAAACAATAATCGGGTGATTTGGTATTGGGTTCTTCGATTTGCAAATCAACAATTTGTCCAATTTTCTCGATGGAAGTGAGTACATCGTACAAACTTTCCAATCCGACAATGATTTTCTCAACCGAATTAATGACCAACAAAATAATGATTTCTGCAGCCACAAACTGACCAATATTCATCTTCTGATTCAGAACCAAATAACCTCCAATCAAAAGCAAACTTGCGGTAATGATTACTTTAAAAACAATAAGTTGGGTAAATTGTCTTTTTATTACACCAAAATGTTTTTCGCGGTAATTGAGGTATTCTTCAACCAATTTGTTGTTTTTATCCAGAGCAAATTCGAAATTGTCTTTTTTGCGAAAGCTAAAGTTATTTCGAGCTATTTCTTGCAACCAACTTACTACTTTGTACTTGTATTTGGATTCTTTCAAACTGCTGGATAATCCTGAATTATAGGAAAATTTAAAAATAGAGTAGAGAAGTAGCAATAATAGCAATCCGAATACAATAAAAAACGGATGATACAACGACAGTAAAATAATTCCGAATACAATTTGCAACATAGCCGACGAAAAGTCAATCAGCAATTTTGATGTTCCTTTTTGGATGGTTAATGTATCAAAAAAGCGATTGGCCAATTCGGGCGGATATTGATTGTACAATTCTTCAAATTTGATTTTTGGCAAACGATAAGCAAACTCAAACGAAGAGCGAACAAAGATTTTCTGTTGAAGATTTTCGGTAATGCGCAATTGCATTAACGATAAAATTCCGACCAAAGCCACGCCAATTACTACAATAAAAACCAATACAATCCATGAAATGCTCACTCTTCCGGATTGGATTAGGTTGATGATGGCTTGGATGCCCAAAGGCAAAGATAAACTCACTAAACCAGCAAAAATGGCATAGAAAAAGATTTGAGAAATGTCTCTTCGGTCAAGTTTTAAAAGATTATAAAAACGTTGTAATGGTGTTAGTGTCATGGTGTTATCGTAAAGTGTTTTCGGCAAGATTCAGATAAAAATCAGTTGGAGAAATGGTCTCGTTACAATTGGTAATGGTCTTTAAATGATTGCGTAAAAAGTGTTGATGCAAAGCGCCTTCTACAATAGAGGATGCCAAACTTTTGGCAAAAGGATAATTTGGATTTACATTCGAAATCATTTCAATCAATCGGTTGATTACTCTTTTGTATACCAAGAAAAATCCTTCTTTATTTTCTTGATCCACTTCTTTGGTGAGTAGTGTTTTGGTAAACTCAACAATGATGATTCTATTCAGTATCGATTCGTCAATATGAGTTGTTGAGATGTCGTCTTCTACTTTTTCGGTTACGATTTCGATTCCTTTTCGCAGTTTTTCAAATGGATTGTGAATGTTTGTCGTGGCAAGAACTAATCGGTATTCCATCCAACCCCAATACCAAGAAGACAAATACAACAATAGTTTGTGTTTGCTCTCAAAATAGCGGTAAATGGAGCTTTCGTTGGAACCAATTCGCTCGCCTAATTTTTTAAAAGTGAAATTTTCAAACCCAATTTCGTCAATTAGAATGATGCTGTGCTCGATTATTTTTTTTCCTAATTCGGAAGTTTCTGGGTTTTTTACATACAGTTTATCGTTAACTGCTATGATGATGTTGGAAAGCATATCTTTCATGATTCTTTATTTTTGAATTTGTTGACTAGGAATGGTTTTCATTTGAATGACATCAACCAAAAAAGCAAATGCCATAGAAAAATAGATGTATCCTTTCGGGATTTCGAATTGGAAGCCTTCTGCAATAAGCGAAACACCTATCATCATTAAAAAACATAATGCTAAAATTTTAAATGAAGGATGTTTGGTTATGAACGAGCTAATCGGTTTTGAAGCAATGAGCATTATAATTACTGTTACAATTACAGCTGTATACATTACCCAAAGTTCCTGTACCATACCAACAGCCGTAATAATGGAATCGATGGAGAACACCAAATCGAGTAGAATTACTTCGCCTAATAATTTACCAAAACTTCCTTTTTTGATTTCACTTGTAGCAGTAGCATTCAAAGTTTCAGTTTTGTGGTAGATTTCTTTGGTGCTTTTGTAAATTAAGAATAATCCACCCAGGATAAGAATTAAGCCTTTTCCGGAGAAATCAATTTCAAATACTCTGAACAGTGTAGAATCGAGTTTTAAAATCCATGAAATCAGTGCTAATAAAGCCAATCGCATAAGCATTGCAAGGCCAATTCCCCAATAGCGGAGTTTGTTGCGCTGACTTTCGGGTAATTTGTCGGCTAATATCGAAATGAAAATGATGTTGTCAATTCCTAGGATGACTTCCAATGCGATAAGTGATAATAAAGGTACAATTGCGTCCATCATGTGTGTTAAAATTTGATTTTAAATCCGAAGTTGAGGTTTTTAACGTCTTGTAGTTCGGATCTGATTTGATTGTTATTTAAATCTAAGTACTGCAAATGATGCAATCCTTCAATTTGTTTTGGGATTTCTATGAACCGATTTTGATTGAGGTACAACGACTCTAGGTGTTCTAATTTTTTAAGATTATCGGGTAGCTTTTCAAGTTGGTCGTTTTCTAAATGCAATGATTTTAATTTGGGTAATTTGGATAAGATTTCGATGGTTTTTGGGAGATTCATATTTTTTTCATCATTCAAATACACTTCTTCTAGGTTTTGTAGGTTGATGAATTCTATAGGTAAGGTTTGAAAGTCATTACCGCTCAAGTCTACTATTTTCAGTTTCTTTAAACTCGTAATCTCGATTGGAATTTGCTGTAAATGATCGTTTTTTAAACTTAAATATTCCAAGTTGATGAACTTCTCCCAAACAGAATTGGGTACCACTTCGGTTTGATTACTTAAGTTCAAAAACACTACTTGTTCCGGATTTTTAAGCGCTTCTTTTAAGTTGGTAAACTCCTTTTGAGTTGTATTTTGCGGATTCTGATTTTGAGCATTAACTTCTTGAGTCAGCAAAACTAATCCGATGAGTACGAGTTGCATAATTGATTTCATAATTTTAAGTGTATTAAAATTAATAATATTTTACGCAAAGATAATAGTAATACTATTAAAAATGAAATTTTAACTTTTATTTATAAAAAAAGCCTCTCGTTTGAGAAGCTTTTATAGTTGTCAGAGTGAAAACTTATTTTTTAAAATAATTCAAAACCCATTCGTTTTGGTCGTGGTCTTTTGCATCAGGATTGATCAAATGATTTGCATCGAGTTTGGAATATAGAATCTCTAACGATTCAAAGTCGCGTTGACTAATCACTTTGAAGCCGTTTAATGTAAGTTGAGCCGCACAAACTCCCATTCCGATTTGATGAACTGGAGTTGGAGCAAAACGATTACCGTTGTAAATTACCTGACTGCCACAAGCGGCACTTACATCCATCATTACGGCCAGTTCAATATTGGCATTTCGGGCTACTTCGAGCATTTTTTCGGATGCTTTTATCATTCCGTCGGTCCAATCAATTCCCGATTCGGTAATCACTTTGACTTTGCCATTAAGTACATCAAATCCGTCGCCACCATAAATGTCACACATTTCTCTTGGTGTTCCAAAAGAAAAATGTTCAGGGCAAAATGGTGTTATGAGTATATTCTTGTAATGAGTTAATTTCACAACGCTTGGGTATTCGCCATAACTCGTTCCGTTTGCACCACATTGCGTTCCAATTAGACACGCACTAGTCAAAACCCGCAATGGATTTTCGGGAGTTGGAATTCGTAAGTTACGCAAATACTCTTTATCAGTCATATTTTTATAATAATGAGTGACACTTCATTACAGTTGGTTTTTCAATTCCCATTAATTCTAAAATAGTGGGAGCAATGTCGCCCAAAACGCCGTCTTTAATGTTTTTTAGTTCAGGGTCAACCAAAATAATCGGAACCGGATTGGTCGTGTGAGCTGTATTTGGTGAACCATCAGGATTGATCATGGTTTCACAATTTCCGTGATCAGCAATAATAATGGTAGTGTAATTATTGGCTAAGGCGGCTTCTACCACTTCCTTTACGCAAGCATCAACGGCTTCACAGGCTTTTATAGCAGCTTCCATTACACCAGTATGTCCAACCATATCGCCATTGGCAAAATTCAAACATACAAAATCAACTTCGCCTTTATTTAATTCAGGAATCAAAGCATCTTTCAATTCGAAAGCACTCATTTCGGGTTGCAAGTCATAAGTTGCTACTTTCGGCGAATTGCGTAAAATTCGGGTTTCACCTACAAACGGAACTTCTCTTCCGCCTGAGAAAAAGAAGGTTACGTGTGGGTATTTTTCGGTTTCGGCAATGCGAATTTGTGTTTTTCCTGCTTTTTCTAAAACTTCACCCAACGTTTCAGTGATGTTGTCTTTATCGTAAATTACGTGGACGTTTTGATAGGTATCGTCGTAATTAGTCATGGTTACATAATACAAATTCATTTTATGCATGTTGAATTCGTGGAAGTCTTTTTGCGACAAAGCTTCAGTTAATTCGCGTCCTCTATCGGTTCTGAAATTAAAGAAAATCACCACATCATTTTCTTCGATGGTTGCAATAGGCTTGCCTTCAGCATCAACCATGACAATCGGTTGAATGAACTCGTCCGTTACGTCATTAGCATAGCTTTTTTCAATACTTTCAACGATGTTTGTCGAATGTTCGCCTTGAGCATTTACCAGTAAATCGTAAGCTAATTTGACTCTTTCCCAGCGTTTGTCTCGATCCATTGCATAATAACGTCCAATAACAGAAGCAATTTTGGCATTTGAATCTTTTACATAATCTTGTAAATTGGCAATGTCCAGCAAAGCCGATTTTGGATCAACATCGCGGCCATCGGTAAAAGCATGAATGAATACTTTTTCCAAACCATAAGCTTGTGCAGCTTCCAATAATCCGTACAGATGCGAAGTATGTGAATGTACTCCACCATTAGAAACCAAGCCTAAAAAATGTACTTTTTTGTTGTTATCAAGTGCGTATTGAAAAGCATCAAGAAGCGGTTGTTCTTGATTCATGGTTTTGTTGTGAACCGCCAAGTTAATTTTGGCTAAATCTTGATAGACAATTCGTCCGGCGCCCAAATTCATGTGACCTACTTCGGAGTTGCCCATTTGACCTTCGGGTAAACCTACGTTCAGACCATCAGTACGTAATTGAGCGTTGGGGTATTTTGTATATAAACTATTTATGAAAGGTACGTTTGCGTTGTCAATAGCGGAAACTTTTGGGTCGGGTGATTTCCCCCAACCGTCTAAAATCATTAAAATTACTTTTTTGTTCATTAGAATTCATTTTTAACAAAGGTAATTCATTTCCGTTTTTTACTGTTGAAAATGGAGTTGATTTTTGAAAAAAATACTAACGAAATCGTTATCTTTTTAGTGAATTGTAATCGATGAAGTAGCGGATGCTAACGGAAAAAATATGGTCTAAGTTTTTGTTGTTGACCAAGTTGTTGATGTTAGAGCTGAAATCCTTGTCAACTGTTAATCCAGAAGCATCGGTCAAGGCATTGTTTCGGTACAAAACAGAAATCTGGCTTCCGGGAGCAAACCACCAGGAATACGATAAATCCAGATTCCAGGTATTGAAATTCTCATCGTGGTTGGTAGAGTAAGACGGATTCAAAAGTAAGCTTCCGTCTTCTTGTAAATTAAAAACACTATCGTAAACGGCAAACGACCAATAATGACGCAACGATAAATTGAAGTTCATTACGTTGTTGACTGTATACTTTCCAGATATAGAATTAGTGTAAATGGTGCGGTCTCTTTTTCCGATGTAAATGCCGTTGTCATCGTCATTCACATAACCTAGGTTGTTGTTTAGGAAGTTGAACGAAAATTCGTAAATCAACGAAAATTTGTTTGTAAAACGGTAACGTGGACTGATGTAATAACCAGCGTTATAACGGTTATCACCATCAAAAAAAGTTGCAAATGGATTGATGTCGATAGCAAATTTTCGATTGTAGTTAGAAGAAAAGAAAATCCAAGGGTTAATCCATTTGGGAACATTTAGAAAGCGTTGTTCGTTTTCCGTTCTCGGTTCGTAAAAATCATACGTTTCGAATGGACTACCATTGAATCCAAATCCGTAATAATCATTTTGTTTTGAGGTAATGTTGAAATTCAAGTTTCCGTTAAATCCTTGTAATCTTCCAGTTCTATTATCAAATTCTGAATAATAATTGCTGTTCACATTAAACGAATTGAATTTTTTAGTCGGATTTAAAATTCGGTAACTGTGATTGAAATAAAGCGTGTGATAATGTGTTTGGAAATTAATTCCCAAATCATTGTTGTCCCAATTGGTTGAAACGTATTGGCCACCAAAGGCAAAACGGTATTTTCCGCTGGTTTCTCCAAAATTTAAGGAAGTGTTGTAACCTGAGCGGTTTGGATTATTTTGATATTCGTTGATGTAACTGTATTTGTAATCACCCGATAAGTTGAACGTATTTTTCTTAGTGTTTAAGTCGAAAAGCAATGCAGAAACATTCGCATCTCTAAATTCACCATTTCGGGTAACATTGGTGTTGAGAAAAGAAACGGAAGAATTTTTTCTGAATCGTTGATCCAAAACAAAAACATTGTAATTGGCCAAAGGTTCAATCACTTCAGAGCGTGTTTCACCAGTGACAGTATTTCTGATTTTAGCAGATGTTTTTTCTGTAACGGCATTCAAAACACCAACTCCAAGTCCGCTTTTGGTTCTTCCAGAAATTTTTAACGCATTGAGTAAATCAACTTTTGTAGGAGGATTTTCTTCGTATTCTTCGTCATCATTGAGCGTAGCGCGTGTCGATGGTCTGCCGCCAATTCTTCTGGTATACAATAAAAACCCTTTACTGAAAAGTTCGGTTCCTTCAGTGAAAAATGGTCGGTTTTCGTTGAATTGTTGTTCAAACGGTCCCAAATTCAATTCTACTTTGTCAAAAGCCGCCTGACCAAAATCGGGAACCAAAATCGCATCCAAAGTAAAAGCATCGTTAATTCCGTACTTTACATCCAAACCACCTTTGAATTCGCCTTTGGTTTTTTGGTCGTCATTAGCATTCAAATAAAAAGAAGAATACGGAATTAAAAACAAACGTGTTGGTGTTTCTATATTCTCAATACCTTCTAAAATTCCGGCTTGATTGGCTTCGTTATTGATGTTGTTGTCGATACGATTCCAAGTAAATTTTTGTCTTAAATGGCGCACTTCTCTGTACAAGTTCAAACCCCAAGTTTGTTTCTCTTCTGATGAAAAACGCAAAGCAGCATATGGAATTTTCATTTCAACTACCCAACCAAAATCAGTAATTTCTACATGACTATCCCAAATGGCATTCCACGAAAAATCTTCACCGTTTGATTCGGTATATACACAATCTTGTTGAACACCTGCTGCGCTAACCAAAAAGCGAAAATCCTGTTGGCCATCATTAAAACCATTCAACGTAATACCAAAATGATCAGCAGTTGCAAAATCATCTCTAATGGTAAGTTCTCTCTTAATAGTGTTAGGATTATCATAAAGTATGGCTCCAACATAAATTGCGTCGTTGTTATAGACAATTTTTACTTCAGTTCTTCGTTCTGTAGATTCCAAAGTCCCATTATCGGGCTCAACCATAACAAAATTGGTTGCTATTTCAGCATTTTTCCATGCTTCTTCATCGAGTTTGGCATCTACTGTAATTTTTTCTGATGTGAATTTTGTTTTCAAAGTTTTCTTTTCACTTTGAGCATTACAAAACGTTGACATCAAAACAAATAGAAAAAGGACTATTAGTTTTTTCTTTAGCATTGAGTTAGGGTTGGAAAAGCAAATATAAATATAAAAATGAAACCCGATTAAAATTAACATTTAATCATTGACGCAAAAGTAAGAAAAGAATTATATAAAAAGTTAAAAAATGTAATTAATCGATAAAATATGTAAATAAACGACAAAAAGTGTCGATTTTATTTTTTTTATTGAATCGGTTTTTTATGTTTGTAACCCCAAATTTACTATTAACTTAAATTACTATTATGTTGAAACGCTTTTTGAGTTTAGCGCTAATTGGCTTTTGTTCCTTTACTATTAAAAAGGATTTACCAATAAAAAGCGCTAATTTGATAGAAACGACCAAGAAATCTGAGGTTGTTCCTAGTTCAATGATAATTGACGAAAAATTTGAACGTTATCAATCCATTGAATCCAATGGTTTTGATTTGCCCGAATACGATTCTTTTTCAAAAGCTATGGACGGTTTTGATGTTTTGAAAGACAGACAAATTATCCAGAGTAACATTCTTACTATAATTGATTTTGATTTGCCTTCTACACAAAAAAGATTGTGGGTGATTGATATGGATGAAAATAAAGTACTTTTTCATTCATTAGTAGCCCACGGAAAAAATTCGGGTGAGCTCAATGCTCAATCGTTTTCAAATGAAAATGAATCGTACAAAAGTAGCTTAGGTTTTTTTATTACCAGTGAAACGTATCAAGGTTCGCACGGACTTTCCTTAAAACTTGATGGTTTAGAAAAAAATAAAAACGATAATGCCCGAAGTCGAGCAATTGTAATTCACGGAGCCGATTATGTTTCTGAAGGCTTTATCAGAGAACACAACCGATTAGGAAGAAGTTTTGGTTGTCCAGCATTGCCTTTGGAGTTGACAAAATCGATTATTTCTACCATCAAAAACAAATCGTGTTTGTTTATTCATCATCATTCTAACCAAAGCATTTTACTGTAATTAATAACGCAATTTAGAATACAAATCGGCATCCAAACAGTAAATATCGTCTCTAAATTGAAGTTGGTCGTTCTCCATCCACGAAGTGTTGTAGGTGAAATGAACATAAATATCTTCCGTCATGTTGATGGTTTTGGTTTGGAGTTTCTTAGCGTCTTTCGTTAGCTCATTTATTTTTTCGATGCTCCAATTTTCGGAATCATTAAGTAAATATTCGGCCAAATCAAGTGGATTTTCAACGCGAACGCAACCCGAACTCAAAGCGCGGTAATCGTATTTGAAATAATTACGATGATTGGTGTCGTGCAAATACACCGCATACTTGTTGTTGAAGTTGATTTTCATAAATCCTAACGAATTGTTTTTACTCGGATTTTGAACGTATTTGTATCGTTTGGCATCAGACAATTTCCATTTAGAAGCGCTGACTTCACGATTTTTAGAATCCAAAATGTGTAAACCTCTTCGACTGAATGCGCTTCTGCTTCGCACTGCTTCCGGAAAAACATCTTCTGCTAAAATAGTTGGTGGAACCGTCCAATTCGGATTCAAAACAATATTGGTCAGTTTAGATGATAATAATGGTGTTTTTCGAGAGTCTTTTCCAATCACAACTTTATGTGATAAAATGCTGTCGTTGTCTTTAAATACAGTGAGATAATAATCAGGAAGATTAACTAAAATGTAGTGATTTCCCAAGTTGTTGGGCAACCATCGCAGTCGTTCCATATTGACAACTACTTGCTCAATTCGTTGGTCTCGTGAATAGTTTAATGCTTCTATGGTTCCGCGTCCAATGACTCCATCAGGTCTTAAGCCATGTCGTTTCTGAAATTTTTTGACAGCAGTTTGAGTTTCCTTGTCGTAGAGTTTGGTCAAAGCTGAATCTTTTCGTTTCAAATCACCCCAATAAATTAATTTTCTTTTGATGGTGATGATCGATTTGGATGAAGTATTTGGGTTGAATTTTTCCCTTAAATCAATTTGCTCCACAGTGGTGTCAGGAAATTCATTAAGTTTTTTTAAAGCCAATTTCAATTGTTGATACATTTTGAGTTGAGGCTTTTGTTTTTCGAAAATTTCAGTAAAATTATTTTGATCAAAACATTCTTGAAGGACAACACTAGCGTCAATTGTTTTCTTTCCTAAATCCCAATCATCGTAGATTTCATATGGGTTTACTTTTCCTTTATTTAAATGATTGATGAATTTTTGAACACTTCTCGTCAGTTGAATATCGTAAGTAATCAATTCAGGTTCAGTCAAGCTATCGTATTTGGTTTCATAACGTTGCAAATACTGAACATAATAATCATTAGGCTCTAAACCATCTTGGTAGGATTGAGTCAATTCGTTCAAAACAAGGTTTCTGTTTTCTTTTGAATCCCATGCTACTTCGTAATTGTTTTTTTTGTAAAATGCTTTTAAAATGGTGTCGTTGTACGAAAGAATTAAAGTAGAGTCAATCTTAATTTTATCTTCCTTAAAAAAACCAAAAATATCCATAAAGGAAGCACTTTCTGTATTGGTAACAGACTTGTGATCCTGGCAGGAAATAAAAAAAGTAAATAAAAAAACGAAGTAGATTTTCCCCATAGGCTATTGCCCTAATTTTTTTTATACATTATAAAATGTGTTCCTATATCTTTAATTTCGAATGCATCGCTTACAATTTCATACCCTGATTTCTGATAAAATGGAACTGCATTTTCTCTCGCGTTGAACCAAATCAAATTCCCTTTTTGAGTAATTACATATTGCTCTGCTTGATCCAATAATTGTTTGCCAAAATTTTTTCCTTGACATTCTTTCAGCACAGCCATTCCTCTAATTTGGAACTGATTTTGAGCACTAAAGATAGCGTTTTTATTTTTGAAAATTGAAATAACTCCCACTAATTTTTTGTCACAAAACAAACCAAAATGCACTGTGGTTTTTAAGTCATCTCCATCAAAAAAACAACTCTCAATGGGTTTTTCATCTCGTAAAACAGGATGCCGAACAGAAAAAGTGGTGGTATAGTCAATATTTTTTATTTCAATCATACAAGAGTAAATTAAGTGATAACGAATCAATTATAAACTGTTTTAGAGCAAAATTAATTCTAGAAAACAGTAATTGACGAATTTTTTCAAAAAAAAATTTGCATCCAATACAACAAATGCTATATATTTGCACTCACCAAAAAAACAAATGCGGAAGTAGCTCAGTTGGTAGAGCTCCAGCCTTCCAAGCTGGTTGTCGCGAGTTCGAGCCTCGTCTTCCGCTCTGAAATTGAAAACCTCTAATTTACGTTAGAGGTTTTTTATTTGCATAAGGCGAGAAGTTTATCCCGATGGCTATCGGGAAGCCTCGTCTTCCGCTCTGAAATAAATTCCCCCGAACTTTAGTTCGGGGTTTTTTTATGATTATAAGTGAGAAATTTACTTCCGCTCTGAAATAAACTCTACCCCAAAAAACTCAAATCCGTTCCCGATTCAATTTCAACCGGAATTTCATTTTGTCGAAACAAACGCGCCGTCAAATCGCCTTTTAATATAATTTGCTCTCCATTCACTCGCAACCAACTTCCTTCTCGAAGTCCTAAAACTGCAGTCGAATTGAATGCATGAAACTCTTTGATTCTAGTTTCGCGGGTTTCTCCCATATGTGTGCTGTTGGTGTCTGGATCAAGGTAATGCGGATTCAAATTAAACGGAATGATGTTCAAAGTAGCAAAACTCGGCGGATAAATAATAGGCATATCGTTGGTAGTTTGCATCGAAACACCAGTAATATTACTTCCGGCACTAGTTCCGAGATAAGGAACTCCTTTTTTTATCGCTTCAGATAAAGCCTGCATCACGTTATTTTCATACAATTGAGTGACCAATAAAAAGGTGTTTCCTCCGCCAGTAAATAGTCCTTCTGCTTTGGTTATCGCTTCAGTTGGGTTTTCAAATTCATGTAATCCAACCACATTTTTATTGATTTTGGCGAAAACGCTTCGTACTTTTTCTGTGTAATCATCATGACTAATTCCGCCCGGACGAGCATACGGAATAAAAATAATCGTCTGACTATTACCAAATAGAAGTTCTAATTCGCTCAATAGATAATCCAAATAATCGCCATTATAAACGGTTGATGTACTTGCTATAATTAAGTTTTTCATTTTTAATAGTGGATTTCTACAAAACTACAAACAAAATCGAATTTTAAATTAACATTTTATTACATTTTACTTGGCTTAATTTTTGGAAGGCTTTCAAGTACTTTTACAAAATAATAGTAGAGATATAATGATCAAAAAGTACCTTCTGTTGAGTTTGTTTTTCGCCTTTTTTTCTTCTGTCTTTGCACAAAGAAGTGAAGTAAAGGGTAAAATTAGAGCTTACACAGACGACTTAGAAGGCATTCACATTATCAATCTGAACTCCAATTCTTCAACAATTTCAAAAAGTGGTGGCTATTTCGAAATTTTAGGACAAGAAAATGACACACTACAATTCTCTGCGGTTCATTTAAAAGGAAAGAAAGTGGTGCTAAAGTACACCGATATAAAGTCGGAGTTGTTTTTTGTTACTATGGAATTGGCAAGTTACAACTTGAAAGAAGTAGTCATCAATCAAAACGATATTAATGCTGTGAGTATGGGTATTTTGTCTAAACCCGCCAAAAAATATACACCCGCAGAGCGAAGATTGTACACAGCAACTGGTGGCGGAAACACCTACGGATTGAATACTCAAGTATCTTTTGACGGAATTTTAAATGCAATTTCGGGTCGAACTTCAATGCTGAAAAAAGAAGTAGCTGTTGAACGGAAAGAATATACTTTAAGAAAAATAAACGAATGGTATGAGGAAACTTTTTATACCGAGCAACTCAAAATCCCAGCCGATTATGTCAAAGGCTTTCAATATTATTTAGTTGAAAACACTCGTTTTGAAGAAGCTGTAAAGAGCAAAAATAAAACTTTAGCAACATTTATAATGGGTGAAATTGCAGTGTCTTATTTAGAAGTCATCAAAGAAAAAAAATAGTGTATGAAGCCATTTTTACTTTTATTTTTAATTGGTTTTTCAATGGAAGCCGTTTCTCAGAATAGAAAAATTGAGGTGTTCAAAGGTGTGCTCGTGTGCGATTCATTAAAAGTTGAACGCGCCACAATTACCAATACAACTCTTGAAACCAACACTATTTCAGATGATTTAGGTTTCTTTTCCATTTATGCCAGAGAAGGCGATACTATTGTTATTTCAAGCGTGACTTTTGATACGGAACGATTAGTTCTCAAAGCATCCGATTTTAAAAAATTAATATCCGTAATTCATTTGACAATGAAAATCAATCAACTTGATGAAGTGAAAGTGGGCGCATTCAAACTCTCGGGTGATTTGGTCTACGATGCCAAAAGAATCAAAGTGAAACCACCAATAAAAGCCGACTTGTCTTCCATCGATTTTAAGAACTTAGAAATAACTGGTGTAAAAACAACTGCAAATTTAGCAATGCCCAGTGAAGCTAATGTTAATCTTGGTGTGAATTTTGTTAAGTTAGGAAAGAGTATTTTTCAATTATTCAATACGAATGATGAGTTTTCAAAGCCAAAACCAACCAAAACCTATAATTCAAACGAATTTGTAGCTGAAATGAAGTCCCGATTTACACCCGGTTTTTATGAAAAGACACTTACTATTCAAGAAGATAAAATAGGATTGTTTTTAGAGTATTGTTTTTCGGAGGAAATCAATCAGAAACAACTTTTAGAAAGGGTAAATTCATTGCAATTAATTGATTTCTTGCTGGAGAAAAGCATTGCCTTTCACAAAGAATAGTACATTTGTAAAATGAAAAAAATAATTCAAAATAGTGCTTTTGTGGTTCTGTTTCTCATGCTAACATCACTGTCGGCCCACAAATTCTATGTGGCAATTTATCAGATCAATCATGTTAAAGAGAAAAAAATGCTGCAAATCACAGCGCGACTTTTCATCGATGATATCAACGAAGCCATAGAAAAAAAATACAACAAAAAATCCTATTTAGCTTCAGATAAAGAAACTCCAGAGCACATTGAATTGCTCAAAAAATACCTTTCAGAAAAATTCATCATCAAAATAAATAATCAACCCAAAAGTATGATTTTCGTTAGTAAAGAAACCGAAGACAACGTGCTAATTTGTTATTTGAAAATGGTTGATGTTGCTAAAATTACTTCCCTTGAGGTCGAAAATTCCATCATTATGGAAAATCACTTCGACCAACAAAACATCATTCAAGCCAATTTTAATGGAAGCAAGCACAGTTTGCTTTTGACTTCTGAAAGTTTTAAAGGAATGTTAAAATAAATAGGTATTCCCGAAACTCACTTTAAAATACTTATTTTTATTGCCTTATTTTATTAATCATGAGAAAATTTCTTCTAGGTTTAGTCCTTTTTCCATTGTTGTCAATAGCTCAGGAAAAGAAAGCCGAAAAAAATCCAGATAAGTTCAAACAAATGTACGATTTGTTGGCTACTCCCAATATGTATCGTACCGCTTCAGGTGCGCCTGGACCTGAGTATTATCAGCAACAAGCCGATTACAAAATCGACATTGAACTCGACGATAAAAACACCAAATTATACGGTCAAGAAACAGTAACCTACACTAATAATGCCAAAGAAGGTTTGGATTATTTGTGGATGCAATTGGATCAAAACCAACAATCCAGAAAGTCGCTTTCGCCAATGGTGGAGAACAATGTAACTGATCCAGTGATGAGTCCGAAAGGATTCTCTCGTAAGTATTTGGAAGAAGATTTTGACGGAGGTTTCAACATCGAGTACGTAAAAGATGCTTCAGGAAAACCAATGAATTATACCATCAATCAAACAATGATGCGAATTGAATTGGCGACACCACTAAAGCATGGTGAAAAAATTTCTTTTTCCATCAAATGGTGGTACAATATTAACAACTATAGATTGGACGGCGGACGCTCGGGTTATGAGCAATTTGAAGACGGAAATCGTCTGTACATTTTGGCTCAATTTTACCCAAGAATGGCCGTTTACAATGATGTAGAAGGATGGCAAAACCAACAATTTTGGGGCGCAGGTGAATTTGCTTTGCCTTTCGGAAATTTTGATGTTAACATTACGGTTCCAGCCGATCACATCTTGGAAGCTACGGGCGAATTGTTAAATAGAAGTGAAGTGTTTACTCCAGCGCAATTGGCACGTTATGCTCAAGCTGAAAAATCGTTTGACAAGCCTGTAATTGTGGTGACTCAAGCCGAAGCCGAAGCCGCAGAAAAAGGATTTTCAACTCAGAAAAAAACATGGAAATTCAAAGCAACTAATGTGCGTGATTTCGGAATTTCAACCTCAAGAAAATTCATTTATGATGCGATGGCAGTGAAATTAGCTACACGAAATACCATGGCCATTTCATTATATCCAAAAGAAGGAAACCCGCTTTGGGAAGAATATTCCACCCGAATTGTAGCGCATACTTTAAAAAGTTATTCAAGTCATACTTTTGATTATCCCTATCCTAAAGCAATTTCAATTAATGCCGAAGATCAAGGAATGGAATATCCGATGATTTGTTGGAATTGGGGTCGACCTGATGCTGATGGAAAATACTCCGATCGAGTAAAACACGGAATGATGAGCGTGATTGTTCACGAAGTAGGTCATAATTTCTTTCCCATGATTGTTAACTCTGATGAGCGTCAATGGACATGGATGGACGAAGGTCTGAACTCGTTTATGGAATACATGGCATTAATCGAATGGGATCCAAATTTCCCAGCCGATCGTGGTCCAGCCAAAAATATTGTTCCCTACATGAGTGGCGATGAAAGAGGTTTAGAACCAATTATGTCCAACTCAGAAAGCATTCGCCAATTTGGTAATAATGCTTACGGAAAACCAGCTGCGGCATTGAATATTCTTCGTGAAACCGTAATGGGAAGAGAATTGTTTGATTATGCTTTTAAAACCTACGCCAATCGATGGAAATTCAAACATCCTACACCAGAAGACTTCTTCAGAACCATGGAAGATGCCTCGGCATTCGATTTGGATTGGTTTTGGAGAGGATGGTTTTACACTACCGATTATAATGATATTGGTGTAAAAGAAGTGAAGAAATATTTTGTAAGTAACGAACCTTCTAAAGAAGTAAAAGACTTTTTGAAAACACGCCGAAGAAGAAACCGTATCGAAGGTCCGATGGTCTACATGATTGCTGATGGAAGCGAAAGCTATAAACCAGACATGAACAAACCGTTTGAAATTAAAGATTGCAAAACGCTTCAAGAGTATGTTGAAAAAACCTTTACCAAAGAGGAGCAAGCCAAATTAAAAACACCTAAATACTTTTATCAGGTTACTTTTGATAAACCAGGTGAATTGGTGATGCCTATAATTGTAGAGTTGACTTTTGAAGACGGAACAACTGAAATGCATCATTTTCCGGCGCAAATTTGGAGAATGAACGATAAAGAAGCCAATCGAACTTTTGCAACCGATAAAGCCATCGTAAAAATAAAAGTAGATCCAAAAGAAGAAACGGCCGATATTAATACAACTAATAATTCTTGGCCAAAAGAAGAAGTAAAATCCAAATTTGATTAATTTAGTTTGTAACTTTGCTCAATAAATTGTAAAACTATGTTTGGAATCGGTGGAGGCGAATTAATTTTCATCATTTTTATTGCCTTGATGCTTTTCGGTACTGATAAAATTCCGGTGATTGCCCGCAATCTCGGAAAAGGTATGGCGCAACTTAAAAACGCTACTAACGAAATCAAATCCGAAATAAAGAAAAGCGCTGAGGCTAATGGTTTAGATACTTCCATCAACGAATTGACCTCTACATTTACCAAAGAAGTAGAAAGTGTAAAAGACAGTTTGGATACTAACATATCGAATCCAATTGATACCATGAAACACGATATTGAGGAAGCTACTGGTCCAATCAAACGCCAAATGTAATGTTGGAAAAGCTAGTTGATCTCGATAAAAAAGTCTTCGTTTTCCTTAACGGATTGGGTTCGCCTACTTTTGATGCGCTTTGGTTGTTCATTACAAAACAGTTCCACTGGACACCATTTTTTTTACTTTTAGCGTTTCTTTTGCAAAGAAAAATTGGCTGGAAAAATTTAGGAATAGCTGTATTGTTTATTGCTGTTCTTCTTTTAGTGGGCAATGAAACCGTCGAGTTGTGCAAAGTTACTTTTGAGCGACTTCGTCCGTGCAATGATCCCGAAATTAAAGACATTATTCGCATAGTTCACCAATCAGATACGTTCAGCTTCTTTTCAGGTCATGCTGCCAATTCTATGGCCACAATGACGTTCATTTATTTGATTCTGAAACACTATTACAAGTATGCTTTCTTGGTTTTCCTTTACCCACTAATTTTTGCTTACAGCCGAATTTATCTTGGTGTTCACTTCCCAACTGATATTCTAACGGGTTATGCTTTTGGTGGAATGTTAGGTTTTATTTTCTTCAAATTATACCAAAGGTACCTTCACAAGAGAGGATTTTAAACTAAGTAACATTAGTTACAAAAAAGCTTAAAATTTGAGTGTAATTTTACAAGATGAAATACTTTGCACTTTTCTTATTCTTCTATTTTAGTGCTTTGACTGTGTTGCCTGCAGTGAAAGTAATCAAGATGCATTTTGTTGAAAATTGTGAATCTTCGTGTCATAAAAGCACTACTTCAGACGAAACAGGAGCTTGTCCAAAAGAAAAATGTCTACTTAACTTTAGTTTTACCAATTATACTTATGTTTTGTTTGCCAACAATTTCGAGTTGAAAAATAACCTCGTTTTTGTTCCTCAAAAATACAATATCGAATACCACAAAAATTTCATTTCTCACTACAACGTAACTATTTGGCAACCGCCAGAATCATTTTATATTTCTTGAATAATTTCAAATAAAAAATAAAATTTAAAAATATAATCATGAAAAAAATAGTTTCAATATTCGCAATTATTGCCTTGTTCCTTTCTATGAATGCCAACGCGCAACAAGGTCCAAAACAGAAAAAACAAAAAGCAAAAACCGAAAAATCATGTTCTGCTGAAGAGAAAAAATCGTGCGGAACAGATAAAAAAGGTGGATGTTGTTCTTCTAAAAAAGCAGAAGAGAAAAAATCATAATTGTAATGTAATAGTATTGTATAGTGTCTATTTTCATAGGCACTGTACAACTATTGCCTAAATCTAAAAAGATGAAAACATTATACAGTATTGTATTTTTTCTAATCGCAAGTACTTTATTTTCGCAAACTACTTTCGATTATCAAATACAATTAAATCCGATAACAATTCCGAATTTTCCTGGAATTCATTCTTATGCTTTTGCCCAACACAATGGCAAATGGCTCATCATTGGTGGTAGAGTAGACGGAATCCACGCGCGCCAACCTTTTAACGCATTTCCAGCTTCTAGTAACAACACTTCTATTTTTGTAGTAGATGTTGCAACGAATCAGTTTTGGTCGGTTTCGGTCAATTCGTTATCTACACCATTAAAAGAGCAATTGCAAGCCACCAATTTTAATTTCTATCAAGATGGAGAAACGCTTTACATTATTGGTGGTTACGCTTTTTCGGCTACAACCAATGATCATATTACGTTTAACAAATTGACTTCAGTTGATGTTCCGAACTTAATCAATGCGATTGTCAATGGTTCGTCCATTTCAAGCTATTTCAAACAAATGACCGATGAAAATCTTGCTGTTAATGGCGGACATTTAGCTAAAATTAATACCACTTTTTATTTAATTGGTGGGCATCGTTTTGATGGACGATACAACCCAATGAATAATCCGACTTTTACGCAAACGTATACCAATAGCATCAAGAAATTTCAAATTGATAATTCAGGTTCGCAATTGAGCATTTCCAATTACCAAGTCATTACCGATGCGGTTCATTTGCACCGACGCGATTATAATTTGTTGCCTCAAATATTTCCTGATGGTTCACAAGGTTACATGATTTCATCAGGTGTTTTTCAAATTAATGTTGATTTGCCTTTTCTATATCCTGTTGATATCAAAGAAGCGGGTTATATTCCACAAACCACTTTCAATCAGTATTTAAGTAATTACCACAGTGCTGTTTCTGCTTTGTATGATGCGACTCAAAATAGAATGCACAATTTGTTTTTTGGCGGAATGAGTCAGTATTATTACAACGGAACGACGTTGGTTCAAGATAATAATGTGCCTTTTGTAAACACTATTAGTAGAACTACTCGTTTTGCTGATGGCTCGTTACAAGAATACCAAATGCCCGAAACCATGCCGAGTTTGAAAGGTGCAAGTGCCGAATTCATTCCGAATGAATCACTTCCACGTTTTGAAAATGAAGTAATAAAATTGGATGAAATCACAGCCGACGAATTTGTAATTGGTCACATTGTAGGTGGTTTGAGCAGTCCGACACAAAATCCGTTTAGTGTAAATCAAACCAATACAACTAGTGCAAGCGCTACCATTTATGAAGTAAAACTCATTCGAAATGAGCCGTTGAATGTTCATGAAATTGATGGGAAAAATCCGTTTTCAATGACTATTTCACCTAATCCAACGTCAAACAACATTGTGAAAATCAATTTTACAATGCCATATGCAACGACTATTGATTATTTTGTTTCTACTATCGATGGGAAAATCATTGCCGATGGTGAAATCGAAGATACAGAGCAAGGAGAAAATACTATGGATTTCGATTTGGAAAATGCTTCCAATCAAACGGTTATCATTACGTTTGTTTTTGATAATAAATTTTATGTTTCTCAAAAAGTAGTAATTCAATAAATCTAAACTTCAATAATTTAAAAAGTGTTCAAGTAATTGGGCACTTTTTTTTGTAACCTAAGTTACACAGTAACACTTGTTACTGTCAGCGCGTTTTTACCGTTCTATTTTTGCTTCATAATTCAGATAAAATAGTATGAAAAAATTCAGTTATATTCTTTTTTCAGGAGCACTTTTGAGTTCGTTCTTTGGATTCGGTCAAGATACCTTGGCTATTTCCAAAAGCGATTTACTCCAAAAGATTTCAGATAAAAATCTACAGATAAAAATCGCCGAACAATCCTATGCTTCTGCTAAAGCCGATTACAGTCAGTCGAGAGCTTTGTTCTTGCCCAATGTGAATATTTCGCACACCGGAATCTCAACTACCAATCCGCTGATGGCTTTCGGATCTAAATTGAATCAGGAGATTTTAACTCAGTCTGATTTCAATCCCGATTTATTGAACAATCCGGAAACGACTCAAAATTTCGCTACTAAATTCGAAATCCAGCAACCGTTAATTAATGTTGATGGTTGGTTCGAACGAAAAGCAGCCAAAGCCAAAATGGAAGCCTATCAATTGCAAACCGAACGCACCAAAGAATATTTGGAATTGGAAGTTTCCAAAGCTTACATGCAATTACAGCTGACTTACAGAGCGGTAAAAGTATTAGAAAAAGCAAATGCAACTGCCAAAGAAAATCTGAAACTAGTGCAGAATTATTTCAAAAACGGAATGTTGCAAAAAACCGATGTGTTGAACGTTCAAGTGCGTGTCAATGAAATCAAAAACCAATTGCAATACGCCAAAAGTAATGTCCAAAATGCTTCGGATTATCTCGCTTTTTTGTTGAATGAAGATGCTAAAGATAAGTTGTACAAACCAACAGAAGAACTCGAAAATACCATCGCTATTGAAACCATTAATCCAACTCTTTCCGACAGTAGAAAAGACATTCAAGCCATGAGTAAATCTTCAGAAGCGTATGGTAAAATGTTACAATCAGCCAAAACAACATTTTTACCTCGATTGAATGCTTTTGGTAGTTATGAATTGTATGATAGAAACCTATTCGGAACTTCTGCAAAAGGATATTTAGTTGGCGCACAATTATCATGGAATGTTTTTGACGGTTACAAATCCATCGGAAAATACGATAAAGCCAAAGCCGAATTTCAAAAGTCTGAAACCGAAAAAGACCAATATAAAAAACAAAGCCAACTCGAAGTAAATAAAACAAGTCGCCAGCTTAAAGATGCCGAAAACAAAGTGAATCTTTCGCAATTGGCTTTCGAACAATCGCAAGAAGCATTTCGTATTCGCCAAAATCGTTACGCACAAGGTTTAGAAAAAACCACCGATTTACTAACGTCAGAAACGCAAATGATTCAAAAAGAATTAGAACATCTGCAAGCTATTTTCGAATACAATTTCACTAAACAGTATTTACAGTTTTTAACTAAATAAAAATCAATGACAATATCAATTTCAAAAATCAATATAAATTTTAAAATGATGAAGAAAATATATTCAATACTAACTGTCTTTTTATTAGTTCTCACTCTTTTCTCGTGTGGAAATGACAAAAAAGAAACCGCCAACAACGAACCCGCTATTGCTGTTCAAGTAAGCGGAATCAACAACGATAATAACAGCCCATTTGTAACAGCAAGCGGAAAAATTGAAGCTGAAAACAGCGCCAATTTAAGTACCCGAATGATGGGTTACGTAACCAAAGTACATGTAAAAGTAGGGCAAAAAGTAGGTGCCGGACAATTATTAGTCAGTATCAACAACACCGATTTACACGCCAAAAAAGCTCAAGTAGACGCTTCCATTTTACAAGCGACTGCGGCGTACAACAATGCTAAAAAAGATTACGATCGTTTTGTCAATTTATACGCTCAACAAAGTGCATCGCAAAAAGAATTGGACGATATGACCGCGCGTTATGAAATGGCCAAAGCGACTCTAGAAGGTGCGCGTCAAATGCGAAATGAAGTCATGGCACAATTCAGCTATTCGAACATTACAGCTCCATTTTCGGGAGAAATTACTAACACTTTTGTCAAGGAAGGCGATATGGCCAATCCAGGAATGCCTTTAGTAAGTGTCGAAGGTGCATCGCGAATGCAAGTTACCGCTATGGTTTCTGAAAGTGATATTTCATCTATAAGCAACGGAATGGCAGTTAAAATTAGGGTGAAATCGTTAAATAAAGAAGTAACTGGGAAAGTTTCCGAAGTAAGTGGTTCGGCTAAAAATACAGGTGGACAATATTTAGTAAAAGTAAATCTCACTCAAACTGACAAATCAATTTTATCTGGAATGTTTGTCAATGTTCAGTTTCCTGTGGTGAATAAAAAAGAAACCACAACAACTGTTTCCGATAAAGTAATGGTTCCCGAAAGTGCTTTGGTCAAACAAGGTCAACTCACCGGAATTTACACTGTTGGAAATGGAAATACAGCCATTTTACGTTGGTTGCGCATCGGGAAATCATTCGGCAATCAAGTTGAAGTGTTGTCAGGTTTGAGTGCTAATGAGAAGTACATCATCTCTGCAGAAGGCAAATTATTCAACGGAGCAAAAATCAGTGTTCAGTAATCAGTTACGGTTTTAAGTTTTAGTCGGTTAACAATTTTAAACTTTTAAACCTTAAACATTTAAACAAAGAAACATGCAAGAAGGTATATCAGGTAAAATAGCACATTTTTTCATCAACTCAAAATTGACCATTTTGTTGATGGTCGCGCTGATGATTATTGGTGTGTACAGTTCGTTTTTAATTCCACGAGAAGAAGAACCACAAATCAACGTTCCAATGGCCGATGTGATGGTCGGTTATCCTGGCGCAAGCCCGGCCGAAGTGGAAAGTAGAGTTGTAAAACCATTAGAGAAAATCATCTCTAATATAAAAGGAGTAGAGCATGTTCATAGTATGGCGATGAACGGTCAAGCGATGATTATTGTGCAGTTTTTTGTAGGTCAAGATGTAGAACGCTCGTACGTGAAATTGTACGACGAGTTGGCCAAATACGAAAACATGTTTCCGCAAGGCGTATACAAACCCATGGTCAAAACGCGTTCCATCGACGATGTTCCAATGTTGGGATTGACGTTGTGGAGTGAGAAACTAAACGATTTTGAAATCCGACTAATCGCTGAAGAAGTCACTTCTGAAATCGAAAAAGTAAAAGACGTTGCGATTACCAAAGAAATCGGTGGACGAAATCGTGAGGTAAAAGTAGTGCTTGACAAAGATAAAATGGCCGAAAATGGTGTTGATGCGCTTGGAATTATGCAAATGATTCAAGCCAATAACGGAAGCTCACAATCGGGTAGTTTTGTGTCGAACGACCAAGAATTTTTAGTAACAACAGGTCAGTTTTTAGCTACTTCTGAAGATATTGAAAACTTAGTGGTTGGTGTAAATTCCAATATGCCAGTCTATTTAAAACAAGTTGCTTCGGTACAAGATGGTCCGTCAACGCCTAGAAGTTATGTATCGTTTGGGTACGGAAAAGCCAACGAAAGTTTCGCAAAAAATAAATCGGTATATCCTGCGGTTACCATTTCCATTGGTAAAGTAAAAGGTGCCGATGCAATGAAAATTTCGGAGAAGATTTTGGAAAAATTAGAACATTTAAAACGCACAGTTATTACCGATGATGTTCACGTAGAAGTGTCTCGTAATTACGGTGAAACTGCGTCTCATAAAGTTGGTGAATTATTAATGCACTTGGGAATCGCTATTATAGCTGTAACTATCTTAGTAATGTTAGCGATGGGATGGCGCGGCGGATTGGTCGTGTTTTTCTCCGTTCCGTTGACGTTTGCATTGACGTTATTTTCTTATTATTTATTAGGATATACATTAAATAGAATCACTCTTTTTGCCCTAGTTTTTGTGGTCGGAATTGTAGTTGACGATAGTATCATCATTGCCGAAAACATGCATCGCCATTTTAAAATGAAGCGACTGCCATTCAAACAAGCCGCAATTTATGCCATTAACGAAGTCGGAAATCCTACTATTCTGGCAACATTCACCGTTATTGCGGCTATTTTACCAATGGCGTTTGTATCGGGAATGATGGGTCCATATATGAGTCCGATGCCAATTGGTGCTTCGATTGCGATGTTGTTGTCGTTGTTTGTTGCATTAACTGTAACACCTTATTTAGGATATCATTTATTACACGAGAAAGACGAACAAGAACATAAAGCCGAACAAGGATTAGATACATCGTGGATCTACAAAATCTACAACAAATGGGAACGTCCGTTTTTAGAAAGTTCGAAAAAACGCCGCTTAATGTTAGGAATTACAGTACTGCTTTTATTAGGTTCGGTGATGATGTTTTTCACCAAATCAGTGGCAGTAAAAATGTTGCCTTTTGATAATAAAAATGAATTTCAAGTGGTGATTGATATGCCTGAAGGAACAACATTAGAACGTACAGCAGCAGTGACACAAGAAATCGCTCAGTATTTGTCGACCATTCCAGAAGTGGTGAATTACCAAAATTACATCGGAACGTCTGCACCAATCACATTCAACGGTTTAGTACGTCACTACGATTTGCGTGGCGGAAGCAATATGGCCGATATTCAAGTGAATTTACTCCACAAAGAAGACCGCGATTTACAAAGTCATGATATTGCTAAAATCGTTCGTCCAGAAGTACAAAAAATAGCTAAAAAATACGGAGCCAATGTCAAAATCATTGAAGTTCCGCCTGGACCGCCAGTTTTATCGACTTTGGTTGCTGAAATTTACGGACCCAATTATAAAGATCAAATTGCAGTAGCTAATCAAGTGAAAACTATTTTAGAAAACACTAATGATATTGTTGATATCGATTGGATGGTAGAAGACAACCAAACCGAATACAGATTGGAAGTCGACAAAGAAAAAGCCATGCTCAACGGAATTGCACCACAACAAGTAGTCGGAAATTTAACGTATTTGTTAAAAGAATATCCCGTTTCAAACTTGTACGATGAGCGTTCTAACGACAATGTTGGTATTGTGCTTTCCTTGGATGACAAAGACAAAACCTCGTTACAAGACATCCAAAACTTAAAAATTAAAGGCAGTCATGGTAACGTAGTTCCGGTTTCCGATTTGGTAAAAGTGGTAACCGATACTTTACAGAAAACCATTTTCAGAAAAGATCAAAAGCGTGTTGTATATGTAACAGCAGATATGGCGGGCGCATTGGAAAGTCCGGTGTATGCGATTTTGGGAATGAACGAAAAACTGCAAAAAATGAAGCTGCCCAAAGGTTACAAAGTCAACGAATTGTATATGGAACAACCTGCCGACGAAAGTGATTTCACTGTAAAATGGGACGGCGAATGGCAAATTACATTGGAAGTATTCCGCGATTTAGGAGCGGCATTTTTAGTGGTAATCGTGATTATTTATATGCTGATTGTAGGTTGGTTCCAAAATTTCAAAACACCAATGGTGATGATGATGGCGATTCCGCTTTCGTTAGTCGGAATTGTATTAGGTCACTGGTTGTTAGGCGCATTTTTCACAGCGACTTCTTTTATCGGAATGATTGCTTTGGCTGGAGTAATGGTACGAAATTCCGTACTGCTCATTGACTTTATCGAAATTCGATTGAACGACGGAATTCCACTTAAACAAGCCATTATCGAAGCGGGCGCCGTACGAACAACCCCCATTTTATTAACAACAGGCGCGGTGGTAATTGGAGCATCCATTATTCTTTTTGATCCAATTTTCCAAGGATTAGCGATTTCGTTAGTATTCGGAGCCATTGTTTCAACATTGCTGACTTTGATTGTTGTTCCGTTGATTTATTATATCACCGAAAGAAAAAAATGGGAGAAACCAGAAGTTAAAGAGGAGACAGAAGCTAATAACTAAAGAAATGAAACTATTATTAATCACAGCAGTAGCCGAATTTGAAAAAGAAGTAAAAAGCATTTTGAAAAAAGCGCAAGTAAAAACCTATTCATACAAAGAAGTAACGGGTTTTCGCGATGCTTCTGAAGATGCTATTGAAAGCAATTGGTTCGGCACCGAAATGAACGAAAATGAATCGATATTGTTTTACGCTTTTGTGGCAAAAGAGAATGTAGATATCGTTTGCGATTCGGTGAAAGAGTTCAATGCTAAGCAAGAAACACTTTCACACATTCATATTGCAGTTTTAAATATTGAAAAAACGAATTAACATGAAAAACAGAATCATCAGAGCAATAGCAGGAACTTTCATCCTAATCAGTTTGCTTTTAGCAATTTATGTCAATCAGAATTGGTTGTGGTTTACCGCTTTTGTAGGTGCTAATTTGCTACAATCGTCCATCACCAAATGGTGTTTAATGGAAGATATTCTGACCAAATTAGGCGTAAAAGATTAAAGCACGCGACTAACAGTCAAACCATCGCGAATAGGAAGTAACACACTTTCTACTCGCGTATCGGTGTTTAAAAGCTGGTTGTATTCCAATAATACTTTGGTAGAAATATCATTCGGATGGACTTCTTCCACCACTTTTCCGCTCCACAACACATTGTCGGATAAGATGATTCCGCCTTTGTTCATCTTAGGAACAATCAAATTAAAATAATGGATGTAGTTTTCTTTATCAGCATCTATAAATACCAAATCGAATTTCAAATCGAGATTCGGAATAATATCCAATGCTTCACCTAAATGTTGCACAATCTGATTTCCCCAAGGCGATTTGTCAAAGTATTTACGTTGAAAATCTACCAATTCTTCTTTGATGTCAATGGTGTGTAAAAAGCCATTTTCTTGCATTCCTTCGCACAAACACAAAGCCGAATAACCGGTGTAAGTTCCGATTTCTAAAATAGTTGCAGGTCGAATCAACTTTGATAACATACTCAAAACCCTTCCTTGAAAATGACCACTCAACATACGTGGTAACAAAATTTTTTGATAGGTTTCTTTATTGAGTTGCGCCAATAATTCGGGTTCGTTTTGCGAATGGTTTTCGATGTAAATCTCTAAATCTTCAGATAGAAAATGCATGATATGTAAAATTTGTTTTGCCTCAAATGTACAGAATAAGTCAGTTTTTTTTATTAAAATGTGATAAATGATGTGGTAAATTTTCTGCCACGAATTCACGAATTAAAAAATATAGCTTAGAACATAAAATTTGTTCATCTTAGATGAACATTCGAATAAAATCAAATTATACTGTAATTAATTTGTGAATTCGTGGCCAAAAAAATAAAATTATAGCTTCAAAATCGTGCCTGCCAAACCGTTTTATGCAATGCAAAATTCTTGTCAATTGCAATTTAAACACTATTTTTAGCACAAAGAAATCAGTAATGTCTAAACCTATTTATGTGCTCGGAACGGGATTATCGCACAACGGTTCGGCTGTTTTGTTGAAAGACGGAAAAGTGTGTGTTGCCATCGAAAAAGAACGCATTACCCGTGTCAAACACGATGGAGGAAACGATTCTGATGCCATACAGTACTGTTTGGATGCAGAAGGAATTTTATTAGATGATATTACAGTTGTAGTGCAATGTGAAAATTTTACGCTTCCCAAACGCGATTTTTTCAAAGGAAAAAGATTGTTCTCCGATACTGATCAACCTAAAATAATTGATATTTCTCATCATTTGGCGCATGCGTACAGCGCAGTTGGAACTTCACCGTTCTCCGATTGTAATGTAATGGTGATTGATGGTTGCGGAAGTCCGTTAGACCAATTCATCGAATTACATCCGGAACAAAAAAATAGTATTGATGCTTCTTTTCTCCAAATCAAACAAATGCAATGCGAAAAAGACAGTTTTTACCATTTTGACGGACAAAAACTCACACCATTGATTAAGGATTTCAGTGTTATGGCAGAGCATTCGGCGAGTGAATTTCAATTACCAACTACGCAACATTCCATCGGCGGATTTTATGCTTCCATCAGCAATTACGTTTTTGGCGATATGGACGACGTAGGAAAACTAATGGGTTTGGCGCCTTTCGGGAAGTCTGGTATTTATAATTTTGATGCTTTTGAATTTCAATCCGGTAGGTTGTATGTCAAAGACGATTGGAAACACCATTTTACCAATCCATCAAAAGGATATGACTATTTTAAGGAGCACTTTGATTATTACGCCAACGTAGCCAAATGGGCGCAAGAGCAAGTTGAAAGAGCCGTCATCTATTGCATTAAAAATAGAGTAGAACAATTCCCTAACGAAAATCTCTGTTACTCTGGTGGTGTGGCTTTAAACGCTGTAGCGAATGCCAAACTCGAAGAGTTGAATCTGATTAAAAATCTTTACATCGAACCCGCAGCTGCCGACAACGGTTTGGCTTTGGGTTGCGCTTTTTACGGTTGGTTAGAGTATTTAAAAATGCCAAAAGTAGAGCATGATGGAAGTACTTGTTTTGGAAAAAATTATACAAAAAAAGAAGTAGATGAGGTAGTAATTTCATCAGAAGAATATACAAAAATAGAATTCAATAACGAAGATGAAGTAGTGAGTTATTGCGCCCAAAAACTCAACGAAGGCAAAACCCTAGCATGGTTTCAATCGGGTTCTGAGTTTGGACCTCGTTCTTTAGGGCGACGAAGTATTCTTGCGCATCCAGGCTTCGTAGGAATGAAAGACTACATCAATAGAAATATTAAATTCAGAGAAGATTTTCGTCCGTTCGCACCTGCAGTTTTAAAAGAAAAAGTAAATAACTATTTTGAGGTTGGTAGAAATAGTCCGTATATGATTTTGGTCGACCGAACCAAAAAAGAATTTCTCCAACAGCTTTGTAATGTCACACATCAAGACGGTTCGGCACGCGTTCAAACCATTGAAAAATCATGGAATCCGAAGTTTTATAAATTGGTAGAAGCCTTTGAAAAAGTATCGGGTATTGCCGTTGTTCTCAATACGAGTCTGAATCGAAAGGGAATGCCAATCGTAGAAACTCCAGCACAAGCATTGCAATTATTCAAAGAAACGGCTTTGGATGTTTTGGTTGTTGAAGATACGGTTTTGGAAAAGCGAGCGTAATCCACAAATTGTTTTACCTTTGCAACATGATGGAGAAAAAAGACATTCGAAGCTTAACCAAAGAACAATTGCGCGATTTTTTTGTAGCTAATGGCGATAAAGCCTTTCGCGGCAATCAAGTCTATGAATGGTTGTGGAGTAAAGGTTCGCACGGATTTGACGACATGACTAATGTTTCAAAAGAAACCCGTGCCATGCTCGAAGCCAATTTTGTCATCAACCACATCAAAGTCGATCAAATGCAACGCAGTGAAGACGGAACCGTAAAAAATGCCGTCCGTTTGCACGATGGTTTGGTGGTAGAAAGTGTTTTGATTCCGACCGAAACCCGAACTACAGCCTGTGTTTCTTCGCAAGTAGGTTGCAGTTTGGATTGTAATTTCTGCGCAACGGCTCGTTTGAAACGCATGCGCAATTTAGAACCAGGCGAAATTTACGATCAGGTTGTGGCGATAGATAGAGAAAGTCGTTTGTACCACAATCGTCCGCTTTCGAACATTGTCTTTATGGGAATGGGCGAGCCGTTAATGAACTACAACAACGTAATCAAAGCCATCGATTTAATCACTTCGGATGAAGGTTTGGGAATGTCGCCCAAGAGAATTACCGTTTCCACATCTGGCATTCCAAAAATGATTAAAAAAATGGCCGACGACGAAGTGAAATTCAAATTAGCCGTTTCTTTACACTCGGCAATCGATGAGGTTCGTGCCAAAATCATGCCTTTCTCTGAAAATTTTCCATTAAAAGATTTGAAGGAATCACTCGAATATTGGTACCGAAAAACCAAAAGCAAAGTTACGTATGAATATGTAGTCTGGAAAGGAATCAACGATACCAAGGAAGCCGTTGATGCATTAGTTAAATTCTGCAAATACGTTCCGTGTAAAGTCAATTTAATCGAATACAACCCAATTGATGATGGCGAGTTTCAGCAAGCTTCCGATGCGGCCATCGATTTGTATATAAAAGAATTATCCAAATACGATATCGTAGCCAAAGTGCGTCGCAGCCGCGGAAAAGACATTGATGCAGCCTGTGGTCAATTGGCCAATAAACAATAAAAAAAACTCTCTGTTGTGCAGAGAGTTTTTTGTTTTATAATTAGGGTTTTTAGTTTCCGATTACAATCGTATAGGATGTGCCGTTGAAGGTGAAAACAGCAAAATTATCGCAAGTACCATCTCCATAATCTAAGGTTGAAACATTGTCGTTTCGAGTAATAGTGATTACACCTTGAACCAAAAGCGGTTTATTCGCAGCAATACAACTCATTTTTACTTTTAGTGGTGAAGTAATTGTACTAGTTCGTATTGATGAATCAGGAAACAAAGTCGTCCAGCTTCCAGTTACTCGGTACACATTATCGGCAAATACTGGAGTACTGTAACCTTCAATGATTTCTCTTACTCTTTGTCCAACTCTTGTGTATGAATTTCCACTTGGGAAAGTGGCTACCATGTCCATGTCCATAGTAACTACCGGATGACTTGGGTTGGTGTCAGTGCCAACAGTCATAGTTCGGGTAAATACTTTTGAACCTACAAATTTGATGGCATTGTGATAGAAATCATCAAAAGTATAATTAATAGTATGTGTAGTAGCGTCAGGTTGAAATACAAACGAAATAATGATTTTTCCTTTTACCACATTTCCGTTGGCCAAAACACATCCTACTGTTCCAAAATCAATTGTTTTTGTTACAGTTGTTCCAGGTGTAATGGCGGTTCCAAAAGCGGGAACTCTTGTTACCGTTGCACAAGTTGATAGAGTAGAAGGAGAAAGTTGCTCTGTTTTTCCACTCACAGAATTAGCGTAAGTACTCGATTCTTGTTCTTCTACAATGTCGGCCACATCATCACTAGCGATGTCCATTTTAGCGTTTATGGTTGCTTCTTCGGCGGTCATTGTCGAGTTGTCATCATCTTTGGAACAACTGAAAATGGTCAAAGCCAAAGCCAATCCGAAAATAAATGAGGTTGTTTTTTTCATAATTGATATTTTTTAAGTTATGGTTATTAATCGCGATTTTAGTTGAAATTCAAAAGTAAGACAACATAAATTATAAATGGTTTAAAGCTATCATAAAATATTTTTCAAATTCCCTCATTATTGTATCTTTGAGGTCGATGAATATTACTTCGCAAATAAAGCAGCCGATAGTCAAAGAAATGGAACTTTTCGAAAAGAAGTTCTTCGAATCGATGTCGTCTAAAGTTGCGCTACTTAACCGAATCACCTATTATATTGTCAACCGCAAGGGGAAACAAATGCGTCCGATGTTTGTTTTCTTGACGGCAAAAATGATTTCAGGCGGAACCGTTAATGAGCGAACCTATCGCGGTGCATCTGTTATCGAATTGATTCACACAGCCACTTTGGTTCACGATGATGTAGTAGACGATAGCAACCGTAGAAGAGGTTTTTTCTCAATCAATGCGTTGTGGAAAAATAAAATTGCAGTTTTAGTAGGCGATTATTTATTGTCAAAAGGATTGTTGCTTTCGATTGACAATGGCGATTTTGATTTGCTTCGAATCATTTCAGTTGCTGTTAGAGAGATGAGTGAAGGCGAATTGCTTCAAATTGAAAAAGCGCGTCGATTGGATATTGACGAATCCATTTACTACGAAATCATCCGCCAAAAAACGGCGACTTTAATTGCGGCTTGTTGTGCATTGGGAGCTAAATCAGTTTCCGAAGACGATGAAACCGTCGAAAAAATGCGCAAATTTGGAGAACTCATCGGAATGGCGTTTCAAATCAAAGACGACTTATTTGACTACACCGACGAAGCCATTGGAAAACCAACTGGAATCGACATTAAAGAGCAAAAAATGACTTTGCCTCTGATTTATGCTTTGAATAATTGTTCGAGTTCAGAGAAAAGTTGGTGCATTAATTCCATCAAAAACCACAACAAAGACAAAAAGCGCGTCAAAGAAGTCATCCAATTCGTAAAAGACAAAAATGGATTGGCCTATGCCGAGCAAAAAATGGTGCAATTCCAACAAGAAGCACTTCAGTTAATTCACAATTTTCCTTCATCAGAATACAAAGACAGCCTTACTTTGATGGTGAATTACGTTATCGAGCGAAAAAAATAATTTTTTTTTATATTCTGTCAACCATTGATTTTATTGAATTTTTTCATTTTCAAATTTCAAAATTGAAAAATTTTCAAATGCTCATGCAACCCTTTTTCAACTCAACTCGTCTATGCTAATAGAACACTTTAATACAATCTAAGATTCTAAAAATCCAACGATCTAAGAAGTCTAAAAATGAAGGTAATTAACTTACATCAAGAAGAAAAAGAATTAATCGAGTTGGCCGTCGACAACAATCGACATGCACAACAAAAGATTTATTCCAAATTCGCTCCCAAAATGTTGAGTGTTTGCCGTCAGTATATAAAAGATGTTCATCAGGCAGAAGACATCATGATTACGGCTTTTATGAAAGTGTTTACGAGTTTGAAAAATTTTGAACATAAAGGCAGTTTTGAGGGTTGGATCAGAAGAATCATGATTAACGAATGCATTTCTTACATCAGAGTACAGAAAAAAGTGACTTTTATTGAAGACGAGACGTATTTTGAAGAAAGCTTCAATAACATCGAAAGTAAATTTTCAGTAGAAGACATACAAACTCTAATAGACAGTTTACCCGATGGATATAAAATGGTGTTCAATTTATATGCGATTGAAGGATTCAAACACCACGAAATTGCATCGATGTTAGGAATCAATGAAGGAACGTCTAAATCGCAACTTTCTCACGCTAGAAAAATGTTGCAAGAACAAATTAACAAGTTAAAAAATTACAGTAATGGTACCGAATAAATTTGAAGAACAAATAAGAGAGCAACTCAACGCTCGCGAAATCCAACCCAGCGAAAATGCTTGGGATCGATTGGATGCCATGCTTTCTGTAGCCGAAGAAAAAAAAACAAAGCGTTCTTTTGGCTGGTTGTATATTGCTGCAAGCATTTTGGTTTTCGTAACTGCTGGTTTGTATTTTTTCAATCAAAATACTTCAGAAAGCACTCCTGATGCAACGATTGTAAATCAAGAAATGACGAAAGACTCAGTAAATGATTCTTTAGAGAAAATTCAAAATGAAGTGCCAACTGAAAATATACAACCGTTAGTTCAAACAGAACAAAATACAACTCAACCCAAAACCCAAAACCCACAATCTACTCCAACCTACAACTTACAACCTACAACCAATAACCGAGTTTCAATCATCAAATCCAATCAATCAATTGCCCAAAAATCGACGCCAAATCCAACTAAAAACACACCAAGCCCAAAGCAAGAAGTAATCGCCCAAAACAACGGAAAAAGTGAAGTCAAAAATCCAACTCCCGTTTTCAATACTCCAACCACTATTGAAAACAAAGAGGTAATTGCTCAAAACGAGGTGAACCAAAAACCATCTACAAAAGTAACTGTCAGCGCAAACAGTTTATTATCGCAAGTAGATGGTGAATTAGAACTTACGTTCAGAGAAAAAGTACTTCAAAAAGTGAGCAAAAATTACAAGGAAGTGAAAGTCGCTTTATCCACTAGAAATACACAAGAGTAAAAATCATCATTAATCAAAAATCAAATATCATGAGAAGTATTACTATTTATTTAACCTTGGCTGTTTGTCTTTTGGCAACCAAATTAACAGCACAAGAGACGTTCGAAGCCAAAGCCAGAGCCATTGCAGAGAAGATTGAAAAAATCACTCAAGAAGAAAAAGAAGCCTTAAAAATTGAAGTAGAAGAAGTGAACAAACAACTCGAAAACGGTTCGCTTACTAAAGCTCAAGCCGATGAGAAAAAACAAAAATTAGCCGAAGCCAGAGCCACGATAATCGAAAACAAAGTAGCTGTTGCTCAAGCCGAATTAAAAGATTTAGTGCAACAAAAAGTAGACGGAAAAATCAAAGAAGTTTCTAAGGATAGAAGTTACACAATTGATCTTGGCTGGAAATCCAAAAACGATTCACTCAAAAAAGCCAATGGAGAACCACGAACTACTTCGCAATTTGTTTTTGCAGCCGGATTGAATAATTTGGTAACCGATGGCGATGTTGAAAATTCTGATTTCCGTTTTCTAGGTTCGCATTTCTACGAATGGGGAGTTTCATACAACACTCGTATAGCTAAAAACAGCAACTTATTGCATTTCAAATACGGTTGGTCAGTAATGTACAACAATTTACGTCCAACAGATAACAGAAGTTTTGTTGTAACTGGCGATCAAACCAATCTTGAAACCAGTCCGTACAACCTTGATGAATCGCGTTTACGCAATGTGTATTTGGCCATTCCAATGCATTTAGAATTCGATTTTTCGGGTAAAAAAGTAAAAGACGATAAAACCATTTTCAGATCGCATCAATCGTTCCGTTTTGGTTTCGGAGGTTACGGTGGAATTCGCCTAAAAACCAAAGAAATTTTGAAATACGAAGACGAAAATGGCGACGACATCAAACAAAAAACCAAAAAAGATTTCAACGCAAGCAACTTCATTTATGGAGTAAGTGCGTACATCGGATACAAAGAAACCAGTTTGTACGTGAAATACGATTTGAACCCATTGTTTCAAAACAATCCAATCAAACAAAACAATGTGTCACTTGGAGTTCGATTCGATTTAAATTAAAATTTGTTTAGGTTAGTTTTATACTTCGAAAAGGCGTTTCTGTTTGGAAACGCCTTTTTTTTATTTTAAATTTTAAATTTTAAATTCTGAATGTGTAATTTTACCGACATTCATTTTTTAGGGTTCTAAAAATCTAAAAATCCAAACTTGATAACAAGAGAAACCATAGACAAAGTTTTTGAAACCGCACGCGTGGAAGAAGTCATCGGTGATTTCGTTCAGCTCAAACGTGCCGGTAGCAATTTCAAAGGATTGAGTCCTTTTTCAGACGAACGAACACCTTCGTTTATGGTATCGCCAGTAAAACAAATTTGGAAGGATTTTAGTACGGGAAAAGGCGGAAGTTCAGTGACTTTCCTCATGGAACACGAGCATTTTTCCTATCCCGAAGCGATTCGTTATCTTGCTAAAAAGTACAATATCGAAATTGAAGAAACCGAGCAATCCGACGAAGACAAAGCCGAAGCCAACGAAAAGGAAAGTATGTATTTGGTTTCCGAATTTGCCAGTAAGTATTTTCAAGATGTTTTACTCAATCACGAAGAAGGAAAGGCCATCGGTTATACGTATTTTAAAGAACGTGGTTTTACCAATGAAACCATCAAGAAATTCAACCTTGGTTATTCGCCCAATCAGTGGGATGCTTTTACCAAAGAAGCATTAGGAAAAGGATATAAATTAGAGTATTTAGAAAAAACCGGACTCACCATTGTTGGCGAAGACAAACAGTTTGACCGATTCAAAGGCCGCGTGATGTTTCCCATTCATAGTATGAGCGGACGCGTTTTGGGTTTTGGAGGTCGTATTTTGACACAAGACAAAAAAGCTGCCAAATACCTCAATTCGCCCGAAAGCGATATTTACCATAAGAGTAAAGTTTTGTACGGAATTTTCCACGCCAAACAAGCCATCGCCAAACTCGATAATTGTTTTTTGGTGGAAGGATATACCGATGTGATTCAAATGCATCAATCCGGAATTGAGAATGTGGTAGCGTCGTCTGGAACCGCTTTAACGCCCGATCAAATTCGATTGGTCAATCGGCTAACCAAAAATATTACCGTATTGTTTGATGGTGATGCGGCAGGACTTCGTGCTTCCATTCGCGGAATCGATTTAATTCTCGAAGAAGGAATGAACGTGCGCGTTTGTACGTTTCCCGACGGCGATGATCCGGACAGTTTTGCCAAAAAAACGTCGTACGAAGATTTGGTAAACTATTTGAGTGAGAATGCTATGGATTTCATTCAGTTCAAAGCGTCACTTTTGATGAAAGAAGCCAAAAACGATCCAATCAAAAAAGCCGATCTGATTCGCGATATGGTGACGAGTATTTCCAAAATTCCCGATCGCATCAAACGCGAAATCTACATTCAGGAAACGTCGCGCATTATGGATATTTCCGAAGACGTGCTGTTCAATACGTTGGCTCAAATTACCAAAAAAGACATACAGGAATTAGGCAAAAAACAAAAAGAAGACCAAAAAGCATTTGAAGTTCATAAAAACGAACCGATTGCTTTAAGTTCTAATGTGGATATTCAATTCGAACTCGAACGAAAAATCATAGAAATACTTTTATTGTACGGAAATAGGGAAGAAGAATTTGAAGATGTGCTTCTGAAAGCCAATGAAAATGGTGAAATGGTAGAAGTGAAAGAGTTGAATAATTACAAGGTTTATCAGCGCATCTTTTTGAGTTTGCAAGAAGACGAAACCGAATTGGCAAATCCGGTTTTCAAGTCGATTTACAATGATTTAATCAACTATTTTCATCAAAACGAAAATTTCGAAATGGAGCATTATTTACAACAATTGCCTCCAGAAATTTCCAATGAAGTAACGTCAATTTTGATGAACGACGAACGCGAAGTGCTCCACAATTGGGAAACCAAACACATCTATGTTAAAGGAAAAGACCAAACCATTGGTCAATACGTTTCCGAAACCATACTAACGTTGCGTTGGTTTTTAGTCAATAAAATCATTGAAGAACTAAAAGGAAGCGTCACCTCCGAACCCGAAACCGACAACTCCGAAACCTTATCGATGGTAGTTGATTATTTAGGATTAACCAATATGTTTTCCAAAAAATTAGGAAGAGTCATCTCACGTCATAGCTAATCAATCCGCCGCAGATTACTTCGTCAGTTCGCTTTGCTCGTGTCACTGATTTGCAAATTTTAAATTTCATTAACTTTTATTGTTCCAATTATTTTTGTGATTCCTCCTTCGTCGGACTCTAGAGCTTTGCTCAAACTGGCGAAACAATGTCAAGTCTGGCCAAAAAAAATCCCGATTCAATCGAACCAGGATTTTATATATTTTAGTAAACTTTGACACGAGCCCATAGGACGACTGGCTTAGCAAACTTTGAAACTTTTTAAACAATATCCAACGTCTTCGCCTTATTCACCAAATCCACCAAATTAGTAACGTTCAATTTTTGCAACAAACGCAATTTATACGTACTAATCGTTTTTTCGTTCAAGCCTAAAGTTTTTGATATTTCGTTGTTTTTCTTTCCGTCGCACAAGAAACGCAATACTTCAATTTCTCTATTCGATAATTTTCGGTACAAACGCTCCGATTTATTTTGTTTGGCAATCAACGCTAAATTCTTTTTCAAACTCTCACTCAACATCACCAAACCTTGATGAACACGTATGATGGTTGTTCCTAATGTTTCCAGTTTTGCCGATTTGTGTACATAACCCGCAACTCCAGCTTTAATGGCATTAGGTGCGTAAATTTGCTCATTTAAATTAGTGAAAATCAATACTTTCGTTTTTGGGAAGTTTTTGATGATCGCTTTTAATTCGTAAATACTTTTTAAGCCGTCCAATTCTAAATCGATTACCAAAACGTTAATTTCTTTATTGCGAAGTGCATCCGGAACCATAAAAAAACTACCAACGTTTGAAACCACGCTAATTTCGGGGTGTTCCTTAAAATAGGATTTCACTCCAAAATGAACTACAGGAAAATTATCGGCTAAACAAACATTTATCATAATTCTATTTTTAGAAAAAAATTAAAAAAACTGCATGTAAAAATAGTAAAAAAAATAAAACAAGCAGTGAAAATGTTAAAAAATCATTTATAACTCATTGGAATCAAACAAACTGGAATTGGTTGCATTTTGTGTTGATTGGCTTTGTTTAGGCGCGTATAGATAGAAAAAACCTCTTTTTCTCGGCCTGAAAAATCATCAATTGTCGCTCCTTTTTCACTTTCATTCATCGCCCATTCTAATTCATCATAACTCGCACCCAATTGATCTTCATCCGTTCGCGAATCGCCAAACAATCCATCCGTTGGCGCAGCCGTTTGTATCGATTCCGGAATCTCTAGAAATTTTCCTAAAGCGTAGACATCACTTTTCATTAAATCGGCAATCGGACTCAAATCAACGCCTCCATCACCGTATTTGGTGTAAAATCCAACACCAAAATCTTCTACCTTATTTCCTGTTCCCGCTACAAGCAAACCATGAATTCCGGCATAATAATACAACGTCGTCATGCGTAAGCGCGCTCTAGTATTGGCCAATGACAAATACAATCGGTGTTCGTTTTCAGTATTCGGAACTTGTTGTACAAAACCCTCAAAAACGCTAGTCAAATTCGTTTCCGCACGTTGCACGTTCGGAAATCGTTTTTGCAATTGCTCAATGTGTTCTCTGCCTCGATTCACCTGACTCGGATGCTGATGAATCGGCATTTCCACACACAAAGTCGTCAATCCAGTCTGCGCACAGAGTGTAGAAGTCACTGCCGAATCCACGCCACCAGAAATTCCCACAACAAAACCATTTACTTTTGCGTTATCCGCATACGTTTTTAACCAATTTACAATGTGATCATTCACTTTTTCAACCTGAATCGTGCTTTTTTTAGCCATTTTTAATGGAAGATTTTGAGTTTGGTACTGTATATTTGCAAAAATAAATAATTAATAATTAAAATACGTAGTTTGTCCAAGGTTGTTGTGTTAAGAAGCTGTAACCAGCTATTCGCTCCAATCTTTTACTATTTTAAAGTGTTTTTCTAACTTCAAAAGGAGCTTCTTGCCAGTCGCTCTTTTTCAGCAAGAAAAACTACTTCAAAATAGCAAAAGGATTTCCGCTACTATCTGGGCTAAAACCATAGAATAAAAATGAAAAAAATCGTTTTATTAGTTCTTTTAGTTTTTACTATTTTCTCGTGCGACAAAAAAAGCAAAGTCGAACAAGCCGTCGAAGAAATTCCGATGCAAATGAAACTGCACCGATTCGAACAAGCTTTTTTCGATGCTAAACCAGCCGAATTGTCTTTAGTGAAGGCAGAATACCCCGATTTTTTCCCTGAAGGAACACCCGATGAAGTTTGGATTGAAAAAATGCAAAACCCGCTATGGCGTGAAATGTACCAAGAAGTGGAAAAAAAATACCGCAATTTTAATTCCGAACAAACCGAAATAGAAGAGTTGTTCAAACACATTAAATACTATTTTCCAACGGTAAAAACTCCTGAAATCTATACTGCCATTGGCGAAATGGATTATAATGCAAAGGCCATTTACTCAAATGATAAATTGGTCATTGCTTTAGAAATGTTCCTTGGTAAGGATCATCGTTTTTATAAAGGTGTAGAAATTCCAGAATACATCACGCAACACTTTGAACCACGCCAAATGATGCCTGAAATTGCTTCTAGTTTTGCATTCGGAGTGATTCCGGTTCAAAATGATGGAACTTTTTTATCTCAAATGATTTACTACGGAAAAGAATTGTACCTAAAAGACGTTTTGTTGGGTGACAGTTACACTGATGCCGAAAAAATTGCCTATACGCCAGAGCAAATCGCATGGAGTAAAGACAACGAATCCTATATCTGGGAATATTTTGTAGCCAATCAGTTGTTGTACAGTACCAATTCTAAACTGCCAAGTCAGTTTTTAAATTTAGCGCCGTATTCCAAATTTTACTTAGAAATTGACAACGAATCACCAGGTCGAATCGGTCGTTGGATTGGTTGGCAAATTGTACGTTCCTACATGGAAAACAACGACAAAGTCACTCTACAAGATATGATCAAAACCGACGCAAAACAAATCTTCGAAAATTCAAAATACAAACCCAAACGAAATGAGTAATTCCATCCAATCCGAAATAAAATTCAACGTTCTATTAGACGAAAACCGCGTTCCAGAATCACTAGCATGGACTGCCCAAGACGGCGGAGTCAACAATGAAGAAACCAAAGCCATTATGCTTTCCATATGGGACAACAACGCTAAAGAAACCTTGCGCATTGATCTGTGGACCAAAGACATGCCAGTAGACGAAATGAAACAATTTTTCCATCAAACTTTAGTAGCCATGTCGGATACGTACCAACGAGCAACTAACGATGAGAAAATGGCCGATACGATGCGTGATTTTTGTGAGTATTTTGCCGAGAAATTGGAACTGAAAGGCTAAAAACCTTGGTTGTTTTTGAAGACGTCTTCGTTGATTTGTTCAATATAATTCAGAAGCTGTTCTTTACCAGTAGAATCAACAGAGGAAGTCACAAAATACGGAGGCATTTCTTCCCAATTGTTGGCTAAAATCTGCTTTTTATACGCCGCAATGTGCGAATCTACTTTAGTTTTTCCAATCTTATCAGCCTTAGTGAAAATAATGCAAAACGGAACTTGTGTTTCACCCAAATAGGTGATGAATTCCAAGTCGATTTTCTGTGCCTCCAATCGAATGTCAATCAACACAAAAGCACACACCAATTGCTCGCGAGTTTCAAAATAATCAGTAATAAACTTCTGAAAAACTTCTTTGGTTTTCTTTGAAACTTTGGCATAACCATAACCGGGTAAATCCACCAAAAACCAATTGTTATTGATCTTAAAGTGATTAATCAATTGCGTTTTCCCAGGTCGTGAAGAAGTTTTAGCCAAACTATTGCGTCCGGTCAACATATTAATTAATGACGATTTACCCACATTCGAACGCCCAATAAAAGCATATTCAGGAATGCGTTCGAGCGGGCATTTTTTTACGTCAGAATTACTGATAACAAACTCGGCGGTATTTATTTTCATTGAATTTTCATTAAAATAAAAAAGTCCAAAACGGACTTCCTTACTATTATAAATTTACTTTTTTCAACCATTCGTGAAGCAATCTATTGAACTCGTCCGGATGTTCCATCATCGCCGCATGTCCGCATTTGTCTATCCAGTACAAAGTCGAATTTGGCATTAGTTTGTGGAATTCTTCAGCTACTTCTGGTGGAGTTACTTTGTCGTCTTTTCCCCAAATCAAACACGTTTGTACATGCATTTTAGGTAAATCTTTGGCCATATTATGACGAATAGCGCTCTTGGCAATGGTAAGCGTTTTGATTACTTTAATACGATCATTTACAATAGCAAATACTTCGTCAATCATTTCTTTAGTCGCAGTTTTTGGGTCGTAAAAAACGCCTTCCGTTTTGGTTTTGATGTATTCGTAATCACCGCGTTTTGGGTAACTATCGCCCATGGCACTTTCGTACAAACCTGAACTACCAGTTAAAACCAATCCAGCTACTTTCTCAGGATACATTTTAGAATGGTACAAACCAATGTGTCCGCCCAATGAATTTCCTAATAGAATCACACGGTCAAAACCTTTAAAAGTGATGAAATCTTTCACAAACTTAGCAAAAGCTTTAACATTGGTTTTTAAAATATTCTGAGAGTACAAAGGCAACTCCGGAATAACAACTTTGTATCCAATTTGAGAAAAATATTCTGCAACAGCATTAAAATTACTCAGTCCGCCCATAAGTCCATGTAATACTAGGATTGGCGTTCCTTCACCTATTTCGTAATACGTGTATTTTCCTTCCGTTTTTAAACTTTTTTCCATCTTTATGCTGAATAGTTTCAGTGTTGTATCGTAATTGAAGTTGCAAATATAGACTATATATCTAAGATTGCTAATATACATTTTTACATTCAATTGTAAAAACTTCTTTGTGATTCATAATCTTTAATTACTGTAAATCGTTAATTATCAACATAAATTTAGCTTTTCCAAGTTTTTATAAAACTCCAAAATCATTAAAAAGATAACAGTAAAATTAACTTTTTTTTAATTATTCTTCTAAAAATCAATCATGAATAGCGGTTTCGATATTTATTTTTCAAAACTCATAAAACCACTTTTGGTGATTAAAGAACAATCAAGTGGTAAAACTTATTAACAAAGTGGATTTTTGTGGTAAAATGTGGTAAATTATTTTATATTTTTGCTCATTATCATAAATTTCAGTTGTGAACTCATTAATAGGAACATACGAATGTAAAGTAGACGCTAAAGGAAGGCTTCTTTTGCCTGCGCCTTTGAAAAAGCAATTGTCTGCTTCGCTTCAAGACGGATTTGTTTTGAAACGTTCGGTTTTTCAGCCGTGTTTGGAGTTGTATCCGATGAGCGAGTGGAATTTGATGATGCAAAAAATCAACAAACTCAACCGATTTGTAAAAAAGAATGACGATTTCATTCGTCGTTTTTCAGCAGGTGTAAAAGTGGTTGAAATTGACAATCTGGGTCGGTTATTAGTGGCTAAAGACTTGTCAACTTTTGCAAAAATTACTAAAGATGTAGTGCTCAACTCGGCCATCAATATAGTTGAGATTTGGGATAAAGATTTATACGAAAAAGCCATTGATGATTCGGTTGTTGATTTTGCTGATTTAGCTGAAGATGTGATGGGAAATGTAAATGATGATGACAATGGAATATCATAATCCAGTTCTTTTAAAAGAGACAGTAGACGGACTCAATATCAAACCCGACGGAATTTATGTTGACGTGACGTTTGGTGGTGGCGGTCATTCAAAAGAAATTTTAAGTCGACTCGGACCCAACGGAAAGTTGTTTGGTTTTGATCAAGATGAAGATGCAATCGCGAATGCTTTGCCAGACGATCGATTTACTCTAATCAGTGAGAATTTCAGATACATCAAACGTTTTTTGAGATTTTATGGGGTAAAACAAGTCGACGGAATTTTAGCTGATTTAGGTGTTTCATCACATCAGTTTGATGTTCCAGAACGTGGTTTTTCAACCCGATTTGATGCGGGTTTGGATATGCGAATGAGTAAGAAAAACGATTTGGATGCATACAAAGTTATCAATGAATACGATGATGCCAATTTGAAACGTGTCTTTTATGATTATGGCGAATTGAAAAATGCTCCATTACTTTCAAGAACCATCATCGAAGCCAGAGAAAGAAGAGCAATTAGTACAACTGATGATTTAAAGATGGTTTTAGGAAAATACTTGCCAGAAAAAGTAAAGAATAAAGTGTTGGCACAAATTTACCAAGCCATTCGAATTGAAGTAAATCAGGAGATGGACGTGTTGAAGGAGTTTTTAGAACAATCGTTAGAAGTTTTAAAACCCGAAGGCAGATTGAGTGTGATTTCGTACCATTCATTGGAAGATCGATTGGTAAAACGATTCATGAAAAACGGAATGTTTGAGGGCGAACCTGAGCGCGATTTCTTTGGAAATTTCTCGGTTCCATTCAATTTGGTTGGAAAGTTAATTGTTCCATCGGATGCTGAAATCAAAATCAACAATCGAGCACGAAGCGCCAAACTTCGAATCGCGGAGAAAAAATAAAAATTTAGAATTTTAATAATACTATCACAAAGCACTGAACACTCAAAAATGAAGGGCGGAATATATAACATAGTAAAAGCACGATTTCTAGTCAATGAAGATGCTACCAAAAATTGGCGCTTTATTTTGTTTTTGATTCTTCTGGCCATTATCATGATTGCCAACACGCATCGATTTGAGCAAAAAGTGTTCAAGATAGCCGATTTGACCAACGAAGTAAAAGAATTGCGCTCCGAATTTGTAGATCGTCGTTCCGAATTAATGCAACTTAAAATGGAATCCACCATTTCAAAAAAAATGGAAGCTAGAGGAATTCTGCCTTCGCAAGTTCCTCCCGTAAAAATAAAAGTTAAAAAACCAAAAGAGGAAAGTTTCTTTAAAAAGCTATGGCAGTAGAAGATAAACAAATATCGTATCGTATTTATCTTGTGGCGTTCGTCTTGTTTTTGATGGCGATTGCTGTTACTGTGAAACTAACTAATATTCAGTGGGTTGAAGGCGATTATTACCGGAAATTAGCTAAAGAACGAACAGTGAAAAACTTTGTAATTCCTGCTAATAAAGGAAATATTTATTCAGCCGATGGAAGTTTGTTGGCCACATCAATTCCTAATTATACGATTCGTTTCGATGCCGTTGCTCCTAAAGACGAAGATTTCAAAGCTAATGTTGATTCTCTTGCGATAGGTCTTTCAAAATTAATAGGAAAACCAAGATCAGTTATTGCTGAAGAATTGCGCAAAGCAAGAAACAATCAAAACCGCTATTTGCTGATAGCCAAAGGATTAACTTATACGCAATATGTTGATGTAAAAAATCTACCACTTTTCAATAAAGGTGCTTACAAAGGCGGAATCATTGTTGAACAAGAAACAGTTCGTGAACATCCTATTGGTAAAATCGCTGAACGAACCATTGGTTACGAGCGAATTGACGAAGATGGTGTGCTGAAAAGAGTCGGAATTGAAGGTGCTTTCGGCAAGTATTTGAACGGAAAAGACGGAAAAATTCTCAAACAAAAAATAGCTAAAGGTCAGTGGAAACCCATTCGCGACGTCAATGAAGTAGAACCTCAAGATGGTTATGATGTTATTTCTACCATTGATGTTTATATTCAAGATATTGCTCACCATGCTTTATTGAAACAATTAGAGTTCTATCAAGCAGACCATGGTTGTGTGGTAGTTATGGAAACCAAAACTGGCTACGTAAAAGCCATTTCCAATTTAGGTAGAGCCAAAGACGGTTCGTATTATGAAACGATAAATTATGCAGTAGCCGAATCGCACGAACCAGGATCAACTTTCAAATTAGTTGATATGATTGCACTGTTGGACGATAAAAAAATAGACACCAATAAGGTATACGATAGTCGTGGAGGAGAAATTGTTTATAACGGTAAAAAAGTACGCGATTCACATAAAGGCGGTTACGGAAAAATTTCGTTGGCCAAAGGTTTTGAAGTTTCATCCAACACGGTTTTAGTTCAAGCAGTGTACGAAAATTACAAAAATAATCCAGAAGAATTCGTTAATCGAATCAACCGAATGGGTTTGAATAAACCGCTTGGTTTGCCTTTCAAAGGAGAAGGAATTCCAGTAGTACATCAACCAGGCGAAAAAGGCTGGGACAAAAACACGCTGCCTTGGATGGCTTTTGGTTACAGTGTTGCTGTTACACCTTTACAAACATTGACATTGTACAATGCAATTGCTAACAATGGTGAAATGGTAAAACCCCAATTTGTGTCGGAAATCAAAGAATGGAACAAAACCATCAAAAAATACGATAAGAAAGTCATCAATAAAAGTATTTGTGATCAAACAACCATCAATAAAATAAAAGCGATTTTACAAAATGTAGTGAAACGCGGAACGGGTTCAAAATTGTATTCCAAAGATTTTTCGATGGCTGGAAAAACAGGAACCGCTCAAGTAAATTACAATAAGAAAGATGAAATGTATTACTCTTCTTCGTTTGTTGGTTTTTTTCCAGCTGAAGAACCCAAATATTCGTGCATAGTTGTGGTTCACAAGCCTAATGTTTCTGCAGGATATTATGGTGCCGATGTTGCTGGACCAGTTTTCAAAAGAATCGCGCAAAAGATTTTTACCGACGCACCAACAACCAATGAAGTTAAAAATTTAAATAAAAAAATAAACACTCAAGAAAACAATTACAATACTTACTATTCTAAAGTGAACAGTAAACCAAAATACATCCCAAATTTAAAAGGAATGTCGGGTATGGATGCAGTCACTCTTCTTGAAAGTTTGAAGTTAAAAGTAAAAGTAATCGGAGTCGGAAAAGTAAAATCGCAGTCACTGAAACCCGGTGAAGCCATTCAAAAAAACAGAACCATCATATTAGAATTATCGTGATTATTCTTAAAGACATATTATACAAAGTAGCTATTGAAGTCGTAAAAGGTTCAACAGAAATGTCCATCAATAAAATCGAATTTGATTCGAGAAAAATTGTTGAAAATGATGTTTTTGTTGCCATTCGCGGAACCGTTTCTAATGGTCATGATTTCATCGAAAAAGCAATTAATCTCGGAGCAGTTGCAATTGTTTGTGATGAAATTCCATCAGTTGTAGTTAGCGGAATTACTTATATTCAAGTAAAAGACACCAATGCGGCTTTGGCTTTTATGTCGACCAATTACTACGATAATCCATCGACTAAGTTAAAACTAGTTGGAATTACCGGAACCAATGGTAAAACGACGATTGCTTCATTGTTGTACCAATTATTCAAAAAAGCAGGTTACAAGGTAGGTTTATTATCAACCGTAAAAATCATGGTTGATGATGTCGAGCACAAAGCAACACATACTACTCCCGATTCGCTTACCATTAATTATTATTTGAATGAAATGGTAGCTGTTGGTTGCGAGTACTGCTTTATGGAAGTGAGCTCGCACGGTGTTCATCAAAAACGTACTGAAGGTTTAGAGTTTGCAGGAGGCGTTTTCACTAATTTATCACACGATCATTTGGATTACCACGCCACTTTTGCTGAATACCGAGATGTAAAAAAATCGTTTTTTGATCATTTGCCAAAATCGGCATTCGCACTAACCAACATCGACGATAAAAACGGATTGGTAATGTTGCAAAATACACTAGCCAAAAAGTTGACGTATGCTTTGAAATCGTACGCCGAATACAAAGCAATCATTCTCGAAAATCAATTGGGTGGTTTGTTACTCAAAATCAATGAAAATGAAGTTTGGGTGCGATTGATTGGAACTTTTAATGCCTATAATTTATTGGCGATTTACGGAACGGCGGTTGAATTGGGTCTAGAACCATTAGAAGTTTTGAGGCTTTTATCCGAATTAGAAAGTGTTTCAGGACGATTCCAATTCATTGTTTCATCTTCGAAAATCACTGCGATTGTTGATTACGCTCACACGCCTGATGCATTGGAAAATGTCTTAAAAACCATTGATGACATCCGAACCAAAAACGAGCAATTGATTACTGTTGTAGGATGTGGTGGTGATCGCGATACAACCAAACGTCCAATCATGGCGAACATTGCAACTACCATGAGTGATAAAGTGATTTTGACTTCGGATAACCCAAGATCGGAAAATCCAGAAACAATTATCGCCCAAATGGAAGCGGGTGTTGAACCTCAAAATTTTAAAAAATCACTTTCTATAGTTGATAGAAGGCAAGCCATAAAAACCGCGTGTCAGTTGGCCAATCCCAATGATATCATTTTGATTGCTGGAAAAGGACACGAAACGTATCAAGAAATACAAGGCGTACGCCACGATTTTGACGATATGAAAATTGTGAAAGAATATTTAGAACAACTAAACAAATAAAACAGATTCTCAGCCGTGTCATTCTCACAAAGGAAGAATCTCATACTATAACAAACCAAACTAATAACTATGTTATACTACTTATTTGAATACCTAGATAAAACCTTAGACGTTCCCGGAACTGGAGTGTTTCAATACATTACGTTCCGTTCGGCTTTGGCCATCATTTTGTCGTTGATGATATCCACCATCTACGGGAAAAAAATCATCAATTTTCTTCGCAATCAGCAAGTAGGTGAAACAGTACGAGAATTAGGTTTGGAAGGTCAAACACAAAAAGCAGGAACACCAACAATGGGTGGATTAATCATTATTATTTCCACATTGATTCCAGTTTTATTGTTAACCAAACTGAATAATATTTATATCATCTTGCTGATCATCACAACAATTTGGATGGGAACGATTGGTTTTATTGACGATTACATTAAAATATTCAAAAAAGACAAGCAAGGACTAAAAGGGATTTTCAAAGTTATCGGACAAGTTGGCTTAGGGCTAATAGTGGGTTCGGTGTTGTATTTTCATCCAAGTGTTACGGTTCGCGAGAAATCATCTACACCTATTACTTTCAATCAAAAAGAAAATGTAATTTCTAGTGTTCCTGTCGAATATAAATCTACAGCAACGACAATCCCGTTTGTAAAAAACAACGAATTTGATTACGCCGAATTAATCGCTTGGACAGGCGATGGTTACCACAATTGGGCTTGGTTGATATTCATTCCAATTGTAATTTTTATTATCACAGCAGTTTCCAACGGAGCTAATTTGACCGACGGAATCGATGGTCTCGCCGCCGGAACTTCTGCCATTTCTGTTCTGGCGCTCGGGATTTTCACTTTCGTTTCGGGTAATATTATCTTCTCAAGTTACCTCAATATAATGTACATCCCCAATTCGGGAGAAATGACAGTGTTTATTGCGGCATTTGTTGGAGCATTAATCGGATTCTTATGGTATAACTCCTATCCAGCATCAGTGTTCATGGGTGATACCGGAAGTTTGACTATAGGCGGAATCATAGCAGTTTTGGCGATTTCAGTACGTAAAGAAATGCTGTTACCCGTATTATGTGCCATTTTCTTTGCCGAAAGCGCTTCAGTAATCATTCAAGTAACGTATTTCAAGTATACCAAGAAGCGATTTGGCGAAGGTCGACGCGTATTTCTAATGTCGCCTTTGCATCATCATTACCAGAAAAAAGGCTACCACGAAAGTAAAATCGTAACCCGATTCTGGATTGTGACCATCTTACTAGCCATTGTTTCTATAGTAACATTAAAATTAAGATAATGAAACGATTGGTGGTTCTTGGTGGTGGCGAAAGTGGAGTAGGTACGGCCATTTTAGGAAAGAAAGAAGGATATGATGTTTTTGTGTCCGATTTCGGAAAAATAAAAGACAATTACAGAGACGTTCTTAATCAATATGAAATCAAATGGGAAGACGAGCAGCACACAGAAGAAGTAATTCTGAATGCTGATGTAGTAATGAAAAGTCCCGGAATACCCGATAAAGCACCAATAGTGAAAAAATTGGTCGAAAAAGGAATTCCAGTCATCTCCGAAATTGAGTTTGCTGACCCATTCAACAAAGCACTCACTATCGGAATCACCGGAAGTAATGGTAAAACAACCACAACGATGCTGACGTATCATTTGCTCAAAGAAGGCGGATTGAATGTGGGTTTAGGAGGTAACATCGGAAAAAGTTTTGCTTGGCAAGTAGCTGAAGAAAACTACGATTCGTATGTGTTGGAATTGAGTAGTTTTCAGTTGGATGGAATCGTAAATTATAAGCCGCACATTGCCATTATTACGAACATTAGTCCTGACCATTTAGACCGATACGATTACAAATATGAAAATTACATCGCATCGAAATTTAGAATAACAATGAATCAAACGGAAGAGGATTATCTCATCTACGACGCCGATGATGAAGCCATCTCCAATTGGTTACAAAATAATAAAGTGAAAGCACAATTAATACCTTTTTCAATTTCTAAACCAGTTGAAAACGGAGCATACCTAAACAAACAAATTATGGAAATCAACATCAATCAAGAAGAGTTTTTAATGGAAACAGCCAACATTGCATTGGAAGGCAAACACAACATGAAGAACGCTATGGCAGCAACTTCAGTGGCTCAATTAATGCGCATTAGAAAACAAACCATTCGCGAAAGTTTGTCCAATTTCCAAGGTGTTGAACACCGTTTGGAAAAGGTACTAAAAATTCAAAACGTTCAGTACATCAACGACAGTAAAGCAACAAATGTAAACGCTACTTTTTTTGCCTTAGACAGTATGACAACTCCAACCGTTTGGATTGTTGGTGGTGTAGACAAAGGAAACGATTATACCGAGTTGATGTCATTGGTTCATGAAAAAGTTAAAGCAATCATCTGTCTCGGAATTGATAATAAGAAAATCATCGAAGCTTTCTCTAATATTGTTGATATGATGGTCGAAGTCGATAACATGCGCGATGCCGTTCATACAGCCAAACACATCGCTGAAAAAGGCGATACAGTATTGCTTTCACCAGCTTGCGCAAGTTTTGATTTGTTCCAAAATTACGAAGACAGAGGAAATCAATTCAAAAACGAAGTACGCAATTTGTAATTTTAGATTTTAGAATTCAGATTTTAGATTATGACAACAAATGAATTAAAGAATAGAACAAAGAAATTTTCATTGTTGATTATTGATTTAGCTGAAAAAATACCAAATACAATAGCAAGTAGAATAATAATTAATCAACTTGTTAAAAGTGGAACTTCGGTCGGAGCAAATTACAGAGCAGTCTGCAGAGCAAGAAGTGATAGGGAATTTGTTTCCAAAATGAATATTGTATTGGAAGAATCTGATGAAACTCTTTTTTGGTTAGAAATCATCTCTGAAAAAGAATGGTTTGAAATTAAGAAGCTCGAAAGTTTGATAAAAGAAGCGAACGAATTAACAGCAATTTTTGTTAGTTCATTAAAAACGGTAAATAATAAAATTAATAACTCAAAGTAAATACACAAGGAATTTAAAATCTAAAATCTGAACTCTAAAATCTGAACTCTAAAATCAAAAATTCAATGCTAAAAATAATAAACAGTTTAAAAGGAGATAAAGTCATATGGGCATTCGTTGCTCTTTTGGCACTGTTTTCATTTATGCCTGTTTTTAGTGCAAGTAGTAATTTGGCTTACATGCGTCATGGTTCCGGAAATGCAGTAACGTATTTAATCAAACACTTGGCGCATATTTTCATCGGATTTTTTATCATTTACCAAGTGCATAAAATTCCGTACCACTATTTTCGCGGCATTTCTCGAATCGCTTTGCCCATAGTTTGGCTACTGTTGATTTATACTTTAGTGAAAGGAACAGTAATCGAAGGCGCCAATGCCAGTCGTTGGATACAAGTGCCATTCATCGGAATATCATTTCAAACATCAACCTTAGCAGCCATTATTTTGTACATTTATGTGGCGCGCTATTTGTCTAAAAAACGCGAAAAAGAACCCAACTTCAAAGAATCGTTCATCGATTTATGGATTCCAGTTTTCATCACTTTGATGTTCATTCTTCCAGCTAACTTTTCCACCGCAGCACTCATTTTTGCTATGGTAACCATGTTGGCGTTCATAGGCAAATATCCTTTGAAATATATTGGTTTAATTATTGGCTCCGGAGTCGTAGTATTAACTATGTTCATCTTAGTTGCAAAAGCGTTTCCTGATGCTTTTCCCAATCGTGTCGATACTTGGATTAGTCGTATTGATAGTTTTACGAGCGACAAACCCAACGAAGACGATTACCAAATTGAAAAAGCCAAAATCGCTATTGCGTCTGGTGGAGTGTATGGTTTAGGTCCAGGAAAAAGCGTTCAGAAAAATTTCTTGCCACAATCATCATCCGATTTTATTTATGCAATCATCGTTGAAGAATACGGTTTATTGGGCGCGTTAACTGTAATGGGAATGTACTTGCTATTGCTTTTCCGATTCGTCGTAGCAGCACACAAAGCCAATTCGATGTTTGGGAAGTTAGTAGTAATCGGACTCGGTTTTCCCATCATCTTTCAAGCTTTAATCAATATGGCTGTTGCTGTTGAATTATTGCCTGTAACCGGTCAAACTTTACCATTAATTAGTTCGGGTGGAAGTTCGGTTTGGATGACGTGTATCGCCATCGGAATCATCTTGAGCGTGACCAAAAAAGAAGAAGAAATTGCCGAAGAATTACAAGAAAAACAAAAGAGAGAAGAAGCCTTGCAACGATTAATCGATAAACAATTAAAAGAAGAGGAAGAAGCTGAAAATGAAGATGAAAATTTCTCTATTGAAGATAATCCAATGAATGCTGTTTTAAATAAATCTTAAATGCTTGCTGAATAATCCAGTGCTAAAACGCTGGGACAATAAAGAAAATGAAAAAACACAAATTCATATTAAGTGGCGGCGGAACAGGAGGACACATCTATCCTGCTATCGCGATTGCCAATGAATTAAAATTGCGTTTCCCCGATGCAGAATTTTTGTTTGTGGGTGCGCAAGATAAAATGGAAATGCAAAAAGTACCTCAAGCAGGTTACGAAATTGAAGGTCTTTGGATAGCTGGAATTCAGCGCAAATTGACGGCTCAAAATGCCATGTTTCCATTAAAATTAATCAGTAGTTTATGGAAATCTAAAAAAATACTACGCCGATTCAAACCCGATGCAGTCATCGGAACAGGTGGTTTTGCAAGCGGACCGTTGTTGCAAATGGCCAACAGTATGAACATTCCAACGGTAATTCAAGAACAGAATTCGTATCCCGGAATTACCAATAAAATGCTCAGCAAAAAAGCCAATGCGATTTGTGTAGCGTACGAAAATTTAGAGCGATTTTTTCCAAAAGACAAAATTGTATTCACAGGGAATCCAGTACGACAAGATTTGCTCGATGTTGATTCTAAACGAAATGAAGGAATTGACTATTTCAAGCTGGATGCAACAAAAAAAACATTGTTGGTTTTGGGAGGAAGTTTAGGTGCGCGTCGCATCAATCAACTAATCGAAAAAGAATTGGATTTTCTATTGAGCAACGGAATCCAAATTTTCTGGCAATGTGGAAAATTATATTACGAAGACTATAAAAAATACAACGATAAAGAAAATGTTCAAGTAGTGGCGTTCATTGACCGAATGGATTTGATTTATGCGGCTGCCGATTTTGTGATTTCACGTGCTGGAGCATCATCGGTATCGGAATTATGTTTGGTGGGGAAACCAACCATTTTTATTCCGTCACCCAACGTTTCGGAAGATCATCAAACCAAAAATGCCAAAGCGATAGTCGATAAAAAAGGGGCGATTTTGCTAAAAGAAAGCGAATTGGATTCGACGTTTGAAACGGTTTTTTCCGATTTGATTTCCAATGAAAATAAACAAAAGGAATTTAGCCAAAACATCAAAAGTTTAGCCAAGCCCAACGCGACTAAAGATATAGTTGAACAAATAATAAAGTTAATAAAATAAATAAGCTAAGATACTCATTTACACAGCTTCTCAGTTACTCAAAATGAATTTAAACCAAATACATAACGTCTATTTCATCGGAATCGGAGGCATCGGAATGAGTGCTCTTGCACGCTATTTCCAAAACATTGGAAAGAAAGTATCCGGATACGATAAAACGCCAACCATGCTTACTGACGAGTTGATTGCAGGCGGAATGAACATTCATTTTGAAGATAGCATCGATTTGATTCCTACGGATTATTATGTTGAAAATACACTAGTTATTATTACGCCAGCAGTTCCTATATCGCATTCGGAGTGGAATTATTTCCTCGAACGAAATTATACAGTTAAAAAGCGTGCTGAAGTACTTGGAATCATTACTAAAGATACTTTTTGCTTCGCTGTAGCAGGAACACATGGTAAAACTACAACTTCAAGTATACTCGGACATATTTTATACGAAAGTGGCGCTGATGTTACGGCTTTTTTAGGCGGAATTGTCGAAAATTACCATTCTAATTTAATTGGAAGTGGAAAAACAATTACAGTGGTTGAGGCCGACGAATTTGATCGTTCGTTCTTGCATCTTCATCCGGATATTGCCTGTGTAACCTCGATGGATGCCGATCATTTGGATATTTATGGAGACAGTTCGGCTATTGAGGATTCGTTTAGAGAATTTGCAAATAAAGTAGCAGACAAAACCAAGTTGTTCGTTCCAAAAGGATTGCCGTTAGAAGGATTGACTGTCGCAATAAATGAAGAAGCCACATATAAAGCATTCAACATCAGAGTAGAAAATAGCGCTTACGTTTTTGATGTTCAAACGCCATCAGAAATCATACAAAATATAGCTTTCGGTTTACCTGGAAGACACAATTTAATGAATGCGCTAACCGCTTTAGCCATGGCCAAAACCAATGGAACCCCAACCGACTCCATCGTTAAAGCGTTAGCGTCATTCAAAGGAGTGCAACGCCGATTTTCGTACCAAATTAAAACCAATGATTTGGTGTATATTGATGATTATGCACATCATCCAACCGAAATTAATGCGGTGCATCAGGCAGTACGTGAATTGTATCCCAACGAAAAAGTATTGGCTATCTTTCAACCGCATTTATTCAGTAGAACAAAGGATTTTGCTGATGACTTTGCCAAAAGTCTTTCTGCTTTTGATGAAGTGATTTTGTTGGACATTTATCCAGCTCGCGAATTACCCATGGAAGGTGTAACTTCTTCGTGGTTAATGAGTAAAATGACGAACCTAAATACGAGTTTGGTTTTGAAAGAGAATTTGCTTTCAACAATTGTTAAAAATGACGCAAAAATCATCGTTACAATTGGTGCTGGAGACATCGGTGAAATGGTGCCAAAAATTAAAAATGAATTGCTTCAAAATAAAGCATAATTATAAACAAAAATGAAGAAAATTTTCAATTGGTCTACGATACGATTAGTGCTGATGTTTGCGTTAGTATTATTTCTGTATTCCTTTACAGCCAACAGAAATTTGAATCGAAAGCTCAAAAAATCGGAGGTGATTTTTGTGAATAATAGTCAACATTTTATCAGCCAAGAAGCGGTTAATAAATTGTTAATAGAAAATAAAAGTGACGTAAAAACCATTGCAAAAGTTGAAGTAGATTTGAACAAATTGGAGAAGTCTATCAACAAAAATAAAATGATTGAAAAATCAGACGTTTTTGTGACCATAGATGGCACGTTGAGGGCAATTGTTAAACAAAAAACTCCTATCGCTAGAGTTTTTACTAACGAAGGTTCTTTTTATATTGATTATGAAGGAAGTACGATGCCGCTTTCTGAATTAAATTCAGCGAGAGTTCCACTTGTTTTGGGGGAAATTACTGAAAAAAACAAGAAAAAATTATCTGAAATTTTAAAGATGATTTACGATGATGATTTTTTGAAAAAAAACATCATCGGTGTTCAAGTTTTGCCCAAAGACGAACTTTTGATGAAGAACAGAAATTACAATTTTGATATTTTGTTTGGGAAACCAATCAACATTGAAAAGAAATTCAACAATTACAAAGCCTTTTTTCAAAAAGAAGTTAATGATAGTGTGTTGAAAAAATACAGAAAGATAAATCTGAAGTTTACACAACAAGTTGTTTGTATAAAATAATTAGATGATGGAAAAAGAGAATATTGCAGTAGGTTTAGACATCGGAACAACTAAAATCGTTGCCATGATTGGCAAGAAGAACGAGTACGGGAAGTTAGAGATTTTAGGTGTTGGGAAGTCGAAAAGTTTAGGTGTCGCTCGTGGAGTGGTGAATAATATCACTCAAACCATACAGTCGATCCAACAAGCTATTGTTGAAGCCGAAGAAAATTCAGGCTACAAAATCAACGATGTGGTTGTAGGTATCGCAGGGCAACACATTCGCAGTATTCAACACACTGACTACATCAGCCGAAGTAATCCAGAAGAAGTAATCAGCGGAAAAGACATTCAATTATTGATCGATCAAGTGAATAAACTAGCCATGCTTCCAGGCGAAGAAATTATTCACGTGTTGCCTCAAGAATTCAAAATCGATGGGCAATCCGAAATCAAAGAGCCGATTGGAATGTACGGTGGGCGATTAGAAGCGAGTTTCCATGTAGTAGTCGGACAAGCTTCTTCCATTCGAAATGTAGGTCGTTGCATCCAAAGTTCCGGAATTGAATTATCCGGATTAACATTAGAGCCTTTGGCTTCCTCTGATGCTGTTTTAAGTCAAGAAGAAAAAGAAGCAGGTGTTGCGTTAATTGATATCGGTGGTGGAACTACTGATTTGGCCATTTTCAAAGATGGTATCATTCGTCACACTGCTGTAATTCCGTTTGGAGGAAATGTTATCACAGACGACATCAAAGAAGGTTGTTCGATTATTGAAAAACAAGCAGAATTGTTAAAAACAAAATTCGGTTCGGCTTGGCCAGGAGAAAATAAAGACAACGAAATAGTTTCTATTCCAGGGTTGCGTGGAAGGGAGCCAAAAGAGATTTCGTTGAAAAATTTATCCAAAATCATTCACGCTCGTGTGGTGGAAATCATCGAGCAAGTATACGCCGAAATCAAATCGTACGGTCACGAAGAATCGAAAAAGAAATTAATCGCCGGAATTGTGCTAACGGGCGGTGGTTCGCAACTGAATCACATCAAGCAGTTAGTAGAATACATCACCGGAATGGACACTCGTATTGGTTATCCTAACGAGCATTTAGCCGGAAATTCAAGCGAAGTAATTTCAAGTCCGTTGTACGCAACCGCAGTTGGTTTAGTAATGAACAGCGTTGCCAACAACACTCAAAGTGCTTATAAATTGGAACTGCGTGATACTTTTAAAGAAGTAAAACCAGTAGCACAACCGGTGGTGGAAGTTCAAGAACCAGCACCAATAATAGAAAATAATGTAGAAGAAAAGAAAGCCAAAGACACCGAAACTACGGGCGAAAAAATCAAAAGATCGTTTTTTGATAAGTACGTAGACAAGATCAAAGACTTTCTTGACAATGCAGAGTAAAAAATAGAATACAAAATCAAGCAAAACCAAAATAGTATGATAAGCAACTCAGAATTTGGAAACATTTCATTTGATTTACCCAAAAATCAGTCAAATGTGATTAAAGTTATCGGAGTTGGTGGCGGAGGAAGCAATGCCATTAACCACATGTTCAAACAAGGAATCAAAGGAGTGGATTTCGTGGTTTGTAATACCGATTCACAGGCGTTACAAAACAGTCCAGTTCCCAACAAGATTCAATTAGGATTAAGCCTAACTGAAGGTCTTGGTGCTGGAGCAAATCCAGACGTAGGTCAACAATCGGCTATAGAAAGTATCGCCGAAATCGAGCAAATGCTTGATAGCAATACCAAAATGGTATTCATCACAGCTGGAATGGGTGGCGGAACCGGAACGGGTGCTGCGCCAGTAATCGCTCAGTTGGCTAAAGAAAGAGATATTCTTACGGTAGGTATCGTAACTATTCCGTTTCAATTTGAAGGGAAAGTACGTTCAGATCAAGCTTTAAATGGGGTTGAACGATTGAGAAAACAAGTCGATTCGCTTATCGTCATCAATAATAATAAATTAAGAGAAGTATACGGAAATCTGGGTTTCAAAGCTGGTTTCTCCAAAGCCGACGAAGTGTTGGCAACCGCTTCTCGTGGTATTGCTGAAGTAATTACACACCACTATACGCAAAACATCGATTTAAAAGATGCTAAAACAGTATTGGCCAATAGCGGAACTGCAATTATGGGTTCGGCAACGGCTAGTGGTGATAATCGTGCAAAAGATGCGATCATCTCTGCACTTGATTCGCCTTTGTTAAATGATAATAAAATTACTGGTGCCAAAAACGTATTGTTGCTTATCGTTTCAGGAACTAGTGAAATTACTATTGACGAAATCGGAGAAATCAACGACCATATTCAAACTGAAGCAGGCTTCAATGCCAATATTATCATGGGAGTTGGTGAAGACGATTCATTAGGTGATGCTGTTGCCGTTACTATCATTGCAACGGGTTTTAATGTTGAACAACAAAACGGAATCGTAAATACAGAACCAAAGAAAATCATCCATTCATTAGAAGATGATCAGAAAATTGTACGCGATTTAACTCAGAGACCAATCGAAACCATCGCAACTGTTGTTGAAGAACCAGTAGTGGTTGTTCCAGAAGTGAAAGCGGAAGTGGTAGAAGAGAAAGTGATCTTTGAATTGATTGATGAAGAAATCGAAGCTCCAATTGTAGCTAAAATCAATGAAAATGATTTGGTTGCAATGAACGATTTCATTCGCAATTTAGACGTGACTTTTGAAATCGTTTCGCCAATGACAGAAATGACATTCGAAATTCAATCGCCAGTAGTGAATGAAGTAAAAGAAATCAACGAAATCAAAGTAATTGATACTGAGTTTGTGTCTAAAGATGAGCAAATCACATTCACTTTTGATATTCCAGCTCCAAAAGCGGAACCCGTTGAGAATAAAATCATCTTCGATTTAAGTGATGAAACTAAAGATATTAAAGTAAACGAGCACGTTGAGTTTGTTCCGGTAACCGAATTGAACAAAGATGGAGTAGTGCGTTATTCTTTAGAAGAATACATGGAAATTGAATCGGAATTATTGGGTTCAAAACCTGCTGCAAATGTAGTAAGTGAGCCAGTAGATACCGAATTGGATTTTACTCTAAAATCAACTGCAGAAACACAAGAGCCAAAATTTGCTACTCATTTTGAAGATGTAACTCCAGTAGAAATGACTATTGAAGAGACCTTGAAAATGCGTGCCGACGAAAGAAGACGTAAATTAAAAGAGTTCAATTATAAATTCCACAACAACAATTCGAGAGTAGAAGAGTTCGAAAAAGAACCTGCTTACAAACGATTAGGAATTGACATTTCAGACAACAGTACATCATCCAATGCTTCTCGTATGTCATTGGGTACCGACAGTAACGACGATGTGCAGTTGCGTTCTAATAACTCTTTTTTGCACGATAATGTAGATTAATTAAAGTTAATTAAAATGTTCCTTTTTAACCCGAAAATGTTGTAGCGTTTTCGGGTTATTTTTTATACCATTACCTCTCTTACAATCAAAAAAATCACTAAATTTGCTTGCCTTTTTGGAGCAGATGAATTGTTTTTCTTTCAACAGTCGTCCTGCTTTCCGCAGTATCTGTCATTGCGAGCATAGGGAAGCAATCTATAAAGGATTGCCGCGTTTCTCGCAATAACAGGATACTTGCTCCAATCAGGGCTAGAATAGCAATTTTGTAGTATAATCCAAATTCAAAACAATGAGCTTAGAAACACAAATCATGGACGAAATGAAAAACGCCATGAGAGCAAAAGATACCGTGGCTTTAGAAGCATTAAGAGCCATCAAATCGGGCATTATTTTAGCCAAAACAGAGGCTGGAGCTTCTGATACGTTATCCGCCGATGACGAAATCAAATTATTGCAACGTTTGGTAAAACAACGCAAAGACAGCGCTACCATTTACACAGAACAAGGAAGAGCTGATCTAGCCGAACCCGAATTGGCTCAAGTAGCTGTTATCGAAAAATTCCTACCGGCTCAACTATCAGAAGCTGATGTTGAAACTTTAGTAGCAAAAATTATTGCAGACAATGGTTTCTCCGGAATGGCTGCTATGGGACAAGTAATGGGAATTGCCTCAAAAGAATTGGCAGGTAAAACTGACGGTAAAACCATTTCGACCATCGTTAAAAAGTTATTAGCATAAAAAGATTATTAGACCTCTTAGAAAGTTAGACTACTTAGATTGTGTTTGTCATGGACTAATCTCTAAGATGTCTAAATGGTCTAACAATCTAAAAATCTAGAAAAATGGCTGCGTAGTTCAACTGGATAGAATATCAGATTTCGGCTCTGAGGGTTGGGGGTTCGAATCCCTTCGCGGTCACGAATGAATACTTGTAAAAGGAAAAAACGCCAAGCTCGCTTGAGCGTTTTTTTCTTTTACAAGTATTCTCAAAGCGGAGCTTTGAGGGATGGGCGCAGCCAATCCCTATTTATATATAGAACAAGCCAAGCTCGCTTGAGCGTTTTTTTGTTTAAAGACTTTTCTCATCCCGATAGCTATCGGGAGGAGCTTTGAGGGATGGGCACAGCCAATCCTGGAATATAAATAACAATAGGTCAGTAATTTCAAAATCATTTGATTCTCAAATTGTAGTTTAATTTTCTCAATAGAATGTTTTTATTTTTTAGATTTGATAAAAAAATAAAAGCATGAAAAACTATTTACTCCTTTTTGTACTCTTAACGTATCAATTCTCTTTATCAAATGTTGTAGTTCCGCCAATTGCCAATTCGATTGGTAATCAACAAATTTGTGATGAAGGACCATTAATGGATGGAGTAGATTTTTTTGATTTGACTTCCTATAGCCCATTGATATTACAAGGCAATCCAGCGCCACTTTCTAATTATTTGGTTTCGTTTTACGTTGCTCAAAGCGATGCGATCAATAATGTAAATGCGGTATCAAATCCAAGTAGTTTTAGCGGTACTAATGGTCAAACCATTTGGGTTAGAGTAACTGATTCTACTACTTCGGAATATTCATTAACTAATTTTGGTTTGGTTGTGAATTTGCCACCCGCTATTGTGGCGCCATCCAATCCATTAATGACTTGTGATTTTGATGGAGTAAATGATGGTTTTACTTTTTACGATTTAAGTGTTTTAACTACAGAAATTTTGAATGGTTTATCAGCTTCAAATTATACTGTTGGCTTTTATGAAACACAAAATGCGGTTAATCCAATACAAAATGCTTCTCTTTATTATGCTAGTACTAGAACAATTTGGTGTAGTGTAGCAAACAACTCTACAGGATGTGAAAGTTCAGTATCTTTTAATTTAATCGTAGAGCAACTTCCTGAACCCTTTATAACTAATCAAGCTAATACGATTTGCGTAGATTATTTGAGTAATACTGTTGAAACAGCACTTTTATTAGAATCTTCAAACATGACTAGTTATTTGAATGCACCACAAGTTCCGGTGCCAGATTATTGGTATCAATGGTATATGAATGGTGTTTTAATTGCTGGTGCAAATTCGCCTAATTTTTTAATTGCTTCTCCTTTATCTGATAATAGTTCAGCTGTTTTTACTGTTGAAATGAACAGTATGACTGCTGGAGGTTGCACGGCTATTTCTGAAGATTTTGTAGTTTACCAATCAGGACAAGCTTCGCCTATTGGTATTGGATATTCAATCGTAAATAATTCGGGAAATCAAATCATAACGGTTGAAATAGAAGGTTATGGTGTTTATCAGTATTCACTTGATGGTGGACAGCAACAAGATAGTCCTATTTTTGAAAATGTATCTCTAGGAACGCACACAATCACTGTTTGGGATATTGAAGGCGGACCCAATTACAGTTGCAATCCATTGCTGTTAAGTAATATTGAGGTAATAGCGGCTCCATTACCTCCGCCAACTGGGAATGCTTCACAATCTTTTAGTCAAGGCGCTACTTTAGCAGATATTCAAGTGTCAGGCGAAAATATTCGTTGGTATGAAACGAATACGAGTGTTATTCCGTTGCCTATGAACACAGTTTTAGTGAATGGTTCAACCTATTTTGCCACTCAAAAAGTTGGTGGTTATGAGAGTGTTGCTCGATTGGCTGTAACGGTTCAAACCACCTTAAATAACGTTGAGTTTAATAAAAATGATTTCTTAGTTTCTCCTAATCCAGTTGTCGATAATCTGAAAATTAAGAGCGATAAATCGATTAATAACATACAACTGTATAATCTTCTTGGTCAAGTTGTTTACGAACAAAATTCAAACCAAATCGAGGTAGAAATAAATTTGAGTTTTTTAAAATCAGGTAGTTATTTAATGAGAGTTCAATCGGAAGGGAATAGTTCCTCAAAAATGATTTTAAAAAACTAGCATCAAATTTGTAACATTAATTAGTCTTCTGATTTTTATCATATTTCCTCTCGTAGAGTAATCGTAATTTTAAGGAAGATTAAAATGAAACGATTATGAAACAAAATGTTCCCGTGTCAACCATAATGACTAAAAATGTGATTAAGTTGAACCTTACAGACGATTTGACTAAAGCCGAGAGTTTATTTAAGAAATATCATATCCGACATATTCCTGTGGTCAATGGGAATATAATAGTTGGAATGTTAAGTTATACTGATTTGTTGCGTATTTCATTTGCTGATGCTGTTGATGAAGACGAAGAGACAGTTGATGTAACTGTTTACAATATGTTTTCGGTTGAGCAAGTGATGGCGCGCAATTTAGTCAAAGTGGATCCCGAGGCAAGCATAAAAGAAGTCGCAGAAATACTGTCTAAAAGAGAGTTTCATGCATTGCCTGTAGTTCATGGTGATTTGTTAGTCGGTATTGTAACCACAACTGATTTAATCAAATATTTGTTAGAGCAATACAACTAAAATTGTAGTTTATCGATTTTCTATGAAATAAATCGTATTCCCGAATTGACTTTTGAAAATAAATGTAAATTGCGCCAAAGTTTCAAAATCAGTCAAGTATGGGGGAAAAATTACTTACATTTTTTTGTTTCAGTTTTGTGTTGTTGTTGGTCAACGATAGTAGTGCTCAATTGTATTCTAATGGTTCGTTAGCTACTGGAACAGTTGCAACAGATAGTTTTACAGCTCCAGCGGGTTATTCGTGGAGTGAATTGCAAAACAATACAGGGAATAATTTGCAAGTGAATGGAACTTCAGGATTACCTGGTTATTATTATGCTGATGGAAGTTTAAATTATGCTTTAGCGGATGATTTTATAGTACCTGAAGGTCAGGTGTGGTCAGTTACAAGTTTTGATTTTTTTTGTTATGAACCGGTTTATTCAGGGTCAGTTCCGCCAATCAACCAACTCAGAATTAGATTGTATAGTTCTAATCCTTCATTAGCAGGTTCGACTCCAATTGCGGGTGATTTTAGTACAAATGTTTACGACGCAACCAATAGCGAAAATGCTTTTATTTACCGTATTTTCAATGCAACAATTCCTTCGCCACAGCAGCCGAATTTTTCTAGAAAAGTATTTAAAGTAAGAGGAAATTTAAGTGCAACCCTTCCGGCTGGACATTATTGGGTAGAATTTCAAGTTCACGCTACAGATAATACCGAAATTTTCTTTCCACCCGTAACTGTTGTTGGTAGTCGGTCAGTAGCCGGAGCCAACTCAAAAATTAATGTTATTGCTTCTTTCTTTCCTTCTGATGTTTTGGGTTGGGGAACAAATACTGATATCGGAATTCCCAATTCGGCTCCCGATGTTGCCTTAGCACTGCCTTTTATGGTGAATGGAACTTCAACGTTATCTCTTGAAGATTATGTTTATACGGATGAAGTTACAATAGCTCCTAACCCAGTAAGCAATTTTTTAAACTTGTCAAGTGCGAATAATATAATGAGAGTTGAATTGTACAATCTGCTTGGTCAACTAGTTTTATTTAAACACATCAATACTACTCAAGATCAAATTGATGTTTCTCAACTAACCTCCGGTACTTATTGGGTTAAAGTAGTGTCTGATAATAAACAAAAAATAATAAAAATGGTGAAAGAATAATTCACTATTCCTGAATAAAAAAGCCCTGAGAAAACAATCAGGGCTTTTTTTAATTTTTAGATTGAAGTTAATTTTTTCAAATCGGCTATGGTTTGGTTTGGGTCGCTAGCTTTAAAAACGTAGTTTCCAGCAACTAAGACGTCGGCGCCTGCTTGTACCAATTGAAGCGCGTTTTTATCGGTTACTCCGCCATCAATTTCGATTAGAGTGGAAGCATTTTTGCGGCTAATCATTGCTTTTAATTTCTCTATTTTGGTGTAAGTGTTTTCGATGAACGATTGACCTCCAAATCCTGGGTTTACACTCATCAAACATACCATGTCAATATCGTTGATTACATCTTCTAATAAGTCAACATTGGTGTGCGGATTTAAAGCGACTCCTGCTTTCATTCCTTCTGCTTTAATAGCTTGTAAAGTGCGGTGAAGGTGCGTGCAGGCTTCATAGTGAACTGTAAGTATATTGGCTCCTAAAGAAGCAAAAGTTTTGATGTAGCGATCCGGATCGATGATCATTAAATGTACGTCGATAGTTTTAGTAGCGTGCTTTGTTATGGCTTCTAAAACAGGCATTCCAAACGAAATATTCGGAACAAAAACGCCGTCCATGATGTCGATGTGAAACCAATCGGCTTGACTGTTGTTGACCATTTCAATGTCGCGTTGTAAGTTGGCAAAGTCGGCAGCCAATACCGAAGGTGCGATGAGTGTGTTTTTCATTGTGGATGAAATGAGTTAGTGTTGTTTAGGCAAAGGTAAAATTTTAACCGCAAAGAGCGCAAAGGTTTTTCGCAAAGTTCACTAAGAAAAATAAATGAGTTTTTATTGCTGGTTTGCGTGAAGGATTGAGCAATTGTTTGAGCTCTTTTTGTAGTGTGTAATGCAATGGAACACTGCAAAAAAGCGAGTGCGAAAGCCTGACCTGAAAGGGCACGCCCGAATTTAAAACTTCAAAATTCGTTGTTCAACGTTGAATATTCAACTTGGAATGTTGAATTTTGAAGTTTTTTTAAAAGCAAAACTCCGGTAATCAGCCGGAGTTTCAATCATCAATCAAAAAACGAACAGTTTTGAAACTGTTGTTGCGTTTATAGGATTAACCTAAATACGTTTTCAAGATTTTACTTCTTGAGGTATGTTTTAATCTGCGGATTGCTTTTTCTTTAATTTGACGAACGCGTTCACGAGTTAAGTCGAATGTTTCACCAATTTCTTCTAACGTCATTGGGTGTTGATCGCCTAAACCAAAATACAAACGAACTACGTCGGCTTCTCTTGGAGTAAGGGTTTCTAATGAACGCTCGATTTCGGTGCGTAATGATTCGTGAATCAACTCTCTGTCAGGGTTTGGAGATTCTCCTGAACGTAAAACGTCGTACAAGTTAGAATCTTCTCCTTCTACTAAAGGCGCATCCATTGATAGGTGACGACCCGAGTTTTTCATGGATTCTTTTACGTCGTTTACGGTCATGTCTAGTTCTTTTGCAATTTCTTCAGCAGAAGGTGGACGTTCGTTCGATTGCTCTAATAAAGCGTACATTTTGTTGATTTTATTGATAGAACCAATTTTATTTAATGGTAAACGAACGATACGAGATTGTTCTGCCAATGCTTGAAGAATCGATTGACGAATCCACCAAACGGCGTATGAAATGAATTTGAAACCACGAGTTTCATCAAAACGTTGAGCGGCTTTAATCAAACCTAGATTTCCTTCGTTAATTAAATCAGGCAATGTCAATCCTTGGTTTTGGTACTGTTTTGCTACCGAAACCACGAAACGTAAATTGGCCTTAGTTAATTTTTCAAGTGCGCGTTGATCTCCTGCTTTGATGCGTTGTGCTAATTCCACTTCTTCATCGGCAGTAATCAAATCTACTTTTCCAATTTCTTGTAGGTATTTGTCTAAGGATGCAGTTTCACGATTAGTTACCTGCTTGGTGATTTTGAGCTGTCTCATTTAATTTTCTCCTTTTTCTTTTAAAGTGTTCAGGTAGTTATACGTAGCCAGTTACAAAAAAGTTACAATTATTAAACTATTTTCTAAAAAATGTGTCCGAATTCATACAGATTAAATTTTTCAGGACACCGCTTTTTAAGGTTTGATTCAAATTTGCTGAGTACAATCAAATTTAAAAATATAGTTATGAAAGCGAAGTATTTTAAAAAATCGGAAGAGGAAAAAGAGTTTTATAATCAACTTAAATCGAAGGTGTATCAAAAGCTAGAGGGTAAAGTAATTTCTTATGGAGATTTTAGATTTTGGTTTAAAGGTATATTTTGGACACTAGTATGCTATTTTTCATACAGCTTGTTGTTTTTGGAATCCATAGCAAAAATGGAGTTTTGGGTTTTGTACGTTGTGTTTCAATTGTCAGGATTGTTAATTGGATTCAGTTTTGGTCACGATGCTTCACATAATACCGCTTTTAAAAGCAAGAAAGCCAATGGTGTATTGCATTTTTTTAGTTTTCTGACGGTTGGTATTGATCCGTTACTTTGGGGTTTGCGACACATTCGCTCGCATCACTTGTACGCCAACGTTGAAGGTAGCGATGTTGACATTGATAAAAATCCGTTTTTGCGATTGAGTCCAACGCATCCGTGGAAACCAAAGCACAAGTATCAGGCTTATTATGCACCATTTGTATATATGTTTACCTTATTGCATTCTGTTTTTATGAGTGATTGGGTGTATTTGTTCTCAAAAGAATACCATTGGATGAAAAAAGGAATTTCCAAACCAGAATTATTCACTCGATTCGGATTGTATAAAGTATTTTATTTTTCAATTGTTTTGGTTGTTCCAATTTTGTTTGCTCATTTTTCATGGAGTTTTATCGTTTTAGTCTATCTGTCGGCGAGCGCATTTACATCATTAGTTTTTATTATTATGTTGGTGGGAACGCATTTTTTTGATGGTGCTGATTATCCACAACCTGAAGGAGCATTTTTAGAACACACTTGGGCAGTTCATCAACTGTATACGAGTTGTGATTGGAATGCTAATCAATCGTGGGCTCGATTTTTAAGCGGTGGTTCTAATTGTCATGCTGCGCATCATTTATTTCCAGGTATTTGTCATACTAATTATTCGGAAATCAATCAATTAATTCAAGAAACTACCCGAGAATATAAATTGCCCTATCATCACAAAACGTTATTTGAGATGATGGTTTCTCATTTCCGTCATTTAAATAAGATGGGTAAAATATAATAGAAAAAACCCCAGCTTTAGCAATAAAGTTGGGGTTGACTAACAAACAGAAAATAATGAAATTACAATTTATAACTGATTCCGGCTTTTAATGATAGGTAATAAGGGTAAAAACTTGAAACGTTTTTATGACTCATGATTTGAAATTGAAATTCGGGATATACATCCAATTGAATTCTTTTTGAAAGATTGTAAAATAAATTCAGTTTAGTGTTGATGACAAAACTTTGTGCTGCGCTGTTTTTTGAAGTGCCAATTTTAAATTTGCTAAGATTCTCCGATTCCAAATAAACATCGTTTTTATTCAAAAGGAATAGACTCACGCCAAAAGAACTTGCTAACCCAAATTTTTTATTAGACAGGACATAATATACTTCAATAGGAACTTCAATGTAGCTATTTTCTTCATAGAATTTTACTTTTTGATCGTTTTGTAGCGCTGTCGAATAATTTACCAAAGGATTGTCTAATTCTAAATTAGTATTGTTGCTAAAAAAGATGTCGTTTTTTTCTACTTCCGTAAATCGATTGGTTTGTACCATTCCAATTCCGGTTTGGATTCCGATTTTTTCTGTTCCCATCCAGCGGACTACTACACCAAAATTTTGAGCTACTTTTCCTCCTTCATCCAAAACGTTATACTGTGTTGATAACGAATTTCCGCCTCCAAATTTCCCTGCATAAGAATAACCGTAATAAGGTGCGATTATGATGTTGTACTCTTTTTCCTTGGGCAGTTCAGGAACACTGTCTTTTTTTGTTTCATTCAGCGACTTTTCTTTTTCAGTCAAGGTATTGTTTTTCTTTTGTAATGAATCAATTGCTGTTGGGTTAGGTTTTGTTTCTGTAATCGATTGAAGGTTTGTTTTCTCTGTGTCTAAAACGTTTTTTTCTGAGTTTTTTTCTGATGAATTTTCAACTGAAGCCAACTGATTTAGCGGGTGATATGAAGTTGTTTTAGAATTTAGATTCTGTTTCTGTTTTGTTTTCTTAGAATTAAAAGCGATGTTTTGGTTTTTGTTTGTTCTATTTTTTGATTTCGAATTCTTGTGAATTCTTTCACTATTTTTTTCAGAAGTTACTGTCGTTGATGCGGCGGAACTTGATGCTGTGTTTTTCGAATTAGTATTGGTTGCGGATTCAATTTTATTAGAAGTTGAGCCTATGGATGAATCAATAGTGTTTTTTGGATTTTTTTGTTTGTTGCTATTGTAATCAGTTGTAGTTATATCGTTTGAATTTTTTATGGTTTCTTGTGGACTTGAGTTTTTATCATCGGTAGAATTAAAATTAGGCACACTATCCAAATGCAAAATAGTATAAGTACATAATGAACCACCAATAAAAGCAGCTATAAAAAACCAGATGAAGAACGGTCTTTTTTTCTTTTTTTCTTTTAATTCTTCCTCAATTCCATCCCAAACCATTGCCGAAGGAGCGACATCCAGTTGGTCTAGATTTTCCCTGAAAAATTTCCCTATGTCTTTTTTAGATTCCATTTTTATATTTTCTAGGAGTGTTTTCGGTTAGTTTGTTTTTTAGGATCAATTTTGCCTTGTGTAAATTTGATTTTGATGTTCCTTCAGAAATTCCAAGCATTTCTGAAATTTCCTTATGACTGTAATCGTCTAGTTCGTATAAATTAAATACCAAACGGTATTGATTAGGCAATTCTTGAATTAATTTCAACAAATAATCCAATGAAATAGTTTCGGTGTCAATTTCTATTTCGGTATTGATTAGAGGATATATCGTTGAATCAAGTGTTGTGGTGTTGATTGATGATTTGAATTTAGTAATGGCTTTGTTGATGGTGATTCGTTTCATCCAACCTTCAAATGAGCCTTTGTTTTCAAAACGATTACAATTTGATAGAATTTCGATAAAGGCATCATGTAAATTGTCTTCAGCTTCCTCTGCTGAGGTACAATATTTCAGACTTAATTGATATAGATTTTTCCCATAGAGATTGTAAAGCGCCTTTTGATGCACTAAACTATTTTTTTTACAACCTTGTATGATTTCCTCTAAATTCAAATGAAGTTATTTTAAAAATACCGAATTGGTCTTGTTTTAATCGAAGGTGAATTTTTATATAGAGCAGACATTTCTCCATTGCTAAAGTTAATGCATTTTGCACTTGAAACGGATTCTTCGGAAGAACTCCAGTATAATTCATCGCTAAAATTACCCAAGCCGACACTTTTAAGATTGTCGTAGAGTAGGAGTAATTCCAACATAGACGGAACAAACCAATCATCCTTTGAGTTAATTACTAATTGGATTGCAGTTTTACTAGAAACAGTACCGTTGCTCAAACTACTACACACACTTGGATTGGTGAAATAGTTGGTTAGATTGTTGTGAAAGTTTGTTACAGCTACTGAGTTTTGATATCCAGTTCCGATTTCCTCGTAATCAGCATCAATAATTTCGCCGTTCAAACAACCCCATTCTTCAATAATTAAATCGTCTTGTGCTACTTCGATATAACGCCAACCGTTGGTAAATTCTCCTTTATCATATGCTATAATTCCACCACTTGGGCCAGTTTGACCGATAGTGTAGAGTTGTGTACTCGAACATTTTTTTACTAAAGTTCTCGAAAAAGTAGGCGTTTGAAGTCCCATCGTTTCACCGGTGAATGAAATGATTTTAAAGTTATAGTTCCAATTTTGCACTGTTGTGGATGTTCCTTCAAGATTAATGTTTAAATGCAGTTCATCATTTAAAAATAAAAATATCCAAGTGCCATCATAAGTTGCGTTGTGATGATAAAGTGTAATAGTTCCTGTTGCATCTGCTGTGAATACTGCTCCAGCAAAGTCATTGTTTGCTCCTTCGATATAGGGAATTTCCCACACACATGTTCCTTGAGGAATTCCAAATAAACCACTGCAATAACTAATGATGTCTTCTCTTGAACAAGAATCGATAGCAATTTTTAATTCAGCATTATTAGTTACGCTGAAAATAGTGCCGTCTGATAATGTGGTCTCAAGTGGATAACTGATGCTGATGGATTGATTGGCAGGCAACTGAGCTAAAAAGGCACTAAATTGACCGTCTCCACCCAGAATGACTTCGCCTTGTGGAACCAGATTTGCATCATATATGAATACCTTAAACGGATAAATGAAGTCAATGCAAACGGTGTTTTCAATTGGATCATCTCCTCGATTGACTACCGATTCTAATAAACCGAACAATTCCGAATCTTTTGTTATGGTTTCTCTTGTTAAGTCGACAACCTCATTGTCGTCTAAATCGGTACAACTGCTTATAGAAAACAAAAGCAATAGTGTTCCTAATAGAATATTTAAGTTGATCTTTTTCATAGCAATCTTTTTTGTTTATATTTTATAGTGTGAATAAATTCAAAAAGGTTGCTTTGATTGATGAAAAAAACAAAAACCCTGATTTGAAATTTCAAATCAGGGTTTTTTATGAATTAATTATAGATTAATTAACCTTGTGGAGCGTCTTTTTTCTCTTCTCTTGGAGGACGTGGAAGAAGTGCTTTTTTCGACACTTTTTCTTTTCTTGTTTTAGGGTCAACACCTAAGTATTTCACCATAAATACGTCGCCCATTTTCACCACATCAGCAACGTTTTCTGTACGTTCCCATGCTAATTCCGATACGTGAAGTAATACTTCGTTTCCAGGTGCTTGTGTATATTCTACAACAGCTCCAAAATCGAGCATTTTTATTACTTTTACTTCGTATGATTCACCCATTACAGGTTTGAAAATAATCGAATCGATTTTAGCTAATACTGCTGCAATTCCGTCTGGATCAGTTCCTAAAATTTCAACAACACCTTGCTCGTCTACTTCGTTAATAACAATCGTTGTTCCTGTAGCTTTTTGTAATTCTTGTATTACTTTTCCACCTGGGCCGATTAAAGCACCGATGAAGTTTCCAGGGATAGTTCTAGTAATGATTTTTGGAGCGTGTTTTTTAACATCTGCTCTTGGAGTAGCAATCGTTTCAGTAAGTTTGCCTAGAATATGCAATCTACCTTCGCGAGCTTGATTTAATGCTTGCTCCATTATATCGTAACGCAAACCATCAATTTTGATGTCCATTTGACAAGCGGTAATTCCGTCAGCAGTTCCTGTTACTTTAAAGTCCATATCACCTAAGTGATCTTCATCTCCTAAGATATCAGAAAGAACAGCAAATTTTTGACCATCTGTGATTAATCCCATTGCTATACCTGAAACGGGTTTTGTCATTTGAACACCAGCATCCATTAACGCCATTGTACCAGCACAAACCGTTGCCATTGATGACGAACCATTTGATTCTAATACTTCAGAAACAACACGAATGGTGTAAGGACAATCAGCAGGAATCATGTTTTTTAACGCACGTTGTGCTAAGTTTCCGTGACCCACTTCTCTACGTGAAGTTCCTCTTAAAGGTTTAGCTTCGCCCGTTGAAAAGGGTGGAAAATTATAATGTAAGTAGAATTTTTCTTCTCCTTGTTCTGATGGTGAATCGATTTGGTTAGCTTCTCTTGAAGTTCCAAGAGTTACAGTAGCCAAAGCTTGAGTTTCACCACGTGTAAATAAAGACGAACCGTGAACAGAAGGTAAATAGTCAATTTCGCACCAAATTGGTCTGATTTCGGTTGTTTTTCTTCCGTCTAAACGAATGCCTTTTTCAAGAATTACATTACGAACTGCTTCTTTATTAGTTTTGTAGAAATATTTTCCTACTAATCCAGCTAAGTCACTGTTTTCTGCGTATTCTTCTTCAGTAAACAACGCTTTACATTCTTCTTTTACAGCGGCAAATTTTTCGCCTCTTTCACTTTTTCCTGAAGCTTCTTGAGCAATTGCATAGCATTTGTCGTAACCTGCAGCTTTTACTTTTTTGTATACTTCTTCGTCTTCAACTTCTCCTTCATAAGTACGGATTTCTTTTTTTCCGAAAGCTTCTTGAAGTCGTAATTGAGCGTGAATTTGAACTTTAATGGCTTCGTGAGCAAATTTAATTGCTTCTACCATTTCAGCTTCTGAAATTTCTTTCATTTCACCTTCAACCATAGCTACTGAGTCTAAAGAAGCGCCAATCATCATGTCGATGTCTGATAATTCTAATTGTGCTCTGCTTGGGTTAATTACAAATTTTCCGTCTATACGTGCAACACGTACTTCGGAAATTAAGTTGTAAAAAGGAATGTCGGAAACTGCTAATGCTGCTGATGCTGCTAAACCTGCAAGCGCATCAGGCATTACGTTTTCGTCGTGCGACATTAATTGAATCATCACTTGAGTTTCAGCATGGTAATCATCTGGGAAAAGCGGACGCAAAACACGGTCTACTAAACGCATAGTCAATACTTCACTGTCACTCGGACGTGCTTCTCTTTTGAAAAATCCGCCAGGAAAACGACCTGCAGCGGCAAATTTTTCACGGTAATCTACCGTTAAAGGTAAAAAGTCAACACCAGGGTTTGATGTTCTTGCGGATACTGCTGTTGCTAAAAGCATACAGTCGCCTAAACGAACTACAACTGAACCATCTGCTTGTTTGGCTAATTTACCTGTTTCGATTAGGATGGTTCTTCCATCACCTAAATCGATTGTTTCTTGGGTTACTTTTGGAATCATAAAATTTAATTCTGTTAAACAATTAGGTTAGTTGTGTTGTTGTGTGTAGTTGTTTGTAACCCAATGAAAAACCGAAACTTTTCTTCTTTATTTTAAAACAAAAAGAGGCGCGCAAGCACCTCTTTAGATATGTATTATTTTCTAATACCTAATTCTTTGATAATCTCACGATATCTGTTAATGTCTTTTTTCTTCAAGTAGTCAAGAAGACTTCTTCTTTTACCTACTAAAAGTACTAATGAACGCTCAGTGTTGTAATCGTGACGATTTTTTTTCAAGTGTTCAGTAAGGTGAGTGATTCTGAATGTGAACAATGCGATTTGCCCTTCAGCAGAACCAGTGTTTTCAGCTTTACCTGCGTGTTTAGCGAAGATTTCAGCTTTTGTTTCTTTAGTTAAATACATTCCAATATTATTTAAATGATTATTATGTATGAAAAAGGATTTTCCTAATTCGTGTGCAAAGGTAAAAATAAAAACTACCTACACAAATTAAATGAATGATTATTTTTAAATGTCGAGACATCAAAGAGGAATAGAAATTGATTTAATTCTTACTAATCTGATGTAAATGATATTGGGATGGAATAGCTCGTTTTCACTTTGATTCCTCTCAATTCTCCCACGCCCCAGTCAGGATATTCACTAATTAATCGGATGGCTTCATTGTTGTATTCATCATTCATTCCTTTTAATATACGCACATTAGTGATGCTTCCGTCTTTATCAATCACAAAATCTAGAATAATTTTTCCGTCTATGTAACCATATTTTTTGGGAATTCTGAATTTTTTTGCTATGTATTTATAAAAATGGTCAATTCCTTTTTTAGGTCTTGGAGGAAGAAAAACTTTTTCATAATTGTACTCATTGTTGAGTGTGTCAATGCTTTTGCCTGAGATTAGTTTAGTGTCTTTGTATATTTCAACAAATGTGTACTTCAACATTGGATGTCTTCCTTTCCATTCACCCTCTTTCCAGCCATTTTTAACCTTACCTGAAGCAATGGAGTACGTTTCAACTTCATCATATTCACCATTTCCATCAACCACAGTTTGTACGTTTTTTGAATTCCAAAATTGTAAAACCTTTAAATCATATTCAAGTTTGTCGTCACTTTTGGCGATGTATTCACCAATCATTCTCTTGTTGCCATTTTCATACCATTGCTCAATGCTTCCGGAAGGGCGACCATTTACATAATTGGTAATGGACTCTTTATTTCCGTTTTCGTGATATGAAATCCATTTTGATCGGTATGAGATTTTGTCTCTAGTCTGGGAAAGTCCTTCGCCTTTTAGTGCCCCTGATTTGTAATACTCTTTGATCTCATACTCTGGTTTGTTGAGAAAATAGTCTTTTACTAATCGGTAAAATACATGATTCTCTTTTGATGTTTCCTTTTTTAGAGAATCCAAATAAATAATTTTATCGTTGGATTCTTGTCCAACAAGCACTGAAGTGAAAATCAGATAAAAAAAGAGAAATTTTTTCATAGAAAATTTATACTGCTACAGCTCCTTTAATATGTGGATGTGGTTCGTAACCTTCTAAAGTGAAATCCTCAAAAGTAAAATCAAAGATGTTTTTTACATTCGGATTTAAAATCATTTTGGGTAATGGCTTGGGTTCGCGCGACAATTGTAATTCTACTTGTTCAAAATGATTGTTGTAGATGTGTGCGTCACCAAAAGTGTGAATGAACTCACCAACTTGTAGGTCACACACCTGTGCAATCATCATCGTGAATAAGGCATATGAAGCAATGTTGAACGGAACACCCAAGAAAATATCGGCACTTCGTTGGTACAATTGACACGATAATTTTCCGTCGGCAACATAAAACTGAAAAAAGGCATGGCATGGAGGCAAAGCGGCTTTTCCGTTGGCTACATTTTCTGCAAATGATTTAGTCGTGTCAGGCAAAACCGATGGATTCCAAGCCGAAACCAACATGCGTCGGCTGTTAGGGTTTTTCTTTAATGTGTCGATTAATTCGGTAATTTGATCAATTTCTTCGCTGTTCCAATTTCGCCATTGATGACCGTACACCGGACCCAAATCACCATTTTCGTCGGCCCATTCGTCCCAGATTTTCACACCATTCTCTTTCAAATACCCAATATTAGTATCGCCTTTCAAGAACCAAAGTAGTTCGTAAATAATCGATTTTAAGTGTAATTTTTTAGTAGTTACCATCGGAAAACCTTCGGATAAATCAAAACGCATTTGATATCCAAAAACACTCTTGGTTCCAGTTCCTGTGCGGTCGCCCTTTTGGGTTCCGTTTTCTAAAACGTGCTTAACTAAATCGTGGTATTGTTTCATAACAATTGATAATTGATAATTGATAATTGACAATTATTCGGTTAGCTGGAAATTATCCATTATCCATTGTCCATTATCCATTTTGTTAACTTTCTCTTTTCGATATTTCGTCTCTGATTTTAGCTGCTTTTTCGTAGTCTTCGTCTTGAACTGCACCTTCTAGCAATTCGTGTAATTCCGATAAACTGAATTTGGTATAACCTTCGTCTAATTTTCCTTGACCACTATCAAATCCAAAAGTTTCTGGAGTTGATAAAACGCCTTCGTTTTCATCTTCTGAATTTTCAGTTTCAGGTGAATTAGGGTTGAGGTAAATACCAGCCTTGTCCAATATATTTTTGTATGTAAAAATTGGAGCGCTGAATCGTAATGCTAAGGCAATTGCATCCGAAGTACGAGCGTCTATGATTTCTTCAATTTTGTCTCTTTCACAGATGATGCTAGAGTAAAACACACCATCCACCAATTTGTGAATGATGACTTGTTTGACAACGATATCAAATCGATCGGCAAAACTTTTGAAAAGGTCGTGTGTTAAAGGACGTGGCGGTTTGATCTCTTTTTCTAGTGCAATGGCAATAGATTGCGCTTCAAAAGCGCCAATTACTATAGGTAATTTTCGTTCACCGTCAACTTCATTTAAAATAAGTGCATAAGCACCGTTTTGTGTTTGGCTGTAAGAAATTCCTTTTATGGTAAGTTTTACTAAACTCATTTTATGTTAAATCAGATGTGAAAGATAAAGAAATACTGCTCTAATTGACTGTCTTTTATAATGACTGCAAAGTAACAAAAAACTTTCGCTTCTTAAAACAAAAAAAATAAGCTACCCAAAAATTAATTCAGATAGCTTATCAAGTTTGAGTTAGTTTTATTTTTAAGAACAAATCGTGAAATTCCAATTTCAAAAAAACAAAACCCAAATAAATTCAAATTTTTCAAATAATAAACTTCAAAAAGCATTTTGAATTTGAAATTTAGAATTTTGAGATTATTTGTAATTTGTGATTTGTTTTTTGGAATTTACTATCCGTTGTTCGCTTTGAATTCCTTTAATTTTTGTGTCAACCTCGGAACGATGTCAAAAGCGTCACCTACAATTCCGTAATCAGCTACTTTGAAAAAAGGTGCTTCAGCATCAGTATTGATTACCACTTTTACTTTAGAAGAGTTGATTCCAGCAATGTGTTGAATTGCTCCTGAAATTCCGATAGCAATATACAAGTTAGTAGCTACAGGTTTTCCGGTTTGACCTACGTGTTCGCTGTGAGGACGCCATCCTAAATCGGAAACGGGTTTTGAGCAAGCCGTTGCCGCTCCAAGTGTTGTGGCTAATTCTTCAAGCATTCCCCAGTTTTCAGGACCTTTTAATCCGCGTCCGCCTGAAACAACGATATCAGCATCAGCAATTGTTACTTTTCCTGTAGTTTTTTCAATTGATTCTACTTTTACTGCAAAATCAGCATCGTTTAAACTAGGAGCAAAATCTTCTTCTGCTAATGATGAAGTTGATTCTACTAAACCAAATGAGTTTTTGGCTAATGAAATTACTTTTACATCAGTTGAAATTTCAGTAATGTTAAAGGCTTTGTTCGAAAATGCATTTCGTTTTACTTGAAAAGGAGAAGTGCTTAGCGGCAATCCTACAACATTCGATGCAAATCCGGCTTCCAATCCAACTGAAACCAATCCAGCAAGATACAAACTGTCGGTTGTAGACGAAAGTACAATCACTTTTGCTCCTTCTTTTTGTGCTGCTTGTTTAATTACATCAGCATAAGCTTTAGCGTTAAAGTTACCTAATTTATCGTTGGTTACTTTCAACACTTTGTTTACACCATAATTGGCTAAATCAGCAACATTTCCAGGGTTTACTGTCACAGCTGTTACTGTAGTTCCCATTGATTCAGCTACTTTTTTCGCATAAGATGCCAATTCAAAAGCTACTTTTTTGAATTTTCCATCTTGTGATTCTGCGTATATTAATAATGACATGATTTATTGTTTTAAATTATGAATTTTAAATTTTAGAATTAAGCCCAAAGTAAAGTTACAAGTCAAAAGAAACTTTCTTTTCGACTTTTGACTTTCGACTTCGATAATTAGATCACTTTTGCTTCGTTGTGAAGTAAGTTGATTAATTCGTCTAAGTTGTCAGGTGAAACTAATTTCACTGCCGATTTCGGAGCTGGTTTTTCAAATTTCACGGCTTTAGTTGCATTGTCAGCACCAATTGGTTCAACTACATTCAGTGCTTTCGTGCGTGCTGTCATGATTCCGCGCATGTTTGGAATTCGTAAATCTTTTTCTTCAACTAATCCTTTTTGTCCACCAACAATTAATGGTAATGAAGCAGCAATTACTTCTTTTCCGCCATCAATTTCACGAGATGCTTTTGCTGATGTTCCGTCAATAGTAAGTTCGGTACATGAGTTTACAAAATTATACCCCAACAAACCGGCTAACATTCCAGGAACCATTCCGCCATTGTAGTCTAAGGATTCTTTTCCGCAAATGACTAAATCATATCCGCCATTTTTAACGACTTCTGCCAATTGTTTAGCAACATAAAATCCATCAGTAGGATTTGCGTTTACACGAATTGCATCGTCGGCTCCAATGGCCAATGCTTTTCTTAAAGTAGGTTCAGTATCGGCTCCACCCACATTTACCACAGTTACTTTAGCGCCTTGTTGTTCTTGAAACCAAACTGCTCGTGTTAAACCAAATTCATCATTCGGATTGATTACGTACTGAACACCATTAGTGTCAAATTCAGAATCACCGTTAACAAAGTTGATTTTGGAAGTAGTATCAGGAACATGGCTGATGCAAACTAATATTTTCATTGTGTATTGAATTAAAATTTTCTGAGCGTAAAAGTATAAAATATATTTCGAATAATTATATGCGTGCATACTATTTTTTTAAAAAATAGCAGTATTATATCGATTTCGTTGAGGTTTGAGTCTTTTTAAAAAAATTATCAGGCAACCATTTTCAAAGTAAGTAGTCTATTATAGTATAACCTTAAATCAAGATTGCTTTATGAAAAATTTAAATTATTTCCCGCTTATTCTTTTATTAGTTGTTGTTTCATCGTGTTCAAATCAAGAAGCTATTGAGTCAGATCAAGACAATACAATTCAAATTAGTCACTATGTTCATAAATCCTATGATTTGTCTGGAAATGTTATTCGAACAATTGAATATTCATTAGAGAACAATAAAATTATGAACTCACTATCAACAGTTTTCGCTACTTCACAAACGGCTAATTCTATATATACTTACTCTGATGATAAACTAACTACAATTTCAAATTATTCTAATGGTAGTCTGACTTCTCAGTCTAATTATCAGTACAACGCAAACAATGATTTGGTCGAGATGAGACAAAATTCGTTTAATACAGCCAATCAAATCACTACCATTCAAAAGCATACTTTTACACATACTTCTGATACTATTTTTTCACAATGGAGCAGAAGCACAGATGGCGGAGCAACCTATTCAAATATTGCCAATTTTAAAATTGTTTTGGACCAAAATAACAACCGTGTTTTTCTTGAAGAGCACAACATAACGGATGGAAATACAGATCGAATTGTTAGTACTTACGACTCAAACAACAATTTAATTAATGAGCAGTATTTTAGCGTTTTTGCAGACGGGCAAACAACTCAATATCCTACTAACACATACACTTACACTAATCAAATAAATCCCTTAGCGATTGCTTTTGAAGCAACTTACCAGAGAAAAACATTAATGATGCTGTATCACCTACAGACCAATGCAATTAATCAAATAAATGCCAGAAACATATCGCCTAATTCAATACAGACGTTCATCACCGATTTAGGAGATGGTACGGTTACATTTGAAATTGACAATATTCCGTTTAACACCGAATATACAAAAAGCAGTGACTATAAAACTTTTTATTCGGGTAGCCTTTATGCTCGATTTGGTTTGGAATACTTTTTTGAATAGAAAATAGATGTCAATTATAACGTTTTCGTTAAAAACAAAATTCATTTTTGATGAAAACAAACAACAAAATCGCTTAAAAAAATTCTTTTATCACTTTTAATTTTTACTTTTGCTTTCCAAAATTGATCCTTCGAAAGGCTCAGTACGACAAAATAATAAGAATATATGAGAACGATACAATTTAGAGAAGCGATTGCCGAAGCGATGAGTGAAGAAATGCGTCGCGACGAGTCAGTATATTTAATGGGTGAAGAAGTTGCAGAATACAATGGCGCCTACAAAGCATCAAAAGGTATGTTAGACGAATTCGGACCCAAAAGAGTAATCGATACACCAATTGCTGAATTAGGTTTTGCTGGAATTGCAGTAGGTTCTGCAATGAATGGTTGTCGTCCAATAGTAGAATACATGACGTTCAATTTCTCATTAGTAGGAATTGACCAAATCATCAATAATGCAGCCAAAATGCGTCAAATGTCGGCTGGACAATTCCCAATGCCAATGGTATTTCGTGGTCCAACGGCTTCTGCAGGTCAATTAGGTGCAACACACTCACAAGCTTTTGAAAATTGGTTCGCCAACACGCCAGGCTTAAAAGTAATTGTTCCTTCTACTCCATATGATGCCAAAGGGTTGTTGAAAGCAGCCATCCGTGATGATGATCCTGTTATTTTCATGGAATCAGAACAAATGTATGGTGACAAAGGTGAAGTGCCAGATGGTGAATACATTCTACCAATAGGTGTGGCCGATGTAAAAAGAGAGGGTTCTGATGTAACCATCGTTTCTTTTGGTAAAATCATTAAAGAAGCTTTCATTGCAGCTGATGAATTGGCTAAAGAAGGAATCTCGTGTGAAATCATAGATTTGAGAACGGTTCGCCCAATGGATTACGATGCCATCATCAATTCAGTGAAGAAAACCAATCGTTTAGTGGTTTTAGAAGAAGCTTGGCCTTTTGCTAGTGTGGCTTCAGAAATCACCTATATGGTTCAAGAAAGAGCTTTTGATTATCTTGATGCTCCAGTACAACGAATCACAACTGCCGATACTCCAGCACCGTATTCGCCAACATTATTAAAAGAATGGTTGCCGAATTCAGAAGATGTTGTTAAAGCAGTGAAAAAAGTAATGTATAAATAATAGAAACTATTATATTTGAGCCATCTACTTTTGTAGGTGGCTTTTTTATTTCAACTATGACGAAAAATACTATTTTTAAAATCCTATTTTTATTATTTGCTGTACCAACTGTCTTTTCTCAAACCAAAGTGAGTGGAATCATAGTAGATAAAAAAAACGAACCTGTTCCTTTTGCTAATGTTATTTTTAGTGGATCGAGTGAAGGAATCGTGAGCAACGAAGACGGTCGGTTTTACCTCGAATCTCAAAAAGACTATACCGCAATTGAAATTTCTTTTATGGGATATGTTACCAAAGAAGTTCCTCTGACCAAAAAGGTAACCTACGAAATGAAAATAGTTTTGAATGAAGAAGAAGTGCTCAAAGAAGTAGTTATCTACACCGGGAAAACTTCCAAAAAAAATAATCCAGCGTTGGATATTTTACGCAAAATTTGGGAACGTCGACGCAAAAACGGACTCAAAATGTTCAATCAGTATCAGTATGAGAAATACGAGAAAGTTGAATTTGATATGAATACCATCGACAGTGCTTTTATGAAAAGTAAAATTTTCAAAGGCATGGAATTCATCTTCGATAAAGTTGATACTTCTAAAGTTACCGGAAAAACCTATTTGCCTATTTTTATAAACGAGGCCATTTCAGATGTTTATGGTGATAATCAAAAAAATAAAGTCAAAGAAATTCTGAAAGCCAACCGTAATTCTGGTCTCGAAAACGGCGATATGGTTAATACTTTTATTAAAGATTTATACAATGAATACGACATCTATAATAACTATTTGGTGTTCTTTGATAAAAGTTTTACAAGTCCGCTTTCGCGAACAGGAATCGATGTGTACAATTATGTGTTGTCCGATAGCGCTTACATTGACGACAAATGGTGTTATAACATTTTGTTCTATCCGCGTCGAAAAAACGAACTCACTTTCAAAGGAAACTTCTGGGTAAACGACTCCACTTTTGCCATCAAAAACATCAGTATGGCAGTGACCAAAAGCGCCAATATCAACTGGGTGAAAGAAATTTACATCGAACAAGATTTTGAAGTGTTGAATGATTCAGTTTTCTTGCTTACTCGCGATCACATGATGTCGGATTTTGCTTTGCGTAAAAAAGAAGAATCAAAAGGTGTGTATGGCAAACGAACCACACTCATCAAAAACCACAAATTCAACGAAGAAAAGCCTGATAAATTCTATAAGGAAGAAGTCAACTTTATCGATAATTCCGTTTATGCTCGAGATGAAGAATACTGGAATCAAAACCGATTCGAAAAACTCAACAAAGACGAAGAAGGCATCTATAAAATGCTCGATACACTCAAAACGGTCAAGAAATTCAAGCAATTGTACAATTTAGTGTCCATTTTAGGAAGTGGTTACATCGAGTTTAAGAATTTCGATTATGGTCCGATTTACTCCACTTTTGGTTATAATGAAGTGGAAGGAATCCGCGTTAGAGTGGGCGGTCGAACCTATTTCGGGCGCAACGATCCATGGCGTATTCAAGCCTACACAGCTTATGGTTTTGACGATAATAAATTCAAATACGGCGTTTCCGGTAAATGGATGATTGAAAAGAAAAATCGAATCATCATCTCTGGAGGAAATCGACGAGACGTAGAACAAATCGGTGCCAGTTTAACCACAACTAACGATGTTTTGGGTCGAAGTTTTGCTTCGTCCAGTTTGTTCTCATCGGGAAATAATGGAAAATTGACCAACATCAATCTGACTAATTTCTCAGCCGAAATAGAGCCGATTAAAAATTTTACTATTCAAACCGGTGTAACGTACCGAACTTTAGAATCGGCCTCTGATACCTTCAAGTTGGATTATTTTGTTGACGAAGCGCGAACCATTACGAAAAGTGAAGTCAAACAAGCTGAATTCAATGTGCAACTCGAGTTCATGCCCAAACGTAAAACGATTGGTTACGGTGTAGAACGAATGTATGTGGATAGTCCGTACAGCCACATTTTTGTCAATTACAGTCAAGGTTTCAAAGGATTAGCCAATAGCGATTTTGATTACCAAAAAATTCAATTGTACTACAAGCAACCGTTGCTAATCGGTCCAATTGGGCGAACCAATTTAATCATGGAATTAGGGAAAACATTCGGGAAAGTGCCACTCGGTTTGATGAGTGTCGTGCCTGGAAACCAAACCTATTTCACCATAGAAAACACGTTCAACAACCTTAATTTTTACGAGTTTGTGACCGATGAATACGCTACTTTGCAATGGACGCACAACTTTCAAGGAAAACTTTTTGCCCGCGTACCGTATTTGAGAAAACTGAATTGGAGGGAAATCATCGGAATTAAAACGGTATACGGAACCACTTCGGAAGAAAACAGATTGCTCAATGCTTCTGGGTTGACTTACATTTCACCCGAAAAACCGTATTGGGAATACAGCGCCGGAATCGGAAATATTTTCAAAGTATTCCGCATCGATTGCAGTTGGAGAGGCAATTACAGAGACGTTCCAGACACCAATAATTTTACAGTAAAAGGTTCTTTTGGATTCTACTTCTAGTCATTGCGAGGAGTAATGACGAAGTAATCTGAAGCTATTTCCTGCTATCCATTACAAGTCCTCAGTCCAAAAAGTGTTTTTCTAAGCCTTTCAAAAGCTTCCGTTGGTCGCTTCTGCAAGTCAACAAAAACTACTTTTTTGGCCTTGCGGGCTTTCCATTGCTATCAGGGCTAAAATAAAGGTAAATCAGAACCTAAACTTATTTCAAAATTCGTTGCTCGTTATTCAACATTCAACATTTTTGAAGTTTGAACAACGAACACTGAATAACGAATTTTGAAGTACTATTATGTATGCAACACACTATTGATTTTTTGATTGCAAAAGATACAGTTTTAAAACATATAATAACTACTTTCGGTCATCCCATCATTCAAAAACGCGACGAAGGTTTTGCTTCTATGTGTCACATTATTTTAGAACAACAAGTGTCCATCGAATCAGCCAAAGCATGTTACGTCAAAATCCAAAACAAACTAAAAAATATCACTCCCGAAAACATTCTGAACTGCTCCGATGAAGACTTGCGAAGTTGCGGTGTTTCGCGTCAGAAAATCATCTATTTAAAAGATTTAGCTGATAAAGTTCTTTCCGGCCAAATTAATTTCGAAAGCTATCCAACCAAATCCGAAGAAGAAATTCGCGCCGAACTCATCACGATAAAAGGCGTCGGAAATTGGAGTATCGAAGTGTATTTAATGTTTTGCCTTCAATCACCCGATATTGTTCCGCTTGGCGATATAGCCATCAAAAATACACTCAAAGAATTGTACAACTGCCAAACCCACGAAGACATGCAAACCGTTTCTGACAATTGGAAACCGTACCGCACTTTTGCTTCGTTTACCATTTGGCATTACTATCTTAAAAAAAGGAATAAGATTTAGTCGAATCCTCTAAAACAAATCAACATTCAAAATTCCAAGTTGAATATTCCTTGTTTAAAATTGGAATGTTCAATCGAGAACACTGAATGTTGAGACTTAAATTGTATCAAAAAATGTATTAGTGCTTTTTCAGTAATTTATAATCTAAACTGTATTTTCCCGGACCAGTAAAAAACAACGCCAAGTACAATATAAAATAGATGAATGAACTGTTCAGTTCAAAACCGTTGTCGTTGTGCATCACCATCGAAAATGGGAATACCACCAAAAAGATGTACGCCATACAAATCAATAGCGGAATCAAACTCAATCGAGTAAACAACCCGACAATCAAAAGCAAACTGCAGAAAAATTCCGCAAATACAGTTAATCCCAAAGGGAAGGCACCATTCATTCCTAAAAAACTAACTTCCTTCATCCAGAAATCAGAAGCAGCCATTTCTTGAAAATGAGTCAATTTTTGTAATCCGTAGCAAGCCATTAAAGCTCCCATTACCACTCTAAATAGTAATAATCCGATGTCGGTGTTGATTGAATTTGCCGAAAATAATTGTAGTCTTTTCATAGTGTTAAGCAATTTTAATGATTTAAGTTATAGATTTATAATACAGTAGCTATACAAATTTAGCATATTTATTTTTATAAAATCAATCTAGTTGTTATAGTTCTTAAAATTTTGTTATTTTTGCACCCGATAAATTAAGAACAAAAATTAACCTTATGGATTCATTTATGATTTATGTGCCAATAGTTATGGCAATCATTGGGCTAGCTTTTATGGCTGCCAAAAGAGCTTGGGTGTTAAAGCAAGATGCAGGTGATGGTAAAATGAAAGAGATTTCAGATTACATCTACGAAGGAGCATTGGCTTTCCTTAAAGCAGAGTACAGATTATTAGCAATCTTCGTAATTATTGCAAGTGTTGTTTTAGCTGGAATTACTTTTCTTCCAGGAGTTAAAACACATTTATTAATAGTTGTTGCTTTCATTTTTGGAGCGTTATTTTCAGCTTACGCTGGTAATATCGGTATGAAAATCGCTACAAAAACAAATGTTAGAACAACACAGGCTGCTCGTAGTAGTTTACCACAAGCTTTAAAAGTATCTTTTGGTGGTGGAACAGTTATGGGATTGGGCGTTGCTGGTTTAGCCGTTTTAGGTTTAACTGCATTTTTCATTATCTTCTTTAACATCCTTTCGGGTGGTGTTTGGAAAGATACTGAGGCAATGACCGTTGTTCTTGAAACATTAGCTGGTTTCTCTTTAGGAGCTGAGTCTATTGCATTATTCGCTCGTGTTGGTGGTGGTATTTATACTAAAGCTGCTGACGTTGGTGCTGATTTAGTAGGTAAAGTAGAAGCAGGTATTCCTGAAGATGATCCACGTAACCCAGCGACTATTGCTGATAACGTAGGTGATAACGTAGGTGACGTTGCAGGTATGGGTGCCGATTTATTCGGTTCGTATGTAGCAACAGTTTTGGCTGCGATGGTTTTGGGTAACTACGTAATTAAAGATATGGGTGGTAACATCGTTGATAAAGGTTTCGGCGGAATCGGACCTATCTTATTACCAATGGCTATTGCTGGTTTCGGAATCTTATTCTCTATCATCGGAACGATGTTAGTAAAAATATCAAGCGACGATGCTAAAGAAAAACAAGTTCAAGGTGCATTGAACGTTGGAAACTGGGTTTCTATCGCTTTAACTGCTGTTGCTTGTTTTGGATTAGTAAAATACATGTTGCCAGAAGTAATGCAAATGGAATTCTACGGAGAAGGTTTAAAAGAAATCTCTTCAATGAGAGTATTCTATGCAACAATCGTAGGTTTAGTAGTAGGTGGAGTTATTTCATCTGTAACTGAATATTATACAGGTTTAGGTACAAAGCCAGTTTTGGCAATTGTACAAAAATCATCAACTGGTGCCGGAACTAACGTAATCGCTGGTTTAGCAACAGGTATGATTTCTACTTTCCCAACAGTATTGTTGTTTGCTGGTGCAATTTGGGCTTCGTATGCATTTGCTGGTTTCTACGGTGTAGCTTTAGCAGCTTCTGCTATGATGGCTACAACGGCTATGCAATTAGCAATCGACGCTTTCGGACCAATCTCTGATAATGCTGGTGGTATCGCTGAAATGAGTGAATTACCAAAAGAAGTTCGTACGCGTACCGATATTTTGGATTCAGTAGGAAATACAACTGCTGCAACAGGAAAAGGTTTTGCTATCGCTTCTGCTGCGTTAACTTCATTGGCTTTATTTGCTGCTTATGTAACATTTACAGGAATTGACGGTATCAACATCTTCAAAGCTCCAGTATTGGCAATGTTGTTTGTTGGAGGTATGATTCCAGTAGTGTTCTCTGCATTAGCAATGAACTCAGTGGGTAAAGCTGCGATGGACATGGTATACGAAGTACGTCGTCAGTTCAAAGAAATTCCAGGTATTATGGAAGGAACTGGTAAACCTGAATACGGAAAATGTGTTGAAATTTCTACAAAAGCTGCATTACGTGAAATGATGTTGCCTGGAGTTTTAACCATCGGTTTCCCAATTGCAATTGTACTTTTAGGTAAATTAGTTTATGCTGATAACAACCAATTAATCGCTGAAATGTTGGGTGGTTATATGGCCGGAGTTACCGTTTCGGGTGTACTTTGGGCTGTATTCCAAAACAACGCAGGTGGTGCTTGGGATAACGCTAAAAAATCATTCGAAGCGGGTGTTGAAATCAACGGTGAAATGACGTACAAAGGTTCTGATGCTCACAAAGCTGCCGTAACTGGAGATACAGTTGGAGATCCATTCAAAGATACTTCAGGTCCATCTATGAACATCTTAATCAAGTTAACGTGTTTGATCGGATTGGTAATTGCTCCAATCTTGGGTGGTGATCACGTAGAAGCTGCAACTAAAGCTTCTTGTTGTGCAGCAACGGAGCAATGTTCATCAATGTCAAAAGAAGAGTGTGAAGCAAAAGGATGTACTAAGTCAGATTGTGCACACATGAAAGGCGATGCAACAACTGCTATGGTTGGGAAATGTGACATGAGCAAATGTGCTTCAATGACCAAAGATGAATGCGCTAAAATGTGCGACTCTTTGGGTTGTTCTGCTGAAGACAAAGCTAAATGTATGGCGATGTACGATGAAAACGGTAAATTCAAAGGTGAAGCTACTAAGTAATTCATCTTCTTAAATAAATACAAAGCCTTGCATTAATTTGTGAGGCTTTTTTATTGTTTTTTACTTAAATTTAGCCTGTACAAACAACCTAATTCATGACAAGAAACTATTTCCTACTTTTTGTATTGGTTTTTAATTTGGGTTTCTCTCAAGCGCAATTGCCAATCATTCCTCAACCTAAAATGTCCAAAACGAGAGACGGCGTTTTCGTTTTGACCAAAGAAACGGTCATTCAAGCCAATCCCAAATCATTCGAAGGGCAATTTCTTCAAAAAAGTATTGCACAACTAGCAGGACTGAATTTGAAGTTGGTTTCTGCTTCCAAATCGCCATCAGTAATCAATCTGAATTTGATCAAACCAGCAAATGAGAACTACGATAAAGAGCAATACAATCTTTCTATAAATGATAATTTAATTCAAATTCAAGCGGCAGATAGTAAAGGAATTTTCTACGGAATTCAATCGTTGTTGCAAATGCTTCCCATTACAAATCAAACCGAAATTAAGTTGCCTTTTGTTGAAATTATTGATAAACCCAAATACAGTTGGCGCGGAATGCATCTTGATTGTGCACGGCATTTTTTTCCAAAAGAGTTCGTCAAAAAGTACATTGACTATTTGGCGATGTACAAAATGAATACCTTTCATTGGCATCTTACCGATGATCAAGGTTGGCGTATCGAAATCAAAAAATACCCAAAACTGACCGAAGTAGGTGCGTGGCGTAACGGTTCGATGGTAGGTCATTACAACGATCAAAAATACGACGACAAAAAATACGGTGGTTTTTACACTCAAGCTGAGATTAAAGAAATTGTTGCTTACGCGAATGAACGACACATTACCATCGTTCCTGAAATCGAAATGCCAGGTCATGCACAAGCGGTTCTTTCGGCTTTTCCCCAGTTTTCATGTACAGGAAAACCAATTGAAGTGGCCAAACAATGGGGCGTTTTAGACGATGTTTTTTGTCCCAAAGAAGAAACTTTTGCTTTTTTAGAAGATGTTTTAACCGAAGTTATTGCGCTTTTTCCTTCTCAATACATTCATGTGGGTGGCGACGAATGCCCGAAAACACGTTGGAAAAACTGTTCGCATTGTCAAAACCTAATCAAAGAAAAAGGCCTTAAAGACGAACACGAATTGCAAAGCTATTTTGTACAGCGAATCGAAAAATTTGTAAACAGTAAAGGCCGAAAAATCATCGGTTGGGACGAAATTCTCGAAGGCGGATTGGCTCCCAACGCTGCTGTTATGAGTTGGCGCGGAACCGAAGGTGGAATCGCAGCTGCCAGACAAAAGCATTATGTGGTAATGTCACCTGGTTCGCATTGTTATTTTGATCATTATCAAGGTGAACCTAAAAATGAACCTCTAGCAATTGGTGGTTATACTCCAGTCGAAAAAGTATATTCGTTCAACCCTACACCAAAAGAACTTTCTTTCGAAGAAAGTAAGTACATTCTCGGCGCTCAAGCCAATCTTTGGACGGAATACATCGAAACTCCGCAGCACGTTGAATACATGATTTTTCCGCGGATTATGGCGTTGTCTGAAGTGCTTTGGGGAACATCCAAACCCGAACAGTACAAAGAGTTTCAAAACAGGATGATTCAACAATTTTCTTTATTAGAAAAAAAGAACATCAATTACAGTAAATCCATTTTTGAAGTGACTACTCAAGTGAGTCCATCGCAATCTGGAAACGGAATTGCTTTTACTTTGAAATCGGCTAATGATTCGAGTAAAATCAAGTATACAACCGATGGTAGCAATCCAACAATTCAGTCACTTTCGTATTCAAACCCAATTGAAATCAACACGGATCAAACCATTAAAGCAGCTTATTTTGAAGGATCAAAACAAAAAAGCGCTACAGTTGAACAAACTTTTTACCTCAATAAAGCAACAGGAAAAAAAATACAATTAGTTCATCAACCGCACGAAAATTATTCCATTGGTGGCGCTTTTACTTTAGTAGATGGAATGATAGGTAACCGAACCAAATTTGGGCGCGATTGGCTGGGTTTCTGGGGAAAAGATGCCATTGCAACAGTCGATTTGGGTAAAAAAGAAAACATCCATTCCGTTTCAGTAAGTGTATTGTCCAACGAAGGCAGTTGGATTTACTACCCAAAATCCATTGAAATTTTGACGTCGGTTGATGGACAAAATTTCCAATCACTGAAATTGGTTTCATCCGAAGAAATAAAATCGGAAAAAGGAGAAATTATACTGAATTTCCCAATTCAAAATGTCCAATTTGTCAAAGTTATCGCCCTAAATAATGGAATAATTGCCGATGGTTTTCCCGGAGCAGGTTCGCAATCGTGGCTTTTTGTTGATGAAATAGGTGTTCAATAACGACTAAAAAAGAAGCAATGTCAAACAGAAGAAATTTTATAAAAACGGCAGCTGTAGGTTCAATAGCTATAGCCTTGAATTCCTTTAAATCCAAAGACGATGAACAGGTTTCAATAACTGATAAAGTCAATAAACCCATAGTGCTTTCAACGTGGAATTTTGGCGTACAGGCCAATGGTGCAGCATGGGAAATTCTAAAAAATAACGGTCGCGCCTTGGATGCTGTTGAAGCGGGTGTTAAAATTCCGGAAGGCGATCCCAACGAGCGCAGCGTAGGTTATGGCGGGCGACCTGATCGCGATGGAAAAGTCACACTTGATGCCTGTATTATGGATGAATTTTCCAATATTGGTTCAGTGGCGTGTTTGGAACACATCAAACATCCAATCTCTGTGGCACGTGCTGTAATGGAAAAAACACCACACGTTATGTTAGTGGGCGATGGAGCGCTTCAATTTGCACTTTCACAAGGGTTCAAAAAAGAAAACTTATTGGTTGAAGCTTCTGAAAAAGAATGGAAAGAATGGCTGAAAAAAAGTGAATATTCACCTAAAGCCAATATTGAAAATCACGATACTATAGGCATGATTGCTTTGGATAGTTTCGGAAATTTATCGGGCGCTTGTACCACGAGCGGAATGGCATTCAAAATGCATGGACGAGTAGGTGATTCGCCCATTATTGGAGCGGGTTTGTATGTAGATAACGAAATCGGAGCCGCAACAGCAACGGGTCACGGTGAAGAAGTTATCCGCATTGCAGGTTGTCATTTGGTAGTCGAACTCATGCGTCACGGAAGGTCGCCTCAAAAAGCCTGTGAAGAAGCCGTAGCTCGCATTGTAAAATTGACCAACAATAGAAATAAGAACTTAAAAGACATTCAAGTAGGTTTCATTGCGCTCAACAAAAAAGGCGAATACGGTGCGTATTGTGTACAAGGTGGTTTTAATTATGCAGTGAATGATGCTTCAGGAAATAAATTAATCGATTCGGATTTCTTTATGAAATAATATAAAAATGATTGCAAAACACCAATTAGAAATCGCTTGTTTTACTGCCGATGCTGCTTTAATTGCTCAACAAAACGGTGCCAATAGGGTTGAATTATGTGGTGTAATGAAAGTCGGTGGAATTTCTCCAACGATTGAAATTGTGAAACAAGTACGAGCTAATGTATCCATCGATTTGTATGTCATGATTCGACCAAGAGGTGGAAATTTTGTTTATTCAGATGCCGAATTTCTGCAGATGAAAACTACAATTTTAGCATTTAAAGAGCTCCAAGTAGATGGTTTTGTATTCGGAACTTTAAATGAAAACAATCAGATTGATATAGAAAAAAACAAAGAATTAGTTGAGTTAGCTCATCCGTTGCCGTGCACATTTCATCGCGCTTTTGATGAAGTTTCAGATGTGTTTCAATCATTAGAAGATGTTATAGATTGCGGTTTTACAACACTATTAACTTCTGGTCAAGCCCAAAATGTTGTTGATGGAGTTGCTGTTTTATCGGAATTGGTTCGAAAAGCCAACAACAGAATCATCATTATGCCTGGCGGTGGATTGCGGTCAACCAACATCGAATTCATTATGAAAAAAACGAATGCGCTTTTCTATCATTCTTCAGCAATTACTGACGATAGTGAAAGTCCAAATCCGACCGAAATCAAAGTATTAGTATCAAAATTAAAACCGTCATCATGATGCATTACAAAAGACTTGTTTGGTTGATTTTATTCCTAATCAGCAATTGGGTTTCGGGTCAAAAATCGGAGAGAGATTTATCTTCAGAGCAATGGCAGTTTTCCAAATTAGGTGAAAATAAATGGTTGTCAGCTACAATTCCAGGAACTGTTCACACCGATTTATTAAAGAACAATCTCATTCCTGACCCTTTTTTTGGTGCCAATGAAAAAAAACTGCAATGGATTGAAGAGGAAAATTGGGAATATCAAACGAGTTTTTCGATTACAAAAAATGAAATAGACAATCAAAACATACTTCTACAATTTGACGGATTGGATACAGATGCAATTGTTTATCTTAATAATTCCAAAATTCTATCGGCCAATAATATGTTTCGTACATGGAAAATAGAAGTAAAAAAGTTATTAAAAGTCGGTAAAAATGTGTTGCGTGTCGAGTTTTTTTCTTCAGTAAAAAAAGCAAAAGAAGAGGCGAAAAAGTTATCTTATGTGTTACCTGGCGATGAAAAAGTATTTGTCAGAAAAGCGCAGTATCAATTTGGCTGGGATTGGGGTCCGCGATTTGTCACTTGTGGAATTTGGAAAAAAGTAAGTTTGCAATTTTCGAATTCGGCTTCTATTTCTTTTGTTAAATACAATCAGAAACTATTGACAAAAGAGTTGGCTGAATTGGAATTTTTAGTTCAAATTAATGCAGGTGTGGAAGGTAAATTCAAAGTCAATTTAAATAATGATTCGCAAGAAGTGGTTTTGAAAAAAGGATTCAATACACTTAAATTGAATCATTCCATTCAGAATCCACAATTGTGGTGGACCAATGGTTTGGGGGAAGCACATTTGTATGATTTTAAAATTAGTCTTTCAAAAAGTCTGACTCTCATTGATTCAAAATCACTAAAAATCGGTTTGAGAACCATCGAGTTAGTCCAAGAAAAAGACAAAATCGGAACTAGTTTCTACTTCAAATTAAATGGAGTTCCCGTTTTTATGAAAGGCGCTAACTACATTCCAACGGATAGTTTTTTGCCCAAAACAAAAGATACAGATTGTCAAAAAATAGTACAAAATGCGGTCGATGCCAATATGAATATGCTTCGTGTTTGGGGTGGCGGAGTCTATGCCGACGATACTTTTTACGACGAATGCGATAAAAATGGAATTCTTGTTTGGCACGATTTTATGTTTGCTTGTGCGATGTATCCCGGCGGTAGTTCTTTTCTAGATAATGTAAAACAAGAAGTCATTGATAATGTGTCTCGACTACAAAATCATCCGTGTATTGCATTGTGGTGTGGCAATAACGAAATTGACGAAGGTTGGCACAATTGGGGTTGGCAAAAACAATACAATTATTCGAAAAAAGATTCCACTGAAGTTTGGTCGAATTATAAAAAATTATTTCACGAAGTCATACCGAAGACATTAGACAGTTTGCTTCCTAAAACCGAAAATCGATATTGGTCGTCATCGCCTTCTATAGGTTGGGGAAGAAAAGAAAGTCTACTTCAAGGCGACTCTCATTATTGGGGAGTTTGGTGGGGAAAAGAACCTTTTGAAGTTTACAAAAAAAAGGTCGGTCGCTTCATGAGTGAATACGGTTTTCAAGGAATGCCTAATGTGAAAACATTGCAATCTGTTGTGAATGAAGATGAACTGAATCTCCATTCCGAATCGATTAAAAATCATCAAAAGCACCCAACAGGTTATGAAATAATTAATGAGTACATGCAACGCGATTATGTAGTTCCAACCAAGTTTGAAGATTATATATTTGTATCTCAATTACTACAAGCTGATGGAATGAAAACTGCTATAGAAGCACACAGACGAGCTAAGCCAAATTGTATGGGAACTTTATATTGGCAATTGAATGATTGTTGGCCAGTGACTTCGTGGAGTTCAGTTGATTATTATGGAAGATGGAAAGCGCTTCATTATCAAGTAAAAAGGAGTTTTGAAAATCTTTTGATTTCTTTTGATGATGATAAAGACAATTATTTGATTTATGTTATTAATGATGATTTAAAACCCATTAACGGAGTGCTGGACATTGTTCTTTATGATTTTAAAGGCAAAGTAGTTTGGGAAGCAACATCTACAGGTCTTGTCTACGGAAATTCTTCTAAAGTTCTTTTTGAAATCCCTAAAAAAGAATTTGATGAATTTTCACTAAATGATGTTGTTCTAAATGCTTCAATTACTGATGAAGAGAAAGTAGCAAAATCTAATTTTTATTTTGTAAAACCTAAAGAATTGAATTTGTCAAAACCGACTATTCAAATCACCAAAATTGATGAAACAACCATTGAAATAACTTCTGATGTTCTCGCCAAAGACGTTTTTCTTTATGCTGATGAAGATGTCTTTTTTAGTGATAATTTTTTTGATGTGTTACCCAATCAAAAAGTGATAATTAAACTTTCAAAACCTATTAAAACAATAAACGCGAAGTCATTATTTGATACGTTAAAATATTAGTGCTTTTGAAACACTATAAAACGAAAAAGGTTGCCATTTCTGACAACCTTTTGTTTTTATTTAATTAGAAATTAGTCTTTCTTAATTACTTTAACCACTTTCTCTTTTCCTTCAGAAATTACTTTTACAAAATAAGTTGCTTCTGCCAATCCAGATAAATCAATCTGAACTTCTGTTGAATTGGTCTTTTTAGTCATAAGTTTTTGACCTAAAAGATTCGTTACACTTACTTCAGAAATCATATGTGAATAGGAAATGTTCAAAATAGATGAAGTTGGGTTTGGAGAATAAGCGAAGTTAATATCGTCAAACTCATCATTGCCTAATGTTACATTCACAGTAACTGCAAATGGAGTACTTGGACAAGTACCAACAACATTTACAGCGTAATAAGTTGCACCATTAGTAAGAACTGTAGTGTTTGGTAAAGCATTAACTCCAGCTTGAGCATCGGCTAACGAACCATACCATATAACAGATGTTGGGCTTACCACAATATCTTCAAGTGTTGCGTCACCAGCTGTTGGGGCAGTAATGGTTTGTACCGCATCTCCTGTTGGTTCTGGTGTGCTTTGAACAGTAATAGTCATAGTAGTAGTGCCTAAACATTGACCTGCAACTGGTGTTGGAGTAAATGTATAAGTAGTTGTGGTTGTATTGTCTAACGCTGGCGACCAAGTTCCCGCGATTCCATTTGTTGAAGTTGTTGGTAATGGTGATAATGTACCACCAGAACAAATAGCAGCTACTTGATCAAATGTCGGAATGGTTAAAGGTGTAACAGGAACTGTTACTGTTACAGTAGACGAACAACCAGTTAAATTATTTGTTACAGTTACCGTAAAGTCGGTATCAGCATTTAAAACTCCTGTGTTTGTTGTTTGAGTTGTATCACCATTACCCCATAAATAACTTACAGGTGGGGCAGGGTTTAGAGTTACATTCACTTCGTTTGCAGTCATAGAAGCAATAAGAGCTTGACCATCAGCCAAAGTAATTCCGTAAACAGGGATAGTTACACCAGGAGCAGTTCCACCCGGAATAATTGCTCCAGCAACATTGTTGTAAATAATTACTCCAATTGCACCTGCATCCTGAGCGTTTTGTGCTTTAACAGCAAATGCACAAGTACCGCGTTGGATAAGAGCAATTTTACCTGCAAATAAACCAGCCGCAAATGGCGCGCATCCATTACTAGGTGCTAATGCTAAAACTCCTGATAAAGGAGAAGTTACTGGAGTACCAAAAAGTGCAGCATTCATGTTGAATGTTTGTGAACCATTAGAAATGGTTGGGGTTGCGTTGGTTACATTAGCAGTTAATACAGTGCTAGAGCCAGCACATACTGGGAATGGGTTAGCGGTAAAAGCAACTGTTGGAAGAGGATTTACTACAATTGTCATTGTAGTTGTAGTCGCACATTGACCTGCATCTGGTGTAAATGTATAGGTAGTTGTAACAGTAGCATCAAGAGCAGGAGACCAAGTTCCAGTTACTCCGTTGTTTGATGTTGTTGGTAATGGAGCTAATGTTCCACCAACACAAATTGGTGCAACTTGTGTAAAAGTTGGAGGAGCAGGAGTGTTTACAATTACATCAAAACTACAAGTTGAAGTACAACCAGTTGATCCGTTTGTAGTAGAATAAGTCACAGTAGTGGTTCCAACTGGGAAAACACTTCCAGAAGGTAATCCGCTTACCAATGTAGCTGAGCCAGGTTGAAGAATGTCGGCATCTAGAATAAGATGTAGATTAGGGAATCCTACAGCAGCATAATCTGTAGGTTCAGTAACTCCACAATCAACGGCTTTGATATAGGAAGCTCCTGATTGTCCATCACCATTAGCACCTGGTAAAAATGCATTACCAGCATCAGAAAGTACACTGTACGATACTACTAATTTAGAACCACCGGGCACCGTCAAATTGCCCATACTTACATTATAAGACACAGGGCTTGTTGAAGCATTAGCTAGAACCGAACTCAATCCTATTTGCGTTAGATTAGCATTTGTCAATGGCCCTGATAAAGTGTAAGCTCTTACGTCTACCATACGATCATTTTGACTAGATTGAACCGTAAATTTGATAGAGTTTAATGTTACATCACTAGTATAGCCTAAAGCTGCTAAATCATAAACTCTATAAAAGGCATTATCACCACCAGGATTACAAGCAACACTTGAAGCAAGATTAGGAACATTGCTGGTGCTTTGTGTTAAAGTTACTACGGTTTGTGCATCAGTAGTCACTGTATAATTAACTGTTTCACCTTCACAAGCAGTAATGTTGCCAGGGCAAGTAATAGTTGGTAGAGGGTTTACTGTAATTACTAATGTAGCTGTTGTTGCGCATTGACCTGAATCGGGAGTAAATGTATAAGTTGTCGTAGCTGTATTGTTCAATGCGGGTGACCAAGTTCCTGTAATTCCTTCGTCTGAAGTGGTAGGAAGTGGTGATAAGGTATCTCCATTACAGATTGGACCGACAGCAGGGAAACTAGGTACAACTGATGGTGTTACAGTAAACTCAGCTAAAGATCTACATGACTCTCCAGGGAATTGTGCCCAAAAAGGTGTGGTTCCAACGGTATTAGTGTCAGTTAAACCACTGCCAGGCACTCCAACTGGGTTAAACGGAGAACCAGTTCCGATAGGTGTTCCACCAGTAGAAGATGTATACCATTCTACACCAGCAACTGTTGTTGTTGGAGTAGTAGAGGTAATTGTGTAGGGTCCAGCTTCAGAATTAGCAAATCCAGAAAATACAAGTACATACGATGTGCCTCCAACTAATGTAGCAGTGATGGTTGATTGAGCGCCGCAGACGTCATCACTTGATTCGATTAGTGTATTTCCTGCACAAGCTCCAGCCGGATTAAAAGGTGCTTGATACAATGACAAGAAAGTGTCAAAAGTAGCTCCACCACAAGTACTGAATACATAGTCGCCCGATACAGGCGCGGTAAATGTATGTGAAGTATATTGAACTGCATTACCAACGCCAGAATTAGTACATGTTCCACCTTGATTCATCGCTGTAGGACGATTATAAGTTGGTCCACCTGTATTGTCTCCTGAATAATTAGGAAGAGGTGTTGGAGGTGTGCCTCCACCTAAATTTGAAGTTAATCCACCAGAAACTGCTAAACCTTCACATACAGAATAATTACCTGTAACCGGTGCAGTTTGAACAGTTAGGCTTAATGATGCATTTGGGCCTGTAGCCAATGATAAGTTTTTGATAGTTGGCCATTTGAATGGAGCAACTGTATTGGCACACGTAATAGTTACACTTGTGATTGGCGTAGTTGAAGTATATCCAAAAAACTCAGTATCTGTTGTTACGTTTCTGGCATCAACAAAACCCGTTGAATAAGTAACCGTAATGTCTCCTGCTGTTACAGCATCAGCAATATCTGTTGCGTAAATATTGGCAGCAAATCCATAAACTCCAGGTCCTAGTGTAATTGTTAAAGCGTCAGTGGCAGTATTTGTTCCAACAAAAGTTCCAGTTGTATACATACCATTCGGAGCACTCATAGAAACTGCAGTTCCACCTACTGTTAAATTAATAGGATTTGTGTTGGGTATACCGCCCAAACTGTTGGTAGCAATCGTGGTGTTGTGAGCCGTTACATTGTTCAGATAGGCTGTTTGGCTGTTGTACCCTTGAGTAATACCATTGGACGTATACGTACCAGAAGAAGAGTACGTTACTCCGTTTGTTGGCCAAGTGTACGGCCCGCATGAACTTACAACTTCAGCAGGAACACCTGCAGCACGAGCTGCAAAAACATGTGATACATTTTTACCCTGAACTTTTCTAGCGCTTTGGGTAGATTTAAGTTTCGTTTGTGCATAATTTGTAAGATGCACAGTAAACATCAACAAGAGTGCTAAGACGACTTGCTTGTTTAATACGTAATTTTTTTTCATAAAGTGTGTGTTAAAAATTGGTTTAAAATTCAAATTTTTTGTTAAAATTAACTAAATTTTTTTATAGAATACAAACAAAATGTATAAAAGAATTTATTTGCTGTATAAGTTGCTTAAAATACCACTTAATACTCTACACAAATTTAGATTTTCTCAACTTCTACATCCACGTAGTTTTACGTGATTTTTGTAAGAAGACAAAAAAATACCCAACTTAACAAGTTGAGTATTCAAGAGTCTGAAAATCAGATTGTTCTTAAAAAAGACCGTTGATTTCCGCGTCAATTCGATTGATGATCATTCCTAAATCTTCTGGGTTGTTGACAAAATCAATGTCATCAACGTCTATAATTAATAATTTTCCTTTGTCATAAGTGGTAATCCACGCTTCGTATCGTTCGTTCAAGCGGCTCAAATAATCAATGGAAATGGTATTCTCATAATCCCTTCCACGCATGTGAATTTGCTTCACTAAATTCGGAATCGAGCTTCTCAAATAAATTAATAAATCAGGAGCTTCTACCAAACTTTCCATCAATTCAAAGAGGGATGAATAATTCTCAAAATCACGATTGGTCATCAATCCCATCGCATGTAAATTGGGAGCAAAAATATGAGCATCTTCATAAATGGTTCGATCTTGAATAATTTTTTTACCACTTTCTCGAATTTGCAACACTTGTCTGAAACGACTGTTCAAAAAGTAAATTTGTAAGTTGAACGACCAGCGTTCCATCTGATGGTAAAAATCATCCAAATACGGATTGTCTACAACGTCTTCAAAATGAGGTTCCCATTTAAAATGTTTGGCTAGAAAACGAGTCAAAGTGGTTTTTCCGGCACCAATATTCCCTGCTACTGCTATATGCATTATGGTAAAGTGATTTTATAATTCGTAATTCCTTTGTCGGTAAAAATAGATAAAATTTGGTCTTTGTAATAGATTTTTTTGAACGATTTCTCAACAATTTCAATTTGGTAGACTGTGTTTAGTTTAACATCTTTAATGTAAACCAAGTTGTTGTTGGTGAATAGCGTTTTATTGATGTCCAAAAGTTGAATTTGCTTTCCAGTTTCAATTTTTCCATTAGAAAATACCCTTCCAAAAATAGTACAAGTATTCCATTGCCCGTCTTTATTAATCCAATGAAAATAATTAAAATCCGTTTGGTAATAGCTAAATTCATCCTTAATCGGAACTCCCAAATTCTGATAGTTGGCATTGGTTAAATCGTATAAACCTATTTGCTGATTCAATGAATTGAATATCCAAAGTTTATTTTGTCCAGAAATTCCAATTGCAGCAGCAACTATTGGGATAGGAAGATTGGAAAAGTCAATGCGTTGTATTTCATTCATCTGATTGTCTAGTACTACAGCCGAATTAAAATCTTTGTAAAAAACAATTACTTTCAAAGGATTGACAATGTCTACTTTGGTGATTTTCCCTAAAGAAAGGTTTTGATACTGTAAAATTGTTGCTTCAACCTTTTTGTAAATTACATTATTCTGAATGTAAAAACAATTTCCGAAGCCATCAAAACCAACAAAATCATCAGCAATTAAGTCGGTTTCGCTCACTTTCTGAGCTTTGATTTTTTGTCCCTGAACGCTGTTGAAGTTACAAGTGAAAATAAGAAATATAAAAAACAGATTTTTCATAGAGGTGCTAATTTACATTAAACCAATTAAATTCTGAATAACTATGTAAATTATTTTAACAAAAGATTGGTAACAAAACCCAAACGCTTTCGTCATATTTGTTATGCTTTATCTAAAAACAAAAATCATGAAAAAATTAGTTCTTACTCTGTCTTTTTTATTAGTTGCGGTTATTTCAAACGCTCAAAGAGACTTTCAAGGTGTTGCAATTTATGAGTCAAAAACCAGTACAGCCGATTTTAAAGCACGATTTGAAGGCAACAAAGATATTACGCCCGAAATGCAAAAAATGATAGAGGAACGAATGAAAAAAATGTTCGAAAAAACCTTTATTCTCAATTTTGATAAGTCAGCTTCCATTTATAAAGAAGAAGAAAAATTAGAAACTCCAGGGCAACAAGGTGGCGGAATGCGCATGATGACGTCTTTTATGGGCGGAGGCGGAACTTTCTATAAGAATGTGAAGGAAAAAATGTACACCGTTGATAAAGAATTTATGGGGAAAGAATTTCTCGTAAAAGATTCTCTTAAAGTATACAATTGGAAAATGGAAGGCGAAACTAAAGTAATTGGTGGTTACACTTGCTACAAAGCCACAGCTGTTGTGCCGGCAAGTAAAACGGATTTTCGTAATTTCAGGATGAAAAACGATAAGAAAACAGATGAAGCCAAAAAAGAAGAGCCAAAATCAGAAGACGGTAAAGAAAAGAAAACGAACTTTTTTGACGAAGTAGACATGCCCAAAGAAATTACCATTACGGCATGGTATGCGCCAGAAATTCCTATCAATCAAGGTCCAGAAGGCTATTGGGGTTTGCCTGGTTTGATTCTGGAAGTAAACGATGGGAAAACAATTACTTTGTGTTCTAAAATTGTTTTGAATGCCAAAGAAAAAGCCGATATCAAAGCGCCCAACAATGGTAAAGAAGTTACCCAAACCGAATACGACGAAATTGTAACCAAAAAAATGGAAGAAATGATGGAAATGAACCAAGGTCAAGGCAGAGGCGGAATGCAAATAAGAATGTCGCGATAATTAAATTTTTTCCCTATCAACTTTAATTATCACTACCCAATGAACAAAATCCTTTCCCTTTTTCTATTCTTTTCTACCATCACGTTCTCACAAACCATTCGCTACGAAGGTAGCGTGGTTGACGATACCAAAACTCCTCTCGAAATGGCCAATGTGATGGCGGTAAATCAAGCCAACAAAGCCGTCGACGCCTACGCAATTACTAATGATAAAGGGAAATTTGTATTGAATTTGAAAGTTAATTCAACGTACATCATCAAATTCAGTTACCTCGGAATGAAAAATAAGGAAGTAACGGTAACTACAAAATCCGAAAACATTACCGAAAATATCGTCATGGAAGCAGGCGGAATTCAACTCGATGATGTTGAAATTGTACGCGAAATGCCCGTTTCCATCAAAGGCGATACCATTGTCTACAATGCCGATTCATTCAAAAACGGAACCGAACGCAAACTCGAAGATGTGCTCAAAAAATTGCCTGGAGTTGAGGTCAATGCCGATGGTGAAGTAGAAGTAGAAGGTAAAAAAGTAACCAAATTAATGGTTGAAGGAAAAGATTTCTTTGATGGCGATACTAAACTCGGCGTTAAAAACATTCCTGCTGATGCCATTGATAAAGTACAAGTACTTCGCAATTACAATGAAAATTCGATTTTAAAAGGTGTTGAAAACAACCAAGACAATTTGGCAATGAACATCAAACTCAAATCGGGAAAGAAAAACTTCTGGTTTGGGGATGCTACAGCCGGAATTGGAGTTGGACACACCGATGAACGCTACATCATCAACCCAAAACTGTTTTATTACAGTCCGAAATACAGCATTAACCTAATTTCAAATTTCAATAATATAGGCGAATTACCACTGACCATCAATGATTATTTTAAATTTACGGGTGGTTTTAGAAGCATGATGGCCAAAGGTGGTTCTAGCTTCAATGTGGCTACCAACGATTTAGGAATCGCACTGCTGCGTAACAATCGCGCAAAAGAAATCGAAACGCAATTTGGAGCCACTAATTTTTCTTATAATCCTACAAAATCATGGTCGTTGAGTGGTTTCGGAATCCTTTCTACCTCGATAACCGATTTAGAAACGGTTTCTTCGGTCAACTTTTTGCGACCCAATTCGGGCGAAGTTTCCTCTACCGAAAACCGTCAAGACATCGCACATCAAAAAAGCAATTTAGGCTTGTTCAAACTGAGTTCGACTTACAAACCGAACTCTAATTTTCAACTTGATTACGACATACTAACCAAATATTCGAAACAAGACGAAAACAATTCACTCTTGCGCCAAAGTATTGATAACTCTGGAACAACGACCGAAAACATTACTACTTTCAAAGACCAAAACCCAATTTCGGTCAACCAAAATTTAAGTTTCTACAACACCATCAACGACAAAAATATTCTAGCCTTCGAAATGCAGCATTTGTACCAAGAAGAAGATCCGTTCTACAATGCCAATTTAGAAACCGATCCGTTTGTGATACCCGGAATCCTTCCCGGCGCGCCAGCCATTCTCAATGTATTAGGTTATGATTTTGAAGAACAACGCACCAATTTGAATCAGAATCGTTTCGTACAAACCAATAAACTCGATGCCAAACTCGATTATTATTACGTGCTTGGTCCAAAAAGCAACATCAATGTCACGCTCGGAAATACGTATTCGTACCAAAATTTCGACTCGAGTATTTTCCAGATTTTAGACAACGGAAACGTAAATAATCTTTCTCAATCCCAAAACACTAACGATGTCAATTACATTTTCAACGACGCGTTTTTAGGGTTGCATTACAAAATTCTTTCTGGCAAATTTACGTTAACTCCAGGTGTGAGTTTCCATAATTATTCAATGAATAATGAGCAATTGGGAAGTAATTTTAAACAAAATTTCAACCGAGTTTTACCCGATTTCTTCGCCTTGTACCAAATCAAAAAATCAGAATCGCTAACGTACAATTTTGCGCTCACCAATAATTTTACCGACATCAGTAAACTAGCCGAAGGTTATGTACTCAATGGGTACAGCAGTTTGTCACGTGGTTACCGCGAACTCGAAAATTCCATTGCTCAAACCCATACGTTGCGCTACTTCAAATACAATATGTTCAATTTTGAGAATATTTATGCTAACTTATCTTACCTCAGAACCGTTGATGCAGTCAAATCACGTGCTACCATTTTAGGTGTTAATCAGTCGTCAGTTCCCTTCAATTCTCCTTTTGCTGACGAATCCATTAGCGGAATGGGCGGTTACGGTCGTTCGTTTCTAAAACGCTACAAAGCCTCAGCCAATGTGCGTTTGAACTGGGCCAAATTCAACAACATTCAAGTCAATCCAGTAAACAATTCTGAGATTTTAATTACCAATGAAAGTTTTACGCAAAGTTATACGTTCAAAGCATCAACCAATTACAAAAACTGGCCCAACCTCGAAATTGGTTACGAATACTCCATCAACGATTATCCGAACTCCAAATTCATCAACGAAAAACCCTTTGCACGTTTGGATTATTACTTCCTGAAAAGCTTCTCGTTCGTGTCAGAATACGAATACAATCACTACTACAACAGTGATAAATCGTCCGACAACGAATACGATTTTCTCTCTGCAAGTCTCATCTACCAAAAAACCAAAGACAGCAAGTGGGAATACAAAATTTCGGCAACCAATTTACTCAACACAACGTCTTTGAACGACGATAGTTTCGGGCAATTTTCAACGCGTACGTCGCAATACAATGTACAACCGCGTTACATCATTTTTAGTTTTAAATATAATTTGTAGCCATTCCAGCTCTACACTCCAATCGCAGTACAAAAACAAGGTTTTTCTACACCCAAAAGTAGCTTCTTGCAGTCGCTCTTTTGGGTGTGAAAAATCAACTGTTTTTTGTACTACGGATTTCCGTTTCGATCTGGGCTAGTAAGTATAAAAATAAAATATTGTGATTCAAATTTCGTTACGGTAGTAAAAATAATAGTAACTTTAGGGTTCAAATTTTTACTGACAATCCTAATGAAAAAAGCCTTTTTATTGTTGAGTATGTTCGTAACATACTCCATCTTCGCGCAACAAAACCAACCCGAACCCGGAACTTATACCTCAAACAGTAAGGCGGGTCAAGATGTAAAATTGGTCATCGATGAGAATAACCAATTTCACATTACTCTTTTAACGGGTAAACTTGAACAACAAAACGATTCCATTTACCTCAGAACGCAATACGATAACGAGTCGTTGTTTCAAGTTGAATTTGTTACTTCAACAACCAAACCCAAAAGCATAAAAATGGACTTTGGGAAAAACAGCTATTATAACTTGTATGATATGCATCTTGGAGTTCAAAAAATTAACGATTCCAGTCCAGAATATAAAGCAGTTAGCGAGTATTTAGGCATAAAAGAAGAAGCCTACGAATACATAGAAGACGACGAACAAAATTTTTCTTTTGAAATCGAACCTGTTGCATTCATTTACCTCGTAAATGAAAGTTATAATGGTGCCACAATTGAAAAATTTGAGGTGCCAAATGGAGTTTCAGAGATTAAAGTACTTAAAAGAAATGATCTTTTTTCCAAACTCAATTTAAGAGGAAAATACGATGCCAATACCAAGAAATTTACCGTTAGTGAAGGTAGAACGCCCATTGTTTTTGTCAAAGAAGAAGCGAAAGGAACACCCGTAAATTACGTTCGCCCATTAGAAGCGCTACAAAAAAAGATGTGGACGTATCCAGGAAAAGAAGAACGATATATTGGTGTTGATACAGCTGTTGTTGCATACGATTACGACAATCAAAAACCACCTTATGTTTTTAAATTAAAAACCGAGAAATCATTCAACGAATCACTCAAAATAGCACAATCATCACCCGATAAAATTTTGGTTGTTTTTTATGATACCAATATAAACGCCTCTAAAGCTTTTGAAAAATACATTCAGAGGTACGAAATCCAGGTTCAGTCATACATGTACGATCAATATGATCCTAAATTAGATAGATTCAATTTCTATCTGGCAACCGAAAGTGATAAAAATACATTAAAAAAAATGGGAATTACGGATGATGAAACAGTAGTTTTTATTAATTCAGACGGAACAAAAATTCACCATTGTAAAGGAAGCACAAAGTCTTATGATTTTAATTATTACAAGTTGTCCAGCTATTACAAAAGGTTAATCACAATCAATACTAAAGCACAGTTAGATAAAATTATAGCCGATAAAAAAGCAACTGTTCCTCAAATTGAGAAGGCGCTTTTAGAGGTTGTAAACAATGAAAGAATATATACTGATTGGGAAGATATGCCGCCACCAACAGTAGAACCTGCTGCGGTTGAATATGAAAAATACACTGTTGTTACTGATTCTGTTGCAGTTGCCGATTACTCTGAAGAGTTGCCCGAAATTAAGAATGCATATCAATTAAAATCATCACACGAAGCAATTGATCTCAAATACAAACAACTTTTGGATTTTTATTTGAAAGAGAAAAATCTCAACGAGAATATTCTTAAAATAATTGTATCTGAATTATCGTACGACGCTGGTTTTACATCTAAATTATTCAATAAATACAATCAAGCGGCAAAGCCAACTGATTTTCTGTCAATGGATTACTTGTTTCAATTTTACAATCAAATTGCTGCCTTGAAAACGGAAGATTATTATTTAGAAAACCCTCAATTGGTCATTAATACAGTCAGTGGCATTCTAGATCGACCTTCAAATGACTTTCAAAAAGAAAAAATAAAAGAGTATTACAATAAATTACTGCAAGCGTCCAATCAAAATCCAAAAGTAATTAGAAGTATTGTTAATTCTTTTTTACAATCAAAAAACAAAACCGAATTAGTGTCGGCTTACGATAATTATTTCAAATCATTTGTAAAACCAAACTCAAGTTTAATAGAAGTGTTAGATGCTAACTATGAGCTTGAAAACGCATCTGATTGGGATTTGTATAAAGGTGAATTTTCTAGTCTGGCCAACGAAGTAGCTTGGTTTATTGTTGAAAATAGCCAAGACAAAAGCGAAATTCAAAAAGCCATTCAGTGGAGTGAAATGAGTCTGAAATTAAAAACAAATGATCCTTACTATCTCGATACTTTAGCACAATTGTATTACAAAAATGGTGAGAAAGAAAAAGGAATTCTGTTCGAACAAAAAGCCATTGAATCAGCTAAAATAGTCGATGATACACTAATTGATACTTACGAAACGGTTCTCGAAAAAATGAAAAACGGAAGCTATTAACAAACAAAAAACCCGACTAAATCAGTCGGGTTTTTCTTTGCGAACTTCGCGTATAACTTTGCGTCTTTGCGGTTAAATGTTGAATGCCGCTTTAACTTGATTTACAAAATCTAATTTTTCCCAAGTAAACAACTCAACGGTTACGGTTTTGGTGTTTCCTCCCGGAGCAGAAAAAGTTTTAGTTACTGTTTCTGGCGTTCTTCCCATGTGTCCGTAAGCAGCCGTTTCGCTGTAAATAGGGTTTCTCAATTTCAAACGTTGCTCAATAAAGTAAGGTCTCATATCAAAGATAGTTTCCACTACTTTGCTGATTTCACCGTCAGTCATGTTTACTTTAGAAGTTCCATACGTGTTTACGTTAATCGAAGTTGGTTTTGCCACTCCAATCGCATATGAAACTTGAACTAAAACTTCGTCACACAAACCAGCAGCTACTAAATTTTTAGCAATATGACGAGTTGCATACGCAGCTGAACGGTCTACTTTTGATGGGTCTTTTCCAGAAAAAGCACCACCACCATGAGCTCCTTTTCCACCGTACGTATCAACAATGATTTTTCTTCCTGTTAATCCAGTATCACCGTGTGGTCCGCCAATTACGAATTTTCCAGTTGGGTTGATGTGGTAGGTGATGTCGTCGTTAAACAAATGAGCGTATTGTGGGTATTTTGCTTGAACACGTGGAATCAAAATTGAAATCAAATCCGATTTAATTTTAGCCAACATTTCAGCTTCTGAAGCGAAATCATCGTGTTGTGTTGAGATTACAATCGCATCAATACGTTGCGGTTTGTTATCGTCAGAATATTCCAAAGTTACTTGCGATTTAGCATCCGGACGCAAGTAAGTAATTTCATTATTTTCTCTACGGATAGCAGCCAATTCAATTAATAAAGCATGAGCCAAATCCAACGCCAATGGCATGTAGTTTTCGGTTTCGTTAGTTGCATAACCAAACATCATACCTTGGTCACCTGCACCTTGCTCTTCTTTGCTAGCTCTGTCAACACCTTGATTGATGTCGGCAGACTGCTCGTGAATAGCCGATAAAACACCACACGAATTCGCCTCAAACATGTACTCACTTTTGGTGTATCCAATTTTCTTAATTACATCTCTTGCAATTTGTTGAACGTCTAAATAAGTATCTGATTTTACTTCACCAGCCAAGATAACTTGTCCAGTGGTAACCAACGTTTCGCAAGCTACTTTTGATTCAGCATCAAATGCCAAAAAGTTATCGATTAACGCATCAGAAATTTGATCCGCTACTTTGTCTGGATGTCCTTCACTTACCGACTCCGATGTAAATAAATAAGCCATAATATAATTTAATTTTTTTGCCGAATAGGTTCAGCAATCGTTAATTAGTTTCTATTTCGAAAAAGAAGAAATGAATGGTGCAGAATAAGAAAAGCTAAAGGAGAGTTGCTGCTTTAGCATTTTTTTATGAGGTTGCAATCAGTTCAAATTTTTCCTCTCAATTTCGGGTGCAAATGTATAAAGACTATTTCGAATACAAAAAACAATTTTACTTTTTTTATTTTTTTAACGTCATTTTAAAAAATCTAAATACGTAGTATTTAAATATATAATCCAAATTTTTAAATGTTAAAGTTTTGGATTTTGTTTGGTCAATTCAAAATTTGTTCTGAAGTTTGCCTCAACAAAAAAACAGAAAAATGAAATTTACTATGTGCATTATGTGTTGTATGATGTGGAAGCTTCCGCAGAGGACATGTATTGCATAATTTTAAATTTTTAAAATATATCAATCGAACCTCTGCAACCCGCAGAGGTTTTTTTATTTCAAACCAATTCTCAATTAAAAACAAATTAAAAAAAATGAACGCAGCAAGAACAAATACAATGAACAACCGTATGATGATGCACATGATGTGTTGTTGTATCGCTATACCTTGTTGCCAAAAGCGAAAGACTTAAATAGTTTTCCATAACTAGTTGTTAAAGTCCTTTTGGTAAGCCATCCAAAAGGACTTTTTTTTTGATCCTGTCTTACAATCTTACAGTCATAAAATCTTACAATCTAACATTCTAATAATCTTAAATCTTAAAAATCATGAGCACACAAAAATTTGCAACCAACGCACTTCACGCAGGACACGATGTAACCAAAAACGCCGGAACCAGAGCAGTTCCCATTTATCAAACCACATCGTACGTTTTTAATAATTCCGATCACGCCGCCAATTTGTTTGGTTTGACCGAAGCGGGGTTCATTTACACCCGTTTAAACAATCCCACCAACGACATTCTCGAGCAACGTTTAGCCGCACTTGAAGGTGGAATCGGAGCCGTAGTCACAGCATCAGGCACTTCAGCAATTGCAACGGCTTTACTTGTTCTTCTGAAAGCAGGCGATCACATCGTGGCTTCCAATAGTTTGTACGGCGGAACCTATAATTTGCTGAATGTAACTTTACCACGATTGGGAATCACAACTACTTTTGTTGATCCATCGAATCCAGAAAATTTCACTAAAGCAGCACAAGAAAACACCAGAGCCTTTTTTGCCGAAAGTCTCGGAAATCCGAAATTAGATGTACTCGATTTAGAAGCAATTGCTACTGAAGCCAAAGCATTCAAAGTGCCTTTTATCGTAGACAATACAGTGGCAACTCCGTATCTCTTGAATCCAATTCAATACGGCGCTGATATCGTCATTCACTCCTTAACCAAATACATTACCGGAAACGGAACTTCGCTTGGCGGTGTCATCATTGATGCCGGAAAATTCGATTGGAGTAACGGTAAATTTCCCGAATTCACAGAACCATCAGCAGGTTACCACGGATTAAAATACTACGAAGCATTAGGTGCAGCATCATTCATTGCTAAAGTTCGAATTGAAGGTTTACGCGATTTTGGGGCTGCTTTGAGTCCGTTCAATGCTTTTCAAACCATTCAAGGCTTAGAAACGTTGGAAATCCGAATCAAAAAACACAGTCAAAATGCCTTAGCTCTGGCGCAATGGTTACAACAACAAGACGAAGTAGCTTGGGTGAATTATCCGGGTTTAGAAACTTCAAAATACAAAGAACTTGCCGATAAATACTTGCCTGAAGGAAAAAGTGGCATTGTTACATTTGGGTTAAAAGGCGGATTTGAAGCGGCCAAAAAAGTAGCCGACGGAACGAAATTCTTCTCTTTGTTAGCCAACATCGGAGATACCAAATCACTCATCATTCACCCAGCAAGTACAACGCACCAACAATTGTCCGATGCAGAGCAAGAATCGACAGGTGTAACCAAAGATTTGATTCGACTTTCAGTAGGTTTGGAAGACATCGAAGACTTGAAAGCAGATTTGAAAGAAGTGTTCCAAACCATTAAAACGCCACAATTAATTTAGTCATGAGTACAAAAATTGTAAACGTATTGGGCTACGCAAAAGCCGATAATCAATTTGTGGTCAAAGCACAGAATTTCGACATCAGAATCAGTAAAAACGATCAGTATCCCGAATTAGAAGGTCCGAGTCCGCTCGAATATATTTTAGCGGGTTACGCTGGATGCATCAACGCAGTCGGAAAATTAGTAGCCAAAGAACAAGGAATTGTTTTACAATCGCTTCAAGTTGAATTGTCTGCTTCTCTGAGTTTGGATAAATACCAAGGAAAAATCAGCAATGAAAGAGCAGGATTCCATTCAATTGAAGTGATAGTGAAACCTACTTCTGAAGCCACTTTAGAACAACTAAAAGAATGGTTGTTGGCTGTAGAAAAGCGTTGCCCAGTTCAAGATAATTTGGTCAATCCAACGCCTGTTTCGGTGGTTTTATTCAAAGAATACCAAAGCACAGAGGCTGCGTAAAAACGAATAATGAATTTTTGTTTAGGTTTTTGTTTGTTCAAGACTGTCTTCAATGTTGAGCTTGAAGGCAGTCTTTTCAAAAAGCTCATTCATCCATAAAAAAAAGAAAAGATGGTAACGAAAATAGACCTTTTTAATTTTGATTTAGAACTCGGAAAGCACTTGCAGTATCTTCCGCTGTTCTATCAAATGTTTGGTCAACCCATAGGAAACGCGCCAGTAGTGGTAGTCAACCACGCGCTCACCGGAAATTCAAATGTAGCAGGCGAAAACGGATGGTGGAACGATTTGATAGGTGAAAATAAAATCATCGATACCCACAAGTTTACCGTAATTGCTTTCAATATTCCCGGAAATGGTTTTGATGGAAATCCCGAAAATCTTATCTATAATTACCGCGATTTTACTATCCGAGATGTGGCGCGTATTTTTTGGGAAGGATTATTTTTCCTAAAAATCAACTCGGTTTTTGCTGTAATTGGAGGTAGTTTAGGCGGAGCAATTGCCTGGGAAATGGCCGTTCTTCAGCCTAAAAAAGTGCTAAACTTAATCCCAATTGCCACCGATTGGAAAGCTACTGATTGGGTGATTGCCAACGTACTGATTCAAGATCAAATCCTCAATAGTTCCAAAGATCCGATTGCCAATGCTCGTTTGCATGCCATGTTGTTGTACCGAACGCCGCAATCCATCAATCAGCGATTTCAACGCACTACCATTGGTGATTCATCCGAATTTCAAATCGAAAACTGGTTGCTCAATCACGGAGTCAAACTCAAAAACCGCTTTCGCTTGGCTTCATACAAATTGATGAATCATCTGCTAAAAACCAATGATATTACCCGAAACAGAAATTCGTTTTCAACCATTTTAGAAACGGTAAAAGCCAACATTCACATCGTAGCCGTAAACACCGATTATTTTTTCATTCCCGATGAAAATCGCGAAACCTATCATCAATTACAAACAATCAAAGACACTGTTTTTTACAACGAAATCCAATCCATTCACGGGCACGATGCCTTTTTAATCGAATTCAAACAACTGTCACACATCTTAGAACCTATTTTTAACACACAAAAACAACTGTACTATGTCAACTATTAGAATCAATATCGTGCTTTTTGGCATCGGAAACGTCGGAAGCACACTCATCAATCAAGTCATCGAAAGTCAGAATTTCTTTTTAGAAAGCAAAAACATCGAACTGCGCTTTCCCATCATCACCAATTCGACTTTGGCCTTTTTTGAAAAAGACGGACTCAAAAATCAGTGGGAAGCCAATTTTGCGCAATCGGCCATTCCGTATACTATTGACGATATTATCGAATACGTTCAAGAGCAACAACTCGAAAATCTAATTGCCGTAGATGCGACCGCTAGTGAGGATTTAATTAAAAATTACATTCCGCTCATTCAAAACGGATTTAATATAGTCGCGGCCAACAAAAAAGCCAATACGTTACACACTGATTTCTATAAAGAACTGCGCCGTAATCTTAAAAAATTTGATAAAAGTTTTCTATACGAAACCAATGTAGGTGCAGGTTTGCCAGTAGTAAATACCATCAATGAATTGTATAGTTCTGGCGAGAAAATAACTAAAATCAGGGGCGTTTTTTCGGGTTCTCTGAGTTATATTTTCAACCGATTTTCAACTGAAGACGCCACTTTTTCGAGTATTCTATTGGATGCTGAAAAATTAGGGTTGACCGAACCCGATTCACGCGAGGATTTATCCGGAAACGATGTGGCTCGAAAATTACTCATTTTAGCTCGCGAAATTGGTTTGGAATTGGAATTCTCCGACATCAAAATCAAATCGCTTTTATTGCCTGAACTCAACGAAACAACCTCCAAAGCCAATTATTCAGTCAATAAATCGTTGTTTGACAAGCCGTTTCAAATCGCCAAAATCACTCAAGCCGACGAACATGTATTGCGGTACATCGGTGAACTCGACGTGGCAACGCAACAACTCGAAGTAAAATTGGTTTCCGAACCCAAAAATTCAGCTTTAGGCCAACTCAAAGGTGCCGATAATAGCATCGAAATTTATACGCAATCGTACGGCGAAATTCCAATCGTCATTCAAGGCGCAGGCGCAGGAAGAGCAGTTACGGCTCGTGGAGTGCTGACTGATATACTCAAAATAGCCGAGAAAATAAAAATTAAAGAAGCCGTTTGGTTGTAAGCTCAACAGAACCAATACAGCTTTAATTACAAATACAAGCAAAAACAAAAGCACATGAAATTAGATTATATCGCATTAGCCGTTCCGTTTTTTATCTTTTTTATGCTTTTAGAATATTTTATCAGTGTAAAAAGAAACAAAAAAACGCATCAATTCAATGAAAGTATTGCCAATCTCAACGTCGGAATTGTAGAGCGAATTACTGATTTGCTCACAACAGGTTCCTTCTTTTTTGTGTTCAGTTGGCTGCATCAAAATTTTGCATTATTCCATATAGAAAACAATTGGCTTTCATGGCTCTTGTTGTTTTTGGCTACCGATTTAGTTTGGTATTGGTACCATCGACTAGGCCATGAAGTCAATATTTTTTGGGCAGCACACATTGTTCATCATCAAAGCGAAGATTTCAATTATACAGCAGCGGCGCGAATTACAGTTATTCAGGCTGTAGCACGCGGACTCTTCTGGAGTATTTTACCAATTATTGGTTTTTCGCCCGAAATGATTACTGTTTTATTGCTCATTCACGGAACCTATCCTTTTTTTACGCATACGCAACTCGTGGGGAAATTGGGTTGGCTAGAACATGTAATCGTTACACCAACGCACCACGGAGTCCATCACAGCAGTAATCCAGAATACTTGGATAAAAATTTTGGCGATATGCTCATCATCTGGGATAAATTATTTGGAACATATGCAGAACAAACGGTTCAACCGCAGTATGGATTGACCAAATCACTAGGAAGCCACAGTTTCCTTTGGCAGCATTTTCATTATTTTTTAGAATTGTACGTTGCCGTTCGACAAGCCAAAACATTCCGCCAAAAAATAAAAATACTTTTCGGAAGTCCAAACGACCACGATCCGCGCATTCGAACTTTACTCGAGCGTAAACTATCTCAAAAAAATACCCAAATTGGACTTTCAAAAAATCTTATTAAAGCCATACAGGTAAAAACGGTTACTACCATAACTGTCTTGTTTTTAGCCATTTTGTTTTCACACTATTTCAATTCCTATTTACTTTTTTTAATAACTAGTTTTATACTTTTGAGTGTCATCATCACTGGCGCCATGCTCGAACAAAAACGCTGGATTTTTCATCTTGAATTTGCCCGATTAGTCGTCGTTTGCCTCTTTATCGATGCCACTTTACCGTCATTCAACCCAACAGGTTTTTTGCTTTCAATAGTCACCATCGCCATTTTATTCTACAATTCAATACAGTCCAAATACCAACAATTTTTATTTTCCAACTAACTCAACCCTAAAACCTACAACACTACAACGTTGTAGGTTTTTTATTTTTGCAAACCCTTGCAAAATCCATTTCTATGTCATTACTTTGCACTGTTCATACACATATTGATTGTTATCACGAAAGCTGGAGGGAATAGACCCGATGAAAGCTTAGCAACCCTGCAACTAGTAGAAGGTGCTACATTCTATTCCGATTTTAATCGGAAGCAGATAACCACGAGAATTCTCTCCCACTTTTCACGATAACACACATAATTTAAGAATTGCTTTCTGATTTTTAGAAGCTATTCCTGCTATCCGTTCCTCCCGAAATAATCGGGATCCACTGCTATCAGGGCTAGGGCATCCGATTTTCAGAGCACGATTTTCTTAAAAATGAACTTTTTAGTTGAAATTAAAAAGACTTGCTTGGCGTCTTTGCGTCTTTGCGAGAAAAAAAGAGAAACCTTGCGAACCTTGCGATAACCTCGCGACTTTGCGGTTAAAAATAAACAATATGACCAAAATAGAAAAAGCCATACAAGAACGAATCCTTGTCCTCGACGGAGCCATGGGAACCATGTTACAACGTAATAATTTTTCGGAAGAAGATTTCCGTGGCGAGCGTTTTAAAGATTTTCCTCATCCTTTAAAAGGGAACAACGATTTACTCTCCATCACGCAACCCGAAGCAGTGAAGCAAGTACATCGCTTGTATTTTGAAGCGGGCGCCGATATCGTAGAAACCAATACGTTTTCGGGAACAACTATTGGTATGGCCGATTATCATATGGAAGATTTGGTGTACGAACTCAATTACCAATCAGCCAAAATTGCCCGAGAAGTTGCCGATGAGTTCACCGATCGACCTCGTTTTGTAGCAGGTTCCATTGGGCCAACCAACCGGACAGCAAGCATGTCGCCCGACGTAAACGATCCGGGTTACCGCGCAGTCACTTTTGACGATTTAAAAATCGCCTATAAACAACAAGTAGAAGCCTTAATCGATGGCGGTTGCGATGTGCTTTTAGTAGAAACTATTTTTGACACATTGAATGCCAAAGCTGCTCTTTTTGCCATTGAAGAAGTCAAAGAAGAACGCAATTTAGACATTCCAGTTATGGTTTCAGGAACGATTACCGATGCTTCTGGAAGAACACTTTCAGGGCAAACGGTGGAAGCGTTTTTAATTTCAATTTCCCATATTCCTTTGTTGAGTATTGGATTCAATTGTGCTTTAGGAGCTGATCAATTAAAACCGTATTTGCAACGTTTGGCCATGAATACGCAACTCAACATTTCAGCGCATCCCAATGCTGGTTTGCCGAATGCTTTCGGTCAGTACGATCAAACACCACTTGAAATGCAGGCATTAATCAGAGACTATTTAAAAGATGATTTAATAAATATCATTGGCGGTTGTTGTGGTACCACTCCCGAACACATCAAAGCGATTGCAGAAGTAGCTAAAGACTTTAAGCCAAGAATGGCTCTAGTTGTATGATTGTTCAAATTAATATCCAACCAAAAGTAAGTTGACTTAAATTTTAAAAAACAAGAATGAAAAACTCCATAAAATTAGTAGTATTCATTTTGAGCATTGCCGTTTTTGGTTGCTCATCAACTGAAGATTGTACTAAAACGATTACTATTCCTAGCCAAACCATAATAACTCCATCTGGAAGTTCTTACACTCCTGAGAGCTCTTTGGTTGTTCCTTGCGATTATGTTGTAACGCCAATTCAAGAACAAGTGCCTATTCAAAACTTTTCATATGAAGTATTAAACTTCGAATTTATTCCCGATACAGGTAATAATACAAACCGACTAAAATTTGATATTAAACTCAACAATCTAAATAATTTCGCTATAAATGGTTTTGCACTTATAACCGTTAATGCTGATGGTGTTGTTTCTTCTTCTGGCTTTTTAAACGGAGCAACATCAAGCTGTGGTCAAATAAGTCCTAACTCTAGTTGTATTTTTTCGTACGAGAAAGAAGCTTCTCTCAACTTGGGTCTTGTTCAATCCATTCAATTAGTTGATGTTAAATACTATTTAGCAAATTAGTCCTAATTAAATCTGTACTCAAATAAATATATGTCAGAAACAAAATACTTAAAATTATCGGGTTTAGAACCTTTAATTATAACTCCTGAAACCAACTTTGTCAACGTAGGTGAACGAACCAATGTAACAGGATCTCGTAAATTTCTTCGTTTAATCAAAGAAGAAAAGTACGAAGAAGCGCTTGATATCGCTCGTGCTCAAGTTGAAGGCGGAGCGCAAATCATCGACGTCAACATGGACGAAGGAATGCTAGATGGTGTATACGCCATGACCAAGTTCCTCAATTTAATTGCTGCCGAACCTGATATTGCTCGTGTTCCCGTAATGATTGATAGTTCCAAATGGGAAATCATTGAAGCGGGTTTGAAAGTGGTTCAAGGAAAAGGAGTTGTGAATTCTATTTCCCTCAAAGAAGGAAAAGAAGCTTTTGTGCATCACGCCAAACTTATAAAACGATACGGAGCAGCAGTAATCGTCATGGCTTTTGATGAAGACGGTCAGGCTGATACTTATGAACGACGCATTGAAATTTGTAAAAGAAGTTACGATATTTTGGTGGATGAGGTTCATTTTCCAGCGGAAGACATCATTTTTGACCCGAATATTTTTCCTGTCGCTACCGGAATGGAAGAACACAAACTAAACGCTTTAGATTTCTTCAGAGCAACTAAATGGATTCGTGAAAATCTTCCATACGCTCATGTTTCTGGCGGTGTGAGTAATGTTTCGTTTTCGTTCAGAGGAAACGATAAAGTGCGCGAAGCCATGCATTCGGCCTTTTTGTACCACGCCATTAAAAATGGAATGACGATGGGAATTGTAAACCCAGAAATGCTTGAGATTTACGATGAAATTGACCCAATTTTGCTCGAGCACGTAGAAGATGTTTTATTGAACAGAAGAGACGACGCAACCGAACGATTACTCGATTTGGCGGAGAGTTTTAAAGGCGATTTCAAAACCAATGAAAAAGCGGTTCAAGAATGGCGCAATGGTTCGGTTCAAGAACGATTGACGCATTCTTTAGTCAAAGGAATAGACGAATTCATCGAAATAGACGTAGAAGAAGCCCGACAATTAGCATCCAAACCCATTGAAGTCATCGAAATCTATTTGATGAACGGAATGAACGTAGTAGGCGATTTATTCGGAAGCGGAAAAATGTTTTTGCCACAAGTTGTAAAATCAGCACGTGTAATGAAAAAAGCGGTTGCCTATTTGTTGCCTTACATCGAAGCGCAAAAAGACGGAAAATCATCATCTGCTGGGAAAGTGTTAATGGCCACTGTAAAAGGTGATGTTCACGATATTGGGAAAAACATTGTAGCCGTAGTTTTAGGTTGCAATAATTTCGAAATCATCGATTTAGGGGTGATGGTTCCGCCTGAAAAAATAATAAAAGCAGCCTTAGAACACAATGTAGATATTATTGGTTTAAGCGGTTTGATAACGCCATCGCTCGACGAAATGGTGTATCTAGCCAAAGAATTGGACAAATTAAACATCAAAATTCCAATCATGATTGGCGGTGCAACCACTTCTCGTGCGCACACAGCCGTGAAAATTGCTCCCGAATACAAGGAAACAGTTGTTCACGTCAACGATGCTTCACGCGCCGTAACCGTTGCTAGTAATTTACTTCAAGCAGAAACTAAAGTGTCTTACGCCAAAACCGTTCGTGAAGAATACGACCAATTGCGTGAAGGATATTTGAGTAGAAGTCGTGATAAAAATTACTTGTCAATTGAAGAAGCCCGTAAAAATAAATTGCAACTCAATTGGAATGATTTTGAACCGGTAAAACCCAATTTCATCGGCACCAAAACCGTTGAAGTCGAATTAACAGAATTAGTTGATTTTATCGATTGGACACCATTTTTCAGCTCATGGGAATTGTACGGAAAATATCCCGCTATTTTAACCGATGAAGTGGTAGGCGAACAAGCCACTCATTTGTTTGATGATGCCCAAAAAATGCTGAACCAAATCGTTACCGAAAAATGGTTGACGGCCAAAGGAATCCTCGGAATTTTCCCTGCTAATACAATCAACGACGATGATGTTGAGGTTGTGCAAACCATCAACGATAAACCACAAACCATAAACTTTTTAACCTTACGCCAACAATCGCAAAAAACCGCTGGCGCACCCAATATAGCGTTAGCCGATTTTATTGCGCCCAAAGATTCAGGGAAGCAAGATTATATTGGATGTTTTTGTGTGACTACAGGTTTTGGAGTTGATGAAAAAGCAGCTGAATTCGAAAAGCAACTCGACGATTACAACTCCATTTTGGTCAAAGCATTAGGCGATCGATTAGCGGAAGCATTTGCCGAATATTTGCACCTCAAAGTACGTAAAGAAATTTGGGGATATGCTTCGGAAGAAAGCCTGACCAATCAAGATTTGATCAACGAAGAATATAAAGGAATTCGTCCAGCGCCAGGTTATCCAGCTTGCCCTGATCACTTGGAAAAACCCACCATTTGGAAACTGTTGAATGTAGAGCAGGAAATCGGGGTGAAGTTGACCGAAAGCATGGCCATGTGGCCAGCATCATCGGTTTCAGGCTATTATTTTGCACATCCTGAAAGTAAATATTTTGGTTTAGGAAAAATAAAAGAAGACCAAATCATCGATTACGCCAAACGAAGAGGAATCAGTACAGAAGCAGCCAATAAATGGTTGTCACCGAATAAAGCAGATTAAGATAAGTTTATAGTTTATTGCTTGTGGTTCATAGTTCAGCAACCATAAACAATAAACCAAAAACCATAAACAAACAAAAATGAAAGTAACCCAACACATAGAAAACGCCAACGGAAAACCACTATTTTCTTTTGAAATTTTACCGCCTTTAAAAGGACAAAACATACAGTTTATTTACGACGGAATTGATCCTTTGATGGAATTCAAACCACCATTTATAGATGTAACCTACCATCGTGAAGAATACGAATTTAAAGAATTGCCGAATGGTTTGTTGCAAAAGAAGATTGTAAAAAAACGTCCAGGAACAGTAGGTATTTGTGCCGGAATTCAAAATAAGTACAACGTTGACGCGATTCCACATATTTTGTGTGGCGGATTTACCAAAGAAGATACCGAAAATTTACTGATTGACTTGGATTTTCTCGGAATTGATAATGTAGTAGCACTTCGTGGCGATGCTTTAAAAAACGAAACGTATTTCCGACCGGAACGCGAAGGAAACGAATATGCGACCGACTTAGTGTTGCAAATTAATAATTTGAATAAAGGAATTTATTTGGATGAAGATTTGAAAAACTCAGCCGAAACCAATTTCTGTATCGGAGTGGCAGGTTATCCTGAAAAACACATGGAAGCACCAAGTTTGGACAGCGACATCCATTTCTTAAAACAAAAAATAAAAAACGGCGCCGATTACATCATAACGCAAATGTTTTTTGATAATAAAAGATTCTTCGATTATGTAGCGAAAGTTCGTGCAGCCGGAATCACAGTGCCAATTATTCCAGGCTTAAAACCAATTGCTACCAAAAAACAACTGAATTTGATTCCACATCGTTTCAGTCTCGAATTGCCCGACGATTTAATTATGGAAGTGGTCAAAGCCAAAGACAACGACGCCGTAAAACAAATCGGAATTGAGTGGTGCATTGCCCAAAGTAAAGAGTTAGTTGCTGCCGGAATTCCGGTGCTTCATTACTACTCGATGGGGAAAGCAGAGAATATTAAAGCGATAGCGAAAGAGGTTTTTTAATCTAATAGTCATCAGGAACAACAGTATGCATAAAGTCATATAGTAATGCTGCAGGGATGATTACTATTATAATTCCAATAATAATTGTTCAGATATAATATTTAGGCTTTTTTCTGATTAAGTAGATTATTGAGATTGAATTTAAAAATGCCGCAATTAGTATCCAAATGGTAAAAAATTCAAAAAAGTTTAATTGTGGTGGTTCAATGATTGGTACTGAAAATAGAATAATAATCTCAAAGAGATACATTGTTAAGAAGTTTGCAACCGTATTTTTCACTTTTTTCTCTCAAAAATACTTTTAATTTCACAAAAGACAAAACCCATTTAGCCCTGATGGAAGAGAAAATAAAAAATGCTTTCAGTGTTTGAAAGCATTTTTTATTGAAGCGGACAGCAGGAAAGACGATTACAAGAAAGCCCAAACCATTCGCTCCCAATCCTTTTTATAAATCCTAAAGATATTCTGCTATATTTGTGAACTTAAAAATTTAGGATGAGGAAACTGTACTTACTTTGTTTATTGATTGGTTCTACGATTACAGCACAAGAAAAACCCGAAACCAATGCGGTTGAAGTCTCTGTTTTAGCCGGGAATGTGTTGCCTCACACACCCGATTTGCATCATTTAGCCGGACATCCAGAAGGTGTTTTGGTTACTTTTGCCAAACAAACACACGGAACTAAAGAATGGCATCGCGCCTACAATTACCCCGATTTTGGAGGCTATTTTCTCTACCAAAAGTTCAATAATACGTTTTTAGGCGAAAATTATTCGGTTGGTGCCATGTATAATTTTTACTTCTTGAACCGCAATCTGCAATTCAAACTAAGTCAAGGTGTAGCTTATGCGACCAGTCCGTACGACAAAGAAGACAACAGTAAAAACAAAGCGTTTGGTTCAACTATAGTGGCCAACACCAACATTGGTTTGTTGTACAAAAAAGAAAATATTATTGATAAATTGGGTCTGCAAGCCGGATTCCTTTTCACTCATTATTCCAACGGAAGAACCAAATCGCCCAACAGCGGCGTGAATACGTTGTTGTTTAATGTGGGTGTGAATTACGATTTTGATGGTGAAAAAAGCAAACCTGTTGATACAGTGTATGAAAAAGTAAACTACAAAGAACCGATCAAATACAATTTTGTAGTTCGTGGAGGTGTTAACGAAAGTCCAATCATCAACAGTGGTCAGCATCCGTTCTATCACATTGGGTTTTATGCAGACAAACGCTTGGGTCGAAAAAGTGCCGTTCAATTGGGAACAGAATTATTCTTGACCGAATTTTTCAAAGACTTCATCTACTATCAATCGGTTGCTTATCCTGAAAAAAATATCGATCCCAATACTGATTACAAACGAATTGGAGTATTTGTAGGTCATGAGTTTTTCATCAACCGAATTTCACTCGAAGCGCAAGTAGGTTATTACGTTTACGAACCTTACAAACACGATATTCCCATTTATGATAGAGTAGGAATGAAGTACTATTTTACGCCCAAAATCTTTGGAGGATTTACCATCAAAACCCATTTATTCTTGGCAGAAGCATTGGAATTCGGAATCGGAGTTCGACTTTAATTCAATATTGATATGAAAAAAATACTACTAGTTTTAAGTTTAGTTTTACTGTTTTCGTGCGAAAAACCAAGCGATTGTGTTGAGTCACTCGGCGACATCACCACAAAAGAAGTTGCCGTTACTCCTTTCACTCGCATTGAAATCCACAAAGGAATCGAATTGATTGTCACTCAAGGTCCAGAATACAAAGTAGTAATCGAAACGGGCGAAAACATCATCGACGATATTGAAGTGACTCAAAGTGGCAACATTCTTTCGTGCAGAAATAACAATACGTGCAACTGGGTTCGCGAATACGGCGTTACCAAAGTGTACGTAACTGCTCCTGATTTAAGCGATATTTATTCAAAATCGGAGCGCAATGTTTCTTCGGTTGGTGTATTGACTTATCCAGTTTTACGATTGTTTTCGCTGGATAAAGACGGCGATGGATTGGAAGGTGCCGGAACAGGCGATTTTTTCATCAACGTAAATAACAGTCAACTGGTGATTCAAACCAACAATGTTTCCCGATTTTATATTTCGGGTGCAACTACTCAAGGCTTATTCGAATTTTATGCAGGTGATAGTCGCATTGAAGCGCAAGATTTAACAATACAAAATCTTGAGGTTTTCCATCGCGGTTCTAACGATATGATTGTGAAACCCATTCAAAGCATCACCGGAAAAATGGTCAGCACTGGGAATATTGTGCTAAAAAACAATCCGCCTTTAGTCGATGTACAGCAATTGTACCAAGGTCAGGTGATTTATAATTAGAAGCTACTCCTGCTATCCGTTCCACGTTTTTTACACTCAAACTATTTTTGTAAGCACCAAAAGAGCTTCCATTCGGTCGCTTTTTGACGCAACAAAAATTGGTTTTCCTGTTAAAAAAGCGTTTCACTGCTATCAGGGCTAGGTCAGTTGTTTAAATAAAGTGTACTGTAAACTGTGATTGCGACTGAAAACTACTTCTTAGCCGTTTTTTCTCTAAAAATAGTCTCCAAGTTTTTGCTTTTCAAGTTAAGCTGTAGTGTTTTTAATCCGTTGTTTTGAGCAAAATCAAACAAAACCGAACGCATATCCGTTTCGGTTTCAAAAGTCAATTCCCACACATTATCGTGCGTATTTTTATAGGAAGTCAAATCGGTAAGTGAACCTAGTAATTCTGTAGTTATGGCTTTGTCAAATTCAACTTCAATTACTTGTGCTGTTACTTCCGAAACCAATTTGTCAAGTTTTTTATCAGTAACAATCTTTCCGTTATTAATAATGATGACACGGTCGCAAATCGCTTCTACTTCTTGCATAATGTGCGTCGACAAAAAAACCGTTTTGTTTTTGCCCACATTTTTAATCACATTCCGAATTTCCACCAGCTGATTCGGGTCCAAACCCGTTGTTGGCTCATCCAAAATCAATACATCTGGATTGTGCAACAACGCTGTCGCCAAACCTACTCTTTGGCGGTAACCTTTCGAAAGCTGACCTATTTTTTTATGACTTTCAGACGACAAGCCAGTCAATTGAATTACTTCTTCAATTCGAGATTTGGCTACTTTATAGACATCTGCATTGAATTCTAAATATTCTCTTACGTACAAATCCAAATACAACGGATTGTGCTCAGGCAAATAACCCACCGAAAGTTGAACTGCTTTTTGGTTTTCAGCTACATCATTTCCATTCACAGATGCGGTTCCTTCATCGGCGTTAATATACGTCGTTAAAATTTTCATCAAAGTTGATTTTCCAGCGCCATTCGGACCCAGGAATCCTACAATTTCACCTTTTTTTACCGAAAACGAAACGTTGTCCAATGCCTTTTGAGCACCATAATTTTTTGAAATATTCTGAACTTCTATTGACATAATGAGATATTTAGAGCAAATGTAAGGATTAATAAATAAAATCTAAAATGCTTCATTAGCATAACGATTATTTGTTGTTTTTATGATTTTACACAAATTGGAGCTAAGTCATTTTTACAATCAGAAACTGATGGATGAAACTTTTGAAATTCGTGTCAAAACATGCTCACGAAAACGACTTCGTTATTTTTTTTACATTTTTTGTCGAAGTTTACCATTTTTTCCTATTTTAGCAAAACAATAAAACAACAATGAATTCAAATATCGCAACATATTACAACTATTTCTTTTATTTCTTCTTCGGACAGAAAAAGGGATTGACGTTGGTATATGTTAAAAAGTAAAATTTGAAACTAATATAGAAACACAATCCCGATGCAAATCGGGATTTTTTTTTGAATATAATGAAAGAAAAAGTAGCCATACAAGGAATTAAAGGATCGTTTCACCATCAGGTCGCATTGGAATATTTTCAAGAGAATGTTGCCATCGACGAGTGTTTATCGTTTGAAGCCGTAATCGATAGTGTACTCAACAATCATTCGCAATTAGCGGTAATGGCCATTGAAAACTCCATCGCAGGTTCTATTATTCCCAATTATGCTTTAATTGATAAAAACAACTTACATATTATTGGCGAATACTATTTGGATATTATTCAGAATTTAATGGTGCTCAACGGTCAACAATTATCGGAAATCAGTGAGGTGCATTCGCATCCAATGGCGCTTTTGCAATGCATGGATTTTCTAAAAAAACACCCGCAAATTAAACTAGTGGAAGATAAAGACACAGCCGAAACCGCACGTCGCATTCACCAAAATCAAACCAAAGGGATTGCTGCAATCGCCAGTAAAGTAGCCGCCGAAATGTACGATTTGACCATCATTGCACCAGAAATTCAAACGGTAAATAACAACATGACACGATTTTTTATAGTTAGTAAAGATGAAAATTCGTTGCCCAAAGAATACATCAACAAAGCGTCCATCAAATTTGAATTGGATGATACACCCGGAAGTTTAGCGACGGTTTTGAATGTGATGACCAATTGCAAATTAAATCTGACCAAAATACAATCGTTACCGATTATTGAAACACCATTTCAATATTCGTTTTTTGTAGATGTGGTTTTTGAAAAATACAAACATTTCGAAAAAGCCAAAAAGATTTTAGAACTAATGACCAACCATTTTAAAGTGTTGGGAGAATACAGTAAGAATAAACAATGAAAATATCAAAAATCAAAACAAGAAATTGAACTATTAGTCTAAGATTGAAATTGCGATTGATATTGTCATTGCCATTGAAAGTGAAATTTAAATAAAATGATTACAACTGCCCAACGTTTACAAACCGTACAAGAATACTATTTCTCCAGAAAACTGCGAGAAGTCAATCAACTGATTTCAGAGGGAAAACCTGTGATTAATATGGGGATTGGTAGTCCAGATGCTGCGCCACATCCAACGGTAATTTCGGCCATTCAAAGTTCTATGTTTGATGTCAAAGCACACGAATACCAAAGCTATCAAGGTTTGCCCGAAATGCGTAAAGGTTTTGCAGATTTCTATAAAAACCAATTCGATGTCAGCTTGGATTTCAATACGGAAATTCTGCCATTAATGGGTTCAAAAGAAGGAATCATGCACATTTCATTGGCGTTTTTAAATGAAGGCGATGAGGTGTTGATTCCCAATCCGGGTTACCCAACTTATGCTTCGGTAACCGAACTGGTTCAGGCCCAACCGATTTGCTACGATTTGAAAGAAGTGAATAATTGGCAACCCGATTTTGAGCAATTGGAACAACTCGATCTGTCCAAAGTGAAATTGATGTGGGTAGGTTATCCACACATGCCAACGGGCGCCAATGCTACTTTTGAGTTGTATGAAAAACTAATAGCATTCGGAAAAAAACACAGTATTTTGATTGTAAATGATAATCCGTACAGTTTTGTTTTGAACGATAATCCGTTATCTATTCTGCAAGTTGATGGTGCAAAAGACATCGCTTTAGAACTCAATTCACTCAGCAAAACTTTTAATATGGCAGGTTGGCGTGTGGGAATGGTGTGTGGAAAAAAAGAGTTCATCGACAGCATTTTGAAAGTGAAGAGTAATATGGACAGCGGTATGTTTTATGGCATCCAAAAAGGCGCTGTTGCTGCATTGAAATTAGGAAAAGAATGGTTTAAAAGTCAGAATGAAATGTACACTAAGCGACGCAATTTGATCTTTCAATTGGCTGAAAAATTAGGTTGTACTTACGATGAAAAAAGTGTTGGATTATTCGTTTGGGCGAAATTACCAAGCGGAAGTTCATCGGAGCAATTCATAGATGAATTATTGTATGAGAAACATTTATTTCTAACACCTGGAACTATTTTTGGCAGTAATGGTGAAGGTTATATTCGGTTTTCATTATGTGTAAAAGAAGAAAAAATAAAGGAAGCAATCCAACGAATTGATGGAGCCGAACGATTGATAATCGATCTTGATATAGAAATTTAGACATGAAAGTATACGTAATAGGAATAGGTTTAATAGGAGGTTCGTTAGCGCTCGACATCAAATCTACTTTTGATGATGCAGCGGTTTTTGGTATAGATGAAAACGAAAACCATTTACAACAAGCCTTACAATTGGGACTCATCGATCAAATCGCCACAATTGATCAACTAATCAATGCCGATTTTGTGATTCTCGCTGTGCCAGTTGACATTGGTTTAGTAATTTTGCCAGAGATTTTACATGCAATTGGAGAAGAAACTTTGGTTTTTGATGTGGGTTCGACCAAATTGCCCATTTGTGAGGTGATTCAAAATCATCCGAAACGGAGAAATTTCATGGCGTGTCATCCTATTGCAGGAACGGAGTTTTCTGGGCCAAAAGCCGCCATTCGCAATTTGTTTGAAGGTAAGACCAACATCATTTGTGAAGTAGAAAAAACAACGTTTAAATTGCAAGAAAAAGGATTGGATTTGTTTAAAAAACTCGGGATGCGCATTCGATACATGGATCCAAAATCACACGATAAACACATCGCTTATGTATCGCATTTGTCCCACATTAGTTCGTTTATGCTGGGAAAAACCGTCATCGAAAAAGAAAAAGACGAACAGGATATTTTTGATATGGCGGGTTCCGGATTTGAGAGTACCGTTCGTTTAGCTAAAAGTTCGCCCGCAATGTGGACGCCCATTTTCAAACAAAATAAAAAACAAGTAGTTAAATCATTAGAAGAATACATTTCAAATCTGACGCATTTTAAAGAATTATTGGAAAATGACAAGTACGAAGAAGTATATAATGAAATGCAAAACACCAATCGAATTAAGGAGATTTTAAAATAGCAATCAGCAATCAGCTTTTAGCAGTAATATTAAAAATATCAAAGCTAAAAGCTAAAGGCTGTAAGCTAAAAGCTAAATAATATGGAAAATAACAAAGAAATGAGAACGTGGTTGAACGATTTTAATTTACCACATCCGCTAGTGATCGCCGGACCATGTAGTGCTGAAACCGAAAGTCAAGTGATGCAAATTGCGCGCGAATTAAAAGACTCGAAAGTATCTATTTTTAGAGCCGGAATTTGGAAACCGCGCACACGTCCTGGCGGATTTGAAGGCGTAGGCGAAATCGGACTCAAATGGTTGCAAAAAGCAAAAGCTGAAACCGGTTTACTTATGGCAATCGAAGTGGCTACTGCTGCGCACGTAAAATTAGCATTAGAACACGATATCGACGTGTTGTGGATTGGAGCGCGAACAACGGTAAACCCATTTGCCGTTCAGGAAATTGCAGATGCTTTGCAAAATACCGATAAAATTGTTTTGGTAAAAAACCCGGTAAATCCCGATTTGGCTTTGTGGATTGGCGGCGTTGAGCGGTTGTACAATGCCAATATCAAAAAGTTAGGCGTTATTCACCGTGGATTTTCAACGTATGAAAAAACCAAATACCGCAATAACCCAGAGTGGCAAATTGCAATCGATTTTCAGAATAAATTTCCAGATATTCCTCTGATCATTGATCCGTCACACATCACTGGAAATCGAGAAATGATTTTTCAAGTGACACAAGAAGCACTCGATTTGAATTACGACGGAATGATCATCGAAACACACATCGATCCTGATAATGCGTGGAGCGATGCAGCTCAGCAAGTAACACCCGAACGATTGAAGAAAATCATCTTCGATTTGACCATCCGAAAAGCAACTGATGATGCCGACGATTACCAGCAACGTCTGAATCAATTGCGTTCTAAAATTGACGAATTTGATGCTAAATTACTCGATGTTATTGGTAAAAGAATGAAGGTTTCTGAAAGTATTGGTGCTTTGAAAAAAGAGAAAAATGTAGCGGTTTTGCAAAATAAACGGTGGAATGAAATTCTCGATAAAATGATCAGTGAAGGAAGTCAAAAAGGCTTAAGCGAAGAATTCATCATTCAGTTTTTCAAAGCCATTCACCAAGAAAGTATCACCCATCAAGAGAAAATTTTTAAACAATAATGCAGTATGAATTTCAAATTGCGAATCGTGTATTGCAAATTAGTTGTAATTTTGCCTTTCGTAATTCGCAATTTTGAATTCGTAATTGAACATGACAGGACTAGTTTATAAATCAACCGGAAGTTACTATACCGTTAAAACCGATGATCATCAAGTGTATGAATGTCGGATTAAAGGGAAGTTTCGAATGAAAGGCATCAAAAGTACCAACCCAATTGCGGTTGGAGATGTGGTCGATTTTGAATTGGACAACACCACCGATGAAGAAGTAGGGCAAATTCACAATATTCACGACCGAAAGAATTATATCGTTCGTAAATCAGTGAATCTTTCCAAACAAACGCACATTATTGCTTCGAATATTGATGTAGTTTTTTTGTTGATTACCATTAATAATCCACCAACCACAACCAGTTTTATCGATCGGTTTTTGTTGACTGCTGAAGCGTACGGGATTGAAGCTGTATTAGTTTTCAATAAGATTGATACCTATGATGATGCCATGCTCGATGAACAATTGTACTTGCACTACATCTATTCTGAAATTGGGTACAAATGCCTGCGTGTTTCATCAACAGAAGGAAAAGGAATTGATGAACTAAAGCAATTGATGACAGGGAAAGTATCAATGTTTTCGGGTCATTCGGGTGTTGGTAAATCTACACTAGTCAATGCATTACAACCCAATTTGAATCTAAAAACCAAGTCCATATCCGAACAAAGTAAACAAGGCCAACACACCACAACGTTTGCCGAAATGTACGATTTGGATTTTGATGCTAAAATCATTGATACGCCCGGAATTAAAGGTTTCGGAATTGTCGATATGGAAAAAGAAGAAATCAGTGGTTTTTTTCCAGAGTTTTTCAAGTTGCAAGACAACTGTAAGTTCAATAATTGTTTGCATAAAGAAGAGCCCAATTGTGCCATCAAAAAAGCATTGGAAGAAGATAAAATAGCCTGGTCGAGATACAATAGTTATTTGAAAATTTTGGAAGGTGATGACGAACATTACCGAACAGATACCTATAACGACGACCGAATTGCCAGCGATGAAACTCGTAAATAAAGCTAACTTCCAACACTACAATGAAAGCCGTAATCCAAAGAGTCACACATGCATCAGTAACGATTGAAAATGAAATAGTTGCATCAATTTCAAACGGTTTGCTGATTTTAATCGGGATTGAAGAAGCCGATACTCAAGAAGACATAGTCTGGTTGACAGCCAAGATTGCAAATCTTCGTGTTTTTGGAGATGAAAACGGAGTGATGAATTTATCAGTAAAAGACATCAATGGAGAAATCATTGTAGTCAGTCAGTTTACACTTCACGCTTCAACCAAAAAAGGCAATCGACCATCATATATAAAAGCAGCAAAACCCGATCTTGCCATTCCGTTGTATGAACAATTTGTCACTCAAATGGAAGTAGAAGCTGAGAAAAAAGTACAAACAGGTCAGTTTGGAGCCGATATGAAAGTCAGTTTACTTAATGATGGTCCAGTTACCATAATTATTGATTCAAAGAATAAAGAATAGATTTTGATTAAGTAGTAGTGAAAACAAACTTTCCTTGATTTAAAGATGCAAGTTAGAAGCCGTTTTCAAGACAAAATCGATTCTAAATTTTGCTTCTTGTGAACAATTTTAAAGACTACAAATAACCTAGAGTTACGATTAATAAATTATCAAATTAATAGTATAAAAAGATTAAAGAAGTAAAAAATTTGTACTTTTGAGTAAATATAAACCCATGAAATTCATTTTTGTTTCAGTTTTTGTTTTTCTTTTTACAACAGTTTCGGTTGCGCAAAAGATAAACAATGATTTGTTTCTTTTTCCAGAAAATCTTAAAGAAAACGCCAATTCGATAGTAATTAATCAAAGCATTGATATTGAAATTAATTCAAGGAAATCCTTTACAATAAAAAAACATAAAGTAGTTAGAGTATTGAACGAATTAGGGTTGAAAAATGTTGATGCAATAGAATATTACGACAATTCAACCAAAATAAAAATGCTCGATGCAACCATGTATAACGCCTACGGAAAGGTCATTAAATCGTTCAAACAAAAAGATTTCAAAGACCAAAGCGTGGCAGATGGTTTTTCAGTGATTACCGAAAATAGAATGGTGTTTTTAGACTATACTCCAACAGAATATCCTTTTACCTTAGTTTATGATAGCGAGGTTGTGGATGACAATACTGCCTTTATACCAGCATGGATTCCGATCGATGATCCCTATGAAGGTGTGTTAAAATCAACCATTAAAATTAGCTATCCTGACGATTTAGGATTTAAATTCAAAGAGCAAAATTTTGAAGGCTATTCCATTGTAAAAAAAGAAGAGAAGGATGCCGTCTTGTATACATTAGAAAATGCTCAAGCCATAAAACACGAAGATTTATCTCCGTCTTTTCCTAAAATTGTTCCCAAAGTGATTTTTGGATTGGAAAAATTTTCTTTGAAAGGTGTTGAAGGAACTGCTACCAATTGGAAGGATTTTGGCAAATGGATGTATACTAATTTGCTTTCTGATACCGAAGAAATTAAACCCGAAACAATTGAAAAGGTAAAATTACTTATTGGCGATGAAAAAGATCCTGTAAAAAAAGCCAAAACAATTTATAAGTACGTTCAAGATAAAACACGTTATGTAAGTGTTCAACTCGGAATTGGTGGATGGAAACCGATGCTTGCTAAAGATGTTGATCGTCTAGGTTATGGTGACTGTAAAGCGCTGTCCAACTATACACGTTCACTTCTAAAGGCATTTGATGTACCCACTTTTTACACGATTATTTATGCTGGAAATAGTAAAAATGATATTCAAAATGATTTCGTTTCGATGCAAGGTAATCATGCCGTTTTAGCTTTACCTAACCAAGATAAACTTACTTTTTTAGAATGTACCAGCCAAACTTCACCTTTTGGTTTTGAGGGAGATTTTACAGACGATCGTTATGCGTTAATTGTCAAGCCTGATGGAGGTGAGATTGTGAAAACAACTTCATATCTGGAAAAAGATAATAATCAAAAAATGAATTCCAGTTACTCTATTTCTGAAGACGGCAAAATTACCTGTACTATTGAAATCAAATCCAAAGGCGTTGCTTATGATAATTCGTATCATATTGAAAAAGAACCAGCCGATAAAATTAAAGAACACTACAAAGAGATTTTTGGTAATTTACTGAATTTAACCATTGATAAGTACAGTTTTGAAAATGATAAAGAGAACATTTTATTCACAGAGAGAATTCAATGTTCAGCGATTAATTATTCTAATGTGAGTAACAATACAATCATATTCCCGCTTAATGCGTTCAATCAATATTCTGCAGTGCCGCAGCGTTATAGAACTAGAAATAATCCATTCGAAATTTCGAGAGGTTTTTTTGATGAAGATGAAATTCAAATATCACTTCCTGAAAATTATAATATTGATGCAAAACCTAACAATTTTTCTATTAAAGATAAATTCGGAGAATACACCGCTGAAATTATAATTGTTAGTCCCACAAAAATAATTTACAAAAGAAGTTTTCTACTTAAAAAAGGATACTACGACAAATCAGAATACGAAAATTACAGAAAGTTTATTGAACAAATTGCAAAAGCTGATAACTCAAAAATTGCACTTATTAAAAAAACATAATCATGAAAAAAACATTTTTTTTAAGCTTACTAATGGTGTTGGCAACACTAAATTTATTTTCTCAAAAATACGAATTAGGCAAAGTAACACTCGAAGAGTTAAATGAGAAAGTGCATCCTAAAGATTCATCAGCTGTAGCCGCTTATTTATTCAAAAAAGGAGAAGTTAGATTTGAATATTCTCAGGTGAATGGATTTGAAATGGTAACAACAATCAAAGCTAAAATCAAAATATACAAAAAGGAAGGTTACGAATGGGCAAATCATCAGCAACGATTTTACGTAGCAGGTAATTCTAAAGAGTCTGTAAGCTATGATAAAGCGACCACTTACAATGTCGTTAATGGTAAGATTCAAAAAACTAAATTAAAAAGTGAAGGAGAATTCACTGAAAAAATAAATAAATTTTGGAATCGAAAAAAAATTACTTTTCCTGATGTAAAAGAAGGGTCAATTGTTGAGTTTGAATGCGTGGTGCGGTCTTCTTTGTTTGGCACAATTGATAAGTGGGATTTCCAAACTAGTATTCCTGTCAATTATTGTGAATACAAAACATTAGTGCCAGAGTACTATGTATACAATCCTATTCAAAAAGGATATGTTTTTCCCGCTGTAACCACAGAGAAAAATACAAAAACAATCACTTTGACAACTAAAGAAAGAGCTGATGTTGGTGAAGTTACTAGAACAACTTTTTCTCAAGATCAATTCAGTTACATTGAAACTAAAACACTGTTCATTTGCAACGATGTCCCAGCATTAAAAGATGAAGCATTTGTCAATAATATTGATAATTACACATCAAGTGTTACGTATGAGTTATCGATGGTTCAATTTCCTAATGAACCCTTCAAAAACCTTTCAATGGATTGGGAATCAGTGGTGAAAACGATATATGAGAGTGAGAGTTTTGGTCCGGAATTAGATAAAACAGGGTATTTTGAAAACGACATTGATGCATTAATAAAAGACGTTAGTTCACAACAAGAACGCATTGGGTTAATTTTTGATTTTGTAAAATCAAAAGTAAAATGGAATGAATATTACGGCTATTTCTGTGATGATGGTGTGCGAAAAGCCTATAAAGACATGACCGGAAATAGCGCAGAAATCAATTTAATGCTCGTTGCAATGTTACGTTATGCCAAAGTGGAAGCCAATCCAATACTAGTAAGCACGCGTGACAACGGAATACCAATTTTCCCTAATAGATCGGCTTTTAATTATGTAATAGCAGGTGTAGAGCTAGAGAATGAAGTGGTTCTTCTTGACGCTACAGACAAAAACTCATTGCCCAATATTCTGCCCATCAGAGATTTGAATTGGTTTGGAAGAATTATTAGAAAAAATGGCACTTCTGCTGAGGTTGATTTGATGCCTAAGCGAGTATCGAATGATGTTGTAAATCTTATGGCCTCAATTTCAAAAGATGCGGTTCTTGAAGGAAAAATAAAAGAACAGTATTTTGATTATAACGCTTTCATGCACAGAGCTCGATACGCTAACTTGGCCAAAGACAACTACATTGAATTGCTCGAAAAGAAGCATGATGCTTTAGAAGTAAATGAGTACGATGTGGTTGGAACCAAAGAATTGGATAAGCCTGTGGCTGAAACGTATTCGTTTAAACATTCTAATATTGTTGAAGTAATTGGAGACAAAATGTATTTTTCGCCTTTGCTGTTTTTAACAATGAAAGAAAATCCATTCAAACAAGAAAAAAGAGAGTATCCTGTCGATTTTGCTTTTCCTACAGAAGATAGGTATTTGTTGAACATTACAATTCCAGAAGGATACGTTGTAGAATCCTTGCCAAAATCAGTGTCAATTCCGATGAGTGATAATTTGATTGCGTTTAAATATCTTGTTGCAAATACTGATAATAAAATACAAGTTTCGGCTACATTTGATATAAATACTCCGATAATTCCGCCCGATTATTATGATGAATTAAAAGCTGTTTTCAGTGAAATTGTTAAAGTAGAAAATGAAAAAATCGTTCTTAAAAAGATATGAAATTAAACTGTTGGTTTTTAATTGTTTTTACTTTTTTTAGTTTTGCTAACACTACTATTTTTGCTCAAAAGTATGAATTAGGAAAAGTGACAAAAGCAGAATTGAGGGAAAAAGTAAACCCAAATGATACAACTGCGCCAGCTACAATTCTTTTTAAAAAAGCCAAAACAACCTTCAGATATTACGATGAAAAGGGTTTTGTGTCAATAACCGATTTTTACATAAAATTAAAAATCTATAAAAAAGAAGGATTTGATTGGGCTAATTTTGAAATTCCCTATTACGTTGGTTATGAAGCAATAGATAATGAGTCGATTTCAATTGTTAGTGCATTCACGTACAATCTGGAAGGAGATGAAATTGTTAAGGAAAAAGTAGCTTCTGAAGGTAAATTCAAAGAACGAATAAATGAATACTGGGAAAGTAAGTCTATTACATTTCCCAATATAAAAGAAGGCTCAATTATTGAGCTCAGGTATCAATTAAAGTCTGAGAATTTATCAGAACTGCCCGATTTTCAATATCAATATAAGATTCCCGTAAATTATGCTGAATACATTTCTGAAATACCAGAATTTTATCTCTACAAAGGAATACGATCAGGATTTGTTGATGTTGAATTGGATCAAAAATTGGAAGACACATCACAACCCACAACCAATACATCAACCAGTAATACTTCTTATCTGTATTACAAACAAATAAAATCGGTTTATAAAGCAGAAAAAATCCCTGCATTAATTGAAGAAAAATACGTTAATAACATCAATAATTATTACGGAAAATTAACCCATGAGTTAATGACCATTCGATATCCTGATGAAGCACCAAAACAAATAGCAAAAAATTGGGAAGACGTTGCAAAATCAATTTACCTCGAAAAAAAGTTTGGTGATGAGATCGAAAAAAATAAATACTATCTATACAGTCTAAAGGCTATACTATCGGATGCTGATTCGTATGAAAAGAAACTTGAAATTGTATTTAATTATGTTAAAAATACCTTGAATTGGAATGGAAAATACGGATATCTCACTAAAGATGGTGTTGAAAAGGCCTATGAAAATAGAGTAGGAAACGGAGCTGAAATAAATTTGATATTAGTTTCAATGCTTAAAATGGCCGGAATTGACGCCAGACCAGTTCTTATAAGTACTAGAAAAAACGGGATTGCACTTTTCCCCAATCGAAGTCAATTGAATTTTGTAATTGCAAGAGCCCAGATTGGTGAGAAATTATACGTAATGGATGCAACGGATAAAAATTCATACATCAATATTTTGCCCATCAGAGATTTAAATTGGGAAGGAAGAGCCATTGATAAAAGTGGCGAAAGTGAATCAATAGATTTAATGCCGAAACAGAACTCAATTAAAATTACAAATATGATGTGTACAATTGATGAAGGAGGAAATGTAACTGGCAAACTAAAAGAGCAGTATACTCAATATCAGGCACTCTATTTTAACGATTTATACGAGAATACCTCTAATCAAAATTATTCTGAAAAACTCGAAGATATTCACCGAGTAATTAAGGTAGAAAATTGTTCAGTTTCAAAAGAAAAACAAGAAAATAAAGAGCAACTCCAAGTAATTGTTAATTATGATTTTTCCAGCTCTGATTTAGTCGATACAATAGGAGATAAGATGTTTTTTTCACCTCTAATGTTTTTCACTTCAAATGAAAGTCCTTTTAAGCAAGAAAAAAGAGAATATCCTGTTGATTTTATTTTTCCAAAAGAAGACAAATATTTGTTTAATATTGAATTTCCCGCTGCATATGTTGTTGAGTCGATGCCTAAGGCAATTTCAATTCAGTCAAGTGGTAATTTGTTGGGATTCAAATACATAACTGCTGTTTCAGGTAATAAAATTCAGCTTTCAGTAACCGTTTCGGTTAACTCTTCTTTAATTTCAGCCGATTATTATCAAGAATTAAAAGCCGTTTTCAATGAAATTATTAAAAAAGAAAATGAAAAAATAGTACTCAAAAAAATATAAAAAATGAACCTAAAAAACGCTCAAAAAGAAGTTGATGATTGGATTAAAAACCACGGAGTACGTTATTTTAACGAGCTAACCAATATGGCGCAACTCACCGAAGAAGTAGGTGAAGTAGCTCGAATTATAGCACGTCGGTACGGAGAACAATCCGAAAAAGAAAGCGACAAAAACAAAGATCTTGGAGAAGAACTCGCCGATGTAGTTTTTGTGGTTTTGTGTCTTGCCAATCAAACCGGAATTGATCTTCAAGCCGCGTTCGATAAAAAAATGGATCTAAAAACCAATCGCGATCACGACCGTCACCACAATAATGATAAATTGAAGTAGTCAATCACTGAAAACTGTCTAATGAATCTCCTTCTGCAACCATCTAATGTCAACCCAAACGCGACAATAAATATCACGGGTTCTAAATCAGAAACCAATCGATTGTTGTTGTTACAAGCGTTGTTTCCTAATTTAAAACTGGATAATTCCTCCAATTCTGATGATTCAGAGGTGATGGAAAAAGCGTTGATGAACCCACAATCAACAGTGCAGAATCCACAACTAATAGACATTCACCACGCCGGAACTGCCATGCGTTTTCTAACCGCTTTTTTTGCAATTCAAGAAGGGAAAGAAGTGGTTCTAACAGGTTCGTCTCGAATGAAAGAACGTCCGATAAAAATTTTAGTAGAAGCGCTGCAACAACTCGGAGCCCAAATTGAATATGCAGAAAATGAAGGCTTTCCGCCGATTAAAATTAAAGGAAAGAAACTAACTCAAAACAAAGTTTCATTGCCTGCTAATGTAAGCAGTCAGTACATTTCGGCCTTATTACTCATCGCTCCAAAACTTGAAAACGGATTAGAATTGACTCTCGAAGGCGAAATAACCTCGGTACCCTACATCAAAATGACTTTGGGATTGCTCAACGAAATCGGAGTTCAAACTAGTTTTGAAGGAAATCGTATAATTGTCTCTCCGAAACTCACAACTCAGAAGGCGCAACTCCTAACTATAGAATCCGATTGGTCGTCGGCTTCTTATTGTTATTCTATCGTTGCTCTATCTAAAATCGGAACACAAATCACTCTTTCAAGTTATAAAAAAAATAGCCTACAAGGTGATTCCGTTTTGGTCGAAATCTATAAGGATTTTGGTGTGGAAACAATTTTCAACAAAGACAATACAATTACTATTACAAAAGTTAATAATTATCCATTATCCATTGTCAATTATCAATTGAATGATTGTCCAGACATTGCTCAAACCATAGCGGTAACTTGCTTCGGATTGGGAACTGGCTGTCATCTAACAGGTTTGCATACACTAAAAATCAAAGAAACCGATCGCTTAGAAGCACTTAAAAATGAGCTTTCAAAATTAGGAGCTACTATTTCTGTTACAGACGATAGTTTAAGGTTGGAAACCTCTTCAGAAATGAATCAAAACGTAACAATTAAAACGTATCAAGACCATCGAATGGCGATGGCGTTTGCTCCATTAGCTTTAAAAACATCACTCATAATTGAAGATGCAGAAGTGGTTTCCAAATCGTATCCTGCATTTTGGGACGATTTAAAAAGCATTGGTTTTCAAATTAATCAACTGTAAAACTTTGTGCCTTTGTGTCTTTGCGAGAAACAATTAAAAAACTTCGCGACTTGGCGTCTTTGTGGCGAGAATAAAAATAAACACCAAAACACTTGACAACGCCTATCTCACAATCGTATATTTGCCAACTGAATTTTGAATGTTAGAGGAAACTCCTTAAACTTTTAAACTCTTAAACTTTTAAACACATTTTAATGAAATTATCTCATTTTCAATTCAACCTTCCCAACGAACTATTAGCCGAACATCCAACCGAAAACCGTGACGAATCAAGATTAATGGTGGTCGATAGAAAAAAAGGAACTATCGAACATAAATTATTCAAAGACGTAATCAATTATTTTGATGACGGAGATGTAATGATTCTGAACAATACTAAGGTTTTCCCTGCGCGTATGTACGGTAATAAAGAAAAAACAGGCGCTCGTATTGAAGTGTTTTTGTTGAGAGAATTAAATGCTGAACAACGTCTATGGGATGTTTTAGTAGATCCTGCTCGAAAAATCAGAATCGGAAACAAATTGTATTTCGGCGATGATGATTCGTTAGTCGCTGAGGTAATTGACAATACTACTTCTCGTGGAAGAACGTTGCGCTTCTTATACGATGGTTCGTACGATGAATTCAGAAGAAAATTAACTGAATTAGGCGAAACTCCAATTCCAAAATACATCAACCGCGAAGTAAACGAAGAAGATGCTGAACGTTATCAAACGATTTATGCTAAAGAAGAAGGTGCCGTTGCCGCTCCAACTGCTGGGTTACACTTTTCTAAACACCTTTTGAAGCGTTTGGAAATCAAAGGAGTGAATTTTGCAGAAGTAACACTTCACGTAGGTTTGGGAACTTTCAACCCTGTTGAAGTAGAAGATTTATCCAAGCATAAAATGGATTCGGAAGAACTGAAAATTTCTCAAGAAGCTTGTGATATTGTAAACAAAGCCAAAGAGAATAAAAAACGCATTTGTTGCGTCGGAACCACTTCCATGCGTGCCATCGAAAGTTCAGTTTCGTCAGCAAGAACGCTAAATCCATACGACGGTTGGACAAACAAATTCATTTTTCCACCCTACGATTTTAGTATCGCAGATTGCATGATTACCAATTTCCATACACCAAAATCAACGTTATTAATGATGATTTCGGCATTTTGTGGTCACGATTTAATGCGCAAAGCCTACGACGAAGCGATCAAAGAGAAATACCGTTTCTATTCGTACGGAGACGCCATGTTGATTTTGTAATCGTACTAGATAAAGACCAAATCCTGTCAGCAATGATGGGATTTTTTTATTCTTAGAGTTGCAAAGTTGCAAAGTTGCAAAGTTGCAAAGTTCCAAAGTTTCAAAGCCTGAAAGTGACTGAGTGGTTGAATTTCCGTTTGTCGGAATTTTCAGAAGCAGCTATTTTCTGCTTTCAATAACGTTTTGTCCTGCTGTCCGCTGTATCTTTTGCTTGTGCCTCGCAAAAGGATGCCGCTTCCATCAGGGCTGGATTAGATGTATTGGTTTTCATAAGAATTAAGAAGAAAAAGCAAAAAAACATTGTTAATTTCAAAAGTAACTCAGTCTTGCTTCTTTCAGCGAAGCGGTCTTTTTTCTTTTCTCTTACAACTGAGCCACTTTGTAACTGAGCCACTTTGAAACTTTGCTACTTTTACCTATTTTTACACCAAACAAACAACCTAATGACATTTCAAAATACCCGCGAATTCGCTCAACAATTAGATACTCAAGACGAATTGAGAAATTATAGAAGTGAATTTATTTTTCCGCAACACAACGGCAAAAATGTAATTTATTTCACCGGAAATTCACTCGGATTGCAACCCAAACGAACGCTAAAATACGTTCACGAAGTGATGAATGATTGGGCCAATCTAGCTGTTGAAGGACATTTTTATGCCGAAAAACCATGGTGGGATTACCACGAACGCTTTGCTCATCCGTTGAGTAAAATTGTTGGCGCTTTGCCTTCTGAAGTGACCGTAATGAATACACTTACCATCAATTTGCATTTGTTAATGGTGTCGTTTTATCGCCCAACAAAGCAACGCTATAAAATCATCTGCGAAGAAAAAGCTTTTCCTTCCGATCAATACATGTTTCAATCGCAAGTTGTTTCACACGGATTAAACCCTGAAGATGTTATTATAGAAATCAAACGTCGTGAAGGCGAACACAACATTCGTCTCGAAGACATCCTTTCCAAAATTGAAGAAGTAGGCGATGAATTGGCTTTAGTACTTTTTGGCGGAGTGAATTACTACACAGGTCAAGTTTTTGATATGAAAACCATAACCGAAGCAGGTCATAAAGTAGGCGCTTATGTAGGTTTCGATTTGGCTCACGCTGCTGGAAATATCAAGTTAGAACTTCACGACTGGAATGTCGATTTTGCAGCTTGGTGTTCCTATAAATACATGAATTCTGGTCCAGGAAATGCTTCGGGCTGTTTTGTTCACGAAAAGCACCATCACAGTAATTTGCCACGATTTGCGGGTTGGTGGGGACACAACAAAGAACGTCGTTTTAAAATGGAGCCCAATTTTGATCCCGTTCACGGTGCTGATGGTTGGCAAGTAAGTAATTTACCGATTTTGTCTTTGGCTCCGTATTTGGCATCAGTAGAACAATTTGCCGAAGTGGGTATGGATAAATTAATCACCAAACGAAATCAGTTAACGGCCTACCTTGAATTCATTTTACACGAAATCGATAATGAAATTCCTGGAACCGAATTCGAAATCATCACTCCTTCAAATCAAGAGGAAAGAGCATGTCAACTGTCTGTTTTTCTTCATGGTCAAGGAAGAGCTTTGTTTGATTATTTAATGACGAACGGTGTGATCACCGATTGGCGTGAACCTAATGTAATCCGTTTAGCGCCCGCACCTTTTTATTGTTCGTACGAAGACATGTATGAATTTGGACAAATTCTGAAAGAAGGAATTGTTGCTGTTGGAAAAAATTAGTTAAAAAATCCATCAACTTTCTGAAAATTAATATATTTACGCACTATAATAAAAAACCACCACCACTATGAAAATGAAATTACAACTCTCAATTACACTGTTCTTTGCTTTGGCAAGTTCATTATGGGCTCAAGTTTCTTCAGAAAAAGAAACTCAAGCACGTCAATGGATTAAAGACCATTCAACAGAATTGCACATCAATCCCAATCAAAGTTTTAATTTACGCGCTGTAAGAAAAACAGAGTTTGGTGAAACGTTACGTTTTCAACAAATGCTAAATAATGTTCCTGTATTTGATACCGAAGTATTAGTTCACTACACCAATAACGAAGTGACAAGTTCAGCCGTAAACTACGACGCAAATGTTACTAGTATCACAACAGTACCTTCTTTATCCAAAGAAAATGCAATCGCTATTTCCAACAATGAATTGAAAATAGATAGTGATGTTACTTTTCAAGAGTGTAATTTGTTTGTTTATAATAAATTAGAGTCTACTAAATTGGTTTATAGAGTTGTAACAACTTCTTTCAATAAAATAGGAAGTTGGGAAACAATCATTGATGCTCAAAACGGAACTGTTCTAAGTGTAAAAGACATAGCTTTCTATTATAAAAGCAAAAGACATAATGCAAGTCAGTTTGGTAAACCCGTAAAATGCGATAATCCATTTCAAAAAACAGTTTCTTATGCACCTTTAGCATTTGTAACTGGAACAGCTATGGTATTTAATCCTGATCCACTTTCTCAAGCAGGTGTAGCTTATAATGCTGCAGGTTATACTGATGGGAATGATGCCAATACAACACAATTGAACAATGCAAGAGTATCTGTAACATTGCCAGAAATTGACTTAACGGCTGGTGTTTATCGTTTGAAAAGTTCTTACGCTGACATTAGAGAATTAGGGTCACCAGCAAAAGGATTGTTCACGCAAGCAACTTCTGATTTTAGTTTTAACAGAAATCAAGACGGATTTGAGGCTGCTAATGCATTTTATCACATTGACAAGAGTATGCGATACATCAACCAAACTTTAGGAATTACATGTGTTCCTTATCAATCGGCTAATGCAGGTTTAGTTTGGTACGATCCACACGGAGCAAATTCTGCTGATAATTCTTTTTACAGTAATGGTCAATTACAATTTGGTGAAGGTGGAGTTGATGATGCAGAAGACGCAGATGTAGTTCTTCATGAATTAGGTCATGGTCTTCACGATTGGATTACTTCGGGCGGATTGTCTCAAGTGAATGGTCTGAGTGAAGGTTGTGGCGATTATTGGGCACAATCGTATAGCAGAAGTTTGAATCAATGGACAGAATCAGATGCTGCGTATCACTATATGTTCAGTTGGGATGGTCATAATCCATTTTGGCCAGGTAGAATTACGAACTATTCAGCGACTTATCCAGGAGGTTTAGTGGGGCAAATTCACACAGATGGTCAAATTTGGGCTACAGCCTTAATGACAATTTGGGATGTTTTAGGAAGAGAAAAAACAGATAAGGCTTTCCTTAACGGTTTAGATTTAACCGTTAGTTCAACGAATCAACAAAATGCGGCAATAGCGGTTCGTACCGCTGCAATGAATATGAATTATCCATGTTCTGAAATTCAAGTGATCACTGAGAAATTTACTGATGCGGGTTATACTATGCCATCAATTGCATTGAGAATGAACGCTATTCCTAATCAAACAGTTCAAGCAGACGCGAGTAATACGTATACTTTACCAAGTTATGCAGAGTTAGCTAATCCAATCACTAACAATTGTGATGCAGTGTTAACTCAAACTCCAAATACAGGAACCGTTGTTGGTTTAGGAGATCATTTAATTACTATGGTTGCTACATCAGGGGCAAGTACTGTAACCAGAACGTTTACATTAACTGTTACACCAAGTTTAGGTGTTGACGAAAATGTTAAGAAAAATATTGTGGTATATCCTAATCCAACTTCAAGTAATTTAACTATTCAAGGTGAATTTGACTCTCAGGAAAGTATTACTATTTTCAATTTATTAGGACAAAAAGTAATGGAACATACTATTGATTCAAATGAGCAAGTAGTAAATGTTTCTAAATTAGCTTCAGGTGTTTATACAATCTATTTCAACTCTTCTAAAGCTACATTTAAGTTCATCAAAGAATAACATTTTAGATTTTAAAATATAAACCACAATATGTTTTCATGTTGTGGTTTTTTTATTGAAATTTTTCAAACTCCTTTATAAAAGCTAACTTTGTACAATAATTTAAGTAATACAATGACTAAAGAACAAATCATACTCAACTTCGATCCATCTCAACCAGGTTTAGCTGATGCTACTGTGTTTGGATTGCCTTTTTCAGCCGAACAATCAGAGATAATTGTTATTCCAGTTCCATGGGAAGTGACCGTAAGTTATGGAGCTGGAGCATCTGATGGACCAGAGGCAATTCTTGATGCCTCATTTCAAGTTGATTTGAATCATCAAGATTTTCCTGAATTATGGAAACTCGGAATCTATTATGCTGAAATTCCTGAAACTTGGAAGAATAATTCTAACAAGTATAAAGCACTAGCTCAACCAATAATTGAAGCGTTAGAAGATGGATTAGACGTGAGTAAAATCCCAACTTTGCAATCCGATTTAGAAGTAATTAATAAAGTGTGTCGCGATTTGCATACCGAAGTAAAAGAAGCCGTTTTGCATTGGATGAATCAAGGTAAAAAAGTGGTTTTGTTAGGTGGTGATCACTCTACACCTCTAGGATATTACGAAGCTTTGGCTTCAAAACACGATAATTTTGGAATTCTTCATTTAGATGCTCATATGGATTTACGTATTGCCTATGAAGGTTTTACTTATTCGCATGCGTCCATAATGTACAATGCACTCCAATTGCCTCAGATCTCCAAGATTGTTCAAGTCGGGATTCGTGATTTTTGCGAACAAGAAGTGGAAGTAGTGCAACAATCCCAAGGAAGAGTGGTGGTTCACACTGATTCTGATATGAAAAAAGAAACTTTCGAAGGAAAAACTTGGCAACATCAATGCAATCAAATAATTGACCAACTTCCTCAAAAAGTATGCATCAGTTTTGATATTGATGGTATGTATCCTTGGTATTGCCCCAATACTGGAACTCCAGTGCCGGGTGGATTTTCATTCGAACAGGCTACTTATTTATTCAACAAATTGGCCGAAAGCGGTAAAGAAATTATTGGTTTTGATTTGGTCGAGGTCGCTCCTGGTGAAAATGATGATTGGGATGGAAATGTAGGTGCAAGAATGCTCTTTCACATGTGTGGTGTTTTGGCCAAAAACAATGGTCTTAAAGTAGGAGAAAAGATTGTATTTTAATCTCATAAAAAAAGAGTCCGTTTAATTAACGGACTCTTTTATTTTATTCTAATGTTTACTGTTTTACAACTTTTCGAGTAGTTGTTTTTCCGCTTTCTGTAATGATGTTAAGCAGGTAAGTGCCCGAATTCAAATCACTCAAATCAATGGTGCTTGTATTTGAAAATGTTTTAACTACATTTCCTAACAACCCAATTACTTTTACTGATTCAAGTGTCTCGTTGTGCTGTATTGTAACTATACCCGTTGTTGGATTTGGATATATATTATTGATTGTAGATTCAAAATCAACATTACTCAATGTTCCTGTTACGTCTACGTTGTCTATGAACCAATTGTCACCATCGTCCTGAGACATTTTGAAAGCTACGTAAATTTGTTGTCCATCATATGCACTCAAATCTACTGTTTTAAGATCTGCTGCTGTGAATGGTGCTGCACCTGTACTAATGAAGTCAGACTCGCCATACATCATTACAGGTGTAAAACTTGCAATATCTGTTTGCGAAGTTGTTGAAACCAAAACTTCATAAGTTGTTCCGTATGCAGCTGTATATTGCTGACCACCATAAAAAGTTAAATTTACACCTGTATAACTGGTTAAATCAATTAAAGGAGTTACCATCCAGTCTTCATTTGTGCCGCCTGTATTTGCTTCATAACGAACAAAAGCCGAATTAGGAGCGCTAAAATTACGTGGTGTAGCAATAAAAGTCCAATCGAAAGCTGTGCCTAAACCATTACTGCCTCTGTAAGTTGCCCAACCAGCGGGCATACTAGCGGCAGTATCAAAGTTCTCAGAAAATTGACCATAACTTAAAGAGCTAATAGCCAATAAAAATGTAAAGTAAATTTTTCTCATAAGCATGTTGTTAGTATTAATAATATATAGAAACTACAGCAAATATACATTATTAGCAATAAAATGAATGTATACAGAGTGCTATTTTTTAATTTTTAACAAGACAATTGTTTTAATGTTAAAAAATTAAGATTTTTTTTGTTTTGTGTTCTTAAATTGAAATTCTATAAATCTTAACGTAAATTGTGTAAATATTCATTACATGTGAAGTGCTTACTTTGTATTATTAATTTTAAACAAAAAGTATTATGAAAAATTTATTTTTATACGCATCGTTTTTAACCTTGTTATTAGCATCATGTAAAAACACTAATGAGCAAGCTTCAACTTTGGAAGATCAAAAACAAAAAGTAGTTGATTCAATGAATTTAGTTATGGAAAAACAAAGAATCATCGACTCTATGAATCAAGAAGTGGCCAAAGCTGAAAAAGAAAAAGAAGTCGTTTATGTTAATCAATCTTCAGGATCTAATTCAACAGCCACAACTACAACAAAGAGAAAAGGATGGAGTGGTGCTGCTAAAGGTGCAGTTATTGGAGCTGGTGTTGGTGCTGCAACAGGAGCTATTGTAAGTAAGAAAAAAGGAGAAGGTGCTATAATTGGTGGTTTGGTTGGTGCTGGTGTTGGTGCTGGAACTGGTGCCATTATAGATGACAAAAATAAGAAATAGTAATGCCCCACTATATTTGTGAATGTGCTTAAAATCATCTAGATTTTAGGCACATTTTTTTTATGATTAATTCCCAATAATTAAGTAGCTTTGAGTAACCAATTTGCCTCAAATGAAAAAGCTAAAAAAAATCAGTTTTATTTTTGTTGTTTTCCTTGTCTTACTAGCATTAGGGATTTTTGCCTACACGAAATACAAAAAGCCAAGTTATGATGGGGAAATTTCTTTGAATGGAATTTCTAAAGAAACAACAGTCTATTTTGATGATTACGGAATTCCGCATATTTATTCCGATTCCCAAAAGGATGCATTAACTGTGCTAGGCTATGTTCATGCTCAAGATCGATTGTGGCAAATGGAACTAATGCGTCGGATTGCACCTGGAAGATTGTCAGAGCTTTTTGGGTCAAAGGCACTAAAAAATGACTTATTTTTTGCTGGTGTTGGGATTGATGAAAATTCAAAAAAAGCAATTGCTGAGCTTGACAAAAATTCTGAAACCTATAAACTAGCATTGGCTTATCTTGATGGTGTTAATCAATTTATTGAAAACGGAAAAACGCCACTCGAATTTGAACTCATCGGAATTGAAAAAGAAAAGTACACATTAAATGATATTTACAACATCTTCGGATTCATGTCGTTCAGTTTTGCAATGGCACAAAAAACAGATCCATTGCTGACTGATATTCGAGATAAATTCGGAATCGATTATTTAAAAGATTTCGGAATTGATGGTTCGCTAGGCAAAACAAAACTCAAGAACTACAAAGGTGAAGTTGCTGACTATTCTGAAATTTCAAAATCAATTTCAAGTCTATTGGAATCTTCGCCAATTCCACCTTTTATAGGAAGCAATAGTTGGGTAATTGGTGCTCAAAAAACCAAAAACGGAAAAGTAATTTTTGCCAATGATCCACACATCGGTTTTTCTCAACCATGTACTTGGTATGAAGCGCACATCGTTACTCCAGATTATGAAATGTACGGATATTATTTGGCCGGAACTCCATTTCCATTGTTAGGCCACAATCGTAATTACGCTTATGGTTTGACCATGTTTGAAAACGATGATTTGGATTTATTTCAGGAAGAAGAACATCCACAAAACACCAATCAATATAAAGTTGGTGAGAATTACAAAGAATATTCCATTCGAAAGAAAATCATCAAAGTCAAAGACAGCACTTCAGTCACTTTAAATGTAAAAGAATCGGTTCATGGTCCAATTATGAACGATTTACTTTCTACGTTGTCGACCACCAAGCCAATCGCGATGTCATGGATCTACACCCAACAAAAAAATCAAATTTTGGATGCAGTGTATGGACTTTCGCATGCTAAAAATATGACCGATTTTTATTCAAAAGTTGAACTCATTCATGCGCCAGGTCTCAATGTAATGTACGGAGATGCAAAAAATAACATTGCATGGATTACCTCTGGAAAATTGTATAAAATGGATGCATCGGTCAACCCAAATTTTATTTTAAACGGAAGCAACGGCATAGACGACAAAAAAGAATTTCTTCCTTTTTCAAAAAACCCATCTGCTATTAATCCGCCATGGCATTATGTGTATTCGTCCAATAATCAGCCCGAAGCTGTCGATGGCTATTTGTATCCAGGTTATTATTTACCAGAAGATCGCGCCAAACGAATTTCTATTTTACTCGAACCCAAAAACAATTGGACTTCAACCGATGTTCAAAAAATGATTTTGGATAATACTTCTGCAGTAAGCCCAAATGTGGCAAAAAGTTGGGCCAAAGTAATCGATGAAAAAGTTTTGAATGCCAATGAAAAGAAAGCTTTAGCAACCATTCAAAAGTGGACAGGCTCCAATTTACAATCAGAAATTGCACCCACTATTTACACCAAATGGCTCTATTGTTATCTTAAAAATACCTTTCAAGACGAGTTAGGAAAAGAAAACTTTACCGCTTTTCTCGGAACTCACATCATGAAGCAAACTATTGCCAGTCAGAGTCAAAATGAAACTTCTCCTTGGTGGGATGATGTTGCAACTGCTGACAAAAAAGAAACCCGCACCGAAATTTTAAATCGTTCCTTCAAAGAAGCTATTGCCGAATTGGAAACTCAACTAGGCAATGATCTTACTTCATGGAATTGGGGCAAAGTACACACCTTAGAACACCAACATCCGCTCGGAAAAGTAAAAGCATTAAGCGGTTATTTTAATGTGGGAACTTTTGAAGTGGACGGCGCCAACGAAGTAATCAATAACCTTATTTTTCCGATGACGGGCGACGGAATTTACAAAGTTACCGCTGGACCATCGACACGAAGAATCATCGATTTTTCAGATGTTGAAAACAGTGTAAGTATTCTTCCAACCGGACAATCAGGAGTGCCAACCAGCGAACATTACGACGATCAAGCCGAAATGTACGCTCAAGGAAAATTCAGAAAAATGAAGATGAACAAAAAAGAAATTATTGCAACGTCTACTAAATTGGTTTTCAAACCGGAATAAAAAGAGACAACACAGATTTCACAAATTTTCACAGACTCCAAAATTTTACTTGGCTTTTTTTGCCTAGTAAATTGAAGTAAAAAATAATCTCAGTAAATCTGTGAAATCTGTGTTTAAAATTCAATAAATTTGCACAACCGCTTATTGTAATCCAATGCAAACACCCCAAAAAATTGCCGTTGTAGGTTCGGGTCTAGTCGGAACATTACTGGCAATCTACCTAAAAAGACTCGGTCATACGGTGCATGTGTACGACCGAAGTCCTGATATCAGAACCGTTGAATTTTCGGGTCGTTCCATCAATTTAGTCATGTCGCACCGCGGTTGGAAAGCCATGGAAGACGTCGGCCTCAATGATGAAATCCGTAAAATCGGAATTCCAGTTGACAAACGCGCCATTCACCTTAAAGACGGTCAACTCAATTACCAATATTACGGTAAAGAAGGTGAGGCCATTTTTTCATTGTCACGCGGTGTTTTGAATCGTAGAATGATTGATTTAGCGGAAGAAGCCGGAGTCGAATTTTTCTTCGAACACCGAATTTGGGATGTAACGCTTGCCGATGCAACTCTTCATATGGGCGAAACTGAAAGAGGCGAGTGGACCGACTTAAAATACGATAAAGTCTTTGGTGCCGATGGTGCTTTTTCCCGCATTCGCCACCGTATGCAACGCCAAAGTATGTTCGATTATTCGCAAGAATTCATGAAATTGGGCTACAAAGAATTACACATTCCCGCCAATCCCGACGGAACACATAAAATCGATAAAAATTCACTCCATATTTGGCCTAGAGGCAATTTTATGCTCATGGCATTGTCCAATTTAGACGGTTCGTTTACCTGTACGTTGTTCATGCCATTTGAAGGTGAAAATTCGTTCGAACAACTCAAAGACGAAGCGACTTTGGTTGACTTTTTTGCCGAGTTTTTCCCCGATACCAAAGAAGTTATTCCCGATTTAGTCAAAGATTTTTTCAAAAACCCAACGAGTTATTTGGCGATTATGAAATGCTATCCGTGGACGTACGAAGACAAAGTAGCGCTAATTGGCGACTCAGCGCACGCCATTGTACCTTTTTACGGACAAGGAATGAATGCAGGTTTTGAAGATATTACTGTTCTCAACGAAATGATTAGTAAGTACGGTGACGACTGGAAGAAAGTATTTTCTGAATACCAAAAATCACGTAAACCCAATGCCGATGCGATTGCCGAACTTTCGCGACGCAATTTTGTCGAAATGAGTACCAAAACTGCCGATGCCCAATTCTTATTGCAAAAGAAAATTGAAAAATGGTTCTCCGATAAACATCCCGATAAATGGCTGCCGTTGTACAGTCGCGTGACATTCAGTTTGCATCCGTATTCAGAAGCGTTGGCGTTGGGCGATTTCCAAAACAAAATCATGGAGGAAGTTATGCAAATGCCCAAGATCGAAGAAAATTGGAACAGCCAAGAAGTCGAAAACAAAATCATCCAACTTTTAAAAAAGTAGTCATTGCGAGCCAGTCATTGCGAGCTTTTAAGCGAAGCAATCTCAAGCAATCTGAAGAAATTAGAAGCCAATCCAGCTATTCGTTTCAAGCTTTTTCATTCCAAATCATTTTTGTACGTTTTTCATAAGCTTCCGTTGGTCGCTTCTTAAAAACAACAAAAAATGGTTTTCCATTTCAAAAGGCTTTCCACTTCTATCTGGGCTAGAACAGTAGTTTGAAATTTGAATTTTTGCTTTTAAAATTTATTTGGATTTTGGTATTAGTTTTTTTGAATTTATTCCTCCCGATGCACTTTCTCAAAATCAAAAGCGGGTTTGCAAATTGCAATGTATTCACACGGTTCATCAAACGGATTCGAATATTGAACGCGGGTATTTTTCTCAATCTTAATTGATTGTCCAGCTTCTAAAATTACGGTTTCACCTTCAATAATAAATTGCTTTTTCCCCGAAATAATATAAGTATATTCTTCAAATTCGGGCGTTTGAAAGGGTTCGCTCCATTTTGGCGGCGCAATCATATGCGCAATCGAAATTTCGGCATTTCCCGTAGTTGGAATTCCGTGATGCTCTTCAATTAATTTCCCATCCGTAGTCGGAACTACAAAAGGCGCTTTTTGTATAAAGTATTTTTTCATTTGTTTATTGTGAGGAGTTGCGAGGCACGAAGCAAAGCAATCTCGTTATTCTTTAATTATTTTCTCCACTTTCACACCCTTTTCAGTAATTACTTTTACAAAGTAAATACCCAAACTCTGTTGATTCATGTCCAAGTTAAAAGTGTTAGAATTGTTGAGTTGAGTAGTAATCAATCGGCCTTGAACATCATACATTTGAATCGAGGTAATCACATCATCTGCACTAATGCTTAAATGGTCTTTTACTGGGTTGGGTGTCATAACAACTGACGCATTTTCAAATTCATCCACTCCCAAAGCAACAATGGTTGTAGTTGCTGTATTGGTAATAATCGGAAAGTTGTAATCAAAATAAATATCGGCAGTGTTGGAAACGCTATTTCCCAACACCAAATTGTTTTTGGTTCTGATTTTAAAAGCGATGTAACCATGACTTGCTGGTTCGTTGTCTTGCTCAGCAGGAAGTTGAATGTTTTCAAAAATAAACTCTACTTTATTGCCTGTAATTCGAGTCACTTGCGGATGCGAAGTGGCCGTTAGTTGGAAAGAAGCCAAGTCGAATTTGTTGGTGTCAATCATATCTTTTACCACAACATTTTCAGCTGGAGCCGTTCCGGAGTTTTGAAAACGTATTAAATAATGCAGATAATCACCTACTTTTTCTGGCAAAATAGCATCGCCTTCCAAACAGGTTTTATCATTCGGATCATACGAACCCACTACAATTTGATTTAAATTAAATACATTGTCTTCTGGCGTTTCGTCGTTAACAATCGGCTCAATCATAACGGCGAGATTTAATACGTCGTCAATGTTTACAGGCGGAGTTTCAGTAGGAGCATTCACATTCAAAGTGAAATGAATCGTTCTGCTTTCAAAAGGCAACAAATTAGAATAATTCCAACTCAAAACATTCACAACCTGCGAGTCGACAGCAGGATTTGCAGTTATAAAGTCTAAAATAGCATCGTCAAAACTAAAATTTACGGTTCCAGAGAGCGTTTGGTTTCCTTTGTTTTTGTAAGTCAATTGATAGGTTGCATCAAAACCAGGACGAGCAGGAGTAATAGGCAACAAAACCACATCAACATCATTATGGACTCCATTGGGTGTGATACAAAAATTTTGTGTTTGCGTAGAACCATCTAAAGTAGGAAAGTTTAAAGTTACAGTTGCTGGAGAAACAGTGAAATACGGATTTTCAAATTGAGGAGTCAGCGTAAAACTACCAGCTTGGGTATAAAAAGCATAGTCACCATTATTAGAGAACGTCGCACCCGAAGTTGTTCCGTCGTTTATTGTGATTTTCAAATCATCAGGCTGATAGTCCGAAGCATCACATCCGTTATTATTGATATCTAAAGTTGCTATTCCCGAAATGGTATTGTGAATTCCACCGGGAATAAATGTGCAATAGGAGCCTACATTAGCAGTGCTCTGATTTTGAATTTGCATGATCTCTTGAATAGTTGCGATATTACTCTCATCGGTACAAAAGTAACTTAGATTTGGGCACTCATATACGTGCATTATCAAAATCAAATCATTTAAATTAACAAGTTCATTTTTAAAATTGACATATTCTAGATTCGGAGAATCTCCTAAAAATAAGGCATAAGAAACAGTTGAGTCATTTGAAGCTGTAAGATTACTTAAATCTATTGATGTGAAAAGATTGCCGCCTAATCCAATAGATCTTAAAAGAGGACAATTAGACAGGTCGATAGTTGTTAATAAATTGTTTTCGCAATAAAGACTTTGAAGCTCAGTTTGATTATTTAAATTCAAAGATGTTAAATTGTTTCCAGAACAAGATAGACTCATTAATTGAGTCAAATTTGTAACATCTAAACTGTTTAATGGATTATTAGAAGTGTCTAAATAGTTCAAGTTGATAAGATTGCTTAAATCAATTATTGTCAACAAATTTTGGTAAAAAATTAGAGTTTGTAAACTTGTAAGTGTTGAAACATCTAGTATTGATATTTGATTAACAGCACAATTTAAATTGGTAAGATTAATCAAAGGTGCAACTGTTAAGGAAGTAATGAGATTTCTTTCGCAGTACAAAGAAGTAAGATTGGTTAACTGAGAGACCTCTAGTGTTGAAATAGAGTTTGTACCACAATTTAGTTGCGTTAAATTGGTTAAGCCAGTTAAATCCAAACTAGTCAAGCCTATATTATTAAATTGTTTATTGTAACTACAATTAAGCACTTGTAGATTACTCATGCCTGTAACATTTAATGATGTCAAAAAATTATTAGAACAGTTGAGATGAGTTATACTGTTCGCTCCTGTTGTCGTAATAGATGTAAGGCCTGAGCTAGAACAATTAACAGTTTGTAAACTTGTTAAGTTGCTCAAATCTAAGTTTGTTAGAAAGTAATTGTCAGAGCAATTTAAGTTTTGAAGATTAGTTAAATTGGTTAAAATAAGAGTGTTTAAAGAATTGTTATTAGAGCAATCTATAGTTTGTAAACTACTATTTTGAGAAAAATCGAATGAGCTAATACCAGTATTAGTACAGACGAATGTTGTTAAGTTGGTAGTTCCATTAAAATTTATTTGATTTAAATCATCATTGTAATTAACATTGATTGATGTTAAATTTGATAAGTTGCTTAAGTTTATACTTGTTAAGTTGTGATTGAATGAACAGTTTAGATTTTGAAGATTGATCAAGTTGGTTAAGTCTATATTTGTCAAGTAATTAGAAGAATTTATATCTAGATTTGTAACATTAGTGAAAGATTCTATTCCTGTTAAATCTATTGTTGTGTATAAACTTAAAGTCAGTTCACTTACACTCAACGCCTCGCTAACTTGAATTTCATTGTCGTAATTTGTGTCAATTGGAGGATAATGATTTAATAAAGTTTCTTTAAAATTGGCATCGGGAATGTTTACAATTTGAGCATTACTCAATAAACCCAAAAACAAAAAGAGTAAGTAGTATTTTTTCATAGCTAAGCAGTTTTGAGAGAAGAATTGAATTTGGTTTTCTAAGCATATAAATATATAAAAAACAATTAATTTACTTCCGCAAAATCAATAATAAAGTATTCTGAGTGAGTATTTTACTGTTTTGAATGAGAGTTTATTTTTTGAAAATAAAATACACTGCCAACACCAAAAAGCACATTCCCACTAAATGATTCCATTTTAAAGTCTCATTTTTAAAAAATAATAAAGAGAATATTACAAAAATAATCAGCGTGATTACTTCCTGAATGACTTTCAGTTGAAGCAGAGAAAAAGGTCCGCCGTTGCCTTGAAAACCAATTCGATTCGCCGGTACTTGAAAGCAATATTCAAATAATGCCAAACCCCAACTGAGTAAAACGATGGTAATCAAGCCCGCATTTTCAAACCATTTGAGTTCTTTAAATTTCAAATGACCGTACCAAGCTAATGTCATAAAAACATTAGACAGTACGAGCAAGCCGATAGTCATAAAACTTTTCATCCGATTATTTGTATTCTTTCTTCTTTCTTCTTGTAGCGCAGCGGTCTATTTTCTGAACATTTTCATCAAAATCCCAAAAACACCTCTTATAAATGAAGCACTAGTTACTACTTTGGTTACCGACTTTCCTATGACTTCAGCAGTACTTGGTTCATTGCTTTTCTTTTCTTCCACCTCTTGTTCTTCGGCTTGTTCTATGGCCGATTCGATTTTTTTAGTCAATAGTTCATAAGCACTTTCGCGGTCGATTTCTTCTTGGTATTTTTTTACCAATTTCGATTGAGCATTGATAGTTGCAATTTCACTCTCGGTCAAAACATCCATTCTACTTTGCGGCGCACGAAGCATGGTTGCGGCCAATGGAGTCGGAATTCCTTTTTCATTTAAAGCGGTTACAAAAGCTTCTCCAATACCGAGTGACGTGAGTACTTCGTCGGTTTTGTAGTATTCCGATGTTGGATAATTATCTGCCGTTTGTTTGATAGCTTGTCGATCGTTGGCAGTAAATGCTCTTAAAGCGTGCTGTATTTTTAATCCCAATTGCGCCAAAACTCCTTTCGGAATGTCCATTGGGTTTTGGGTGATGAAGTAAACACCAATTCCTTTCGAACGAATTAATTTAATTATGGTTTCAATTTGATCCAACAACACCTTACTAGCTTCATTAAAAATTAAATGCGCTTCGTCTATGAACAAAACCAATTCTGGTTGATCAACATCACCTTTTTCGGGCATTTGCTGGTAAATTTCGGCCAACAAACTCAGCATGAACGTTGAGAATAATTTGGGTTTATCTTGAATGTCGGTCAGTCGAATGATGCTTACATAGCCTTTGCCGTTTTCGTCAATTCGCATCAAATCGTCAATTTCGAATGATTTTTCACCAAAAAAGAAATCACCGCCTTGTTGTTCCAACTCAATGATTTTTCTCAAAATAGTTCCTGTAGTTGAAGTTGAAATTTTACCGTATTCTTCAGAGATTTCTGCTTTGCCTTCTTCGGTAATATAATTCAATACTTTTTTTATGTCTTTTAAATCCAAAAGCGGCATTTTATGATCGTCGCAGTATTTGAAAATAACCGAAACTACTCCAGCTTGGGTGTCGTTTAAATCTAATATTCTTGAAAATAAAACTGGACCAAATTCTGAGATTGTGGCTCGCAGTCGCACACCATCTTGAGCCGAAAGTGTCATTAATTCAACTGGATACTCGGCGGTTGTATAAGGAATGTTGATTTTAGTATGACGTTCTGTAATGAATGGTTTTTCTTCACCTGCTTTAGCAATTCCAGAAAAATCTCCTTTAATGTCCATCATTAAAACCGGAATTCCAAATGAAGATAACTGCTCAGAAAGTACTTGAATGGTTTTGGTTTTTCCAGTTCCAGTTGCTCCAGCAATTAAGCCATGTCGATTCAGTGTTTTTAGTGGAATTTTAACCTGTGTCTCGCCAACAGGTTCTTTTTCTAAAATTGCTGCACCCAGTAAAATCGAATCCCCTTTAGTAGTGTAGCCATCGTTTATATGTTGTATAAAATTTTCTTTAGAGCTCATTTTGAATGTAAAATTTAAAGTAAAATAGATAATTTTAAGTGCAAGGTACTATATTTTTTGATTATTCTGAAAAGTAAAAAGTCAGTATTTTTTTATTTTTTCCAACCTTTTCATCCTTTTTTTCCTCTATGTAGATAATAATGTTTGTTTTTTCTTCGTTATGATTAGTATAAGGTGTAGGTTTTAAATGTTTAGTATTCAGTCTAGTTTTAAAGAGAATAAAAAATCACTTAACAATTTGGTAAAGTTGTCACAGAAATAGAGTCTTAACAATATCATATAAAAAGTAAAAAAAGTTTTTTTATTTAAACTAAAAAATTAAATTTGCTCCTATTCAAGTTTTATTTAACAACTAAAAAACTTTATAATTATTTAAAAACTATTAAAAATTTTAAAAATGGCAAACGTTAAAAAAGAAAAGGGTTCAAACGGAGGAGGAATGTTCTCTGGGATTGTAATTGCATTATGTATTTTTGTTGGATGGATCATCTGGCAGTTCATCATGGGTGCGGGTTCAAACTTTGAAGGTGGAGTAAATACAGGTCATCCGCTACCAGGAAACTATTTAGCAATGGTTTACAAAGGAGGTCCAATTGTACCCGTTTTGATGGGATTATTATTAATGGTAATTGTGTTCTCTTTTGAAAGATATTTTGTTATCTCTAAAGCTGCTGGAACTGGTAATTTAGACCAATTTATGGGTAGAGTTCAGTCGAACATTAATGCAGGTAATATTGACGATGCTATTGCTGCTTGTGACAAACAAAAAGGTTCTGTAGCTAATGCAATTAAAGCGGCATTAGTAAAATACCAAGATGTTAAAAAAGAAGGTTTTAACAGTGAAGAAGCTGCTGAAATGATTCACAAAGAAATTGAAGAAGCTACTGCTTTAGAAATGCCAATGTTAGAGAAAAATATGACTATTTTATCTACATTAGTTTCTTTAGGAACTCTTGCCGGATTATTAGGAACGGTAACAGGTATGATTAAAGCGTTTGGTGCGTTAGCGACTGCTGGAACTCCAGATCAAGCGATGTTAGCAAATGGTATTTCTGAAGCACTTATTAATACAGCGACAGGTATCTCTACTTCTGCATTAGCGATTGTGACTTACAACTTATTTACTTCAAAAATCGATACGTTGACGTATTCAATTGACGAAGCTGCAACTGCAATCGTTAATACATACAGAAGATTTAGAGGAAGTTTAAAATAATAATTTAATCAGGTGATTAAATTCATCAATTAAATTCAACACAAAAATAAAGATGGCAAAAATAAAAATGTCAAAAAAAGCAGCATCTATCGACATGACAGCAATGTGTGATGTGGCTTTCCTTTTGCTTACGTTCTTTATTCTTACTGCAACAGCTAAAGTGCCTGAACCAATATCAGTTGATACACCAAGTTCAACGGTAAAAACAAAATTACCAGAAACAGATTTGGTTACCATTACAGTTGGAAAAGGGAAAGAAAATATGTTTGTTGATATCAAAGGAAGAGAACTTCGTAAAAAAACCTTAGAATTAATGGGTCAAAAATACGGTGTTACTTTCAGTGAAGAACAGAAAGAACAATTTGCATTAATGGAAAGTTTTGGTGTGCCTATTCAAAATATGGCTGATATCATCAAAATGAAAAGTGCTGATAGAAATAAGCAAGGGTTGCAACCTGGTGTTCCTTACGATACTATTGTAGGTAGTGAAACTAATCAACTTAAAGATTGGATTTATACTGCTCGTCAAGCTAATATCGAATTAGGAAGCGATAAAGAACTTAACTTCGCCATTAAAGGTGATGCAAAATTGGAATATCCTAAAGTGAAAATTGTAATGGATATTTTACAAGACCAAAAAATCAATACCTTTGATTTGGTAACTGGTTTAAGAGGCGAGAATTTTTAATTTTATAAGAAAATAAAATGGCTGAATTAAATACCGGCGATGACGGCGGAGGCAAAAAAGGCTCCAAAAAGGTAAGAAGTAAAAAGCAGAATTCTAAAGTAGATTTAACTGCTATGGTGGATTTGGCTTTCCTTTTGATTACGTTCTTTATGTTGACCACTTCGTTGTCAAAACCTCAATCAATGAATCTAGGTTTGCCTGATAAAGAAGAGGATAAAACAAAAGAAAAGCCTATCAAGGTTGATGAAAGAAGAACCATGACCATTATTATGGGGAAAGAAAATAAAATGAAATGGTTCATGGGATTGCCTGATAAGCCAATTACTCCACCAAAAGCTGATGTGTATGGTAAAGAAGGTTTGAGAAAAGCAATTTTAAAATACGTTAACGAAGTACCTCAGATTACAGGTAGTAAAGAAAAAGGATTAATTGTTATCATTAAACCTACACCTAAATCAACGTACAGAAACTTAGTGGATGTATTGGATGAAATGGCAATATGTGATGTTCCTACTTATGCAATTGTGAATGATCTTCAACCTGATGAGAAAACAATTGCAGACGAAATGAATAAATAACTCTTGTATAATTTAAATTAATTAAAGATGAAATTAGACCTATTTAAAAAACAATGGCTTGACATCGTTTTTGAAGGACGTAACAAGAGTTATGGTGCTTATGATTTGCGTAAGAAAAATGTAAACACCACACTACGTGCTTTATTAATTGGAGCAGTTGTTTTTAGTTTGGCTGTTGCCACACCAAAACTGGTTGAGTTTTTTGGTAGCTCTTCAGATGATGAAGATATGTCATTGAATAAAAAGATTACTACAGTAAAGCTTCCTCCAAAAGAAGAGAAACCTAAAGAAAATCTTCCACCACCACCGCCACCGCCACCTAAAGTGGATCAAGTGAAATTTGTTAAGCCAGTAGTTGCTAAAACAGAAGAAATCACTGAAGAGCCACCAAAGATGAAGGATTTGGAGGAAAAGAAAATTGGTGATAAAGACATCAAAGGTGATCCAGATGCTGACTTAAGACTTGAGCCACCAGGAGATGGGCCAAAACAAGTAGAAGTTGTAGAAGAAGACAATAATCTATACAACACAGCAGGAGTTGAGGTTAAACCTGAATTTCCAGGTGGTATTGATAAGTTTTACAAATACGTTGCTAACAATTTTGAACACCCAGAGGATGAAGGTTTTCCAGGAGGTAAGTTATTTGTGCAATTTACTGTAGAAAAAGATGGTTCACTTACTGATATTAGAGTTAGAGATATCGGATACGGAACAAAAGCTGCAGCTGAAAAATTATTAAGAAAATGTCCGAGATGGACACCAGCTGAACAAAATGGTAAAAAAGTAAGATGTTCTTATACTTTGCCAATCACATTGCAAGCTAATTCTGAATAATGATTCCGAATTTAAAAGATAGTTTTATGAAGAAATCGCTTAAAGAGCGATTTCTTCTATTTATAGGGTTTCTGTTTTTTTTGATATATTTAACATTTGGGTTAACCATAATTTTTTGGGAAAAATTACCCTTGAAAATGCCCTATCCTTATCGTTTAGCACTAGGAATAGTAATGATTGTATATGCTTTTACACGCCTTTTGCGTTTCTTTAATTCAAATAATCAAGAATGAAAAAGTACATTAAATATCTCAGTATCTTTACAGTAGTGGTGGTTGCTTTTGTTTTTGCTTGCGCTAAAAAAGAAAATAAAGAAACCATTCTAAAAGGGACTACTACAATTCTTGTTGACGAGACATTAACACCCATTATTGAGGATCAAATAGCCGTTTTTCAAAACGAATATGATGCTAAAATAAAGTTAATCTCACAGTCAGAAAAAGAAGCTGTCTTATCTTTGTCAAAAGGAGTAGCTGATGTTATTGTGTTGCCTAGAAAATTATCTTCTGATGAAGAGAAATTATTCAAGCAAAAGAAAATTGTTCCAAGAACGACTGTTTTTGCAAAAGATGCCATAGCATTTGTAATGAATAAACGATCAAACGATACTTTAATTTCAGTTGATGAAATCGTTCGTTTTTTAAAAGGAGAAAAAAATACAATCAAGGGATTGGTTTTTGATAATCCTAACTCTAGTAATGTTGAATATATTACTAAATTAGCAGGCTTGAATTCATTGCCTGAGAATGGTGTTTTTTCGTTCGGAACTAATGAAGAAGTTTTAAAATATGTTGCTAGTAATGACGGAATGATTGGCGTTGTGGGTGTAAATTGGATTTTTCAGCCTTCACTAAAAATGATGGATGTTCTTGAACAAGTTAATGTGCTAAGTGTTAAATCAGCAAAGTCGAATAACTACTTTTTCCCAAGTCAAGAGAACATAGCAACCGGTGATTATCCTTTGGCACGTGATTTGTATATTATCAATTGTCAAGGTTATGAAGGATTAGGAATGGGCTTTGCATCATTCATGTCTGGAGAAAAAGGACAACGAATAATACTTAAATCAGGATTAGCTCCAGTGAGAGTTCCTGGTAGAAATATTAGAATTAGAAATTAAATAGTAATTAAATAGTAATAAGATGAACAAATTAAAGATTTTCAGTATTGCAATGTTAGCTACATCTGCATTCAACTATGCTCAAGATGTTGATGCAGCTAAGAAAATAATTGATGCTGAACAGTATGAAAAGGCAAAATCAATGTTAAAAGGTATTCTGCAAGCTAAACCTTCAAGTGGTAAAGCAGCCTTTCTATTAGGAACTATTTATTTAAAACAAAATAGTGAAGATTCTGCAAAAATATATTTTGATAAAGGTGCAGCAGCAGAAGAAGGTTCTAGATTTAATGCAATTGGTTTGGGTCATCTGGATTTAAATAATGGAAATACTAGTGCCGCTAAATCCAAATTCGATGGTGTTGTTAGCAGTTTAAAAAAGAAAGAGTTTGAAGAACTTGTTTATATTGCCCAAGCGTATATCAATTCTGAAAAGCCTGATTACAAAGCAGCAATAGCTATTTTAGAGAATGCTAAATTAAAAAACCCAAATTCAGCTGAGGTGTTTTTAGCTCTTGGTGATGCCTATTATGGTGATAAAAGCCAAAATGAAGCCTATTCAGCTTATCGTTCAGCCTATCAGTTGGATCCTTCTATGATTCGTGCGAAAATGCAATTGGGAGTTTTGTTAAAAGGTGCTAAAGCCTACACAGAAGCTGTTAAAGCTTACGATGAAGTGATAAGTTTGAACCCAAACTATGGGCCAGTTTACAGAGAATTAGCTGAAACCTACTATTATTGGGCCAATAATCAACCAAAAACGTACACTGAAAACATTGCAAAAGCATTAGCAAATTACGAGAAATACATGAAATTAACCGATTACTCGTTGTCTTCTCGTATGCGTCATGCCGACTTTTTAATCTTAGCTAAAGATTATAAAGCTTTAGAAGTTGAGGCTAATGAAATGAAGAAATTAGATAAAGTTAATCCTAGAATTCTACGTTATTTAGGTTATGCATCTTATGAAAATGGAAACATTGATGGTGCTATTAGTTCATTGTCTGAGTTCATTTCTAAAGGCTCAAATAAAATTATTGGTGGAGATTACTATTATTTAGGATTGGCTCAAATCAAGAAAGCAGTTAATTTTGATGCTAAAACAGTTGATGCAACTTTGATGGCTTCGGGTACTGAAAATCTTAAAAAAGGTGTTGAAATGTCTGCTTCATTGGCTAATGCATTAAATGAAATTGGTAAAGATTACTTCTCTAAGAAAATGTATACGGTTGCTCAATCTATTTTCGAGATAGCAATATCTAATCCAGAGTCTAAAAACTATTTGGAAGATAATATTTACTACGGATTAAGTGTAATTACAAACAACAGAGGAAAAGACCTTAAAACTATAGATGTTGCTTCTTTAGATAAAGCTAATGCTGCTATGGATAATGTAATTAAGGCAACTCCAAATTATCAAGAAGCCTATTTATACAAAGCAAGAATTAACAGTACTTTGGAAAAAAACGATATCATGGTTGAAAATTTCCAAAAATATGTTGATTTAATTCTTGCAAAAGGAGCAGAAGAAGTGACTAAAAACAAAGCTAAAATGATTGAATCATACAACAATATGGCCGTTTTTTACTCTGCTAATGATAAAGCAAAAGCAAAAGAGTTATTGAACAAAACCCTTGAATTGGATTCTGCAAATACTTTTGCGTTGAATGCTTTGCAAACATTAAAATAATAGAAATTCTATTAAAATAAAAACGCCTTTCAATCGAAAGGCGTTTTTTATTTAATCTCTACAATAATTATTCTTAATGATAAGTTTTCATTACTGAACTCTGAACTCTGAACTACCAACTTCCGCCAGCTCCACCGCCAGAAAATCCGCCACCACCGAAGCCGCCGCCAAAACCTCCACCGAAACCACCACCAGAAGAACCTCCAAATCCACCGCCACTGCTTCTTCCCATATTACTCAAAATAATGATGTCGAGCAAACTTGGTGTACTTCCTGATCTGTTTCCCGAATTTCCTCCTTTGTTTTTAGAAGCAATAATAATGATGATAATGAAAACGATAATTAAAACCACTATCGGGAAAAAATCAGAATCACCTTCAGTAATGCGTTCTCCTTTATATTTTCCAGCAAAAACCTTAAAAAGTTCGTCGGTTCCTTTGTCTAATCCGTTGTAATAACTTCCAGCTTTGAATTCAGGAATGATTACATTACGTATAATTTCACCGTTAACTCCAGCGGTCAATCGATCTTCTAAACCATAACCAGGCGAAATCCATATTTTTCGCTCTTGTGCTGCCAGTAAGATAAAAACACCGTTGTCTTCTTTGGATTGACCAATTCCCCAATCGTGAGCCCATTTTGGAGTTAAAATCCCAATGTCTTCACCATTGATAGTAGGAACAGTAGCAATAACAATTTGAGTTGTTGTTGAATCCGAATAGCGAACTAACTTTTCTTCTAATTGTACTTTTTCTGAAGCAGAAAGTAAGTTGGCATAATCGTATACCGATGTTTGTTTACTTGGCTTTTCAGGAATGGTAAATTGAGCAAAACCCAATTGACTCAATAGCAAAAGTGCTACTATCAAAAGGAATCGCGTTATTTTTATAATAAACTGTATCATTCTCCTTTTGATATTTCGTTGGATAGTTCGTTGGTGTTGCCATCGTAATGAGGGAAAAACTTTTTGAGTTGTTCTCCAGCATGCTCAATTCCGTCTACTAATGCCTGCTTGTTTCTGCCGTTTTTAAAGTGTTCCAACATGATGTCTTTAGTGCTGTTCCAAAAATCATCTGAAACCACATCATTAATTCCTTTATCACCATAAATAGCAAACTGTTTACTTTTTACAGCTACATAAATGATCACACCATTGCGCAGTTGGGTTTCATCCATTTGCAATTCGTGAAATACTTCCACCGCTCGTTCAATCGGAGCAATGGAAGTTTCTTTTTCTAAATGCACGCGAATTTCTCCCGAAGTATTTTTTTCGGCCAAACGAATTGCTTCTACAATTTCAGTTTCTTCGGCTTTCGTTAAAAAATCTTCTACTTTCGACATTATTTTGTTTCTGCTTTTTTATCGAAGTTGAATTCTACATCAACTGGTTTTTCAGCACCAGCAACAGCATCAAAGTATGGTTTTTCTTTATATTCACCCAAAAACCAACTGTTTGGCATTCTCAATACATAGTTGTTGTACGATTTAACAGCTTCGTTAAAACGTGTTCTTGCAGTTAAAATTTGATTTTCAGTACTGGCCAATTCGTCTTGTAATTTCAAGAAGTTTTGATTGGCTTTTAAATCAGGATATTGCTCAACTGTAACTAATAAACGTGATAACGAACTGTTTAAATTGCCTTGTGCTTGGTTGAATTGAGTCAATTGCTCTGGTGTCATATTAGTTGGATCAATTTTAACTGAAGTGGCTTCTGAACGCGCTTTGATTACCGCTTCTAACGTTGATTTTTCGAAATCAGCCGAACCTTGAACAGTTTTTACTAAGTTTCCAATAAGGTCATTTCTTCTTTGGTATGAGGTTTCCACATTTCCCCATTCTTTGTTTACTTCTTGATTTACACCTAAAGCACCGTTCTTAATTCCCATGTACCACATGAACCCGATAACTAAAAGACCAACGATTACTATAACTGGCAAAAATTTTCTCATAATTTCTATTGTTTAAAGTTTATTTATTATTGTTTTGATTTGAATTTTAATACTTAAGCGATGGAGCAATGATTCTTTTTCTTCCCCAAATTAGATACGCTATCCCAGCAAAAAAGGATAGAAGAAGCATGCCTACTGTCCACATGAATTTTTCCGTTCCGTCAATTCGTGTTGATTTGTATATTTCTGATAATGATAGAAAAATAAAAACAACCAACGACGCTATTCCAATTGACATTACTATACTCGAAGAATCTATATGACTGAGTTTCATAAAAGCACCTATTATCGTCAGGATTAAATAGGCAAAAAAGGTAATTTTAAGTTTATCGTTCATTTTATAAATTGTTTTTAATATTCATCAATTCCGCTTTGATTCCTTCAAGTTTACTTATGATTTCAAACTTATCCAAAGTCTTTTTCTGATTTTCTTTCAAATGGGTTTTAGCACCTTCCAACGTAAATCCGCGTTCCTTTACCAAATGATAAATTAATTGTAAGTTCTTCACGTCTTCTTGCGTAAACATACGGTTGCCTTTGGCATTCTTCTTGGGTTTTAGAATGTCGAATTCCTTATCCCAAAACCGAATCAGCGACGCATTCACATCAAAAGCAGTTGCCACTTCGCCTATACTAAAATACCGTTTGTCTTTTGAAAGTTCTATATGCATATTTGTTTCTTTTTTAATTTTGAACACTGAAAACTGAACACTGACACTAATCCAGCGACTGATTTTCCTGATTCGCCAATTTCGAAATCACAACGTATTCCTCCGCTGAAATGTTTCCGTAATAAAAATTAATCGGATTTACTGGTTTGCCGTCTTTGTGTACTTCATAATGCAAATGCGCGGCTTGACTTCTACCTGTGCTTCCTACAAAACCAATCACATCACCGCGTTTCACTTTTTGACCTGGTCGAACATTGTATTTACTCAAATGCGCATACAAGGTCACATACCCAAAACCATGCGTTATTTCAATATGATTTCCATAACCCGAAAGCGAATTATCAGCATTCTTTACCACACCATCACCAGTAGCATAAATTGGTGTTCCTGTTGCAGCCGTAAAATCCATTCCTTCGTGCATTTTTCGTGCTTTGGTAAACGGGTCGCTTCTGTAACCAAAACCCGATGCCATACGTGTCAAATCTTCGTTTTTCACCGGTTGAATCGCCGGAATCGCCGACAATAATTTGTCTTTTGCCTTAGCCAACACCAAAATCTGATCCAATGACTTAGATTGTACCGCCAATTGCTTTTTTAGAACGTCCACTCTTTTGGTCGTATTAATCACCAAATCCGAATTATTAAAACCTTCCAGTTCTTTATACCTTTTTTTAGTGATTCCTTCTTTTCTTTTCTCAAGTGGAATCGGTGATGAGTTAAAATAGGCTCGGTACAAATTATCATCTCGGTCTTCCAATGCGGCCATCGCATCATTCAGTTGGTCAATTTCCTTATTCAAAATCGCATAATTCAACTTCATACTCTCAATTTCTCGACCCTGAATTTTATCCCTCGGAGTTTCTAAGAACGGTACATTCATAAAAAGCACAAAACAAACAAAACCAAATAGGGCAGAAGCAAGTAAAAATAAGGCAGCATAAGCAATTTTTTTCGACTTTTTCGTCTTTATTTTTCGATACGCTAAACTTTCTGGGTCGAAATAATACTTTACTTTTTTCGCCATCTTTTATTTTATACTATTTTTGTGCTGGTTTTAAGAATAACAATGGTTATACGAACAAATTTAAGAAATGTTTCAAACTAAATCTAATTTTATTTTTTGAAGCAGATGTCTTACTTTTTTCAGTAACTCTTGTTCCCGCTTTCCGCACTATCTCTGCGAGGATAGTTGCTGCAATCGGGGCTAATCAAGAAATCATGTAGTTCAATCCAATTTTTTAAAGAGTTAAAATTCAACATCCTGATAATGAAATCACAAGACATTCGTAAACAGTTTTTACAATTCTTCGAAAGCAACGGACACTTAATTGTTCCGTCGGCGCCCATCGTTCTTAAAGACGATCCAACCTTAATGTTCAATAATTCGGGCATGGCGCAATTCAAAGAATTTTTCTTAGGCAACGGAACTCCCAAAAGCCCAAGAATAGCCGATACGCAAAAATGTCTGCGGGTTTCAGGAAAACACAACGATTTGGAAGATGTAGGTTTTGATACCTACCATCATACCATGTTCGAAATGCTCGGCAATTGGTCGTTTGGTGATTATTTCAAAAAAGAAGCCATCAATTGGGCATGGCAATTATTAACCGAAGTATACAAAATTCCAAAAGAAAATTTATACGTTTCGGTATTCGAAGGTAATCCAGATGAAAATGTTCCGTTCGATCAAGAAGCTTGGGACATTTGGAAAGGTTTAATCGACGAAGACCGCATCATCCTCGGAAATAAAAAAGACAACTTCTGGGAAATGGGCGATCAAGGTCCGTGTGGTCCGTGTTCCGAAATTCATGTTGATTTGCGAACAGAAGAAGAAAAAGCGCAAGTTTCGGGTAAAAGTTTGGTCAACAACGATCATCCTCAGGTGATTGAAATCTGGAACAACGTGTTCATGGAATTCAACCGTAAAGCCGATGGTTCCTTAGAAAAATTACCTGCGCAACACGTTGATACCGGAATGGGATTTGAGCGTTTGTGTATGGCATTGCAAGGTAAAACATCCAATTACGACACCGATGTGTTTACGCCTTTAATTGAAAAAGTAGAACAAATCACTGGATATAAATATACTTCCAACGAAGTTAAAAATGTAAGTGAAGAACAGAATAAAACCAATATCGCTATTCGCGTAATTGTCGATCACGTGCGCGCCGTTGCGTTTGCTATTGCTGATGGTCAATTGCCTTCTAGTAAAGACGCAGGTTATGTAATTCGTCGTATTTTGCGTCGTGCGATTCGTTATGGTTTCACATTCTTGAATACCAAAGAACCTTTTATCAATAAATTGGTAGAAGTATTGGCGAATCAAATGGGCGAATTCTTCCCTGAAATCAAATCGCAACAGCAATTAGTTACGAATGTGATTCGCGAAGAAGAAGCGTCGTTTTTACGCACTTTAGATCAAGGATTACAATTGCTGGAAAATGTAATTTCTGAAACAAAAGGAAATGAAGTTTCGGGAGTCAAGGCATTTGAACTCTATGATACATTTGGTTTTCCAAAAGATTTAACGGCGTTAATCCTGAAAGAAAAAGGAATGACGTACAATGAAGTGGAATTTGAAGCCGAGTTGAAAAAACAAAAAGACCGTTCGCGTGCTGCATCCGAAGTTTCTACTGAAGATTGGTCGGTGTTGATTCCGGGCAATGTCGAAACTTTTGTGGGTTACGACCAAACCGAAAACGACGTTAAAATCACGCGTATTCGTAAAGTAGATTCTAAAAAAGACGGAATTTTATACCAAATCGTTCTTGATAACACGCCTTTTTATCCAGAAGGCGGTGGACAAATAGGCGATAAAGGAACTTTGGTTTCAGCCAACGAAACCATTGAAATCATCGATACCAAAAAAGAAAACAATTTAATATTGCATTTTGCCAAACAACTTCCCGAAAATGTAGAAGCCAGTTTTGTGGCGAAAGTGAATACCGATTTAAGAACATCGACTTCCAAAAATCACTCAGCGACGCATTTGATGCATTTGGCGTTGAGAAATATTTTAGGAACGCACGTGGAACAAAAAGGTTCGTTGGTAAATCCGAATTATTTGCGTTTTGACTTCTCCCATTTTTCAAAAGTAACCGACGAAGAAATTCAGAAAGTGGAAGCCAGCGTAAATGCGCAAATTGAAGCACAGTTGCAATTAGTGGAACATAGAAATATTCCCATTCAAGAAGCGTTAGATAAAGGCGCAATGGCGTTGTTTGGTGAAAAATACGGTGACAACGTTCGTATGATTGAATTTGGCGACAGTAAAGAATTGTGTGGTGGAATTCACGTCAAAAACACCGCTGACATCTGGTACTTCAAAATCATTTCAGAAGGCGCGGTTGCTGCTGGAATTCGTCGTATAGAAGCGATAACGGGTGATGCGGTAAAAGAGTTTTTCAACCAGCAAGAAAGTGCATTAGCATCGATTAAGGAAGCGTTGAAAAACCCTCAAGACACGATGAAAGCCGTGTTTTCTTTGCAAGACGAAAATGCTAAATTGAAAAAACAAATAGAGCAATTATTAAAGGAAAAAGCTAAAAACCTGAAAGGTGAATTGGCTTCGCAATTGCAAGAGCTCAACGGTGTGAAATTCCTCGCGACTCAAGTCGATTTGAATGCAGAAGGCGCCAAAGATTTAGCGTACGAATTAGGAACGTTAGGAACCAATTTATTCTTGGTTTTAGCCACTTCTGAAGACGATAAACCGATGTTAACCTGCTATATTTCGAAAGAATTAGTAGCTGAGAAAAGCTTAAACGCAGGTCAAGTGGTGCGCGAATTAGGAAAATACATTCAAGGCGGCGGCGGCGGACAACCGTTCTTCGCAACAGCTGGAGGAAAAAATGCAAACGGAATCAAAGAAGCTTTGGAAAAAGCAATTGATTTTGTGAAGTAAATACTATTTCAATTCAATACAACCCTTTCAGTATCTATTGAAAGGGTTTTTTGTTGTTAGTAACACCCAAAACTGCAATTGGTCTGACGTTTTAGTTATTCATCTGATTTATTTGGAAGATGATTTTTGGGTGTATAATTTCGTCAAAAATTGCAGTATGAAAAAAGTACTTTATTTCCTTTTACTAGTTACATTATGGTCGTGTTCGGATGACAAGCAAGACGATTCTACATCAAAATTGATCTTGGTTAAAAAGTTAGATGCTGTTGATTTAGGCAAAAATGCTTCGTATACTTTCTTCTATAATGATACAAAATTGGATAAAGTAAATTACGAAATAGAAGGGCAAATCGACGGAATTGGACATTATGAGTATTTCTACACTGGAAATTTAATTTCTGAAATCAAACGATTCAATCAAAGCAATCAAAATACAGCTCGAATTCTTTTCGAATACAACTCCAATAATGCTTTAACTCAAGTAACTGAGTTGGATGTAAACGCCAATTACGGACTGAAAAATGTCATTACTTACAATTCGGATGGAACAGTTGAAGTAGAGCGTTTTTCAGGAAATGCTACGTCACAGTCTGTTTTTGCTTATTCGTCTTTGTATTCTTTTCAAAATGGAGAATTGGTTCAAGAAAACAATTCAGGTACAATTGCAACTATTGTTAATTATGAATTCGATTCAGCCAATCATCCCTTGCAAAATGTAACCGGAATTAACGAAATTAAAATCTATTCCGCTTTAACTCATGGTATATTCAACCGCGGATTCATAGGTTTGAACAACAATCTGAAAAAACAAACTACCACTTTTGTTGCAGATGGTTCTACAGAAATTGTAGATTACACGCTAAACTACAATGAACAAAATTACCCAACCACCATTGTAAGCACACCAACTAGTTTGGGTTCGTACACGTATTCGTTTGAGTATTATTAATACTAAATGAGCTATTTTCGTTCACCAATTTGTTGTCTCCACATCGCATAATACAAGCCTTTTTCCAATAATAAGTCGTCGTGTTTACCTTGCTCGATGATTTTTCCTTGTTCTAAAACAAAGATTTTATCCGCGTGCATAATAGTCGAAAGTCGATGCGCAATTAAAACTGTAATTCGATTCGTATCTGAAATGGTTCTGATGGTCGAGTTGATTTCTTCTTCTGTAATCGAATCCAAAGCCGACGTTGCTTCATCAAAAATCAATAAATTCGGGTTGCGCAATATTGCTCTAGCAATCGAAAGTCGTTGTTTTTCTCCACCCGAAACTTTAATTCCGCCTTCGCCAATAGTCGAATTCAATCCATCGTGAGCACGAGCTAACAAAGTGTCGCAACTGGCTCTTTTTAAAGCATTGTTGAGTTCTTCATCAGTAGCGTCGGGTTTTACAAATAGTAAATTCTCCCGTATTGTTCCCGAGAATAATTGAGCATCTTGAGTCACAAATCCGAGTTGTTGACGCAGTTCCAATAAATCAACCTCTTTGGAATTAATCGTATTGTACAAGACTTCGCCTTCTGCCGGTGGATACAATCCTACCAACAATTTTACTAAACTGGTTTTTCCGGCGCCAGACGGACCAACAAATGCCACGGTTTCCCCTTTTTTTATGTGAAAATTAATGTTTTCTACTGCAGGAAATTTGGCCGTCTTGTGTTTAAAACTCACATTTGAAAATTGCAACGATTCAATTTTTCCTATTGATTTGGGTGCTTTCGGACGAAATTCGGATGTGGCGTTCAATAATTTAGCAAAGTTTTCCATTGATACTTTGGTTTCATTACGAACAATGATGAACGAACTTAATTCCTGTAACGGGCCAAAAATAAAAAAAGTAAAAAACACCATGGTCAGTAAATCTCCAACCTGAATTTTTCCTCCAAATAAAAAGTAGTACAGAGCAAAAATTACACAAGTCCGCATAAAATGAACCGTTGTTCCTTGTATAAAACTCAAACTTCGGATGTAACGAATTTTTTGCAATTCAAGACCTAAAATTTTCAACGTATTAGTGTTCAAACGATCTTCTTCTTGTTTGGTTAAACCTAAACTTTTTACCAATTCAATGTTGCGTAAACTCTCGGTAGTAGAACCGGCAAGCGAATTGGTTTGTGTTACAATTCGCCGTGAAATTACTTTGATTTTTTTACCTAAAAATGAACTTACAACAGCAATAATTGGTGCGGTAAATAAGAAGATAAACGCAATTCGGTAATCAATTCGAGCTATGTAAATAATCACAAAAATGAATCCGACTATGGTCTGAAAAATCAATGAAATCGAAAGCGTAATTAACTTCTCCGAGTCGGTGCGCACTTTTTGCAACTGACTCAAAGTTTCACCACTGCGTTGATCTTCAAAATCTTCGTAAGGTAAATCCAGCGATTTTTTAATTCCATCGGTGTACATTTCGGCACCTGTTCGTTGAATGACAATGTTGGTAAAATAATCTTGAAAGTTTTTGGTCAAACGCGATACCATGGCCGCACCCAACGATAACATTAACCAAAATCCAACCGCTTTGATGAATCCGATTTCGTTTCCTTTGTATTTGGCTATTCCCACACCACAATCTTGCATCAATTTTCCGGTAATTACCGAATCACTCAAACTGAAACAAATGTTGATGGCTGCCATTATTAAAGCAATAAACAATAATAATTTGTGCTTTTTTATGTACGAGTAAAGTAATTTCATAAGTAAATTTTAAGGTGCAAAAATAAGTAATAATTAGTGGTTGAAATGGGTTTAACATTTTATTAATTATTATAATTAGTTAGGTTTTGCCTCGAATGCACTAATTTCAAAGTTTGCCAATAGGAATCAATTATCGTTAAAGACGATATTCGAATTGCATTCAACAAAAAATCTGTTTTTTCATTCGTGAATTCGTGGCTAGAACCAACCCTTCTTTTTCGATTATTATTGAGATGAAGTAAATCCAATTCAATTTTGTATTTTTGAATACGAATAAAAATTACATGAATTTCACGACTACTGTACCGTTACAAAAATCAAATTTTCCAATCAACTATAATTCCAAAATAGTTTCGTTGGGTTCGTGTTTTGCTGAAAACATGGCGGAGAAATTCGAGTATTTTAAATTTCATAGTGATGTAAACCCATTCGGAATTATTTTCAATCCGGTTTCTATTGAAAAACTCATTCATCGTGCCGTTCATAAAATCGAGTTTACCGAAGACGATGTTTTTTTTCACAACGAATTGTGGCATTGCTTTGAAGTGCATTCCGATTTGAATGATTTTAGTAACGAACTTTTGTTGACTCATCTCAATCGGTTGTTGCATCAATTCCGAATTCAACTAGAAGAAGCATCGCACATCATTATTACTTTAGGAACTTCTTGGGTGTATCGAAATAAAATATCAAATCAAATCGTCGCTAATTGCCATAAAGTACCTCAAAGTCAATTTGGTAAAGAATTGTTGTCCATCGAAACCATTCAGCAATCGATTCAAAATTCAGTTGAATTGATTCAAAGCATCAATTCCAATTGCGCTTTTGTCTTTACGATTTCTCCTGTTCGTCACATCAAAGACGGTTTTGTTGAAAACCAACGTAGTAAATCGCACTTAATTACTGCTTTACAATCACTTCTTTCTGCCTTCTGCCTTCTGCGTTCTGAATACTTTCCGAGCTACGAAATCATGATGGACGAACTACGTGATTATCGATTTTATGCCAATGATATGTTGCATCCAAGTCCGTCGGCAATCGATTACATCTGGATTAAATTCTTCGAACATCACATTTCTGAAACCGAATTCGCCCTCATGAATCAGGTCTGTGAAATTCAGCGTTCACTTAAACATCGGCCTTTCAATCCTAATTCAGAAAGCCATCAAAAGTTTCTGAGTAATCTCAACCAAAAGATTCAAAAACTTCAAGAACAACTTCCCCACATCCATTTTAGTTAATATACGAAATTATACGTATTTCCTTCGTTTAGTTTAAGCTATAAGTTTGCCTTGTAACTTAAAACTAATTCGTTATGCAAATTATTAGACTTGTTTTTGGACTGACTTTTTTATTGTTGATTTCTCCTGTGATGCACGCGCAACGACCTGTGCTTACTGACGAAGAAGTAGTTTCGGAAACGGTAACCAAAGAAATTGATGAGGTATTTCAATCGTCTGATTTTACCAAAAAGAAAGCCAAAAAATACACCGATGTAAAAGGAACTATGGTTGTAGATATTGGCGTAGTGCAAAACGGAAAAGTATCTTCCTTTTTTAAAGTAGACAGCGACATCAAAAACATTGACTTCATCAATTTTATGTCGGATTACATCTTAAATCACAAATTCCAATTCAAGTTGCAAAAACAACAACGGTATAAAATACGCTATACCATTACTTTTTAAATCAATCTCTAATTATATAACAATGAAATCGGGCAACCGAAATCAGTAAAATGAAACAACCATGAACAAAAAATTAACAATTTTATTTTTAGCTGTTGGAATGCTAGTTGCCATTCAGTCATCGGCTCAGTTTGGAAAACTTCTAGGAAAAGGCGGAGGAAAATCGGCCGGAAAAAAATCGGGCAGTTTTGCTACGGTTTGGGAATCAGAATTTGATAACAAAGCCACTCGTTTGGCATTAAGTAGCGAAGACGGTTCATACATCATTGGTACCGACGATAACTCGGCTACTGTTTTAGACGCTTCCGGAAAAATGATTTGGAGTGGTGATTACAAAAAAATTACCACCAACAACACCAACAAATGCGAATACCAATACGTAATTTGGAAAGAAAAAGGAGGTTATTTATTCTTATTTGATGAACGAAAAATGGGAACCGATCGCGTAGCAGTTATTGACATTGCAACCGGTAAAGAAATGTGGAATTCAGAGCAATTTCAAAATTTAATTCCAAAAGGAACAAAATCAGAAGATGGTGCCGACCAAGGCGAATTGGAAACGGTAAAATACATTTCGGAATTGGATTCATTCTTGATTTCTCAAAAGGCATCAGTGATTTTAGTAAAAGCCAATACAGGTGAAAAAGTGTGGGAAACCAACCGTTTCAAAGGTGGTGTTGGAAAATACATTTACGATGCAAAACGCAACGAAATCATCATGATCAACTTCAAACCAACTGCTTTGGGTGCATTATTTGCTGGATTTAAAAATCAATTGGTAAAAATCAATGCGGTAAATGGTGATGTACTTTGGGATGCCACTTTTATGGGTGTAATCGAAAAAGAATTAGTTACCCGCAGAGCCATTGTTGATTTATGGATTAAAGGCGACAAAATTTACATGTACTTAAACGGATTGCAAGTGTACAACATCAATAACGGACAAAAATTATGGGAAGCCATTTATGAAAATGATATGGACGGCGGCGGAAAAAGTATTTTCTCAAACACTCAAAGCAAAAAATACTACCGAACCATTGCTGACCCAGTATTTACCGATGATGCCGTCTATTTAGTGATGTTGGGAACCAGAGATAGAACCAAATACGTTGAAAAACACGATATCGAATCAGGAAAATTATTGTGGGCTTCAGAAAAAATAACAGGCGCTTTCAGTATGCCTAATCTATATAAAACGGGCGGAAAAGTGATGCTTCAAATTGGCGGAAAAGTTCAGGTGCAAGAATACCGAATGGAAACCAAAGCCTCTCCAATGGGTGGAACGTACAAAGAAAGCGTTCCTTACATTTATTGGGATTACAAAGCTCAGAAAAATGGTGTGCTGGCTATTGATGATAAAACTGGACAAACTTCATGGCGTTCAGAGAAATTCGACAAACGCATCACCGATTTAATTATTCACGAAGACAAAACGGTTTTTGTGGGTGATGGCGACGAATTCTATGGCTATGACATTGCTTCTGGAAACCAATTATTCGATGTAAAACACAACGATGCCAAAGTAGGAAAAGCAAGTGATGTAATTGATTTTGGTGATAAAGTAGTGGTACTTTCTGAAAAAGGATTGGCTTCGTACAACAAAAAAGACGGTTCACGCGTGTATGCCACTGAAAAAATCAGGGGTGTTGATTTCTTCTACGAAATTGATGGTAATTACTACTTAAGAGATCAACGCAACAGCAAAAATATTATTTACGGAATTGACATGACTAATGGTGAAACCAAAGGTTCGGTTCAATCCAAAGGAAAAGGCGGAAGTCCAACCTACGGTAGCGGAATCGATATTACTGCCGATGGTGAATTCATCTTCGCTTTCAAAGGGAAAAAAGTAGAGAAAATTAAAGTGAATAATTAGAGGTTATTAGCTTTATTCGGGGTTGTTACTTTCGTGGTAGCAACCCTTTTTTAAATTAATTTTGAAGTCACTTAAACTTTTTTTAATTGGCTACAAAATTGTCTTTTTGCCCCATATTTCATCTTTTTTATACTCCGTAGCGCTGCTATGCGGTGCAAAAAAGCTAAAATCTGAAACAAAAATCATAATTTCTCACTTCAATCAAAAAAGCTTAAGCTACTTTATTATGAAAAAAATCTATATTCTATATTCTATTTTCTTTGCTCTTTTGTCGGTGAATGCACAACAAGTGCAATGGGCAAGTAAACTAATCAAATATTCATCGGATTTAGGAGGAAAACAATTTGGAATCAAACGTATTTTGGGTAAACCCGATGCTTTTCCACAAGGCGGTTATAGTGCGAATGCTTGGACGCCCAAAAATGCACTCGATGGGAGAGAAATTGTCATTGTTGGTTATGAAACGCCGCAAACCGTAAAACAAGTAGCCATTTTTGAAAACCTAAACGCTGGTTGTGTAACGCGTGTTTGGGTTTCAACCGACGGTGAAAAATTTGAAGCCGTTTGGGGTCGAAAACCCGATTATAAAACTCCAGTTTACAAAGCCACATTGTCTAGAGATCGTCAGTATTATTTTGGCCGAAAAAGAAGAAAAATTCAGGAAGCACCCGATATTTTTAATCCCGGAGTAGAATATGTCGTTTTAGACAATGCAGTTTCGGGAGTTGTGGCGGTAAAAGTCGAATTCAGTTTTGCACTATTACCAGGTCAAAAACAAATTGACGCTATTGGAATTTCCGATTCGGCTGAACCCATTGAACCTAAAGTAAATACAAGACCAAGTCTCGAAAATTTGCAAAAAGCAACGGTTGTTGATTTAGGAACATCCAATCAAAGTATTCCGTACATTTTGCCTTCAGAAAATAAACTGTTTGTAACCAATTATGAAAACGATAAGGAAGCCATTTATTCGTACACAAAAGTGAATGACAAATGGACCAACCAAAAACTCGAAACCCAACTCAATACAGGTGATTCGTACAATTATGTAGATTATGCTAACGAAAATTATCTTTTAAAAGGTGGTTCAACCTACACTCGTGGCACCAATGATTGTGGTTTCGAATTGTTTGAAAACAAAATGGGTTCGTATCAATCGCTTGGGCAACTCAAAATTTCGGCCTACAACAATTACGATGATTACAGTGATGCAACAATGACGCACGACTTAAAAGTCTTTATAATGTCTATTGAAACCGATTTTACTCAAGGCGGAACCGATTTGTATTTTGCAACTAGAAAAGACGATGGAACTTATGGTTTTCTTCAGAATATGGGCAAAGTAATCAATTCGGCTGCCGACGAATCCATGCCGCAATTGCTTTCTGATGGGAAAACGTTGCTGTTTGCTTCGGATGGATTCAGTACATACGGAAACAAAGATATATTCGTCTCATTTCGTCTGGACGATACATGGAAAAACTGGAGCGAACCGATTAATTTAGGCAGTAAAATCAATACCAACAATTTTGAAGGTCAGCCTTTTTACGATGAAAATAATGAAACACTCTATTTTTCAACTACAATTGATGGTGCTGTTCAGATCATGACGGTTTCTTTGCCTACTTCGGTTTTGATGGGTTTAAAATAGACTTCAAAAAGGTATTTTTTATATCTTCGTGTCAAATTCTAAATTATGACTCGTTCTACTTCGACCGAAACCGATGTTAAAAATGTTGTAACGCCTTTAGTTCAAGCGTTGTTGCGCTCCAGCAAAATTACCTATGTGATTTTGTTTGCTGTAATAGCCTTTTTGATTTATCAATTGGTTACAGTCAAAAAAGATACTTCAACCGTAGAATACGACACGGCTTTGATTCAACAACAAATTAAAAACGTCGGTAAATTGGTAGTTACCGAAGGTCATTTTTCGGAAGTAATGACCTACAAAGACCAAAAGAAATACTTGGGCGATTTAATTACGTTTGATAAAAAAGCACTCGTAATCATTAATGCGGATGTCACAGTAAGTTTTGATTTGAGTAAAGTGAACTACGACATCGATGCCGAAAAAAAAGTGGTTACCATCAAAAGTATTCCGGATGAAGAGTTGAAAATCAGTCCCGATATTAAGTATTATGATGTAGAACAAAGCACATTCAACGAGTTTACAGGTAATGATTACAATAAAATTAATAAAATAGCCAAAGAAAATCTGGCAAAGAAAATAGAGAAATCAACTCTAAAATCGAATGCCAAAAACCGATTGATTAGTGAATTGTCTAAGATTTTGATTGTTACTAATTCGATGGGTTGGACATTAAAATACAATGGTGAAGAAGTGAAAACCGAACAATCACTCCAAAATTTTGCCGATTAAATACGTTGTTTTACGTATTGTATAACCAAAGCTATTACTTCAATTTTGTATTGATTTAATGGCTTTTTTTATGATCTATATTCTTCTGATATTAATTTTAATTTTACTTTCAGTCATCTTTTATTTATTCATTCAAAACAATAAAATAAAGGAAGAACATGTGAAGAATATGACCAAATTGCAAGGAATCATCTCCTCTTTGCATTTCAAACAACAACTTCTTAATGATAAAGTCGTTATTTCAAATGAATATAAAACTAATTATTCTAAAGACATGAAAGCGTTGGGTGATGAAGTGGTTGAACTTCAAAAAGTTTTCATTGATATTATTTCGAATGGAAATTATAATTAACTTTAACATAAAGTAAATAGTAATTTTATGATTAGAAATAGTATTGCATTTGTGTTGGTAGTGCTTCTTTCGGTTTCATGCCAAGAGAAAAATAAAAGTAAAAAAGAATCGATTGAGCACACAAAAAACCAAAAGCAAATCATCGAATGGTTCAGAATCGCCAAATCACTTCGCAATAAAAATCATTTTCTAATAAAAAATTATGCCGATAGTATTCAGTCGCTGACAAACAACGAAACAGACGAATTTAAAGCCATCGGTCATATTGCTCAAGGAATTTACTACAATTCCATCAACAACGATAGTTTGTCATTTAAGAACTACAATACATCGCTCAATTTGCTGAAAACCTCCAAAACCGATAGTCTATTTGTGTCGGCTTATTCTGGTTTAGGAAATTATTACAAACACACCGGAGATTATGAGAAGTCGTTAAAAAACCTTTTAACAGCGTTGAAAATCGCAGAAAAAATCAAAGATTCCGTCATGATTGGCGGAATGTATGCTAATCTGGGTCAGTTGTATTTGCAAAAAGACGAATTGGATCAAGCCAAACATCAATTATTGAGCGCAACTCAGTATTTAAAAAATCATAGAACAAGTCCGCATTATTTAATAGCCATTCATACTATGGCCAATTTGCAAGGAATGAGTGGCAATATTAATGAGGCTTTAAAAATTGATGAAGAAGGATTGAAGCTTTGTGAGCAAATCAAATCGGATAATTTGAAAGCTACTTTTTTAGACAATAAGGCCAATTGCTTTATGTTCTCGAATCGATTGGACAGCGCTCGTTACTATTTTAATGAATGTCTGAGATTGGATTTAATCAGTAAAAACGAAAAACAAATTTCCGATTCGTATGCCAATTTGGCTCAATTGTCTATTTTTTCCAATCGACCATCTGATGTAATTTCTTTTGCAGAGAAAAGTATTTCAACTGCTGAAAAAGTAAATTATAATCCAGGAATTTTAAAAGCCTATAAATTGCTGATTGATTTTTACCGAGAAAAATCCGATTTCAAAAACGCTTACGAATACACAGAAAAGTACAATAAAGTATATAAGAATTTGATTAATGAGCGAAAGGAAATTGCGGCGGCCGAATTCAAAACTGTTTACGAAACCGAAAAAAAGGAAAAAGAACTGCTGATTTCCAAAAATAAAATTGCAGAAAAAGAGCTTCAAATCAAAAAGAAAAACACACAGTTTCAGATTTTATCGCTGGTTTCTTTGGCTTTGATTGTCATTGGGTATTTAATTTACCGTCAACAAAAACTCAAAAACCAACAACAAGAGCAAGAATTTCAATTGAAATCGGCCATCAAAGAAATTGAAACACAAAATCAATTGCACGAACAACGTCTTTCCATTTCGCGTGATTTGCACGATAATATTGGTGCGCAACTGACTTTTGTAATTTCTTCTGTCGATAATTTAAAATACGGAAATCAGATTAGCGATAACAAAATTGTCAATCAATTAACCAAAATAAGTGATTTCACTAAGTCGACGATTATTGAACTACGCGATACCATTTGGGCGATGAATAAAAATGAGTTTTCGTTTGACGATTTGCGTTCGCGTATTTTTAATTTCATCGAAAAAGCCAAATCAGCCAAAGAAGAAGTGCTGTTCCGATTCCATGTTGATCATCAGTTGAACGATAAAAAATTTACTTCTCTAGTCGGAATCAACGTCTACAGAACCATTCAGGAAGCGATTAATAATGCAATGAAATACGCCGAAGCCACAGCTATTACAGTTGAGGTTCAGAAAATTAACAATCAAATTAAAATCACCATTCAAGACGATGGAAAAGGGTTTGATTTGGATTCGGCCGATTTGGGCAACGGAATTCAGAACATGAAAAAAAGAATTGCTGATGTAGGCGGTACATTTGATTTGCAATCAGAGTTGGGTAATGGAACATTAATAACCATCATAATCACATGAAAAAAATCTACTTTTTGTTGATTATTGGTTGTTTGTCTTTTGCGAATTTCTGTCATTCCCAAAATCGAATTGACAGTTTAAAAAAAGCATTGAAAACGGCAAAAGAAGCCGATAAATTCAAACTCTTAAACGCCATTACTGATGAATACAGTAATAGTGATTTGGATTTGGCGATGCAATTTGCAAGACAATCACTTCATCAAGCCCAAAAATCTGAAAAAAATCAACACATCGCATTGGCTTACAACTCGATTGCCAATGTGTTTCAGTACCAAAGCCAACTCGATTCAGCGCTTACGTACCACAAAAAAGCTTTGCAACTTCGAATTCGACTCAAGGATTCACTCGGAATAGCCGATTCATTTAATAATATTGGGATTGCCAACGATCAAAAAGCAATTTACCCAGAAGCTTTAACCAATTATTTTAAAGCACTTCACATTTACGAAAAGAAAAATGATTTAGAGAAACAAGCGATGGTCAATACCAACATCGGAATTGTTTACAAAGCCCAAAAAGACTACAAAAAAGCACTCAAATACTACCAAGAAGCTTATCGGATTTATAGCGAAACAAAAAACGATTTTGGAATAACCGTTTCGTCCGGAAATTTGGGTTCTATTTTGATCAATTTTAAAAAGTATAATGAATCGATTAAGTATTCTCAAATCTCTAGAGAAGGATATAAAAAATTAGGGTACGATCGTTTTCAAGGTTATCCCATTTCAAATATTGCGGTAGTTTATGATAGTTTGCATCAGTTCTCCAAAGCCAACGCCAATTACATCGAATCCATACGTCTTCATGAAAAATACGACAACGGATTTGAAGTAGCTGATATTTCAAAAGCTTTTGCCAATTGTCTTTTAAAGCAAAAAAAGTACAATGAAGCCATTCAATTTGCTAATAAAGCAGTAGAATTTGGGAAAAAATCCGATGGAAATATGCTCGTAATCGAAGCGTATGAAATTTTGGCTAAAGCCTTTCAAATGACAGGTGATTATCAAAAAGCATATGCCTTTTCGCGTTTGTATTCGAAAGGAAAAGACGAGGTGTTTGAATCGGAAAAAACCAAAACTGTTTTCGAGTTGGAAGCCAAATACCAAACCGAAAAGAAAGAAAAATTATTGCTTAAAAAAGAAGTTGAGGCCAAAAAGAAAAATACAACTATTTTGATTTTGTCCTTATTAGCCATTTTTACTGCTTTGTTGGGTTTTCTGATTTACCGTCAGCAAAAACTCAAAAACAAACAACAAGAACAGGAATTCGAACTCAAATCGGCCATTGCGCAAATTGAAGCTCAAAATCAATTGCACGAACAACGTCTTTCCATTTCACGTGATTTGCACGATAATATTGGCGCGCAACTCACTTTTGTGATTTCTTCGGTCGATAATTTGAAATACGGAAACCAAATCAGCGACAATCGCGTGGTCAATCAACTCACCAAAATAAGCGATTTTACCAAGTCAACAATTATTGAGCTTCGCGATACGATTTGGGCGATGAACAACAATGAGTTTTCGTTTGACGATTTGCGTTCGCGCATTTTTAATTTCATCGAAAAAGCAAAATCGGCCAAAGAAGAAGTACTGTTTAAGTTCAACGTTGACAGTCAATTGAGTGATACACGATTTACATCTTTAGTCGGAATTAATGTGTACAGAGTGATACAAGAAGCCATTAATAACGCAATAAAATATTCTGAAGCCAAAAACATCACCGTTGAAGTTGAAAAAATTAAGAATCAAATTCAAATCACGATTCAAGACGACGGAAAAGGTTTTGATTTGGATTCGGCCGACATAGGAAACGGAATTCAGAATATGAAAAAACGAATTGAGGATGTGGGTGGAACATTTGAATTGGTTTCTGAACCCAATAAAGGAACGAACATAACCCTTTTAATTGATTAAAATGAAACGATATTTACTTTTATTATTACTCTCATTTTCATTGCTAGCACAGAACTCTGATGGAATGAGTTGTCGAGCCATCAATGACAAGGCAATGGAAATCTATTTGTCACAACCTGATGAAGCATTGAGTTTATTGAAAAAAGCGGAGAAAAAAGCGCTGGAATCAAATGATGATGAATTGATTGCTTTGACGTTAAATAATCGAGCCATTATCATCCGAATCAATGGGAAGTTTTTAGAATCAAAAAAATTATCATTAAGTGTATTAAATAAAGCAAAGGAAGAATTGACAAAAGCTTCGATTTACAATAATATTGGTGCATGCAATCGCTCGCTAGGATTGTATAAAGAATCGATCAGCTATTATTTAAAGGCTTTAAAAGTATACGAAGCCAAAAAAGATATTAAACGGCAAGCAACTGTTGACAACAATATTGGAATGGTTTTTAGTTCGTTAGAACAATTTGACAAAGCTAAAACCTACCACAAAAAATCAATGCAATTGTTCATTCAGATTAACGACAAGAAAGGATTGTCGGAATCGTATAATAATCTGGCAATTGCTTTGGCCAACCAAGATAGTTTAGCTCAATCAATGGTGTATTTTAGAAAATCATTGAAAATAGAAGAAGTACTCAAAGACCAAAAAGGAATCGCCGAATCATTGAATAATGTTGGAACGGTTCATTATTATTTGGGCGTGAATGATTCGGCCTTATATTACTTTGAAAAATCAGCCGAAATCGAACGTCAATTGAAGAATTTTTCAGGTGCATCAGAAAGTTACAATAGCATTGCTCAAGTGTATTTGGAAATGAAACAGTATCCAAAAGCTAAAAAGTTCATCGATAGTGCTTATGCTCTTTCACAAAAAACAAAAGTGGTCGATGTAACTTTGACTGCTTTAGATAATTACAAAATTTACTATGAAGGTATTGGCGATTTCGCTGAAGCGAATAAAAAAATGACTGAATTTTATAAACTGAAAGACAGTGTTAAAGAAGTAGCCAAAATCAAAGATATTAATGAGTTAGAAACAAAATATCAAACTGCAAAGAAAGAAAAACTCATAGCCGAAAAAGAAGCCGAAAGCAAGCGAAAAAGCACTTGGATCATCGTGATTTCAATTTTGTCGTTGTTCTCGATACTAATAGGTTTCCTTATTTACCGTCAACAAAAACTCAAAAACAAACAACAAGAACAAGAATTTCAGCTCAAAACAGCCATTGCCCAAATTGAAACTCAAAATCAATTGCAAGAACAGCGTTTGGCTATTTCCCGCGATTTACACGATAACATTGGCGCACAACTCACTTTTGTGATTTCATCAGTCGATAATTTGAAGTACGGAAACCAAATCAGCGATAATCGAGTAGTCAATCAACTCACCAAGATAAGCGATTTTACCAAGTCGACTATTATCGAATTGCGCGATACCATTTGGGCAATGAACAATAATGAATTTTCGTTTGACGATTTGCGTTCACGCATTTTTAATTTCATTGAAAAAGCAAAATCAGCTAAAGAAGATATTGTCTTTAAATTCAATGTTGACGAGACTTTGAAGGAGATGAAATTTTCATCCATTATCGGAATCAATTTGTACCGAACCATTCAAGAAGCAGTAAACAATGCTGTGAAATATTCAGAAGCCAAAGAAATTGAAGTAAGTGTCAACAGACAAAATGAAACGGTAATAATCGAAGTCAAAGACAACGGAAAAGGCTTTGATATGGAAACCGTCGATTTTGGAAACGGATTGAATAATATGAGAAAAAGAATAGAGGAAATAGGTGGGAAAATTACCATAAGTTCAAATAGTAAAGGAACAGTAATCGAAATTGTAATTTAAATACGCTTTTTTACGTATTTTTAATTGTTAAAATTCATTTACTTTTACTTTAAATAAAGATCAATTCTAATGATAAAAGTAGCCATAGTTGACGATAACACTTTTTTGCAAAAAGCCATTCAAGATAAATTGGTCTTTTTTGACAATATTGAAATCAAATTTAAAGCCAATCACGGACTAGAATTACTCGAGAAATTAGAAAAAAATCACAACATTGATCTGATTTTAATGGATATCGAAATGCCCAAAATGAATGGTATTGAAGCAACCGAAGCTGTGAAAGGTAAATATCCACACCTCAAAATCATCATGCTTACTGTTTTTGATAACGATGAAAATATTTTTAAATCAATCAAGGCTGGAGCCGATGGTTATTTATTGAAAGAAGTGAACCCAGAAGAACTACACAATGCCATCATCGAAACTTTGAATGGTGGTGCAATTATGACGCCTTCTATCGCTTTAAAAACCTTGAAGTTATTCAGAAATCCAGAAGCTTTTGAAGACATTCCCAATAAAGAAGAATACAATTTAACTTCACGTGAAATTGAAGTGTTGGAACAATTAAGCAAAGGATTAAAATACAATGCCATTGCCGAAAATTTATACCTCTCTGTGGGAACCATTCGTAAGCATGTTGAGAATATTTATACCAAACTTCAAGTACACAATAAGTTAGAAGCCATTCAAAAAGCAAAAAGCAATAAGTTGATATAATTATTTGAAAATCAATTAGTTAATATTTTAAAAATACGCAAAATAGCGTATTTTTTTATGCTTTTATCCCAACTAAGTTTGTCGTATAACTTTTAACAATCAATACGATGAAATCAAAAAATTATTTTTCAAAAATTGTAACAACATTACTTTTTTTATTTGCAATTAATAGTAATGCAAATAATGTTGAAATCACCGGAACTTCAGTTTCTGGTAACGATATTACTTTTAATATTTCTTGGGAAAACAGTTGGAATGCCAACGTAGCTCCAGCCAATTGGGATGCCGTTTGGGTATTCGTAAAATTTCAAGACTGTAACACGCGTTTGTGGGCACACACTAGTTTAAGTACCGTAGCCGGAGACCATTCTGCAGCATCACCATTGCAAGTCGATACGGTTGCTGATGGTAAAGGTGTTTTCATCAGAAGAAGTGCTCTTGGTGGAGGAAATATTCCTGCAACTTCAATCACATTAAGAATGACTGGTTTAGGAGCTGGTCCTTACAATTTCAAAGTTTTTGGTATTGAAATGGTTCATGTGCCTCAAGCTGCTTTTGAAATTGGAGACGGAACGAGTGCTTCAACTTTTAACAGCATCACAGTAAATGCCACTTCGCAAACATCAGGAATTACTTCGGCTACTATTGGTGGTGGCGGACCAACTGTTCCAGCTACTTTCCCAATGGGTTACAACTCATTTTATTGTATGAAATACGAAATCTCTCAATTACAATACGTTGAGTTTTTAAATTCATTGACTTTTTCACAACAACAAACAAGAATTACAACTGATCCAACAGCTGCTACTGGAACTTATGTAACTTTTGGTGCCAACTATTACAGAAATGGTATTGTAATAGAAACTCCAGGTAACAATTCAGCTATCCCAGCGGTATTCGGATGTGACGCAACTAATGGAGTTATAAACAATTCAAATGACGGACAAAGTGTAGCGATGGCTAACTTAAGTTGGGCTGATTTAGCGGCGTATTTAGACTGGTCAGCATTACGACCAATGACTGAATTAGAATTCGAAAAAGTATGCCGCGGAACAATGTCACGTGTAGCAGGAGAATACCCTTGGGGAGATACTACTATAAATGCATTTTACAGTTCAACTGTTGTCAACCCATTACAACCAACTGAAGCGGCAAACTCAGTTGTAAATGGTAGATGTGCTGTAGCTGTTGGAACCGCAAATCCAGCTTATGGTCCCTTAAAAGTGGGTGTTTTTGCAACAGCAACTTCAGGTAGATCATCTGCGGGTGCGTCGTATTACGGAGCAATGGAGATGGGAGGAAATGTCGTTGAAAGAACAGTTTCTGTTGCAAATGCTTCAGGTGTAGCCTATAATGGAACCTTGGGTGATGGAACTTTAACCGCAATAGGAAATGCAAACCAAGCTACCTGGCCATCAATAACAACTGCAACAGGTATTGGGCAAAGAGGAGGAGAATATGTAAGTCCAGCTTCTTATGTTAGAACATCAGATAGAACATTTGCAGGAACTACTGATGCTGCAAGAAGCTATACTTATGGCGGACGTGGTGTAAGATAATCATCTAATTTGATGTACAAGTTGTGTCGACTTGTACTAAAAGAAGTATAATAATTTTTAAAATCAAATTAGATGAAAACAACAAAACTATATATAGTTGTTTGCTTGACATTTATTTTGACACAGTTTAATGCATTTGCTCAGTACAATGGAGGAAACTCTCACGGTTCAACAGCAAATCAATTAACCAACACAAGTTGTTCCATTCCAGCGCATTTTTATGCCTACTTTGGAGGAAACAACGATGGTTCGAGTGTCAATGAGTTGAGCACAACTTCCTGCGGAACAGCAGCATTCCAATTTGCCTACATGGGAGGAAATGCTGATGGCGCAGCAACAGAAGAACTCAGTACTACTGCGTGTAGTATTCCGCCGTCTTTCTTCGCCTACATGGGTGGAAATAATGACGGAGCAGGCGTAGAAACTTTTGAGCAAAATGCCTGTGCATTTCCACCTCAGTTTTATGCTTATTTTGGTGGAAATGGTGATGGTTTTACTATGGATAAAACAGCACCAATTTGTCCGACCGAACCACCAGTGGCAAGTTTTACAGCTTCGGCAACCGAAATTTGTGTCGGACAAACGGTGACATTCACAGATACATCTACGAATATTCCAGCGGGTTGGACTTGGACATTCGAAGGCGGAACTCCATCTTCATCAACAAGCCAAAATCCAGTGATTACCTATAATTCTCCCGGTACGTATGACGTGACTTTGGTCGCAGCCAACTATAATGGAACGAATACAATAATTGCAACTGATCACATTACAGTATATGCTTATCCAGTAGTTACATCAACTACTCCTGCGAGTAGATGTGATTCGGGAGCCGTTACATTACAAGCTACAACCAACGTGGGAACAGTAAATTGGTACGATGCTGCAACTGGAGGAAATTTAGTTGGAACTGGAACTAGCTTTACAACTCCAAGTTTAACGTCAACAACAACGTATTATGTTGAAGCGTTAAATGGTGTATGTTCTTCAGCTCGTAGTGCTGTAGTAGCAACGGTGAATACAACACCAACCATTACATCAACCACGCCAACTACTCGTTGTGGATCGGGTTCGGCAACCATTTCAGCAACGGCAAGCGCGGGAACTATTTTTTGGTATGCAGCAGCTTCAGGTGGTACAGCTCTTTCATCGGGAACCAATTTCTCTCCTAATGTTACAGCGACTACAACCTATTATGTAGAAACAACTTTAAACGGTTGTACTTCTGCAAGAACTGCGGTAGTTGTTACAGTAAATAATGTACCAACCATCACGTCAACCACACCAGCGAGTCGTTGTGATTCGGGCAGTGTAACGTTACAGGCAACAGCTTCTAACGGAACTTTAAGTTGGTACAACACACCAACTGGAGGAACATCATTAGGAACTGGAACTAGCTTTACAACTCCATCCATTTCAGTTTCAACTAATTTTTATGTAGAGAGTACCGATGGAACGTGTACTTCAACTCGAACTGCCGTTTTAGCAACTGTAAATGCAACTCCAAGTATTACTTCGACTTCTCCTTCACAAGTGTGTGATTCGGGAACAGTAACTTTAGGAGCAACAACTAATGCAGGAACATTAAATTGGTACAGTTCAGCTTCGGGTGGCAGTATTTTAGGAACAGGAAATAGTTTTACCACACCTTCAATCAGTACAACTACAACTTATTATGTGGAAGCGGTTAACGGAAGTTGTACCTCTGTAAGAGTACCCGTTATTGCTACTGTAAATACAACGCCAACAATCACTTCTACAACAGACGCTACAGTTTGTGGTAATGTAGGTGCTACATTATCGGCTACTGCAAGTGCTGGAACTATTTATTGGTATACTTCCTTAATTGGAGGTTCTGCTTTTGCAACAGGTACAAGTATTCCAGTAAGTGGAGCTTCTTTTACCTACTATGTCGAAGCAATTAGTAACGGTTGTGTTTCAACAAGAGTAGGTGTAAATTATACAAATAATCCAATTCCAATCATTACTTCAGTTACTCCAGCGAGTCGATGTGATGCTGGAACAGTTACACTTGGTGCTACAACCGATAGTGGAACAGTGAATTGGTACGATGCTCCAACTGGCGGGAATTTAGTAGGAACAGGCACTAGTTTTACAACTTCAATTTTGACGTCAACTACAACTTATTACGTTGAATCTTCAAGCGCGAGTTGTACAACTGTTACTCGTACTGCAGTTACGGCAACTGTAAATGAGCAACCTGTTATTACTTCAACCACACCAGCAAGTCGTTGTGGTGACGGAAGTGTAACCTTACAAGCAACAGCAAGTATAGGAACCATTTATTGGTATAATGCGCCAACGGGTGGAACTTTGGTTGCTACTGGTGGCACTTTTGCAACTCCAATACTAGGAACAACTACAACTTATTATGTTGAGGTTGTAAACGGAACTTGTAGTTCAGCTAGAACCGCTGTTCAAGCTACGGTTTATGCAACTGCAATTATTACTTCAACCACACCAGCGAGTCGCTGCGATGCGGGAACATTAACACTTTCTGCAACAGCCAGTAATGGTACAATTAGTTGGTACGATGCTCCAACAGGAGGAAATGTAGTGGCAACAGGAACTAGTTTTACTACTCCAATTCTTAGTTCAACAACTGCTTATTACGTGGAGGCGCAAAACGGTGATTGTATTTCGTCAAGAACTGCGGTTACGGCTTCTGTAAATGAACAGCCAGTTATAACATCAACTGTGCCAGCAAGTCGTTGCGGTGACGGAAGTGTAACCTTACAAACAACAGCAAGTATAGGAACCATTTATTGGTATAATGCGCCAACGGGTGGAACTTTAGTTGCTACTGGTGGCACTTTTGCAACTCCAATACTAGGAATAACTACAACTTATTATGTTGAGGTTGTTAACGGAACTTGCTCTTCAGCTAGAACTGCTGTAGTGGCAACTGTATATGCTGTTTCAGTGATTACGTCAACTACTCCAGATAGTCGTTGTGATGCTGGAATACTTACACTTTCAGCAACATCAAACAATGGTGTAATCAGTTGGTACGATGCTCCTAATGGAGGAAATCTAGTTGCAACGGGAACCAGTTTTACTACTCCAATTTTAACTTCAACAACTACCTATTATGTAGAGACGCAAAACGGAGATTGTGTTTCGCCACGAACTGCTGTTACGGCTTCAATTGCTCCAACAGCAGCGCCAAGCGGATTAGTTAATCAAACCTATTGCGATGGTGAAACTGTTGATTTAATTGAAGTTATGGGTTCAAATATCGTTTGGTACGATGCTTCAACTGGCGGAAATGTAATTCCTGCCGGAACACCAATTGTTTCAGGTGTAACTTATTATGCATCCCAAACGGTTACGGGTTGCGAAAGTATCAGCCGATTGGCAGTAACCATGACGTTGGGCAGTTGTTTAGGAAACGAAGAATTCATCAAAAACGAAATCAAATTGTATCCAAACCCAGTAATTGATGTGTTGAACATTTCATCTACCGAATCCATGTCGAAAATTGAAGTTGTAAACATGCTTGGTCAAGTAGTGTTTGTGAAAACAATTGACGAGCTAGAAACCACAGTTGACATGTCACGTTATTCAACTGGAACATACATCATAAAAGTTCTTGTGGATACTGAGGTGGAAATCTTTAAAGTAATCAAGAAGTAGTAAGTAGTTTTATATTTTCAGTTTTTAAACCATCCCGATTTATCGGGATGGTTTTTTAATATACGTAGTTTTTCGTATTGATGCAGTTTTTGAAAAGATTAATTTTATAACTACTTCAAGAGGTAAAGTAGTAAGTAGTTTTTATAGTAGTTTGAAGACCATCTTGTTTAATGCAAGATGGTTTTTGTTTAAAAACAAAACGGCTCTCAATAAAAAGCCGTTTTCAATTAACAATCAATAAACACAATCTATCAAATCCAATTATAATTTGCTCTCTAAGCTTTGCCATCCGCCGCCGTTCATGCTTTCAATTCCGTTGCTTTTTAAGATAGAATTGGCCTGCGCACTTCGCATTCCACTTTGGCAACAAACAATTACGGATTTTTCCATTCGTCTAATTTCATTCACTTTTGAATGAATTGTGTCCAACGGAATATTTTTCGAACCTTTTATATGACCGTTTTTATACTCGCCAACTGTTCTCACATCAATAATTACAGCTCCTTTATCCATAAATTCTTTTACATTTTCTGTTTTTCCACTCAACCCTAACATACTCAACAATCCCATATCTTACCTTTTTTAATTATTTTTTTAAATTTTTTAACCTGCGTTCTACTACAATAGAATTACACGACAAAAGTAGTAGTGTTACTAAATCCTTTCAGTAACAAAAGTTACCCAACTCAAAATATTCTATATATTTGACATCGATGAAAATTACCGATCGTAAAACCGAAATAATAAACGTGGCTGCAACACTTTTCAAAGAGAAAGGGTACAGTGCTGTTACTATGCGTGACATTGCTCAAGCTATGGACATAAAAGCCGCAAGCTTGTACAATCACATCAAATCGAAGCAAGAGATTTTAGTCTTAATAATCATCGAAATAGCAGAAGAATTTACTTCTGTAATGGACGAAATTGTTGCTTCAGAAAACTCTGCTATTCAAAAAATCGAACGCGTTATTCAGCTTCATATTGATATTACTTTACGTGATTCTAATGCCTTGGCATGCCTTAATAATGATTGGATGCATCTTACCGATTCTGATTTATCTTATTTTATCAAAATGCGCGAAGAATACGAAGAAAACTTCCGAACCATCGTCAAAAAAGGAATCGATGAAGGCGAAATCAAAAGCCTCAATCTCGAAGTGATCATCTTTTCAACTCTTTCAACTTTGCGCACTTTATACCTTTGGTATGGGAAAAAGAAAAGTCCGAATCCGTCTGTTTTAAAATCAAATATGGTGCAAGTACTACTCAACGGAATTGTAGAATAATTTGATCCATTGAGAGTTCAAATGTATTTTGGTTTGTTTTGAACTTCTACTAAGGTTAAAAAAATTACAACGTTTTCGTAACCTATCAAAAAAATCATTAAATTTGCCTAACAAACTAACAATTGTTAGTTTTCTTTATTTGATAAAGTATGGCAAAATTTCACAGTATTAAAGTCGCTGATATTTACAAGGAAACCAAAGATTGTGCGGTCATCTCATTCGATATTCCGACTGAATTACAATCAGAGTTCAATTATAAGCAAGGACAACATTTAACGTTGCGAACTCATATTAATGGCAACGAAGTGCGTCGCTCGTATTCGCTTTGTTCTTCGCCCGTTGAAAACAAATGGCAAGTTGCTGTCAAGAAAATAAATGAAGGACTTTTCTCAACTTTTGCTAATGACACGTTGAAAAAAGGTGATGCTTTAGATGTAATGGCTCCTAATGGAACATTCTTCACCGAAGTCAATCCAACTCAATCCAAAAACTACATCGCCTTTGCTGCCGGAAGCGGAATAACTCCGATACTTTCAATCATCAAAACGCATTTAGCATCTGAACCTAACAGTACTTTTAAACTGTTTTATTTGAATCGTACCGTAAAATCAATTATCTTTAAAGAAGAAATTGAACAACTTAAAAATGTCTATTTCAACCGTTTCGAAATCTTTCATTTTTTAACCAAAGAACACCGTCCATCAGAACTGTTCAACGGACGATTCACCAAAGAAAAAATTAACGTTCTTACCGATAAATTAATTGATGTAGCGTCAACCGACGAATGTTTCATTTGCGGACCAGAAGACATGATTTTCTTGCTTCGCGATGAACTCATGAATGCCGGTTTAGCCAAAGATAAAATCCATTACGAACTGTTTAATACAGGTTTATCCGAGGAAGACAAACAACGCATCAACAAAATTGTAGAGAAAAAAGTAGAAGGAACCGAAGTTACTATAATTGACGGCGGAAAAGAATTCCACTTTGTAATGGGAGACGATTTCGACAATATTCTTGATGGTGCTATTGCAGCGGGTGCCGATTTACCTTACGCTTGTAAAGGCGGAGTTTGCAGCACGTGTCGTTGCAAAGTAGTCGATGGCTCGATCGAAATGAAACTCAACTACTCACTCGAAGAAGACGAACTGGCCAAAAATTTCGTATTAAGTTGCCAAGCCGTTCCCACTTCGAAGAAAGTTGTAGTTGATTTTGGTTTGTAAAATAGCCTAAAAGGTTTTCAAAACCTGTTAGGTATCAAAAAATAATAATTGTTCAAAGTTACTGCAAAGTAAAATGTTACGGCGACTGAACACCTGCCTACCGAAGGCAGGCTGAACACAATTCTATAAATTATGTCAGAGAAAGAGATTAAAAGTTTAGAAGAACAATTTCAAGCGCGCATCGACCGCGATGATAAAATTGAGCCTAAAGAATGGATGCCTGAGAAATACAGACAAACCCACATTCGTCAGATTTCACAACACGCTCATTCTGAAATTGTAGGTATGCTTCCCGAAGCCAATTGGATAACACGTGCACCTTCTTTACGAAGAAAAGTAGCCTTGTTAGCCAAAATTCAAGACGAAGGCGGTCACGGTTTGTACTTGTACAGTGCTGCAGAAACACTCGGAATTTCACGTGAAGAATTGTACGATCAATTGCATTCTGGGAAAGCCAAATACTCCAGTATTTTCAATTATCCAGCCATTACTTGGGCCGATATGGGCGCTGTTGGTTGGTTGGTAGATGGTGCCGCAATTATGAATCAAGTAGCGTTAATGGGAACTTCTTACGGTCCATATTCCCGAGCTATGGTGAGAATCTGTAAAGAAGAAAGTTTTCACCAACGTCAAGGTTACGAAATTCTGCTAACACTTTGCAATGGAACTCCAGAGCAAAAAGCAATGGCACAAGATGCACTCAACCGCTGGTGGTGGCCATCGTTAATGATGTTTGGACCTAAAGACGAAGAATCTCCCAACACTGAACAATCGGTAAAATGGAAATTGAAACGCAAAACTAACGATGAGTTGCGCCAACAATTTGTTGATCAAACCGTTCCACAAGCTAATATTTTAGGATTAACTATTCCTGATCCAGAACTAAAATGGAATGAAGACCGTAAACATTATGACTTCGGCGATTTAGATTGGGACGAATTTTGGCAAGTTGTCAAAGGTCACGGTCCATGCAACAAGCAACGTGTAGAAGCTCGCAAAACAGCTTGGGAAAAAGGAGCTTGGGTTCGCGATGCTGCTATGGCTTACGCCGAAAAACAATCCAATAACGAAGTAAAAAAAGCAATATAAAATAGTTGACAGTTACAGTCACAGTTTTCAGACTGCGACTGCGATTGCGACTGAAAACTTATAGATTATGAAAAACTGGCCTCTTTGGGAAGTATTTATACGAAGTAAAAACGGATTAGAACACCGTCATTGCGGTTCATTACACGCAAGTGATGCAACCATGGCACTAGAAAACGCTCGTGATGTGTACACGCGTCGTATGGAAGGCGTGAGTATTTGGGTGGTTCCATCGTCGCAAATTACCGCATCAAATCCAGAAAACAATGGCGAAACTTTTGAACCGGCAATGGACAAAGCCTACCGTCATCCTACATTTTACGAACTCCCAGACGAACTAAAACACATGTAGTCGAAAAGGAAAAGTCTAATAAATAGACTTTCAATTTTCGACTTTCAACTTTTTTGACACAAAAAAATGAACAACAACTTAATTCAATACATCTACGGAATTGCTGATAATTCGTTGATTCTAGGACAACGTTTAGGAGAATTATGCGGTCATGGTCCGAGTTTGGAAACCGATATCGCCATGACCAACATTTCTCTGGATTTGTTAGGACAAGTACGAAGCTATTATCAATATGTAGCCAAGTTACAAGGCGGAGATGCTACTGAAGATACAGTCGCTTTTCTTCGTATAGAACGCGAATACAAAAACGTACTTTTGGTAGAACAGCCGAACACGGATTTCGCCTATTCAATCACCCGTCAATTTCTATTTGATGTTTTTCATCTAGCATTGTTAGAAGAATTGCAAAACAGTAAAGACGAAATGCTTGCTGCTATTGCCAAAAAAAGCATTAAAGAAGTATTGTACCACAATCGTTTTTCTTCCGACTGGATCAAACGATTGGGAGATGGAACTGAAGAAAGTCACAATCGAATCCAAACCGCTATCAATGATTTATGGATTTTCACTGATGAGTTTTTCCACCAAACCGATGCTGATAAAGTGATGGTTTCAGAAGGAATAGGAGTAGATACAACACTTTTAAAAACGAATTATTATAAAAAAATAAGTGAGGTTTTGGAAGAAGCAACTTTACAAACACCACAAATTGAGTACTTTCAAAAAGGAGGAAAAAACGGAGTACACAGCGAACACATGGGCTATATTCTAACCGAATTACAATACATGCAACGCACGTATCCGAATATGACGTGGTAAGAAAATGTACAGTATTCAGTGTCAGTATTCAGTAAGATGAAAAAATAGCGCCTTTGTGTCTTTGCGAGAAATAAACAAAAGAACCTTAGCAATTAGCATAAAACCTTAGCGTCTTTGTGGTAAAAAAATGACAGAACAACTAACTCATATCGACCCAATACTCTTCGAAATTCTCGAAACGGTTTCCGATCCGGAAATTCCAGTTTTGTCGATTGTAGAAATGGCTGTAGTTCGTTCTGCAAAAATTATAAATGGAATAGTCGAGGTTGAAATAACACCCACTTATAGCGGTTGTCCTGCAATGGATGTAATTGGAGATGATATCAAAACAGCTTTCCAACAAAAAGGCTATGAAGCGAAAGTAGAGTTAATCCTTTCGCCAGCTTGGACAACCGATTGGATTACTCCAAAAGGCAGAACAGCACTAGAAAAATACGGAATCGCTTCGCCATTATCAGAATCAGCCGATAAAGAAGCGCTTCTAGGAAATAAAAAATTAGTGAAATGTCCACAATGTGGTTCATTCAACACAAAATTGATTAGTCAATTCGGTTCCACTGCATGCAAAGCATTATTCCAATGCGAAGATTGCTTAGAACCATTCGACTATTTTAAATGTTTAAAATGATTTGTGAATTTGCAGCATAATAGTCTTTGCGACTCTGCGACTTTGCGTGAAATAAAATAAGGTATGAGCAATTCAATAGAACTAAAAATTGAAAATAATGTCGCGTGGATATCACTCAACCGACCCGATGTATTCAATAGTTTCAACCGTGAAATGGCATTATTGTTACAAAAAACACTCGATAATTGTAATGAAAATGCAGATGTTCGCGCCATTGTAATCACTGGAAATGGAAAAGCATTTTGCGCTGGACAAGACTTAAAAGAAGTAACTGATCCAGAGTTAAATCCGGGTTTTAGAAAGATTCTCGAAGAGCATTACAATCCCATCATCCAAAAAATCAGAACCATTGAAAAGCCAATTATTGGTGCAGTAAATGGCGTAGCAGCCGGAGCTGGAGCTAATATTGCTTTGGCTTGTGATATTGTAGTGGCTTCAGAAAATGCGTCTTTCATTCAAGCATTCAGTAAAATCGGTTTAATTCCAGATAGTGCTGGAACTTTTTTCCTACCACGTTTAATCGGTTTTCAAAAAGCATCTGCATTAATGATGTTAGGCGATAAAGTTTCGGCTGTGGAAGCATTGAATATAGGAATGATTTATAAAATCTTTGCCGCCGGAATTTTTGAAGAAGAAGTTCAATCACTTGCTCAAAATTTAGCCCAAATGCCAACCAAAGCATTAGGTCTAACCAAACGATTACTCAATCAATCGATGACCAATAATTTAGAGCAACAATTGGCATTAGAGAGCGATTTGCAAATTGAAGCCAGTTCATCCAACGATTACAAAGAAGGCGTAACCGCTTTTGTTGAAAAAAGAAAACCCGAATTTAAAGGAAATTAAAAAGTGATTGTAGGATAGTAAGATTTTAAGATATTATAGAATCCTACAATCTTACAGTCCTACAATCTTATAGTCTAAAAATGAAAGTAGCAATCATAGGTTCCGGAACAATGGGAAGTGGCATCGCACAAGTTGCCGCAACAGCAGGTTGTGAAGTAAAAATTTACGATACCAATCAAGATGCTTTAAATAAAAGTAAGGTCAATCTTGAAATCACTTTATCTAAATTGGTCGAAAAAGCCAAAATCGATGAAAACGAAAAAAACCGCATACAAAGCAACATTTCGTACGCTCATACCATGGGCGAATTATCGCATTCTGATTTAGTCATCGAAGCCATAATCGAGAATTTAGAAATCAAAAGAAAACTGTTCTCCGAATTAGAAAATTACGTCTCGCCCGAAACCATTCTGGCATCCAATACTTCTTCACTTTCAATTGCTTCCATTGCTGCTTCTTGTCAAAAACCAGAACGCGTCATTGGAATTCACTTTTTTAATCCCGCACCCTTAATGCAATTGGTTGAAGTTGTTCCAGCGGTGCAAACCAGCGAAGAAGTGTTACAACAATCCGTGCAAACCATTTCGGATTGGAAGAAAGTGGTAGCCGTTGCCAAAGACACACCCGGATTCATTGTTAATCGTGTAGCTCGACCTTTTTACAGCGAAAGTTTACGTATGTATGAAGAAGGTGTAGCCGATTTTGCTACCATCGATTGGGCTTTAAAAACCATCGGTCAATTCAAAATGGGACCATTCGAATTAATGGATATGATTGGTCACGATGTCAATTATATCGTTACTGAAACGGTATTCACAGCCTTTTATTTCGATCCAAAATTCAAACCTTCATTCACTCAAAAACGATTGTTAGAAGCAGGATTTTTAGGCAGAAAATCAGGAAGAGGTTTTTTTGATTATAACAAAGAAATGCCATCACCAAAAGAAGACCTGACTTTAGCAAAATCAATCTTTGAAAGGGTTATTGTAATGCTGATCAACGAAGCGGCTGATACTTTGTTTTTAAACATTGCATCCGCCAAAGACATCGATAACGCCATGACCAAAGGAGTAAACTATCCCAAAGGATTATTGGCTTGGGCAGACGAACTCGGAATCCCATGGTGTGTCACTAAAATGGACGAATTGTACAATGAATACCACGAAGACCGCTACCGTTGTAGCCCAATTCTTCGTCGTATGGCAAAAGAAAATAAAAAGTTCCTATCCTAACAGGTTTCCAAAACCTGTTAGGTATTAAATAAAAATGTTTAGATAAAATAGTGAAATGACACCCAAAGAAATTGTTAACAAAATGTTCCAAAACGATGCCTTCAGTCAATGGCTCGGCATCACCGTTGAAAATGTTAGCGAAGGAACATGCACACTTTCAATGGAAATAAGAAAAGAAATGACCAACGGTTTTGGTATCGCTCACGGCGGAATCACCTATTCTCTGGCCGACAGCGCTTTGGCTTTTGCTGTCAATTCCCACGGTCGACAGTCCGTAAGTATAGATACGTCCATCAACCACATCGAAACCCTCAAAGAAGGTGACAAAATTGTGGCTGTAGCAAAACAAGACGCACTCAAAAATAAATTTGGTTTTTACACCATCGAAATAAAAAGAGAAGAAAAAATAGTAGCCTTGTTCAAAGGAACAGTATTCAGAAGTGATAAAGAATGGGGAAATAATTAACAATTGATAATTAACAATTGACAATTCTGTGACAGAAAATTATCAATCATCAATTATCCATTATCAATTTAAAAAATGGAAGCATACATCATAGACGGCGTTCGAACGCCAATCGGAAGTTACCAAGGAACACTTGCATCGGTTCGCCCCGATGATTTAGGTGCTTTGGTCATCCAAAAAGTAGTAGAAAAAAATCCAAATATTCCCAAAGACGCTTACGATGATGTCATCATGGGTTGCGCCAATCAAGCGGGTGAAGACAACCGTAATGTAGCGCGTATGTCATTGTTATTAGCGGGTTTGCCTTATACAGTGCCGGGTGAAACGGTCAATCGTTTGTGTAGTTCAGGATTGTCAGCCATTATTGGAGCCAATCGAGCCATCAAAGCAGGCGATGGACATGTTTTTATTGCAGGTGGAATTGAGAATATGACACGCGGACCTTTAGTCGTTTCCAAACCGTCATCAGCCTTCGGAACCGATTCTAAAATGTACGATTCCAGTTTCGGATGGCGTTTCATCAACCCTAAAATGCACGCCATATACGGCACGGATGCCATGGGAGAAACCGCCGAAAATCTTGTAGAAAAATACAATATCAGTCGTGAAGATCAAGATGCTTTTGCTTTGAATAGCCAACAAAAAGCAACAGAAGCTCAAAATTCAGGACGACTGGCCAAAGAAATAGTTACGGTTGAAATTCCGCAACGCAAAGGCGATGCAATTCAGTTTTCAAAAGACGAATTCATCAAGTCAACCACTTCAATGGAAGGTTTAGCCAAATTACGCCCAGCTTTCAAAAAAGAGGGCAGTGTAACCGCTGGAAATGCATCCGGTTTAAACGATGGTGCTTGCGCTACGATCATTGCATCGGAAGAAGCAGTTCAAAAATACAATTTAAAGCCTTTGGCACGAATCGTAAGTTCAGCAGTAGTAGGAGTTGAACCCAGAATCATGGGAATTGGTCCAGTAGAAGCCACCAAAAAAGCATTAGAAAAAGCGAACTTGACGTTAGACCAAATCGATATTATTGAATTGAACGAAGCTTTTGCAGCACAAAGTATTGCCTGTATTCGTGAATTAGGTTTACAAGACAACGATTCGCGAATCAATCCTAATGGTGGTGCCATCGCAATTGGTCATCCACTGGGTGTAACAGGTGCTCGAATTGCCTATTCAGCTGCTTTGGAATTGCAAATAACAGGAAAACAATACGCCTTAATCACCATGTGCATCGGCGTTGGGCAAGGTTATGCCGTAATAATAGAAAGAGTTTAAACTCCTAATAGGTCTTCAAAACCTGATAGGTATCAATAAAGGTTACAGATACAAAAATGGGTCATTAACTAGCCCTGATTGAAGCAATCCACCGTGTGGTGCGTAAAGCAGGAAAATGGATTACAAATAAAGACCAAGCCATTCGCTTCGAAAGAGAAAATGGTTTTACAAATAAAAAAAGCTTAGCGCCTTAGCGTCTTTGCGAGAAAATAAACTTAGCGAACCTTGCGTAAACCCATACGCTCTTTGCGGTTAAAAGAAATGATATGAATAAAACACAACATTACGTACTCGGAAATTGGACTTCAGCAACCGGTGAAGGAAAACCAACTTTTGATGCAGTTACGGGCGAATTCATAGCCGAAACTTCGGTTGAAGGATTGGATATCCCAGCGATTTTGCACTACGGAAGAACCAAAGGTGGCGAGCAATTGCGTAAAATGACCTTTCAAGAACGTGGTAATAGGCTAAAAAGTTTGGCGATGTACTTGACCAAACGCAAAGAAGCTTTTTACGAAATCAGTTACCGAACTGGCGCCACTCGCGTCGATTCGTGGATTGACATCGAAGGTGGATTCGGAAACTTATTCGCCAATGCATCCTTGCGTAAATTATTCCCCAATCAACCGTACCATGTAGAAGGCGACCCAATCGATTTGTCAAAAGGTGGTCGATTCATGGCGCATCATATTTTAGTTCCGAAAAAAGGAGTGGCCATTCACATCAATGCGTTCAATTTCCCAATTTGGGGAATGTTGGAAAAATGTGCGGTCAACTGGATGGCTGGAATGCCAGCAGTAGTTTTGCCAGCGCCAGCAACAGCCTATTTGACCGAAGCCGTTGTTCGCGAAATCATCGCTTCAAACATTCTACCCGAAGGCGCTTTACAATTAATTTCAGGAACCGCTAAAAATATTTTTGATACGGTTGAAAGCCAAGACGTGATTACATTTACAGGTTCGGCTGCAACAGGAAGATTGTTAAAAGCACATCCAAGAATCATTCAAGAAGCGGTTCCGTTCACCATGGAAGCCGATAGTTTGAATGCTTCTATTTTAGGTGAAGATGCTGTTCCAGGTACACCTGAATTCGATTTGTTCATTAACCAAGCCCGAAGTGAAATAACGGTAAAATGCGGACAAAAATGTACCGCCATCCGCCGTATGATTGTTCCCGAAAAATTAATGGATGATGTGCAAACTGCTTTGGCCAAATCATTAGATAAAGTTTCCATTGGTGATCCTCGTTTGAAAGAAGTTCGAATGGGCGCATTGGTGAGTAAAGATCAAGTCAATGTGTTAAAAGGGCGAGTTCAAGAATTAGCAAAATCGGCAAAAATAGTGTATGGAGATTTGGAAAAAACCAGCATTATTGGTGCTGATGAAAAAGGTGCTTTTGTAAGTCCAATTTTACTTCGCGAAGACAATCCATTCACAAATATAACGGTTCACGAAACCGAAGCTTTTGGTCCGGTTTCTACGATTATGCCGTATAAAAACTTAGACGAAGCCATCGAATTAGCCCAAATGGGTAAAGGTTCACTTGTATCTTCAATCGTTACCAATTCGGATGAAATTGCTAAAGAATATGTGGTAAATGCCGCTTCACATCACGGTAGAATTTTAGTGCTCAATCGTGAAAACGCCAAACAAAGTACAGGTCACGGTTCGCCACTTCCTTTGTTGGTTCACGGTGGACCAGGTCGTGCTGGTGGAGGTGAAGAAATGGGTGGTGTACGTGGAATCAAACACTACATGCAACGTTGTGCAATTCAAGGTTCACCAACTACTTTAACCGAAATTACCGGAATTTATCAAGCCAATTCAGCTTACAAAGAAATTACCCAACATCCGTTTCAATACCATTGGGAAGACATCCAACCCGGAATGTCATTGCGAACTCACAATCGAACTGTAACTGACACCGACATCATCAATTTTGCCAATTTAACTTGGGATCATTTCTATGCGCATACTGATATTACTTCGCTTGACGGAAGTATTTTCAAAAAACGAACCGCTCACGGCTACTTTATTTTAGCAGCAGCAGCAGGTTTGTTTGTCTATCCAAATAAAGGCCCAGTTGCGGCAAATTATGGTTTGGAAGAATGTCGTTTCTTACGCCCAATTTATCATAACGACACGGTTTATGTGCGACTAACGTGCAAACAAAAAGTAGATCGTGACGTTGCTTCGGCCGAGCATCCAAGCGGAATTGTCAAATGGTTTGTTGAAGTGTTTGATACCAACGACGAATTGGTTGCAGTAGCTACAATTCTAACTATGGTTCAGAAAAAACAAGAAATTTTTGTCGAAATGACCGACGAAAAAGTAGCGGAATGCATCAATAAACTAACTGAAAATTCAAAAGCCAATTGGGGAATTTTAACACCACAACATTTGTTAGAGCATTTGGAGCAAGGTTACCGAATCATGTCGGGTGAAATTCAAGATTTCGAAATTGCCACACCCGAAAAGATTTTGGATAAAGTACACAATTCGCTCTATAATTACGACAAATTTCCAAAAGGCACTGCTTTTCCAACTATGAAAAAAGGCGAATTGGAAGACTTAATTCACCCCGATTTAGAAACCGCTAAAACCAAATTCTTTGAAGCCAGAGAAGCCTACAAAACTTTTTTCAAGGAAAATCCAGAAGCGGTAATGAAAAACATGGTCTTTGGCGAATTGAATCGTTACGAATCGTATCTATTAGAACGAAAACATTTGAATCATCACTTCGAACAATTTGGTATAATTTAAAAATGAAAACTTTGCGAACCTCGCGATTACCTTGCGACTTTGCGGTTAAATACTATGGAAGCCTACGTAAATCAAAACATACAAAACAACATCGCCACTATCGAGTTCTTTCATCCAGAACAGAATAGTCTGCCTGGCAATATTTTAGCACAATTGGCCAACACTATTACTGAAGTTGGAAACAATGACGATGTAAAAGTCATCATCCTAAAAAGTGGAGGAGATAGAACTTTCTGTGCCGGAGCCAGTTTTAAAGAACTCATTGCTATCGATGATGCAGCCACGGGAAAAGTGTTTTTCTCTGGTTTTGCCAACGTGATTAATGCCATACGAAAATGCCCAAAATTCATCATCGGACGCATTCAAGGAAAAACAGTCGGCGGTGGTGTCGGAATTGCAGCATCCACCGATTATTGTATGGCAACAAAATTCGCAGCAATCAAGTTATCAGAATTAAATGTCGGCATCGGACCATTTGTGGTATCGCCTGCCATCGAACGGAAAATGGGTGTTTCAGCCATGTCGCAAATCGCCATCGATGCCAATTCGTTTTACGAAGCCAATTGGGCCAAAGAAAAAGGCTTATTCGCGCAAGTGTACGAAAGCATTGAAGAAATGGACGAAGCGGTTCAAAAATTTGCTGAACATTTGTGCACCTACAATCCCGAAGCCATGCTTGAAATGAAAAAGATTTTCTGGCGCGGTACTGAAGATTGGGACAATTTATTATCCGAAAGAGCCGCCATCAGCGGACGATTGGTATTGTCTGATTTTACAAAAGAAACGTTGAAGAAGTTTAAATAGAGCAAAGATCGCTGCGCTGCAAGATCAAAGCTAATTGGAGAATAGTATGAATCTTTCTTCTTTCAACGAAGTTGTCTTTCATCTTTCATTAAAAAAAAATGGTATACGAATTCAAAGGGTTCATCCCAGTCATACACGAAAGTAGTTTCATCCATCCGCAAGCCGCGGTAACGGGCAATGTGATTATTGGAAAAGACGTTTACGTTGGTCCAGGAGCAGCAATTCGTGGCGATTGGGGCGAAATTATTATTGAAGACGGTTGCAATGTGCAAGAAAATTGCACGATTCACATGTTTCCTGGCAAATCAATGGTTTTGAAAGAAGGAGCGCATATTGGCCACGGAGCGATTATTCACGGTGCCAACATCGGTAAAAACTGTTTAGTCGGAATGAATGCAGTCATTATGGACGATGTGAATGTGGGAGATGAGTGCATCATTGGCGCTCTAAGTTTCATCAAAGCTGGAATGCAAATTCCAAATAGAAAAATGGTGGTCGGAAATCCAGCCACTATTATAAAAGACGTTTCCGATGAAATGATTGATTGGAAAACCAAAGGAACTGCTTTGTACCAAAAATTACCAAAAGAATGTCATGAAACTTTAAAAGCAGTCGAACCCTTGAGAGAAATTCCAGCCAATCGACCAACACAAGAAGCGTTTTATAAAACATTAGAAGAATTTAAAAGCAATAAGCTTTGAGCGATAAGCAATAAGCTAGATTAACTTTTGAAATTGAAGAATAGATAACTAAATTAAAAATAAAGTTGTTAGTATTTTGCCAATAAAGGCTTATGGCTGACAGCTTATGGCTTACAGCTATGATAACAGAATTCAAAATGCCCAAAATGGGCGAAAGCATTACCGAAGCGACCATCATCAACTGGTTAAAATCAGTTGGTGATTATGTCGAAGCTGAAGAAACTATCGTAGAAGTCGCTACCGATAAAGTAGATAACGATGTACCTTCTCCAGTTTCGGGCGTGATTACTGAAATACGCTTTCAAAAAGACGATGTAGTAGAAGTAGGAACGGTTTTGGCGTTAATAGATTCGGAAGCAGGAAGCGGGAAGTTGGAAGATGTAAGTAAAAAAGAACAAACAAAAGTTGAGGTTTCATCTACAACACAAAATCAACAGCCAACAACCGAAAACCGAAAACTGACAACCAATCCGAATGCATTTATTTCACCATTAATCATCTCCATTGCCCAAAAAGAAAATCTTTCCATAGAAGAATTACAAACTATTCCGGGTTCAGGTGTTGAAGGAAGATTACAAAAAAGTGATGTTTTTAATTACTTAAAGAACCGTAAATATCCTATTCAATCCAAGCCGACAACCGACAACCGACAACCGGCAACTTTTCCTAAACCCAAAATCAATTTTATAGAAGGAAAAGACCGCATCGTAGAAATGGATCGCATGCGCAAAATGATTGCCGATCATATGGTGTATTCCAAACAGACTTCGCCTCACGTAACTTCGTACATTGAAGTGGATGTGACAAATTTGGTGAATTGGCGCAATGCAAACAAAGATAAATTCCAAGAAAAGCACAACGAAAAACTTACATTCACTCCTGTTTTTGTTCAGGCTGTAGCCAAAGCGATTGTCGATTTTCCTATGATTAATGTTTCTGTAGATGAAAAAAACATCATTGTTCACAACGACATCAACATCGGAATGGCAACTGCTTTACCATCAGGAAATTTAATTGTTCCTGTAGTTAAAAATGCCAATGAAAAAGATTTAGTTGCTTTAGCAAAAGACGTCAATTCATTAGCCGAAGCATCTCGAAATAACCAATTAAAACCCGAACAAATTCAAGGAAGTACATTCACCATTTCCAATGTAGGAACGTTCGGAAGTTTGATGGGAACACCGATCATCAATCAACCCGAAGTGGCCATTTTAGCTTTAGGAATCATCAAAAAAAGGCCTGAAGTTATTGAAACTGAAAATGGTGACGAAATCGCCATTCGAAGCATGATGTACCTTTCGTTATCCTTTGATCACAGAGTAGTAGACGGATTTTTAGGTGGTTCATTCCTGCGAAAAGTAGGCGATTATTTAGAACAATTTGACACCAACACAACGATATAACATTATGGAAACAGTAATGACACAATCAATAAAAATAACCAAGGTCACACAATCAAGAGTTTCAGAGGTAAATCTTGAAAACATTACAATGGGAACTCATTTTTCCGATCACATGTTCGTCTGTGATTATGTAAATGGAGAATGGCAAAATGCCCGAATCGAACCATTAGCCTTGATTCCGACGCATCCAGCCGCTATGGCATTGCACTATGGACAAGCCATTTTTGAAGGAATGAAGGCGACTTTAGGAAAAGATGGAACGCCATTGTTGTTCCGACCTGAAGAAAATGCCAAGCGTATGAATTTTAGTGCCAATCGAATGGGAATGCCTTTGTTTCCAGAAGATTTATTCGTTGAAGCCTTAAAACAATTCACCGCTTTGGAAAAAGAGTGGATTCCAACGCAACAAGGCAGTGCCTTGTATTTGCGTCCGTTCATGTACGCTGACGAAGCGTTTATCGGAATGCGTGCTGCTACCACTTTTAAATTCATCGTAATGGCATCACCAGCCGGACCTTTTTTCAGTAGAAAAATCAAGTTGTACGCCGAGAAAAAATACGTTCGTGCTGTAAATGGCGGAACCGGTGAAGCCAAAGCTGCCGGAAATTACGCTGCAGCCATTCGCCCAACCGAATACGCCAAAGCCAAAGGTTACGATCAAGTGCTTTGGTTGGATGCTCAAGATTTCGAATACATTCAAGAAGTCGGAACCATGAATATTTTCTTCAAAATTGCTGGAAAATTCATCACACCCGATTTGAGTGGTTCGATTTTATCCGGAATCACGCGCATGAGTGTCATCGATTTATTACGTGATAAAGGTTTTGAAGTAACCGAACGTCCGATCACCATTTCAGAAATTATTGAAGCGCACGAAAATGGAACTTTAGAAGAAGCATTCGGAACCGGAACCGCAGTCGGAATTGCCATGATTGAAGAAATCGGAAACAATGATTTATCCATCAAATTCCCAATCGAAAACCCCGTTTCTGTAATGGTCAACGACACCTTAAATGCCATCAAAGTGCAAGACATCGAAGACAAATTCGGTTGGATTGTAGAAGCTAAATAGTTTTACAAACCTAACAGGTTTCAAAAACCTGTTAGGTTTAATATTAATTAAAATGTTAGACAAAAACACACTCGAAAAAGCCTTCACCACCATGGCAACTGCTAAAGCCATGGCTACTTTGTACGAAGACAATTTCAAAATCGTTTCCAAATACGTACACGCTACTTCACGCGGACACGAAGCCATACAAATTGCTGTAGGGATGCAACTCTTGCCCCAAGATTACGCCTTTCCTTACTATCGTGATGATGCGATGCTATTGTCCCTCGGAATGCAACCGTATGATTTGATGCTCCAATTAATGGCTAAGAAAGACGATCCGTTTTCGGGCGGTCGAACCTATTATTGCCATCCGAGTTTAAAAGACATCGATAAACCTAAAATTCCACACCAATCGTCTGCAACCGGAATGCAAGCGATTCCTGCCACTGGAGCAGCAATGGGTTTTTGGTACAAAGAAAATACAGGGTTACAAAATGACATCGAGCCAAAACCACTCGTAGTTTGTTCACTCGGAGACGCTTCTGTCACCGAAGGCGAAATTGCTGAAGCATTACAAATGGCAGCGTTAAAACAACTTCCGATTTTATATTTGGTTCAAGACAATGGTTGGGATATTTCGGCAAATGCAGCCGAAACTCGTGCTCAAAACGCCTTTGAATACGCCAAAGGGTTTAACGGAATCGAAGCGATTTCCATCGACGGAGCCAATTTTACCGAAAGTTATTTGGCAGTAAAAAAAGTTATCGAAACGATTCGTGAAGAACGTCGCCCTTTTTTAGTTCATGCTAAAGTTCCGTTATTAAATCACCATACTTCTGGTGTTCGAATGGAATGGTACCGCGACGATTTGGAAGAAGCACAATCCCGCGATCCTTTTCCAGTTTTAATGCAACAATTGTTGGATGCAGGGTTTACCCAACAACAAATAGATAATCAATTGGCAACAGCTTTAGTTGTTGTCCAAAATGATTTCCAAAAAGCCCAACAAGCCGAAGATCCACAACCATCCGATTTATTCACTCATGATTTTGCACCAACACCAATCACAGAAGAAGTGGGTGAACGAAATCCTGAGCGCGAAGACAAAGTCGTAATGGTCGATTGTGCACTTTTTGCGGTCGAAGAATTGATGAAAAAACACCAAGAGTGCTTGTTGTACGGACAAGACGTTGGCGCTCGTTTGGGCGGTGTTTTCCGTGAAGCAGCTACTTTAGCTCAGAAATTCGGAGACGAACGCGTATTCAACACGCCCATTCAAGAAGCGTTTATTGTAGGTTCTACAGTCGGAATGTCGGCGGTTGGCCTAAAACCCATCGTTGAAGTTCAGTTTGCTGATTACATTTGGCCCGGACTCAATCAATTGTTTACCGAAGTGAGTCGCTCGTGCTATTTGTCCAACGGAAAATGGCCAGTGAGCATGATTCTTCGCGTGCCGATTGGTGCGTACGGTAGCGGCGGACCGTATCATTCATCTTCTGTTGAAAGCGTTCTGACCAACATTCGTGGCATCAAAATCGCTTATCCAAGTAATGGTGCTGACTTAAAAGGTCTTATGAAAGCGGCCTATTATGACCCAAATCCAGTGGTAATTTTAGAACATAAAGGTTTGTACTGGAGTAAGGTGAAAGGTACTGAAACTGCTCGTGTCAACGAACCTTCCGAAGATTACATTTTACCATTCGGAAAAGCCAATATCGTACAAGAAATTTGGGAGCAAGAAACCGCCGAAACCATTACCGTAATCACTTACGGAATGGGCGTTCATTGGGCGCTAAATGCTTCCGAAAACATCAAAAATCAAGTCGAAATCATCGATTTGCGCACCTTGTATCCGCTCGACGAAGAAACCATTTTCAAATCGGTTCGCAAAGCCAAAAAATGCCTGGTCGTAACTGAAGAACCTACCAATAATTCCTTTGCAAGAAGTCTCGCAGGATTGATTCAAGAAAATTGTTTCAAACATCTGGATGCGCCCGTAATGGTCATCGGTTCCGAAAACATGCCTGCGATTCCACTCAACAGCACACTTGAATTCACCATGATTCCGAATGTAGATAAAGTTCGTATTAAAATAGAAGAATTACTCAATTATTAGTTTTCAGAAGCCAATCCAGCTGTACATTACAAGTCCGCAGTAAAAGCAAAAATTTTCTAAACTGCAAAAAGAGCTTCTTGGGTCGCTTTTTTGCAGTAAGAAAATAATTTTGCTTTTCCTTTGCGGGCTTTCCATTTCCATCTGGGCTAGGGCTATTTTACTATCAACACATCCAACTTCAACATTCAAAATTCGTTGTTCAACATTCCTTGTTCAAGTCTTTCTTTAAAAATAGTATCTGTCGTTATTGAATTTTGAATATTCAACTTGGAATAATGAATCATGAAGTTTTTTTAGTGAAATCAACTCGTTCAACTTCAAAATTGAAAATTAGTTGTTCAACATTCGTTGTTCAAGCTTACTGATCCAAAAACCATCTACAAAAGTCAATTACTCAATAAATCTGCTCAATACAAAAAAGTAGCTGCAGTTTTTTCTTTTTTTCCTAATTTGCAATCACTTTATGAAAGCAAAGTGGTACATAGCGATTTTTATGTGGGTTTTGGGCTGGTGTACTATGGCTCAAAATACCGCTTTATCATTCATTAATTTTTCGGAAAAAGACGGACTCACCGATAAGTACATCTATACCGTAGCCCAAGATAAAAACCACATGATTTGGATAGGTACCGGAAGTGGTTTGTATCGTTTTGACGGAAAAAAATTCGAGAGAATTAAGAGTTCTATCGATAAACCGGGTCGTCAAATCGGTAATATTTTACAGAATATTTATGTTGATCAATCGGGCAAATTATGGTTGTCGAGTATCAACGCGCTTCAAATTTTTGATCCTATAACCCAAGTTTTTTCAAGTGTTAATTACAATGATGCAGTTATCAGTAAAATGATAAAGGCATTCATTATGGGTTTTCATGAAGATAAAAAAGGCAACATCTGGATCGCTACGCAAACCAATTATTGGTACAAATACAATCCCAAAACCAAAAAAGCCACTCATTTTGTGCCTAAAGATTCGAATGTAAACGAAGCCTCTAAAGACGTTTTAAAAATCATCGAAACGCCAGACGGTCGCCTTTGGGCAGTAACTACTAATGGTTTGTTTGAATTTTTTGACAACGGTACAATCGTTCCGCATTGGAATGTGAAAAAAGGAAATAGTTTCTACGACGGATTTTACGATGCTAAACGCAATTGCATTTGGTTAGCTGGTGGTTTTGACGGAATTGTACAATTTGACATCCAATCCAATCGTTTTGAAAGTCAACCGCTTATTGTTCCCAATTCAAAGAATTCCAATCCTGCTAATTTTGTTACTCTTATTGCTCCAAAAGACGATAACACACTTTGGTTTTCTGCTAGTATACTCGGTGAATATTCTATTGCTACCAAAAAATTTATCAATCATTCACCGGTCTATAAAGACGAATATTCATTTAAAACTACACCAATAAGCCGATTTTTTCACGATCGAGAACACAATCTATGGATTGCTTCTTATTCAGGATTGTCGATGCTTCCTTGGCAAAATAATCAAGTGCAATCGTATCCATTATTCAATTCTTTTGCCGAATATACCGTTGAACCTTATGGTAGTCTTTTGTATAAAGATGGCTACTTAATAGCCAATAATACCAGCAACGGTTTTCTTTGGTTTCATCCAAAAGAAAATAAAATGGAGCTTATTCAAAACCCATTTTACTCAGGTCAATTCCGAAACATGAAAGGCATTGAAGCGCTGGCAATGACAGCCGATAAACAAATTTATGGAGCGAGTGCTGATGGGATTTTTGTTTTGAATCAAACCACTAATCAACTCATTCCAATTAATGTTGTGGATCAAAATGGAAAAAAACCAAATGCTGTGTTCAAGATGTTTGCCGATCGATCGCATACGCTTTACCTGACTTCTGCTACCGATGGATATTATACTTTTAATACTAAAACCAATTCGCTACGACACATCAAGTTGGCCGAAGTAGATCCATCCAAGAAAACAGCTTCTTCAGGGATGATTTCACCTCGAATTGAAGACCAAAACGGTAACATTTGGTTTACGTATACGAGTGGTGTCTATTGTCTTGAAAAAAAGACGGGAAAGTACCTTCATTATGGTTTTGGTAAAGCTCAAAATAATGGCGCAACCATTTCTCAATCCATTGATATTATTCAAGACAGTAAGGGTCATTATTGGATCACCACACTTGATAACGGAATTTTTGAACTCATTCTAAAGGATAACAAAGAAACCTTACTTAATTATTCAAAAGAAAATTCAGGATTGCCCGCCGATTATTGTGCCAACATAGTAACCGATTTTAATGGAATGATTTGGGTAGGAACATCCAACGGATTGGTGCAATTTGATCCTGTTAAAAAGCAGATTGTTTCTGTCATGGGACAACAACACGGCTTCAAAGACAATGGCACTTCAGTGGTTGTTAATCGATTGACTGACGGCTCAATAGTAGTTAATCATTATGGACAACTGTCTGTTTTCAATCCGAAAACCTATAAAAAAAATACACTGCAACCCAAAGTCACCTTCACCAATATCAAAGTCTTGGATCGCAATTTATCGACTAAAGAGATCAATGCAGGAAACATCGATTTAAAATACAATCAAAACTTCATAACCATAGATTGGGCTTCGGATGTGTATAATAACTCCAATCAGAATCGGTTTGCTTACCAACTTTCTGAAGTAGATGTAGCATGGAACTACACCGATAAAAATTCCATTTCCTATTCGAATTTAGAAGATGGAGATTATACGTTTCAAGTAAAATCAGCCAACAACGATGGTATTTGGGGACAAGTTACCACATTCAAAATTAGCATTGCAACACCTTTTTGGAAAGCGTGGTGGTTTTATGGATTGTTAGTGCTTTTGGTGGGCGGAATTTTATACGTTTTTTATCAATTCAAATTGAATCAAGTCAAAAAAGAAGAAAGTCTTAAATCAGCCTACGCACAACAAATTGCCGAAATTGAGATGAAGGCACTGCGCGCGCAAATGAATCCGCATTTCATCTTCAATTCACTCAACAGCATTCAGAAATACATCTTAAAAAACGACAGTTTTGCTGCATCTCAATATTTAACAAAATTCTCCAAGTTGATTCGTCTGATATTGGATCATAGTAATCAGAATTACATTTTGTTGAGCAGTGAAGCCGAATTATTAAAATTGTATATCGAAATTGAAGCCTTGCGTTTTGATAATCAATTTGAATACGATTTAGTGGTTGATGAAGTTCTCAATACTGAAGCGATTCAAATTCCGTCGATGATCATCCAACCGTATGTTGAAAATGCCATTTGGCACGGATTATTACACAAAGAAACCAAAGGAAAATTGACTCTACACATAGCGCGATTTGATGAAAACAACATCAAAGTGTTGGTTACTGATGATGGGATTGGTCGAGCCAAAGCACAAGAATTAAAAAGCAAACAAGTCTTGAAAAAGAAAAGCTACGGTTTGCAAATTACCGAAGATCGTATTTCGATTTTAAACAAAACGCAAAGCAGTAAAACCACTTTGAAAATTCACGATTTAAAAGATGAAAACGGCAATGCTTCAGGAACACAAGTAGAATTGATTATTCCTGTTCAAACTATAAACGAATAGCCATGATTAAAGCAATAATCATCGACGACGAAAAAAATGCAATCGAAGTACTCGAAATGCAACTCCGTCAGTTTTGCAAGGAAGTATATGTAATTGCGACCTGTAATGGTGGAAAAGAAGGCGTAAAAGCCATTAAAGAACTGCAACCCGATTTGGTTTTCTTAGACATTGAAATGCCGCACATCAATGGTTTTGATGTTTTGGAACAAACAAAAAACTTGAATTACAAAGTTATTTTTACCACTGCTTACGATCAATTTGCCATTAAGGCGTTCAAGTTTTCAGCTATTGATTATTTACTCAAACCGATTGATATCATCGATTTGCAAAATGCGGTTGAAAAAGCCCAAAAAGAAACGCAAAATCACAATTTAGAAGACAAAATCAAATTGTTGGTAGAGCAATACCATCCCCAAAAAAACCGCCAAAAAGTGGCGCTTCCGGTTGGAAATATGTTGGAGTTTTTTGATGTAGATGAAATCATTCGTGTAGAAAGCGATAGCAATTATTCACATATTTTTCTTGCCAATCAAAAGAAAATCACATTGAGTAAAACCCTAAAAGATGTCGAAGAAAACATCAAAGGTGAACCGTTTTTTAGAGTGCATCAATCGCACTTAATCAACACCAATCATGTTGAAAAAGCCGTTAAAGGTGAAAACGCTTATGTAGTGATGAAAGACGGAACGACCATCACTGTGAGTCGCAACCGAAAAGAAGAATTCTTCGAGCTTTTCCGCCGTATCTAAGGCAAATTTTCCAATTCTCAATAAATCTGCAGAATACTAAAAAGCATCTATTAGCAGTCGTTTTTATGAGTTATTTTGAGGTGTAAATCACAAATTAAAGCTCCTAAAATTCGACGGATGAAATAAGTACTGTCTTTACTTTTTTATTATTGATTTTGTCTCAAAAGAACAAGGATATACTAAAATCGTTTAAATCTTGATGGGACTTCTTTTGCCAAAAAATAGGAGCAAAATTGAGGTTTACTTTCGAAATCTAGAGTTCGTATTGTATAACAACTAAAACCTAATATCATGAAAAATCAAATTAAAAGAGTAATTGTACTAATGGTGCTATTGGTATTCCATTATACCAATGCGCAAGTTTTGGACGGCTTGGTGAAAAGTGCCGAGAAAAAAGTCGCAGAAAAAGTAAACAAAGAACTGAAAAAAGACAATGACAACAAACAGAAGAAGTCGAAAGTAATTAAAAAATCATCCGAGTTTGAACCTGCCAATACTTTGGTGTTTCTAGAAGATTTTTCCAAAGATAAAATTGGTGCTTTTCCTGCTTCTATGATGACGAATTCGAGTGGTGAAATTGTTGAAATTGACGATCAAAAATGGTTGCAACTGGGTGGAAGTGGCGCATTCACTTTCAAAGACATCAACAAAGGAAAGCCCTTTTCTCAGGAATTTACATTAGAATTCGAATTGTATGCTTCAGACGATTTTGTGCGTCATTCGAAAGAATTGGGAATGGTGTTGGCCGAAAGCAAAAACATAAAAAAAGATTTCTCTCTTTGGGGCGAAAACCGCAATGGAAGTAACGGTATAAAAGTGGGCTTCCATCCCATTGAATATGGGGATAAAGGCAAAGGACAAACCCGCTTTTTTGCCTACAAAGGTGGTTTAGAAACGCAAAAAGTAGAGAAAATTCAAACCAATTTTTCGGTAGAAAACAATAAAGTCAAAGTTCAAGTAAAACGAACTGCCGAACGAATTATGGTCTTCATCGACGGAGTAAAAATTTGGGACAATCAAAATGCCTTTGATGCAAACAAAAACTACAGTGCATTGGTCTTCACAACCGGCGAATACAAAGGAGAAAATGCGTTTTACATCTCTAATATCAAGTATTCGGAACAACGAGAGATTGAAGAACCTAAATAACATCCAAATCCATAAGAAATCATGAAAAAACTTTTAACAATAGTGTTTTGTGGAATGTTACTAACACAAATGAACGCTCAAATTAAAACAACCATCAACTCATCGGCCAAATCAGCCATGACCAAAGGTGGTGCTGATTATTATCGTGTAGTAGTAAAAGGATTTACTTGTAACCGTGAAACCGTTGACGATATGCTGGAACGTGATGGCAAAAGAGACGAAATTTATCTGACTTCATTCAGCTATTTAGTCAATGCAATAGGAAATGCTATTCCTTCTACAGCGATTCGTACCAAATCCAAGCTTTTTGGAGACATCAATGGTCGCGGACCCGAAAATAAATGGGCCATGGCAGGAAGCGCAGCCGGTGGTTTAGGCGGCATCCAAACGGGAGATCAATTGCCCGATATTGAGCCGTGGAAGAACAATGCACCCGCTTCGGGCGATTTGTTGCCTTTTGTTTTATGGGAAGGCGAATTGAAATCAGGAAGCGATTATGCCGTCATTCATCCTGGAATAATGGAATGGGATGGGCCAGCCGATTTTTTGACCAATTTTTGGCACAATAGTTTTGCCGCTCAGGCACTCAAACCTGCCATCGGTTTTGCATCGTTGCCTTTTAAAGCATTCGGAATAGGAACTTCGATTCCGTATGATAATGCACCCGGTGTTTATCCTGTACCTACGGTAATGCAACAATTTGGCAGTATTTTTTACAAAGCCGATTTGCAATTACTTTCACGCGAGGAATTGTTGAAACTGACAGTTGTGACCAATATGCCTTCCGATCGACCAATAGGTGTTGGCGGAGATCAAATCTTCAACCCGCTTCAAATTCGCTTAGACCAAAATGTAGCCAATCAAATTTCTCAAAGAGATTTTGGATATGGAATGGGAATCGTTCCAATAGTGTATCGAGATGTTGAGGACTTAAAAGGAGAATACACTTTGTATTTGGCTTTTGAAAAGATAACCGATGCCACTCAACGCGATAAAATGAATGTGATGCATGCGGATGCTTTTGATCCTATCGCCGAATACTCGTTTCGAAGTGCACATGCACCCGATAAAGAGACGGATATTCTCAATGGTGGCATGGAAAGTAATACGCATGTGGTTTTGAATGATTTGTTAGGGCTCAAAAGTCAGCGTTGGTCCATCAAAAAAGCCAATCAATTTTACTATCAGATAACCAATAAATACAATAATTTGTTGTTGGATATTTTGAATCAAAACGACATCAACGGCTCCAATATTGTAACCAGTTCGCCCAATGGGAATGAGGCTCAACTTTGGACGTTTATTCGATATTGCGATGGTAGTTGGTTGGTTCGAAACGTAAGAACCAAACGTGTTATGGAAGTATACAATGCCGCCAATTACGTCGCCGCTCCTCTCGGCCAATGGGACTACAACAACGGTAAAAACCAGCGTTGGTTCATCGAAAAATAGTACAAACATTTGGCAGATTTAATGATGTTTTGATAGAGTTTCTTCAAATACTAATTAAATCTGCCAAATACTAAATTACACTCATTCAGACCGTTCATTATGTTTTATTTTGATGTTGAAACCTTCAAAACACTACATTATGAAACCAATAAACTACTTCGTTTTATTTTTGAGCATGAGTATTTTCTTTTCATGTTCGAATGATGAAATTGCAACTCAAAGTACCCAATCTCAATCAACTACAACAACTTCTTTACGCACTCTTCCTCCACCAACTCCGGGTGAACTTCGCGGTTTGTACGATGCGAAATTCAGCAATGGTACCGAGTTTAATTTGCTTTTTGAATACGGTAATAATGTGACTTTTGGTGGTCCAACAGTCAATGACATGTTATCGGTATCGGGAATGCAAACAAACTATTCGTATTTCGGAACTCTTTATGAATTCATCATTTTTGATGGAACGAATTATTTTAATTTCAGATTCATTTATGATAGTGCAACTACAAAACTCACGGGAACTTATGGAACAGGAACTAGTTCTACTAATTTAGGAACTTTTACTGCTAAAAAACACATCACAGGAAACTCTGGACTTTCTCAACTCAAAGGATATTGGTTGGGTTATTATAGTACAGGTTCTGGCGCACCGACCAACGATTACGTCATGGTGTTTGAAGAAGGTGGTAAATTATCGGTAGCTGCCCATCCTACACTGCACGGAAGTTTTCCAGCTACCGGAACCTATTCGATATACGGAAACACAGTTATTGGGTCGTACACTTATTTCATTGGTGGAACGTACAGTTTTAAATTCGATTTAACCAACGGATTTCCAGATGTTAATGGAACTTGGGGTTACGGCAGCAACAATAACAACGGCGGTAATTTCACCTTGTCTTCTCAGAATTTTTACTAGTCTAAAATCGGAAACTATGAAAAAGTTTGTAGTACTATTTTTGATGTTAATTTTTGGTTACAGCTATTCACAGGTAGGAATCAATACCACAACGCCAAGTGCGCAATTGGAAATCAAATCGTCCAATCAAGTTACGCCGAGCAATACCGACGGAATTCTTATTCCTAAAGTCGATGCGTTTCCAGTTGCCAATCCAACAGCAGCTCAAAACGGTATGTTGGTGTTTTTAACCGCAGCTTCAGGAAGCAATCAGCCGGGTTTTTACTATTGGGATAATGCCACATCTTCGTGGGTTGGCTTTACATCAACCAAAAATGCCGACGCCGATTTTTATGAAGTAGGAGGAACACTTGCGCCCGATAATATCAACGATGAGATGTATCATTTGGGCAAAGTCAAAATTGGAAACACCACTGATTTAGAAGGTAAAATCGAAGTGGTTTCCGATGAAAATATACAATTTGGTATACGCAATCAACGCAATTTGAATCCTTCAGCTGCAACTAAAAGGGTTGGGATTTATAACGAATTAACTGGAACTTCAAACGCCGAGTTGAACGGAAATGGAAACGATATTTTTACCAATGGAGATGGTATTCATTACGGAACTACGAATTATTTGAGCGGTTCGGGTTTAGGAAATCGAATCAGTTTTAACTCTATTTTAACCGGAGCTTCAACGGGTTCAATCACAGCGCTTGATAATACTTTTTTAAATACTGGAACCGGATTTCACACAGGGGTGATTAACAGAATGCAAGGCATTAATGCAGCTGGCCATGTTGGAGTAACAAACCAAATCTCAAGTGCAGGAAATGGTTCTCAATACGGAATCAATAATTTTTTGAGTAATGGTGGCGCAACCTCTTTAAAATACGGCATTTACAACATAATATCAGGAACAAGTGCGGGTTGGCACTACGGAGTGAGTAACGAATTCAATACGAGTGGAATAGGCGTTAGAACTGGTCTTATAACTAATTTCACAGGTTCAGGTTCAGGAACTCATACGGGAATGCGAACTGAAAACACTTCTTCGGGTAGTGGAATACATTACGGAAGTTATGTTGCTTTGGGCGGAACTGGAACCGGAAATCAAGCAGGTTCGGAAACCATAATCAACAACTCGGGAACGGGCTTTCATTATGGTGCCATTTATACCTTGAACGGATCGAGTGCTGGAGAAAAAACGGGGGTTTACAATGCCATTACTTCTGCCAATGCAGCAGGCGTTTATGGTTCGCGCAATTTATTGTCTCTCAACGGAAGTGGAATAGGATATGGAACTTTTAATTCCATCAGCGGTACTCAATCGGGTTTAAGTTATGGCGTATTCAATGAAATAGCAGGCAGCAATTCAACTACTCAACATGGCGTAAACAACTTTTTTAACAGCACAGGAAATGGATTGCGTTACGGTTTTCAAAACTTGTTTTTTGGTTCATCTACCGGTGATAAAATAGGTCTTAATAATCAATTTTCAACAGCTGGATCCAACAATTTATTGGGTGTTCAAAATTTAATGTCGGGTGCCGATACTGGAAACAAAAGTGGTGTTTTTTCGATGATAACGGGAAATGGTAGTGCCTCCGCCAAAGGAGTTAACAATGTAATCACAGACAATACCACAGGGGACAACTACGGGGTGTATAATTCGTTGAGCGGAAGTGGAATTAGTGGGAATAATTACGGTATGTACAATTCAATAGCAACAGGAAACTCGGCCGGTGTTTATAATAATTTTACAACTAGCGCCTCAGGAGCTTTAGAAGGTGTAATAAACAATTTTACAAATACTACTAGTGCTTATAGTGGATTTCACAATATAGGTAATTTTTCAACAGGTTTATTAAATGAAGGGCAAACATTACAAACAGGAGTTACGAATGATTTTTTAACAACAGCAGGAGGCGGTGCTCCGTTAATTGGAGTAAATAATACTATGTTGACCGCTACCAGTGTCACAAAGTTGGGAATAAGAAACGAATTAGGTGCATCTGGAAATGGAACAGGAGTATACAATAGTCTTACAGGAACCGCTAATGTCACCAATTTCCAGTTAGGAGTTAATAATGCGATTTCCGCAACTTTTGACGGTGTTGGGACACAAAATAACATTATTTCAGATGTAGATGTTGCTGCAGCCAATGGACAACATGGTGCTTATGGAACCAGAAATTTCATTACGAACAACAATGCCGGAAAAGCTTATGGTTCTTACACGGAAATTTCAGGACCAGGATCAGGAGATGTATTCGGTTATTATGCCTACTTTTCAACGCTAAATAGCGATAATATAACTGGCACAAAAAATTATATTTCTTCTCAAAGTCCCCTTAGTATTGGTGTAGAAAATACGATACGTGACTTCAACTCGGGGTTTCAATACGGTTTAAAAAATGATATTGGAAGCGTCGTTTCCGGAAATGCTAGTGTTTTTGGTGTTGATAATGCCATCAGTGGATCAAGTACAGGAGCACAATATGGTGTTAGAAATTTGATAACAAATAATCAAAACGGATTACACATTGGTACCGAAAATCGTTTGACGGATGGTGGTTCTGGGGGTAAATTTGGAACACGAAATATATTTAATGGAACAGGTGGCGGCATTCATACAGGAACTTTCAATGAATTCACAAATTCAAATGCAAGTACTGTCTTTGGTAGTCATACAATTTTGAACACCAACGTTAGCGGTGAACAATTCGGTACAAGAAACTACATCGCCGGAAATTCTGTAGGAAAGTACGGAACCTATAATTACATTATGGGTGATAGCTCAGCTGGTGGAAGCTACGGAACCTATAACTTCTTTTTGTCGTCAAGCTCAAATAAAAACGGTGTGTACAATATTATTAATGGCGGAATTAATGATATTAATTCTGGCTTTTTTAATACAATCACAACAGGAAATTCTGGAATAGCAAGAGGACTCTACAATCAAATAAGTTGTTTCGGAACAAGCTGGGCTTACGGTATGAAAAATGATCTTTTTGATGGTAGTAGTGCTTCCGTATATGGAATGCACAATACGTTCAGTGGCAATGGAAGTTCTAATCAAATTGGAAGCTACAATGAAATGCCAAGTTCCGGTTCAGGGATTCATTGGGGCTCCTACACGCTTTTATCAGGTGGCGGAAATTCCAATAAAGCCGGAAACGATGTTTTAATCAATAGTTTAGGTTCTGGTGTGCATTATGGCTCCATCAACAATTTAACAAGTACAGGAGCAGGTGCCAAATACGGCTCTTACAATTTCGTCGACTTCTTTGCTGGTGGATTGCATTACGGGGTTTATTCTAGTGCTACCAAGCCCTCAGGTTACGCAGGCTACTTCCTTGGCAACGTATTTGTCTCGGGCGTTTTCACCAATCCATCCGATGCAGCGCTTAAAGAAAACATAGCGCCAACCCAAACAATTTTGGGCAAAATTAATGCGCTGCAAGTCAAAGACTATTCGTTCAAAACTGATATGTCTCAAAAATACGGCTTCGCCCGCGGTCAACAAACGGGTTTCATCGCCCAAGAAATGGAACAAGTGTTTCCTAATTTGGTAAAAGAAGAAATCTTGTCAACTCCCAAAGATCCTAATAAAATCGCAGAAACTACCCACGAAGAACGCACCATCAAATCCATCAATTACGTCGGTTTGATTCCGTACCTCACCAAAGCCATTCAAGAGCAACAACGCATCATCGAAACCGAAAAAGAAAAATCAGCACGCCTCGAAGCCGAACTCAACGCACTCAAGCAAAATCAATTGCTTCTCGAAGCCCGATTGCAAAAATTAGAGAGCAAATAGTCATAGTAAGTAGTTTAGTTTCCAAAAACCGCCACGTCTCGCACAAAGCGGTTTTTTTATTCACTGAAAACTGCGACTGTATGCTAAATAAGAAGCCAATCCCGCTTTCCACTCCAAGTTTTTGCAAACACTGCTTTTTTTGTAAGGCATAAAAATAGCTTCCGTTGGTCGCTTTTTTATACCAACAAAAAATAGCATTCTTTCGCAAAAAGCTTTCCGTTGCAATCGGGGCTAGGGCTACTTTACTATCAACACATCCAACTTCAACATTCAAAATTCGTTGTTCAACATTCCTTGTTCAAGTCTTTCTCTAAAAATAGTATCTGTCGTTATTGAATTTT
>NZ_DATGWY010000021.1:0-31033 GCF_035299245.1 Flavobacterium sp. | reverse complement strand
GCGGTCCTAAAATAGTTTGTTTGTAAAAACTAACAAAGTCGCGTTTTACAAACATCAAAAGCAAATCGCGGTAACGCCATAAATCGCCAAAATTAACATCAAATAGTGACGAATGACCTTTTATTATTAAATCCCAGTCTTTTGACTCTTGTGAAGCACTCATTAAATCATTTAAAATTAAAAGAAGACACCATTTTATTGTGTTTTCAATCACAAAACAAATATAGTAATTAAGTATAACTATACTAATTGAAACTGTACTTTTAATTAATATTTGTTACTTTGCAAAAAACTTTAATCAATGCTATTCTTCAAAAAAAGCGCACCAATTTTATCTGATTTACTTCCAGTCGATTATGTTGATATTCATTCGCATTTATTGCCCGGAATTGACGATGGTGCAAAAGATAGTGAAGACACAAAAAATTTAATAAATGATTTAAAGCAAATCGGATTTTCAAAATTCATAACTACTCCACACATAATCACTGGTATTTGGGACAACACCTTCAATAGCATCACTTCAAAACTTGAGGAAACAAAGCTTTTGCTGAATGAAATCGAATTAAAAGCTGCTGCAGAATACATGATTGACTCGTTTTTTTTTGAACGAATCAAACAGGGTGAAAAACTACTTTCTTTGAAAGAAAATTACGTATTAATAGAAATGTCGTATTTGAATGCACCGATTCAATTGTATGATATTATTTTTGAGATTCAGGTTCAAGGATACAAACCTGTTTTAGCACACCCAGAACGTTATTTGTTTTACGGAAACAATTTTGATGAGTTTTATAAATTGAAAAAGAGTGGTTGTTTATTTCAGTTGAACTTGCTGTCAACAACAGGATATTATGGAACAGGAGTTACGAAGATTGCTCAACGATTATTAAATGAAAATTTATATGATTTTGTGGGTTCGGATGTACACCATCAAAAACACGTTAAATCATTAAAAACCAAAGTACTACTTAAAAATCATCACAATTTATCTTCCTTAATGAAGAACAATAGTTTCTTTAGTCACTAGATTTCTTTTTACTGAAAAAATCCCTTACTTTTTCAATAAATGTTTTCTTTACTACTTCTTGACCGTAGCCGTAGCCGTAACCATATCCGTAACCGTAGCCATAACCATATGCACTTGATTTTTGAGTATCAGTATCATTTAAAATCAGCGACATATTAGGGAGTTTTTTATCTCTGTACAAGTTTTCGGCTATTTTAAGCATGCGTTTGTCAAGATAATTAGCACGCACAACATAAACAAACGAATCTGCATTCTTGGCGATTAACAATGTATCCGTTACAACAGTAACTGGAGCTGTATCTACAATAATGTAATCGAACTTTTCTTTCAATTCGTTGAACATCACAGTTATCTTGTCATTCATTAACAATTCTACTGGATTGGGTGGAATTGCTCCTGATGGAAGAGCATAGAAGTTTTCAAATCCTTTTACATTAACGATGTAATTATTAATATCTTCGTTGGGTTTAGACAGAAAATTAGTCAACCCTTTGGAAGGCAAGTCTATGTAATTGTCGAGTTTTGGATTACGAATATCGAGACCCACAATCAATATTTTTTTGCCCGAAAGAGCAATGGTTGTGGCTAAGTTAATCGCACAAAATGTTTTTCCTTCTTTCGGGATGGAGGAAGTCACAAAAATGGTTTTACACTTATTTTCTGCTACATTAGAAAGTATAAATTCGAGGTTTGTACGAATCATCCTAATGGCTTCTGCAGAACTTGAGCGACTATTGGATTGAATAATTTCTTCGTTGGATTCTGATTTTGGCAAATCACCCAAAAACGGAATAGAAACTTTCCCTTCAATATCATGTCTGGTTTTAACTTTGGTATCTAAAAGCTTAATAAGATAAATAATTCCGGCCGGAATAAGCATTCCAATTGCAAGAGCTATTAAATAAATCAAGTTTCTATTAGGCGAAACTGGTCCGGTAACGTAAGCCGGATCAACAATTTTTGCTTTTGGAGATGCGATCGCGAGCGTTATTTCGGTTTCCTCTCTTTTTTGTAGAAGATACAAGTACAAGGATTGCTTGATTTGTTGTTGACGGTCTATTTTTCTGAAGTTTTTCTCATTGGTTGGAACTTCATAGACTTTATTATCGTATCTATTCTCTAATCTTCGAATATCGTTTTTAGATATATTCAATGAAGCCAATTTGTTGATTAAACTCTCTTCAACAGAAGCCTTGTAACCTTCAATTTGTTGTTCGTATCGATCAATATTGGGGTGAAACTGTTGAGCATTTGATTTCAACAACCTCTTTTTCTCAAGTACAGCAGTGTTGTATTTATCAATAAATGAAGTCGATACATCGGCATTAGACAATAAATTGGATGGAATAATTTCGTCTTCTTTTAAATTATTGACTACGTTGAGCATGAAATTGATCACCTTTACTTGAGTATCGATATCCAGCAATTGTTTTTCATAACCAGTCACTGAAGACAAACTCATTTGAGCGTCTGACTCAACATCAGTAATACGTTTACTTTTTTTGAATCCTTCCACTTCATCTTCAACATCACTGAGTTCTTTAGAAATAATGGCCAATCTACGTTGGATAAAACTTGAAGTACTATCAGCAATACTATTTCTGTCGTTAATTGCATCAATATTATACTGTTTAATAATTTCGTTGATGTAATCTTCTCCTCTTTTCTTAATTGGATCAACAATACTTAAGTTGATAATATTGTTTTTTCCAACATTTAAAAGGCTGAGTTTTTTCGAGAAAGAATTAGCTGTAGTATAGCTTTTTCTTTTTACAACATAGACATTATTGCTATTGGATTCTCTGTTCTTAATATCTATTATAAATTCTCCTATATCAGAAGCGATGATTTGACCCACTTTATATTGTTTGCCGTTTTGTTTATTTTTATCCGAGATGATAACTGTATTTGCTGAGTTTTGCTCAATATGAAAAGTAGTATCCTTTTCAATGTAGCGCTTTGACTTGGTAACAAATCGTACTTCAATTGGCGATTCATCTCCGTAAAGCTCAGTTTTTTTTACACGACCATCAATAAAATAATTAACATCTAAATCCAACGCATCAACTACTTTTAGGGAAAGTGTTCTCGATTTAAGGATGGCCATCTCGTTGTCGACATTGCTTTTTCCTGAAAAAATATTCAAGTCGCTAAACGCAGAAAGCTCACTATTTCCTCCTTTTTTATCGTCTTTGATTATAATTGAAGCTTCTACTCCATATTGAGTAGTAGAATACCTCAAAGCAAAATAAGCAAGCAATAAACCAACTATACCAGAAATAACAAACCATTTCCAATAAACAATATACTCAAGCAACAAGTCTTTGATATTAGTTTCAGAAACACTAGAAGTTTGCTGTGTATTTTGCGGTAATTCTTGCATATTATCGTGTTAAAAGTAAAGTTGTTGTGATCAAGAAACTCGCAATTGACATAATTGCTGTGATGTTTCCTCCAATTGCAGTACCATCTATTCTGGCCTTTCTAGGTTCTACATAAACAACATCATTTTGATCCAAATAATAAAAAGGAGAGTTTACAAAATCGGCTTTAGTAATGTCAACTCTATTGTAGGTTTTGGTTCCGAGGTAATCGCGAATGATTAAAATATTATCTCTTTTACCATAAAGCGTTAAATCTCCTGCATTAGCAATAACTTCTAACAATGTAATTCGATCTCCGTTTAACGTAAAAGATCCTGGTTTATTGACTTCTCCTAAAACAGAAATTTTATAATTAACAATCCTAATGTTGATAATCGGATCAGTCAAATACAATGCTAATCGATCTTTAATTTGTTGCTTTAAGATTGTTTTGGTTAATCCTGCGACTTTTATTTTACCTAAAACTGGAAAATCAATTTCGCCCACAGAATCAACTAAATAGGTAGTTTTGCTATTAGATGTTGATGAAGATCCTGAAGCAGATTGCAATTGATCGAGATTAAAAGGTACTGCTAACTCGGGTTCAACTGAAGAAATTGTGATGCTCAATAAATCATCATTTTGAATTATCGGCTCATAATTAACTTGATTAGACGATTGATTTTGTTGCCCTTGAAGGTATATAATTTTCTTTTTCGAAACACAAGAACTTAATGTTATCAATATAAAAAGGTAGAATACTACTTGACTTTTATTCATAATTTAGAATATTTTATAAAAAACACTAATGAAGTGTAAAACTGTGACAAATATAGGGCTTAGTGTTTAATTCTATTCGTTTTTGTAAGTAAAAATATCTTTAACCTCAATATCTAAAGTTTGGAAAACCGAATTTAAACTCTTGAATTCGGGCACAATTTGTTTCATCACACTTACAATCTTGTCGTTGTTGGCTGTTTTGGATGTCGCTATTAATTCGTCTATTGCTTGACTTACAATTTCAAAATCATCGCAAACTTCTTCAGCCACCATTATTTTTTCGTGATGTGTAGCAAGATTTTTGGCCGAATCATTGAGCAATTCTTCATACAATTTTTCACCTGGTCGCAATCCAACTATTTTAATATTGATGTCTTTATCGGGAACGAAACCAGCCAATCGAATCATTTTTTTTGCTAAATCAATGATTTTTACTGGTTTACCCATGTCGAATATGTAAATCTCACCTCCTTTTCCCATTGAACATGCTTCTAACACTAACTGACAAGCTTCGGGAATGGTCATGAAATAGCGGATGATTTCGGGATGTGTAATGGTCACTGGTCCTCCTTCTTGTATCTGTTTTGTAAATAATGGCACAACAGAACCGTTGGAACCGAGTACATTTCCAAAACGTGTTGTAATGAATTTGGTGTATCGTTCCGATTTAAGTCGTTTGTGTTTAAAATGTTTCGATTGCACATACATTTCGGCTATTCGTTTACTTGCGCCCATAACACTACTCGGATTTACCGCCTTATCAGTAGAAATCATTACAAAGGTGTCTACATGATATTTCTGCGATAAATCGGCCACATTTCTGGTTCCTAATACGTTAGTAAAAATAGCTTGTGCAGGATTTTCCTCCATCATGGGAACGTGTTTGTATGCTGCAGCGTGAAAGACAACATCAGGCTTGTGCAACATAAAAATAAGCTCGAGTAGTTCTTTATTTTTGACATCTGCAATAACATTAGCCACTTCAATATTGTGTTGGCCACTAGAAATTTCAAGTGATAAACTGTTGAGTGGTGTTTCTGCTTGATCCAATAAGATTATTTTTTTGGGCTTAAATCCTAAAACCTGTCGAACAATTTCACTTCCAATTGAACCTGCAGCTCCGGTAATCAAAACCGTTTGATTATTGAGTATTGAGGAAATTAGTTTGGTATCTAATACAATTGGTTTTCGTTCTAGTAAATCGTGAATTTCAAAACTTTTAATGTTTTTGGAAATCTCTTTTTGATCGTCCCAATCCGTAATTACTGGAATAGTGTAGACTTTAAATCCATAATCAATACATTCATCAACAATGATTGATTTTTCTTCTTTTGAAAGACTTTTATCAGCAATAATCAATGCTTCGGCGTGAATATAGCGCAGTAGCACTGGTATACTTTTGGTTATTTTATAAATGGGTAAATTCAATATCCTTTTGGAAGTATTCAAATTGTTTTTATCGATGAAACCGATTAATTTGAATCGACCGGGATTTTCAGAATTTAAGGCATTGGCTACAGCGATTGCATTGGCATCCGAACCGTATATAATGGCTTTTTTCTTCTTAACTCCATTGGGAACTGAGATGTATCGTTCAAAAACTTGCTTAACTACTATTCGGTAAAAGAACAATAAACTGAAAGAAAGTACTGCGTTAATAAACAATCCCGTAGTTAAGTACAATTTATTTTTATCCAAAAGAAGGAGAAAAAAATTGACTAATAACAACACTACAAAAGTTGAAAATTGGGAAAAGAACAACTTGATAGCATCGATGTACGAAGAATGTCGGATAATTCCTGAATAAGTTCTATAAATCCAAAAAAAGAATAAATTAACTACTAAATAAAAAGCCAAGCCATAGACGATAAATGGTTTTGGGATGAATTCTAATTTAATTCCTTTGAGAAGGAAAAAGCTTATTATTCCTGAAGTTAATACGATAAAAAGATCAAGCAATAGAATTAACCATCTAGGTAAATAACCTAGATTTCGTATCTTGAATCCGAAATTAATCTCAGAAAATACAGTAAAAAATCCAGATTTCTTTTCTTTCAAGGTATTTGTATTTTTAATTACAATCGAGTAAAAATAGTAAAAAAAAAGAACTCTTAAATAAAAGTTAATTTATAATTCTGTTTTATCGATGAGTGGATTGATTTTATAGTTGAGAGTCATGCATTTTGTGATTTTAACTCTAATTCTGTAGTAATTTTGCTAGATTTGTTTGGCACGGATTGTAAATGTACGTTATTGTAAAAATTAAACATTAATTCCTTTTTACTACAATTGCCCTAGCCCAGATAGCAGTGAAAAGCCCACAAGGATAAAAAGTAGTTTTTGTTGGAGCACAGAAGCGACCAAAGTGAGCTTTTGTGCGACTTACAAAAACACTTTTTAGGCTGAGGACTTGTAACGGATAGCTGGATTAGCTTCTAAAAAAACGGTTTATAATGCTGCTTTAATAACAGTTTCAATTCGATTTCGATCCTCATCGGATAGATTGGAGCCTGATGGCAAGCACAATCCGTTTTGGAATAGTCGTTCTGCCACTGTTCCGCCATAGTACGGGCAATCAGCAAAAATGGGTTGTAGATGCATTGGTTTCCATAACGGGCGACTTTCAATATTCTCTGCTTCGAGTTGTAATCGTAACTTTTCTCGAGTCAAACCGTTGGCTTTATCTGGATTGACTACAATACACGACAACCAATGATTGGAATAGAAATCGGAATTGGGTTCGGAGAAAACGGTAATTCCGTCTTGATTGGCAAACAAATTTGCGTAGAAATCGTGCATATCACGGCGTAAATTGATGTGTTTGGTAAGGACTTCCATTTGTCCACGTCCGATTCCGGCGCAAATATTACTCATACGGTAATTGTACCCTATTTCGCTGTGTTGGTAGTGCGGAGCGTTGTCTCTGGCTTGGGTAGAAAGGAAAACCGCTTTATTTTTTTGTTCGACTGATTTACAAACTATCGCTCCACCACCTGAAGTGGTAATGATTTTATTTCCGTTGAACGACAAAATGGAAATATCACCAAAAGTACCGCATTTTTGCCCTTTGTAAGTGCTCCCGAGTGATTCGGCGCTGTCTTCTACAATTGGGATTTGATAGGTATTGGCAATTTTTCTGATTTCATCTACTTTAAAAGGCATTCCGTACAAATGAACAGCTATAATTGCTTTGGGCTTCTTACCTTTTGAGATTCGATCTTGAATGGCTTCTTCTAAGGCAATCGGACACATATTCCACGTTTCGGATTCGCTGTCAATAAAAATTGGTTTGGCACCTTGATACACAATCGGATTGGCTGAAGCCGAAAAAGTCATGCTTTGACAAATCACTTCATCGTCTTGCTTAACACCCAATAAAATCAAGGCTAAATGCAGTGCTGCAGTTCCGGAAGACAAGGCTCCAACAAACGAATTTTGCCCTAAAAAGGATTCCAAATCGGTTTCAAAACCCGTTACATTGGGTCCGAGTGGCGCTACCCAATTCGTAGCAAATGCTTCGTGAACGTATTTTAATTCATTTCCGCCCATGTGAGGCGATGAAAGCCAAATTTTAGTGGTACTCATTTTGTTTGATTTTTATTACTTTACCCGGATTTCCAACTACAACGCTGTTATCTGGAACATCATTTATAATTACTGCTCCAGCACCAATCACAGCCCATTTTCCGATTTTGATTCCTTGAATAACAGTAGCTCCGATTCCGACTTGCGAGCCTTCGCCCACTTCAACTCCGCCTGCTAATGAAGCATTAGGAGAAATATGAACGAAATCTTCGATGATGCAATCGTGTTCAACGACTGCACCTGAATTGATAATGCAATGGTTGCCGATGGATGCGTCAGGATTAAGTATGGCGCCTGCCATAACTACCGTTCCTTCTCCAATCGAAGTATGTTGGGATACGATTGCGGTTGGATGAATGGCTTTTTCAAAAGTGACATTCAATTGATTAGAGAGTTTTTTTCTTACTTTATTATTTCCTATGGATAAGATGACATTATCGGTTGGTTGAAGCGAAATTTCACTTGAATGTACCACTGATTTTCCTAAAATAGTAGTTGATTTAGGATTGTCATCCACTATATTTTTGATGCCCACATTGGAACATTCTAAAATATCAATGATTACTTTACAATGTCCGCTTGCGCCGTATAAAATCACTTTATTTTCCATCAAAAGGCTCTATTGTAGCAGCATCTGCCGAGTTAATACCATCGCTTTTAATCACTTTAATAATTGTTTTTAAAAGAATTTTCACGTCCAAAGTAAACGAAATGTTGTCTACATACCAAACATCGTAGGCGAATTTTTGATCCCATGAAATGGCATTTCTGCCGTTTACTTGTGCCCAGCCTGTGATTCCGGGTTTGACTTCATGACGGCGATTTTGAAATTCATTGTACAAATGCATGTAATTGGTGAGTAAAGGTCGAGGTCCAACAACGCTCATATCACCCAAAACTACATTGATCAGCTGCGGAATTTCATCTAAAGATGTTTTTCTGACAAAAGCGCCTATTTTGGTTAATCGTTCAGCATCCGGCAGTAGTTTCCCGTCGCTGTCTTTTTTATCGTTCATGGTTTTGAACTTTACAATTTTAAAAATTTTGCCGTTTTTACCCGGACGAAGCTGGAAGAAAAACGGTTTTCCATTATTGGCTATAGTCAAAAGCACCGTAATAACAATCAATAATGGTGAAAGAACCACTAAACCAATTGCGGCCGAAAGTATGTCGAAAAAAGGTTTAACTAAGGCTTTGTACATTATTCAAATTATTGTTCAAAGTTACGGTATTCTTCCAATATGTCATTCCAAACTTTACTTTGTTGATAACGAGATACTATTAGTTCTCTTGAATTCTGTTTGTAAGTCTGTAGTTGTTCTGCATTTGCAACAAATTTTAACATCGCTTTGTGGAGTTCGTCACTATTTTTAACGGGTATAATTATTCCGTTTTTCCCTTCTTCAATAATTTCATTACAGCCATTGATATTGGTTACAATTGAAGGTAAATTCATTGCTCCGGCTTGCATAACCACATTGGGAAATCCTTCTCGATAACTTGGAAATACTAGAGCATTAGAAATAGCAAAATAAGGTCGAACATCGTTTTGGTAACCTACCGAAATAATGTTGGCATTACCCTGAATTTGTTGCAAAGTTTCGGGTAAAAGCGGATTCAAGTCTTGCTCGAGCGGACCAACCAATAGCAATTTAACCTTTTGCTGTTGCAATTCAGAAAATGCACTGATTAATTCGTTGATGCCTTTGTCAGCAACTATTCGACCCACAAAAATAAAAACGAAATCGTCTTCATGGATGTTGAGTTGCTTTTTGAGTTCGGATTTTTGCTCAACTGAAAAATGCTTGTCGTCGAAATAATCGGTATTGATTCCGTTGGAACTTCCTTTGCCAATTACTTTCAATTTAGTTGATGGACAATAGTTGTTTTCCTGAATAATACCTAGTAAAGCATTTGAATTGGGGTAGACTTTTGTTGCACACGAATAAGTTAACTTCTCAACAAAATCAAGTAGTTTGCGTTTTAAACCTGTGGCTTCCAAAAGAGGCAAACCCGCCACGGTGTGCAATCGATGTGGAACTCTGGCAAAACGCGCGGCTACCATTCCGACGATTCCGGCTTTTGGAGTGTGCGTATGCACAATGAACGGTTTTACTTTTTTGAAGAAAAAATACATTTTTACTACTGAAACAAGATCATGTAACGGAGTAATTTTGCGTGTCATTTCAATGTGATGTGTGGCAACATTTTCTCTTTTGCCTATCGCTTCTAAGTATTCTTTTTCGGAAGAAACCGCAATTACATTGTAGAATTCACCCATATAATTGAGTTGTCCTTCCAGTAGTTTATCTAGAGAAAGTGGAACTGTAGTAATGCGTATGAGTGTGTTTTTTGACATTATTTTTTGGTATACAAATTTATGTATTGATCAATCATTTTCTGAATATCATACTCATTTGATTTAGAGATGCATTGAGCAACTATTTCACTGCAATACAACTCGTCTTCCATTAGTTTTTTGATTTCATTTGCTAATGCTTTTTCATCTCCTAAAGGGAATAAAACTCCCGCATTTTTAACCACTTCTTGTAAACCCGGAACATCAGCTGCCACAAACGGTTTTCCTGAAGCCATTCCTTCGATGCATGACAATGATAAACCTTCGTATTTAGAAGATAATACAATTACATCGGCTGTTTTCAACAATGATAAAACATCGGTTCTAACACCAAGAAATTGAACCCTATTTTCCAATTTAAGTTGACTGACTAAAGCTTCCGAATTGGGTTTTAAAACACCATCACCTACCAATATTAATTTATAATTTTCGGGCAAAAAGGAAAGCGATTTTATCAAAGTAGCGTGGTCTTTGGGTTCAAAAAAACGTGCCACTTGTATGATGATTTTGGCTTCGGTGTCATCAAAAAAATCAGTTTTCAAATACGGTTGCGCCGATTGAATTTGGCTTAAATTGAGTCCGTTTTGAATGATATGAAACCGATTCTCGTCTTTAAATTGTAGATGTGTTTTTACATTTTCAAGCACTTGAGGTGTAATGGCAACAATAGACGAATACCTCGAATACGCCCATCGATCCAACACTTTAAAAATAGGATTTCCTCTGCGGTTATTGGTCGTACTGTGCTCGGTGTAAATCAGTTTGGTTTTTGAGAATGACAATGCGTGAGCTAATGCTACCCAATACAAACACGGAAAAAGATGCACATGAACGCAATCAAATTTCTTTAAAAAGGGAATGATTTTCAATAGTAAAACCGGACTGTAAACCGAACCCATTCCGATAACATGAATGGTACACGATTTATTGCGCTTCAATTCTTCCAAAAAAGGATGTACAACGCCGTTGAGTAAAAGCACGTGAACTTCGATTCCTTTTTGGTGATAAACAGTACAACTTTCAAGTAGTAATTTTTCGGCACCACCAGTTGCGAGACTATTTATAACGTGCAAAACTTTCATTACTTAGCGCGAGTTTTATATCGAATGTAAACGTTCAGAAGCATTCCCAAAGGTAAACTTAACACAACCAAAACAATATTAGGTGATTTCGTGATTAAACTAAAATCTTTAGCAAAAATAGCTGAAGAAACCAAATGAATAGCACTCTTTATTTTTTCAACGACACTTCCAGAATACTTCATTTTGACCATTCTGAAATAGCCAAAACCGCGAGGACTGACCTTGTATTGTTTTAAAATGGTATTCGACGAACCATCGGCTAGGTATTCAACAACACAAAGAACATCATTGGTGCACAACCATTTGTATTGTTGGTCGATGAGCAAATACAATGTTCCGAGTGGCACTAACTTTTCACCTTTATATACTGGATACAATGGAAACTGTTGTACCACTTTGGTTTTCAATACTACTTTTTTATCACCTTTTACATCGTATTTGTAGTACAAATCATTTACGGTTGATTCCTTTATGGTTTCTGGGATGGTGGTTCCGATGATGTTTCCGTTTTTATATGCATCCAATCCTATTAAACCCGCTAAATGCTCATTATTCAGTTCTGATTCGTGGGAAAGAATAAGCTCGATGGCGTTAGTTGGCATAAAATCGTCTGAGTCAATACACACATTAAATTCGGTTTCAATATTTTGGTATGCCGTATTATGTGCGCCATGCATTCCTTGATTTTCCTGATAGATGTATCGAATTTCAATTTTATTTTCATCCATCCATGACTGAACTAATTCTTGAGTGGAATCACTTGAACCATCATCGATTATCATCCAAATAAAATTGGGATTGGTTTGTTGGATTAGACTATCATACAATTGACCTAAACAATAGGCTCGATTGAAAGTAGGCGTAAAAACAGTAATTTTTTTCATCATGCCAGAATTACGTTCAACAAATAACCCAAAAGAAAATAGAATAAAATAATACGACCGACTATCTTGTGTTGCTCTTTGAATAATTGGTATTTAAGCAAAGGATATAAAATAACTATTCCCATCATAAACCACGATAAATAGGCAAATCGATTGGAATAATTAGCTCTGATGATGAGTATCCAAAAACCATTAGCCAACAAATAAGTAGCTACTAAATTATTGTAAACTAAGTCCTCCACCTTCTTTTTAAAAATAAAAAACCAAGAAGCAAAAACGGCTGTTGCGCTGTAAATAATGAAATCCCAACGGAATCCTAACTTTAACTCTACGCCTTCGTTTAACTGATCTAGGTCACTTAAATATACTTTCAATCGCTCATCATCGCTAAAGCCTAATCCTAAGAAAAAGCTTTCCAAAAAACTACCCAAAGCCAATGAAACTGGAATACACAAAAACCAAAAGGCAAAATACAGTTTAACATTTTTGATGTTTTTAGAAACCAAATACGCCGCTAACGGTAAAACTAATGATTTATGGAACAACAAAGCGGCCACAAAAAGGGCATATTTTATTATTTTTTTAGGTTCTGAAATGGCTAATAGGAACAACGATGCTGCTATACCGTTTCGTATTCCGTTTACTCCAAAAGGCCAGAAGGTAAAAGAAAAAATAAGCATCAAAAAAGCATACGACCAATAGTCTCCAAACATTCTTTTAGTAGCAATGTAAAGTGGTAAAACATAGAGAACTGCACAGACAAAAAAGAATAATTCTGGACTTTTAATAGATGCAAAAAATTTCATTAATGCATCAAATAGAAACTCTACTTTTCCTTTAGGTGGATTGCCCATCATGATGCTTTTCAACTCAAAATTGTAAAGCACCATATCTCCAAATTGAGAACTAACAGGGCGCAAACCCATATAAAAAACAACGAGTATAAAAACAACGAATGCTAATGCACTTTTTCCTTTTCTGTTGGAAATTGAACCCATATCACTAGTAGTACTTTGCAAAAAAACAATTAAGCAAATCACTAAGGTGAAATGATAAAACAGGTCGGTGTAATATTGTATGGGAACTAATGTATTCAAAAAAATAGTTTTGGCTAAATTACTAAAAGAAATGGTTTTTTAGTGAAAACAACTTTATTCCTTATTTGAGGAAAAAAGCTGTTCCCAATTATTCATTACATTTTGGACATAAAAACGCTGTATATTCTCTTTAGATCGCTCTCCCATTTGCTTTCTTATGTTTTCATTTTCAATCAAAAAACAAATTTTATTGGCCAAATCAATCACATTTTGATCTTCAGCCAATAGTCCGTCTTCGTTATTTGTGACAATATTCCTTGGGCCAGTCGGACAATTGAACGATACAATTGGTAAACCGACGTTCATTGACTCTAACAACACCATCGGAAAACACTCTGAATGCGACGTCATCAAATACATTGAATAGTCTAACATCGTTTTTTGCAAATCATTAGTAGCTGTTTTGAAAAAAACATGATTTTCGAGCTTATTTTCTTTACTCTTTTTCTGCAACTGACTAATGTAATTTTCATCTCCTTGACCATAAATATCAATGGCCCAGTTAGGATGCCTGTTTACAACTAAACGCCATACCTCAATTAAATTTTCAAAACCTTTTATGGGAGCAATTCTACCCGCAGCAATTGCTTTTGTGCTCACTAGTTCAGCTTTGAAATCGGATTTTTCTATTGGATTGGGTATGACTGTGATGTTTTTACTGAGATAAAATTGTTTTTCATCGTTATTGAGAACTGCAATTCTAGAATATTTCGACTCGATGAAATCGTTGATTTTGAATTTTAATCGTTGCAAAAAACCCGCTTTTTTTCGCTGTTCAAAACTATAATATCGTGAAGAGTGGTATTCTTTTATTGTAGTTCTTTTTCCACTAAAAAAAGGTACCCAATAAAAATCAAAAGCATAATTGCATACTATGATCACATCGGGATTCAAGTTACGAATGGCTTTTTTCCATTTTGAAAAATGCTGAACCACTTTTCGAATGTTGGATGGATGAAAATAACTTTTCTCTCGATGGTAATTGATGCCAAGATCTTCTATTTTTATCGATTCTGACAAAGTATAACAACTCGAATTTCCTTTTTGTTCGGTGGTTAGAATGATCACTTCATGCCCTAACTTTTCTGAAAAATAATTGGCTTTGGTAGCCATTACTTTTTCAATTCCACCATGCAAATAAACCTGATCTGTCGTAAATAGAATTCTCATGGCACTAACGATTTAAATAATATGTCCCATTGAGGCATTATTTGTTCTGGTAAAAATCGTTTCACATTTTGTTTGGCTAGAGTTCCCATTTTATGCCGTAATTCATCATTTTCTATTAAGGTAGAAATTGCTTCGCCAAAGGCAATTTCGTTGTCATTCTCTACAATAATTCCGTCTTGATTGTGCTGAATAATATCACTTGGTCCAAACGGACAATCGAAGGAAACACAAGGAACTCCGCACGCCATAGCTTCTATCAGCACCATTCCGAAACCTTCAAAACGAGAAGAAAGCACGTAAATAGAGCTTTCTAAATACTTATCGGTAATATTTTTTTCTGGATGATGAAATTGGACACTATTTTCAATTTTTAGTTCACTAGCAAGCGCCTCCAATTGCATAGAAGCATCTTTTTTTCCGTATACTTCCAATGTCCAATCCGGATGCTTCTCGTAAACAATTTTCCAACTTCGCAACAATCGATCAAAGCCTTTTTGGTGTGATTGTTTGCCCACAGCAATTACTTTTTTGTTGTTTAAAGTTGAAGATTCTGTTGGGTAAAACGACAATGGATTTGGGATTACTTGAAGGTTTTTTGCATTCCATTCCGATTTATTTTGTTCGGTCAAAACGATGAATTTATCAAATCGAGTCGCCAAAATCGTCATCAATTTCAATTTGAATTGGGTTACTAATTTCTTTACAAAACCAGAATTTTTTCGATTTTCTATTTGCTTAGAAACGTGTCGTTCGTATACAATTGGTATTTTTTTTCCGAGAAGTAACGGTAAAAAAAAGGCTTTCAAACCATCATCACAAACCAAAATAATATCGGGTTGTACCTGAGCAATCACTTTTTTTAAACCCAAAGCATAACTTTTTACATAGCTCAACGGATTTCCACCAACAGCAATATCGTGTAGTTGAATGGCTTTACTAAAATGGTAAAACAAATCGGATGTCGAGTTATTCAAACCCACAATATGAACTGTATAACCCAATTGGTCGGCAAGATAACTGGTTTTGATTGAAAGCACTCGCTCTAAACCTCCAGAACCATTGATACCATTTGTAATGTAAAGTAGTTTCATTGAAGTTTATTTCCATTCAACATTTTCTTTCAACACTTTTGCCGGAATTCCACCCGCCAAACAACCCGCTGGAATACTTTTCGTAACTACCGAACCCGCAGCAATTATAGCTCCATCACCAACTATTACGCCTTTCAAAATGGTAACATTATTTCCAATCCAAACGTGATTCCCAATAGAAACTGGTTGTGTCATTTGATCTTCTCTTCCCACAATTGTATGTGAATCGGTATCCCAAATAGTGACATTTTCAGAGATTGATACATTTTTTCCGATAGTAATTTCTTTAAAACAATGAATCCGGGCGTTTCTGTTGATGTATCCACTTCCTAAGTTAAGTTGTGCATTTTCCATCACAACTATATGATGCCCTGGATATATGATAAAATCTCCTTGAACGTTAATGGAAGCATTCTTCTGTAATTTCAAAACTCCAGTATACGGTTCAGGCTTACTCATAAATTTACTTAGAAAGAAAACTCCTTTTTCAACGTTTATTTGAGCTGTAGAATGATACCCAATGTAGCATTTGCCTTGTGGAATAAAAAGCGAGTTAGGGCGATTTCCTTTGATTTGGATAATAACAAATAAATTTCGAAACCGAATCGAAAACAAATGTGCCAAAACTGTTTTTAATTTGAATATCATGAGTCCTTTCTATATAAAGTTCGAAGCGCAAATCCTTGTGTAAAAGGCAAAATCGAAAACTCTTGCGAATGAATGGCAATTCCTTTGGTATCACCTTGCGAAAAATCGATGGCACCATTGCGTTGGGTTACTTTCATCAAATAACGAAGTGCTTTTTCTTTGGTTTCAGTGCACAATGTTGCTATTTCAGAAATGCTTAATGCATTAGAATAAAACCAAGCCAGTGTTGCCACAGTAGATGAATCGCGCTGCGAAGCCGAGTTAGAGATCAACCAATGCCACGAACCATCATTATCTTGAAACTGAGCTGCGTCTTTGGCAAAACGAATGACATAGTGTTGCAAAATCGATTTTCTGCTATCGGATTCAGGTAATGCTTTCCATGCATCAATCAGACCAATTGCGTACCAACCCAAACCTCTTCCCCAACCGAACAAACCGACTGGTAATTTGGATTGTAAATGATAAGTATGACACGGAATGGATGTATCATTGAGCATTGCATATTGGTTGAATTCAGTAATTTGTTTGACGGCCAAATCAATTGCTTCGTTGTGGTTGAATTTGAGTCCGTATTCCGTTAAAAACGGACAAATAAATCCGATGGTATCTACGTATCGGAACTGTTTCACATGACTTTTGTAAGCAATGGTTCCGTCATCGCCTTTTAAACTTAAAACCAAGTTATACATGCCATCAAAAGACGCTTTATATTTATTTGCATCAATAAATGGAATCGATAAAATGGCATACGCCAAAATTACTCCATCAATTTGATCGGGTTGGATTTTCCAAGTGCCATCAGCATTACATTTTGAATCTAAATAAGTGTTGATGATTACTTTCGTAGTTTCACTTTTTGTTGATTTATATTCTTCAATTAAACCCAACAATAAAGAAGCTTCTTGCCAATATTGTATGGCATTTCGTTTGTAATTTCCTTTGATAATGTCGATGATGATTAATCGTTTATTATCCGTTAATTTTATAGTTGGTGTAGAAAAAAGCCATTTCTTTGAAATTTCAGAGACTTTTTGTTTCCAGCTTTCTTGATCAGCATACCGTCCGATTTTTATTCGACTTTGCCACGTATTGAATTGGGGAAGTATATCGACTAGCAAAATCAATATAAAAATTCCAACTGTAAATAACGAAAGTAATGCAATCATTTTTGGATTTGTTTTAGTTGATCCATTTCTGAATCTATGACCTGCTGGTAATTTGGAGTTTTAAAAATTTGTTTTTCTCTTAATTCATTAAAGAAAAGAGAAAATCGTTTTGCACCTTTATAATTTAGATGATCAAAATCGCCAAATTCATCATTTGTCACTGGAAAATTATGAAAATCTAAAAACGGAACTTTAGGATAATTTGTTTTTCTAATATTTTGAAACTCATTCTCATCAAAAATACCAAATAAAACAGGATGAATTGGAGTTCTGACTAAAAATAAGTTGATTTTCTTTTCGCTGCAAAATGCAACAATCTTTTTTAAGTAGTCGATGTTTATTTGAGACTTTTTATCGGATTGGTATGATTTTAAAACATTAACATATTTGGCCTTGATTAAAGAATCCAACTTATTTCTTTTCAAATGCAAATAACCTCCAAAATTATTATCAGCAAGCATATTTTTTCGTCTCGCTATGGTTTTGGCGTTTTCAAAAATGGATTTAACCTCCGTTTTTAAAAATCCAGTGAAATTATTTCGCATAATCAATTTATAATCATCAACCGTCATATTAAAATTATATTTGGCGAAGTAATTGTTTAAATGCTCATCATCATACGTCCATTGATCCATTTTACCATCAATTTGGTTGTTGGAGAATGAAATGAATACTGTTGTTATCTGTGGATTATTCTCGACTACATTTTTTAATTTTTGAAAAGTATACAAGTACGTTTCACCACCATTACAAAGATTTTTGGTATTGGCTATTAATGAATCATTCAAAGAGCATTCGGTCATTGAACTTCCTAAAACAAGAGTCGTACAGCTACTATTTAAAGAGAAATCAGAGCGATTTTTTATTAGGTTTTTAAACAAGAGCGACAATCCTATTAGAATAATAAGAACAGGTAAAAGAAATAGAATTGTTCTTTTTAAAAGTTTATACATACAATTAAAATTTAAAATAAATAAACTCTTGTTCCTTACCCATAAACGCTATTATTATGATAATTAGCAAATAATAAAAACTTCGTCTTAGGGTTTTGTTCCAATCAATACCAAAATGATGCAATGGAAAATCTTGGTTTCTTTCCATCCATTCAACAACAAACATGATCAGTACTAAAGCAACTATTTTTAGTGTGAGAAATATCCCTAACGGAAAAACAGGCATTGAAAAAAATGAGATTGAAAACATTTTTTTGTAGTACATGACTGCATCGGTGATGGTTGGAGTTGTAAAAATCACTCCAGTTAGCGCTACTAGTGTAAATGTTTTTACTATTTTGAAGAAATCAGTTCTGCTCGGTAAAAGATCATTTGAAGTTGGAGAAGGTCGTTTATTCATTGTACCACTTAGGATTAATGGTATAAAATACAACCCATGAAGCAGACCAAAAACGGCAAAAGTCCAATTGGAACCGTGCCAAAAACCAACCAGAATAAAATTAATCAAAATAGCGAGAATTGTTCCCCATTTGCCATAATCTCTAAAGATGAATGATAGCGGAGTATACACGTATTCTGTCATCCAAGTGGTTAGTGACATGTGCCATCTTTGCCAGAATTCGGCTATGTTTTTGGCAAAAAATGGGTAATTGAAGTTCTTTGTAATCTGTATTCCTAATAATTTTGAGAAACCAATAGCCATATCAGAGTACCCAGAAAAATCGGCATAAATTTGAATAATATTCAGAAAAGCGCCCAGTAACAATGTACTTCCGGGTAGAATTTCATAACTACCAAAAATTTCATTTACAATTGTAATGCAATTATCTGCGATTACTACTTTTTTAAACAAACCCCAAAGTATTTGTCGCAAGCCGTCTAAACCATAGCTATAATTAGGTTCTCTTTTTTTCTCTAATTGCGGAATAAAATCTCTCGCTTTGTCAATTGGTCCGGCTAGAAGACTAGGAAAATAGGATACATAACTAAAAAATACAATCCAATTTTGAGTAGGTTCGATTCTTTCGTTATTGACATCTAAAATATAACTTATAGTTTTAAAAGTATAAAAACTGATACCTAGAGGCAGAATGATGTTTAACGTTGATAAATTAAGGCTAATTCCAATTGACGAAAACGAATCAACTAATGAAGTAACAAAAAAATTATAGTATTTAAAAAAAAGCAATCCTCCAAGACCTTGAAGCAATGCGATGTAAACCAAAATGCTTTTCCTTCTTTCGTCCTCGGTTTTTGATATGTTAATGGCCAACAAATAGTTTACAACTGAGCTAAAAATCAATACCGAGAGAAATCGCCAATCCCACCACGCATAAAAAAGATAACTTCCTATTAGTAAAAATAGATTTTGCCCTTTTACATTTTTATTGAAAACGAACCAATATAAAACATAAAAAAGTAAGAAGAAAATTAAGAATGCGAATGAATTGAACTCCATAAAAAAATTATTTCTCTTCCAGTTTTCCTTTGACCAAATCTATTAGATTTCCTAAATTATTAAGTTTGTTGAGTTCTTTTAACTTAAATCGAACGCCAAATAATGATTCGATTTCGGTTATAATATCCATATGAGTCAATGAATCCCAACCATCAACATCTTTAGCTGATAGTTCATCAACCATTTCAAAATTATCGTGTTGTAAAACTGATAGTAAAATGCCTCTGATTTTTTCTTTTATTTCTGCTTTGTCCATTGTGTGATGTATTATAGTGTTTTTTCCATTAAGTATTTCTCGTCAAAAGGCAAATAATCTAATAGTTCAGCACTATCTGCCTTGAATAATTTTGCAATTGAAAACCCGCTATTTTGGTAGGTTTTGATGGCGCCAATATTGTTTTTAAAAACCTGCACTTGGACTTTTTTAAGTTCAGGAAAGAGCAGTTTTGCATTGAGTATGTGTTGCTCAATTAATGTATTGCTTAGTTTTTTTCCTCGATGTTCATTCGCTACATATAAATATTCTAATTGCAAGGATTTATCTTCTCTATCGATTAAAATATTCTTCAATAAATGGGCTTTCGATTTTAAAAACTGTATACTTTCTCTATCAAATGTATAATTTATTAAATTGGATTTGAGTATTGATGAGCTCATTTCATCCTCAAAACCTTCTATCCAACCGCCAAATGCGGCAACCGGTTTTTTATCGTATTCTATAATTAAAAAACTACTAACCGAAAATTCGCAACCGTCGATTTCTTCATCAAGCATACTGATAATATACTCTTTAACCTTGCTCTCAGTTACATTAAACAAAGTGGAAAGACTCAATTTATCCGTACCACTTTTCTCGGCTTCAATTATCACTTCTGCCAAAAAAACGAGGTCGTCAGTAGTTGCTTTTCTGATGCTGTATACCTGATCCATATTAGTTTTTGAAAAGTAATCCTAATTGTTTTCTGTCAATTTTACCGTTAACATTCAGAGGAAAAACATCAATGAAAGCAATTTTCTTCGGAATCATATACGTTGGCAACTTCAATTTCATGTAATCCAACAATGCTGTGGTATCAAAATTTTTATCCTCAATGATCATTCCCAATTCTGTGTTTCCGATATGATCAGTCATGGCCACGACTACCACATTTGTTTTGACTAAAAACTCTTTTGCATAAAACTCAATTTCAGAAAGTTCGACTCTAAAACCTTGTATTTTGGTTTGAAAATCTTTTCTTCCCAAATACATTAAGTCGCCTTGATCATCCACCTTACATAAATCGCCTGTTCTGTAAAAACGTTCTTCTTTTCCTAAATACTGAGCATAAAAAAAGCTTTCTTTATTTTTTTCTTCGTTTTTCCAATAGCCCGGAGTTAATTGAATTCCGCCCAAACACAACTCGCCTACATTGTCATCGTTCACCATTTGATTGTTTTCATCCACTAAAATAGTGAAATTTCCGGCCATCGAATTTCCTATAGAAAGCACTCCATTATGCGATTTATTGCTTTCGTTTCTTTTAAAATCATAATACGTGCAAAAAATAGTATCTTCTGTCGGACCGTATACGTTTACAATTCGAGCATTAGGTAAACATTTGCTCCATTCTTCGGTTATATCCAGATGCAATGCTTCTCCGCAAAACAAACTGTATTTCATTTTGGGCAAATCAATTTCATCAAAATAAGGTCTCAGAAAATGCAAAATCGATGGAACCATCAATGCAACAGTCAACTCATGATTTTCCATGAGTTCAAAAATATAGCTGTACTTGATTTTATCTTTAGGTATGGTGTAAACACAAGCGCCTTTTAGCAATGGAACAAGGTACGACATTACGGATAAATCAAACGTTAGTTCAAACATTTGCAAACATTTATCATTTTCATCGATGTTGAAATCCATGTCCCAAAACGCATCAATAAAACCCATTAAATTTTGTCGGGTAATCGGAACTCCTTTTGGTTTTCCGGTGGTTCCTGACGTAAATAAAATGTAAACCAATTCGGTTTCACTCGTTTGATTCGGAACTAAATTTACTGCCGCTGAAGGCAATTTTTTTGTAGATATGGTTTTTAAATTCGGGAAATTAATTACATCCGACGAATCCATAATAGTTGTAATCTGTGCTTCCTCAATTACGATTTGATTTCGTTCTATTGGAGTATCCGTATTTATCGGAACGTAGGCTTTTCCTTCAAACCAAAGCGCAACAATTGCTGCGTACGTTTCTAAATCATCATTGGCAACAATTCCGATTATCTTTTCATCATTGGCAATAGTGTTTTTTATGTAATCCCGAATGTTGGAAATTACTTGAGCAAACTCATGATACGTATAGAATTCTCCATTAATACAGAAGGCGTTGTTTTGTCCGAATTGGGCAATTGAACTCTGCAATTCATCAAAAAAATTACTCTTTTTCCCTTTTAATTCCATACGATTCATTTAAAAAACAAATATAATTACATTAGTTCTATTAAGCGTCAAAATTAAAACAAATGAAAGCTTCTTCTTATTAAAAAATCAGTCTCTTGCTTTAAAACTTTCGCCAATCAATCATTCCATCAGTTGATACATTTTTTCAATCTCGCTTTCTGTTCCTAAACTTTCTTTTTGCAGATTAAGAACAAGTGTGTTTGTAACTTCTTTATCTGTCAACAGTTTGGCAATACCATCTGCAATTGCCTTTGCATTGATTTCAACAACGTAACCGTTTACCAAATGCTCAATTTGATCTTTTGCTGAAGGAAAATTAGTTACTAAAATGGGCTTATGCAGTATTTTGGCTTCGTCGATGGCGATGGATTTCCCTTCGAAGCGCGAAGGTTGAGCGTATATTGTGGCTTGTTGCACGTAAGGATATGGATTTTCTTTCAAACCCAACAAAATAAAGTTCGATTGCAAATTATTTTCTGCAATTTGTTGCTCTAAATTAGGGCGTAAATTTCCTTCACCAATGATGTACCATTTCAGTTTATGGCCGTTATCAACCAGTATTTTACACGCATCAATAGCAATATCCAAACCTTTTTGGTCGTTCAATCTTCCGACGGTTACAATTGTATCTATCGATGAGTCCAGATCAACTTTCTCTTCGGCCATTTTCCGGATGGATTTTGGCGAAGAAATGTTGTACATCAAACTAATTTTGTCAGAAAATTGCGGAAATTCTTCTTTTAAAATGGACTCGCACACTTCAGAAATCGTAACGATGGAATCAAACTTTTTAAAATACGGTTCATCAATGGTTTTGTCCAATTTCAGCATACGATAATCGTTGTGAACAAAACCAATTTTTTTGGTCGCTTTCACTTTATCAATGCAGAAATAATTGGCTGTTTTTTGAAGATAACCTATGGCAACATCGTACTCTTTATCAAGATTATGCAGCGCATTTTTCATGAATGACCATACTTTTTGTTCCCTAACTGTTGGGATTCTCTCCGTTTTATAAATGTAAATTGCTGCTAAGCGATAGAATAACACTTTAAATTTTAACTTCGTAATCAGTTCGGTTACCGCTTGTAACAAAGGCATATCAAAGTAGCTGTAGTTTTGAGGTTCGGGTAACAAATGAACTTCTTTGGGCAACTGATTCAGAAAAATTCCTTCTTTTTTAAACAAAAGCAAATCTACTTCATACCGCTCAAAATCAAGCGTTTGCAGCAAAGACAATAAGGCTTTTTCTGCGCCACCCGAATTCAGATTAGGAATAATAAACAACAGTTTTTTTTTCATTAATGCTCTAGTATTTGATAGAATTGCTCAATTTCTTTTCCGCTGACCAATTGCTCAACTTGTAATTGCTCTACTACTTTGTTTTTCAATTCAACTTCCTCAATCAAAGTGATGATGCCATTCGCAATAGACTCAGCATTTTTTTCTACTATGAATCCGTTTTTCAAATGCGTAATCTGTTCGAAAACCGATTCAAAATTAGTTACAACTATCGGTTTACACAAAATTTTTGCTTCATTGATGGTATTGCTTTTGCCTTCGTGCAATGAAGTTTGTACGTAAAAATGAGCTTGTGAAATATAAGGATACGGATTTTCTTTTTGCCCAACTAAAATTACATTGCTTTGAAGGTTTTGCTGTGAAATGAGTTGCTCCAAATTAGCTCTTTCGCTTCCTTCTCCAACAATCATCCATTGAATATCGTAGCCTTTTTTGACTAAAATAGCACAGGCTTCAACAGCCAAATGATAGCCTTTGGGCAATTCCAATCTTCCGACAGTGGCAATGGAAATAGCATCCGAATTGAATAATGGTTCGGCTTTGGCCAATTCGTTTATCCGTTTTGGGAAAGTAACATTTTCTACCAATTTCAATTTGGAATCCAATTGCGGAAATTCTCTTTTTAGAATTTCTAACGACAGCGTTCCATTGGCACACAAATAATCCAATTGATGGAAGTAGTTTTCATCGAATTTCTTGTCGAGTTGAAGTGAACTGTAATCGGTTCGTATAAACCCAATTTTTTTCTTGGCTTTCACCACATCGACGCAACAATAAATGGATGTTTTTTCTAAAAATCCGATGGCAACATCATAAACAGTAGTTGGAGTTTCGAGAAAATTTTTGAGGTGCTTCCACGAGTATTGCTCGGCTTTGTTGGTTGCGTGTTTGCGATTGGTCATTACGAACAGTAATCGATGCCACAACAATTTCCATTTGAGCTGAAAGAAAAAAGACACGCACGAAGCGACCAAACCTTTCGAAAAAGTAACAAAATTAGCACTAATTGGAAGAAGATTTACTTCCGAATTCAAGTCTTTTACCAGCGCTCCTTCTTTGGTAAACAACAATAAATCAACTTCGTACTTTTCGTAATCAAAATTTGCTAACAGATTGATGAGCCCTTTTTCAGCGCCACCCAGATGCAAACTCGGAATAATAAAAAGTAGTTTTTTCTTCATTCATTGTTACAATTGCGCCAAATATTCGCCTGCTTTGTACGACATTTTTTGGATTTCAGAGATTCTATTTTTAAGGCTTTCCTTAATTTGAAGCTCTTCATTTTTTAACTCTTCGAATTTATTGATGAGTTTTGTGGCGTCGGATATTTCGGTAATTCCCAAGACTAATTTTTCTTCACCAAACAAATCTTTAGCAATTCCTTTTGATTTGATACTGTAGCCCAACACCATCGTTGGAACACAGTTGGAATACGCTGCAATTGTAGCATGAGTACGCGCTCCGATGAAAAATCGCATTCGAGCAATGTATCCTTTGTACTGAATGGCATTCAGGTTATTCGGTATCATCACTATTCGATTGGTCGCCTTGAATTTGGCTTCGAATTCGGCCAGCACTTCCGAATCATCGTTTCCTTTGATCATTACGTGAGGCGTTAAAGCAATTGTCATATCAGTAGTATCAATGATGTGCTGAATCAAATCGAAAGCCGCGTTTTTGGACGATTCATTCATTTTAAAAACCAACGGACTGTAGTTAAATCCGAGTGTATTTCCTTCTTGCCAACCTTGAGGTAACGGCAATTCTTCTTTGTTCATGGTAAAAGCGCCATCGGCACACAATTGAATATTGGTCAATCCTTTCGAAGCTAACACTTCATAAGTAAGTGTTTCGCGTGCCAAAATCAAATCGTAGTTGTTTAAATCGGCTATTTTATCGGCAGACAAATCTTCTTCGCCGATTGATGCGCCCCAAAGCACTAATTTTTTTTTGGCTTTTTTGATGCATCGATTGATTTCATAGAGCCAAGGTTGTTCTCCGTAGCAATAATTATCGCCACCAATAGACAAAAAAGCGTCGTTTTTAGCAATTAAATCGACTAGTTTTTGGTTTTGTCTTTGATGCGCAAAGTTGTCGCTTTTCAATACTTTCACATTGAACACGTTGATGAACCAATCGAGTGAGTATTTTTTTATGTTTACTCTAGAAACGTCAATAATCGCGTCTAGATCGGGAATGTCTTTATCAGAAGTAGCGTCTAGCGAAGCTAAAGTGATTTTGGCATTGGGAATTTGTTTTCTAATGATGGGAATTGCCGAACGAACAATGGCTTCACAACCTCTATTTTTGCTTCCTCCGTGATAGTATAATACAATCTTCATTTGTTATTTTTTGTTTCTTAAGTAACTGTATTGCGTGGCCAAAACGATACAAAACATCCATTTGGATTTAATGCAATATAGTATAAATTTTTCGAATTTCGATTTGTTCTGCGTCACTTCTGCCCATAATTGACGTATATTTTTTTGAACCTCGCTGTTGTGTATCATATTTCTTACGTAGCGGTAACGGGAAGAAAAAGAACCCGACTTTTTGGCGTTCAAATAAATGGCAACGATAGCGAGTACTTTATCAATAAGACGTAAGCCTTTGAGTTGTTGCTCGTTTTGGATACTCACTTTCCCGTTTAAAAACTGAGTAAAATCAAATTGATAAACGGCTAATGTTTGCTTGAAATAGTCTTTTTCAACGATGTTTCGTGTGGCACTTCCGGCTACTTCTCGGTAAAAATAACCGGTGTAGTCTGTAAAAATAATGCTTTTGGCAAAAGACAACGCTTTCATATTGAAAAGTCCGTCTTCGCCCAAAGCTACGCCTTTTGGAAATCGGATTTGGTGTTGATTGATGAAGTCTAATTGGTATATTTTATTACACGCACTGTTCAGATTGTCTTTCTGAATCATGTACGGAATGATTTGATTGTGAATGTATTCTGCATCAAAAACAACTTCACTTTCAAACGGATGCGGATGCGAAACAACTACTCCATCTTGTTCTTTTTTGACTCTAGAAACCACAATATCAGCTTTATTCTGCGTTGCAATAGTGTACAATGTTTGAAACATGTCCTTTTCAACGGTATCATCGGCATCAACAAAACCGATATAAGTTCCTTTGGCAATGGCAATTCCGTTGCTTCGAGCTACACTAACACCTTGATTTTCTTGATTAATGAGTACAATTCGACTGTCGTTTTTTTGATGCGATTCAATGATGCTTTGGCTGTCGTCTTTTGAGCCATCGTTGACAAAAATAAACTCGCAATTGGTCAAGGTTTGTGCCAATAACGATTGAATACATTCATCGAGGTAGACGGCAGAATTGTAAACCGGAACAACAACAGATAGAGCAATCATTGGTTATTTTGTTTTAAAAAAGGATGCCAGTTGATTTCGCTTTGCATCAAGCCAATTGAGCAGTAAAAATAAGTAAAAAGGTTGGTTACAGTTTTTTATTTTTTGAGATAAATCATTTAAAATATAGTCCAAACCCAATTGATTGAGCTTCGATTTTAATTGATTAAAATTCTTTTTATTTTTCTGAGGAAGAATGTTCCACTCGAAACTGCGTTGCACAAACAAAGAAATCACTTCGTCAAAGTATTTTTTTTGCTGGGCATTTGGATCAGGAAAATGCTCTTTTTGGAAGTCATTTAGCACTGAAATGGCAAATAAATTACTGTGAAACACCTTATCGGAAAGTACAAATTGGCGGGATGAATCTTGGCGTTGCGTATACTTGTAATACGGTTTTCCGAAATACGTACAACGTTGAGCCTTACTTTGAACCATGGCATTAAACACACTGTCTTGACCACGAAGAATTCCTTTGACAAAGCGAATATCACCGATACATTTTGATTTGTAAAGCGTGGCTGGATAAGTTCTCCTTCCGTGTGAGAAACCATCAGTTGTATTATTTTCATCACCAACTGCTGGAGAAGAAAATAGAAAAACACCATTCTCATCGTACGAATCCAAACCCAAATACATAACATCAATAGCTTTTTCATCGGCGTGTTGCAAAAGGGTTCCGAGTGAATTTTCTTCAATCGTATCATCGGGATCAATGAACAAAATGTAGTCGCCTTTGGCTACATCCAAACCACGGTTTCGAGCTACCGAAACACCTTGATTTTCTTGATCGATAAATAGTAAATTGGGTTGGTGTTTTTGAAATTCGAGAATGATTTCTTTAGAATTGTCAGGCGAACCATCATTAATGACAATAATCTCATAATCATCGGCTGGAATATCTTGTGCAACAATGCTTTCGAGGCATTTTTGAACATACTCTTCCACTTTGTAAACCGGAATTATAATGCTTAGTTTCATTTGAATTAGTTCATTGAATTAAACAACGAAATCCATTGTTTTGAGGTTGTATCTGGGAATAAAAAGCTTTTTATTTTTTGAGCATTATTTTGATTCATTACTTTCACTTCCTGATGATTATCACAAAAATGCGTGATTAATTTGGGCAACTGATTAAAATCAAAGGCGTCAATCAGAGGCAGTTGATTGTTTTTTAGAACACCGTACGGCAACCACGAAGCTGAAATTACTGCATTTCCGGTGTACAACACTTCGGTCATTGCGCCACTCAACGCATCACTAATGGGCATTTGTATCATTAAATCGGTAGACAAACGCAATAAAGCCGTATTCTCAGGATCGAAATAATCGGTTAGAATTTGGGTTTGAAATTCGGGATGATTAGTACAATAAGCTCTGATTTGATTGATGTACTCTTCATTTCCACCGTAACCCAAAGGCAAAATAAACGAACATTGGTCTTTGTATTTTTGATCTAACGAAGCCAAACTATCCAAAATTTTAAAATGATTGTTGGCACTGAATGCGTTGTGCGAAATCGCAATTATAATTTTGTTGGTTGGAATGGAATGTTTGTTTTTGAAAGCGTTAATGTCTTCTTTGTCCTCTTTCAAACGGTCAATATGATGGTAAATATCGGTGTTGATGGTGAACTGATTAATGACAATTTTCGGTTCAAATTCGCGACCGTATTTGAATAACAATATTTGCGACAACTCTTCCGATTGAATGGTAATTTTGGTTGCTTTTCGGAGTGCTTTACTGACATAATACACATTGGAAACTCCGGTAATTCGCATCAAATCGGAACCCCAAAAACTACAAATAATGTTGCTGTTTTTAGGTAAAAAATGAATGTACATTAAATGTTCGGGTGTACAATAATGGAAATGATAAATATGATGTTGTTGAGGCAACATGCGTTTTTTTACAATATAATTGGCGCGTGCGTATCTTTGAAGCGACTGAAAAATAAGTTTGGGATGTGTTTTCTGACTCAACTCGAAAAATAAAATTTCCCAAAAGAAAGATTGCGCGCTAAAAGTCAAAAAGTGAATTATTTTTTGGAAGAATGAAAATGGAAGATCGTCGAAGTTGAATTTGGTTTGAAAAGGCGAATCGTTGGTCACTTGACCTTTGGAAACATCATAAAATTTGTCTACATCAACACTGTACTGATCGTCTTTAAGTAGTACATCGCCGTACAGTTGATTTAGAAAATTAGATTGACCAATTCCGAGGACTAGTATTTTTTTTTTGCCGTTCATTTAACCATTATTCTTTTCTCTATTTAGGTAATAGTCTTGAAAAATTTGTCTGTCTTCTTTGGTGTATCTTTCACCTTCAAAAATCTTTTCAAATTGAACTGGAGTATCAAACAAAACTCCTCTTTCTTCGCACTTTTTAATATAATCCGAAACTTCACAAATATATCTAGCTGGATTTCCTGCAACCACCGTGTAAGGTTTAACATCTTTTGTCACCACAGAACCAGCGCCAATAATTGCGCCATCACCAATAGTTATTCCTGGAAGTACAATTGATTGCGCGCCCAAAAAAACCTTATTGCCGATGATGGTTTTTTCAACTCTATGTTTTCGAATGTGATTGTACAATGAAGCATCGTGAGCCAAAATTATTGAACCTGGTGCTGAAATAAAATCATCGCCAATTTCAACCATCTGAGGAATCAAACCATCAATTTGCGTATTATGATGCTTTACATTTCCAATTTTATATTCAATAATTGGAGTTTGAACTGGGACAATATTCTCTTTAGGATAAAAGTAATTCTTAAGCTTTTTTAGGATGATAAAAGGAAGTTTTAAAAGTTTCATAACTTAAAATTTGTAGTTACCTTTAATAAAAGCACAATTAAGACTTCTAATCAGTTTACCAGAATTATATACATCATCTGATAAAATTTCGAATGAAATTGCACTCATTACTGTATCAACGTAATCACTTTCTTTTGTTCGTTCATAAAATGAATAAATGGCTATCGAATAACTTCCTGGTCGTAATTGCATGGAAGGAATTTCTAATTCAATTTGATTTTTATCATTTTTAGAAAACTTCACTCCCATTTCATCAGAAGCAAAGGCACACATTACATTTTCGTAATTATCATAAACCACCAAACTCAATATGAATTTTTCCATATCGATAGTTTGATTGATTTTATAATTAAGCACTACTTTTATGGATTCGTTCAGAAAAACTTCATTAACCGAATCGTTTTTTGAGTTTAAAATATCAATGCTAGTAAATTGAATTTGCTGATTTCCTTTTCGATCTTTTCGCTCGATTAATAATCGTTGCTCTTCTTTATTACTGGAAAAATAATAATCAACTGCGGCATCAGCATCGCTATTATATACAACTTGACCATTTTTCAACACAATCCCTTTGTTGCATAAATTTTTCACCGCCGCCATATTGTGACTTACAAACAAAACGGTTCGTCCTTCTCCTTTACTGATGTCGCCCATTTTGCCCAAACATTTCTTTTGGAATTCGGCGTCACCAACGGCCAGTACTTCGTCTACAATGAGTATTTCACTCTCCAAATGCGCTGCTACTGCAAAAGCCAATCGCACGTACATTCCCGATGAATACCGTTTTACTGGCGTGTCAATGTAGCGCTCAACACCCGAAAAATCGATAATCTCGTCCAACTTTCTGGTGATTTCCTTCTTTCTCATTCCCAGTATCGAACCGTTCAAGTAGATGTTTTCTCTTCCGGTCAGTTCGGGATGAAAACCCGTTCCTACTTCGAGTAAACTCGCAATTCTGCCTCTTACTTTGATTTGACCTGTGGTCGGACTCGTAACTCGTGACAACAATTTCAATAGTGTACTCTTACCTGCGCCATTCTTTCCAATAATTCCTACTGCATCGCCTTGATTGACTTCAAAATTGATGTCTTGCAACGACCAAACTATGTTGCTGTCGCCTTTGGTGCTGCGGTCATTGGTTTGACCTATTTTTAGAAAAGGATCTTCCTTGCCCAATACTTTGGTGATAAAAAACCGCTCCAAATCTTGCGATATAGTGCCTGTTCCTATCTGACCAATCTGATAGGCTTTTGAGAGTTCTTCTACTTTTATTATCGGTTGGCTCATTTAGATCGTATCTACAAAGTTCTTTTCTGTTTTATTGAATATCAAGATTCCGAAGAATAATATCACTACCGTAACTATAGCCGAATAGCCTACACTCCATGGAGTGAATTCGCCTTTTCCTAAGAACGCAAATCGAAATCC
>NZ_DATGWY010000020.1:0-55050 GCF_035299245.1 Flavobacterium sp. | reverse complement strand
TTTTGAAACACAGATTTTTTTGGTTTTTGGGATTTTAAAGCTATTCTTCTTAGTTAAACTACATTTCTTAACATCACAAATGCCATAGCCCGGATAGCAGTGGAAATCCTGGCATTGCGCAAACAATCGGTGATTTGATTGCTTCATCCCTCGCAATGACAGATTGGAGCGAATAGCCGGATTAGCTTCTAGTAAAAAATAAAGAGACTCTAACCTATTCGAAACGAATGGTTTTTGCTGGAGAAATTTTGGTAATTATATAGGAAGGCACCAATAAAACAAAAAGACAAACCGCAATTGTACCTAAATTGAGCAGTAAAATAAAGAACAAGTTAATATCTACAGGAGCTACTGTAACGTAATAACTTTCGGGGTTGAGTTTAATGATTTCGAATTGTTTCTGTAGTACTAACAAACCAATCCCAATTAAATTTCCCCAGAACAAACCTCTTAAAATAAGGTAGAAGGCATTGTACAAAAATATCTTTCGAATGGACCAATTAGTAGTTCCCATCGATTTTAAAATCCCAATCATCTGAGTTCTTTCGAGAATAAGAACTAGCAATGCCACTATCATATTTATGGTAGCCACTATTATCATAATTACCAGAATAACTATAATATTAAAGTCGAACAACTCCAACCATTCAAAGATGTAATAAAACTTTTCGGTTATTGGTTGCGCATTTAATGTTGAAGGAATCTCATTGTAGACTTCGTTGGTTCTTTCTTTTATCATGGAAAAATCATCTACAAAAACTTCGAATGAGCCTATCTCATTTGCCTTCCAACGGTTAATCATTTGAATGTGTCGAATATCACCTAAAATAAACGAGGAGTCAAATTCTTGAAAACCCGAATTAAAAACACCTACAATCTTAAATCGTCTTGATTTAGGCATCTTGTTTGCATCTTCTTTCATAAAGAAGGTATTAAATGAATCACCCAACTTTAAATCTAAACGATTAGCAAGGAATTGTGAAATGACTACTTCTGTGTTAAGATTGCCTTTAAGATTCGGAATTCGACCTTCAGTCAAATACTCCTTTATATTGCTCCAATCGTAATCTTTACCTACACCTTTGTATACTATTCCTTCAAAAGCAGTTTCGGTGCGAATCATACCTGCTTTACTTGCTACTGCCTGAACGTGCTTAATGCCTTTGACCGATTTGAATGTAGGATAAAATTTCTGATTCATTGAAATAGGATCAGTACTTACGTCCGATTGATTCCCTGTATAACTCGAAATTATAATATGACCATTGAACGCCGCTACTTTTTGGCGTATTTTTTGCTGTAGTCCAATGCCAGTAGCAATTGAAACGATCATCATGACTATTCCGATGGCAACTGCAGCGATTGCAATTTTTATTATTGGTGCAGAAATACTACTTTTATGCTCTTTAGAGTTAAAAAGTCGTTTTGCAATGAAATATTCTAGTTTCAATACGCGTTGTTTTGTTGCAAAGATAGAGAAACAGACAAAGTTTAAAAGTGTAAATAGCAAAAGTTTATGAAATACCTTATCTCCTATTCGTTCTTATTGGTAATTAGTTTTTTTTCCATTTCGTGTAAAGCAGGAACGCCAATTACTTTAAAAAGTGAAGTCGCTGTTGCCTCAAATCCTGGTGCTACTGTAGGAATTCTAACTGGCGCAGAAAATATCGAAGCGTATTTCCCGATACTTAAGGAGAAAAAAGTAGGCATTGTAACCAATCAATCGGGAATTCTTTCCGACAAAACCCATTTGGTTGACTTTTTATTGGCTCGAAAAATCGATCTAAAAAAAATATATGCGCCTGAACACGGTTTTCGCGGAACAGCTGACGCAGGCGAATTAATCAAAGACGGAAAAGACACCAAAACAGGTTTACCCATTATTTCACTGTACGGAAACAACAAAAAACCCAAACCAGAACAACTTAAAGGCATTGACATTATGGTTTTTGACTTGCAAGATGTTGGAGCGCGTTTTTATACCTACATTTCTACCCTACATTATATAATGGAAGCGTGTGCCGAAAATAAAATCACTTTAGTAGTTTTAGATCGACCAAATCCTAACGGAAGCATTGTTGACGGTCCGGTTTTGGAAAAAGAATTCACCAGTTTTGTAGGCATGCATCCTATTCCTCTGTTACACGGAATGACCATTGGCGAATACGCTCAAATGATTAATGGCGAAAAATGGTTAAAAGACGGAATTCAATGTGAATTGAAAGTCATACGATGCCTAAACTACAAACGTGAAATGCCGTACAGCTTACCCGTAAAACCGTCGCCTAACTTACCCAACGACCAAGCCATTAATCTTTACGCTAGCTTGTGCTTGTTTGAGGGAACCAATGTAAGTTTGGGACGTGGTACTGAAAAACAATTTCAAATTTACGGTTCTCCATTTCTTTCTAAGAAAAGTGATTTCAGTTTCACGCCGATGCCCAACTTAGGCGCCAAAGATCCTGTTCACAAAGGCGTTTTGTGTTATGGCGAAGATTTATCTACCGTAAAAAAAGTAACTCGCCTCGAATTACAATGGCTCATCAAAGCCTACAAAACCACATCTGATAAAACCAAGTTTTTCAACGATTTCTTTCCGAAATTAGCTGGAACACGAAAATTACAACAACAAATTGAAGAAGGTTTTCCTGAAGAAAAAATCAGAGACACTTGGAAAAAAGGCATTGAAGATTTTAAACTAATGCGTCAAAAGTACCTAATCTACTAATTTTTGTTTGAGTAATTTTTTTACTATCAAATAATACATTAAGTACAAACCATAAATCACGCCCGATATCATTCCGAAAATCATAAAGGAAAGCATTACAATTTCAAAAATGTTCATCGAAATGGAATTGGTGTTGGGGTCGGAATCCACCAGAAATCCGAAAACGGAGAAAACTAGTGAGAGAATGTAAATTCCCACTAATGCATAGTAGTGTCTTTTCATTGTAGCAGTTTTTTTTACAATAACGGAAAAGACATTTACTTAGTATTACAATGGCATTTTTTTCTTCATTTCCTCTACAATATTATACGCTGCCGGGCAAATCGCCACATTTTTCAACGTCAAATCTGAAATTTGTTGGAACTTTTTGCGGTCGGTGTGCGGAAATTCTCTACACGCTTTCGGACGAACATCGTAAATCATACAGTAGTTTTCGGTATCCAAAAACGTACACGGCACACTTTGTAACACATAATCATTGTCTTCATCAATACGCAAATACTGATCAATGAATTGCTGTGGTTTTTGCCTGAAATGTTTTGAAATTCGCTCAATATCAGCCGAAGTAAAGAGTGGCCCAGTAGTTTTGCAACAATTAGCGCATTGCAAACAATCGGTGCGTTTGAACTCGGCTTCGTGCAATTCTTCCATCACATAATCCAATTTCTTGGGTGTTTTCTTTTTCAGCTTATCGAAATACTTTTTGTTTTCGTTATGCTTATCTTTGGCAAGTTTACCAAGTTCGTTTAATGATGGTTTAACCATTTGTTTCAAGTTGAGCGACAAAGTTAATTAAAATCAGTAATCAAAAAACTCAGCAACTCAGTTACTCAGCAACTTTAAAAATGAAAGACTTATTCGGCCGTGCCATTCTCGACTATCAAACTAATAATGAGCCTCAAGACCTCATCACCGAAACCAACATTTCGGAAGCCGATGAAATGAGCGTTGCTTACTTATTTCGCTCTTTCAAGGAGATGCCCAAATTGGAGCAAAAAGCGCTTCAGTTATCCAAAGGAAAAATTCTCGATGTGGGTTGCGGCGCTGGAAGTCACAGTTTGTATTTGCAAGAAAAAGGATTCGATGTCACTTCAATTGATGTTTCTGAAAACGCCATTCAAGCTTGTCAATTGCGCGGATTGAAAAACGCACGAGTGCAAAATTTGCTCGACATTCACAACGAAACCTTCGACACCATTTTGCTTTTAATGAACGGCACTGGAATTTTTGGAACACTAGCACAAACCTCCATTTACCTGCAAAAACTAAAAAGTTTGCTCAATCCCAATGGTCAAATTCTCATTGACAGCTCGGATATTATTTACATATTCGACGAAGAAGAAGACGGTAGCAAATGGATTCCAGCGGATGGTTATTACGGCGAACTTACCTTTACCGTTTCCTATAAAAACCAAACCGAAAAACCGTTTCCGTGGTTGTATTTGGATTACAATACCTTGCAAAATGCTGCGCATGCCAATGGCTTGAACTGCAAATTAATTACCGAGGGCAAACATTTTGATTATTTAGCACAACTTTCTTTATTGTGATTACAAGGAGGAACGACAAAGCAATCCGTAGCTATTTCCAGCTATCCGTTTCAAGGCAGTTGGTTTCAAACCATTTTTGTAATTTATAAAACAGCTTCCGTTGGTCGCTTTTTTACAAAAACAAAAAATTGGTTTTCAACTGCACTGCGCTTTTCACTTCTATCTGGGCTAGTGCGCGTTCTAAAACAAGAATCTGCTCAAAAATTAGTGTTGGATGATTAGTTTCAAAACGGTTGTGTTTTCAGCTTCAGTTACCGCTAGAAAATACACTCCAGAAACCAATCCAGAAACATCGAGAGTTTCACCCTCAATTGTTGTGTAAATGATTTCTTTACCCAATAAATCATACACTTTAATCTGTTTCTCCAATCCTAAGTCAGATACAATATACAATAGGTTTCCTGCATTTGGATTCGGAAAAACCCTAAGATTATTGAGTGTTTGTTGACTTGAAGACAGCGAAGCATTTTTTAAACAACGACAAGAAAAACCAAGTTTTTTGGTCGGACTTAATCCGTTTATGTACACATTCTCTCCAACAGTGCTTAAGTAATTATGCCAAGCATCATCTTCAGTAATGCTTGTTGAACTCCAATAAAACGAATTAAATCCCTGAGCGTCTGAATTACCATAAAAATGATGGTATCCAGCAGGCAATGAGTTGAATCCACTACTATTGGATGCTCCAATATTTGGAGCATCCCAATCTGTTGTACCTGTTTGTTTTAGTTTTCCGCCCGCAACATTTACACCACCTAAAAATTCGAAGAGAATTTCCCATTCGTTTGCTGTAGGTAAATGCCAACCAGTAGGACAAATACCTCTCGGGTCAACTGCAGCATACCAAGTATAAAATCGCCCATAAGAAGGAACACCCAACAAAGGCCATTCGTATTTTGGGTTGTCTTCTGTAAAGTAATTAAAGGAGTTATATGGAGTTGTCCCAATTATATCACCATTAGTATATTTGGTTGTGTTTAAGTTTTCTGACATCCATTCTTGCTGACCAATAATTACAGTAGCATAATTATTCCCATCCACATCAGTCACTCCGCTTCCCACAGTTTGAGAAAAGCAGTTTCCAATTGAAAACACAAATAACAATAAGAGATACATCTTTTTCATAACGCTGTTTTTATGGCTAATTTATAAAAAATCAGCTAATTAAATCTGTTTTACTCAGAATATCCTCTAGAGCTTTGTACAACACATCCAAATCATCCTGTGTATTGTACATGTTCATCGAATACCGCAAATACACTTTTCCGTTCAAAGGCATCACCGGAACTTGAATTTTGTATTTTGTATATAACAACTCTTTCAACTCCATTGGCTTTTCCGTCTGAACTGGAATACTCGCCATTTGACCTAAAAATTCTTCAGTAATTGGGCAAATCGGTTGGGTTTTGAGCAAATCACAAAAACGTTGGTAATTGTCAAAAACCAATTTTCGACACGCTTTATATTTTTCTTTCCAATTGTTTTCTTTCAAAAACTCAATCACTTTGGGCGTACACAAATACGCTGAATGGTCGTTGGTTCCTTGGTATTCGTGGTAATCCAAAAACTGACTGTGACTTGGAAACACACTTTCGTAACCCCAACTCACCACCAGTGGATCCAAATCGTTTTGGAATTCCTTTTTAACGTACAAAAACGAACTTCCTTTCGGAGCCAACATCCATTTGTGGAGCGTTCCTGTGTAATAATCGGGATTCAATTCGGCGATATTCAAATCGATATGACCTGGAACGTGCGCACCATCCACAATAGTAATCAAACCCAATTGTTGCGCTTTATCACAAATCTCTTTCACTGGAAAAATCAAGGCAGTTGAACTTGAAATATGATTCAGAAACACCACTTTTGTTTTAGACGAATAGCCTTTCCAAAACTCTTCTATGATTTGCTCTTTGGAAGTTATGGGCAATGAAATTTCCTGACGAATGTATTTCGCTCCCGTTTTCTTACAATAGAAATTCCACGTTCGATCCATGGCACCGTATTCGTGATCCGTTGCTAAAATTTCATCGCCGGCTTGCAAATTCAAACTGCGCATGATGGTATTAATTGCAAATGTCGGATTGGGAGTAAAGAAGAAATCATCAGCTTCACAACCTAAAAATTCGGCTAAAGGTAGTTTGGCTTCTTTTAAATAAACGGGTAATTTCTTTTGAATAAAATTAACGGGTTCCGTTTCCAACTCCAATTGAAAGCGTTGGAATTCGGCAAAAACCGGTTTTGGGCAAGCACCAAACGAACCGTGATTTAAAAATGTAATTGAATCGTCTAAAAGGAAATGTGATTTCATGGATGTAATTTTTGGTAAAAATAAAAAATCCCATTCGATTGAGAACGGGATTCTATGTTAATTACCTTGAAGAGTTATAGGTATAGTGTAAGAACATCGCACCGGAATGCCTTTTTGCATAGCGGGAGTCCATTTTTTGCACTTTTTCATAAGCCTAATCGCTTCTTCTTTGGTTCCAAAGCCAATATCTTTAACTTTTATATCAGTTAATGAACCATCTCTATCAATCACAAACATCACAAAAATTTTTCCACCTTTAAAATTTTTATCATTGGGTTGCTTGAAGTTTTTCATTATGTATTTGTAAAACTCTTCTATTCCTCCTGGATATTCTGGTTTAACTTCAACACTTTTCGTACTGTAAAGTGAATTGTCATTTGAATCATTATTTTCCTTTTTTATGGTATCAGAATTTGTTTGAGGCTTTTTTTTAACCAAATTAAAAGGAAACTTCATATCCACGCTTATCTCTTTGCCATTACGAGTAGCCGGTTTCCATTTGGGTGCTTTTTTCAACACACGAATCATTTCGGTAGCCGATTCGATATCAACAAACTGAACCACTTTAATATTCTTAATTTCACCCGTTTCTGAAATGGTGAATGAAGTAATCATTGCTCCTTCCTTGGTTGGTTTTGAGAAATCAAACTCTTTATTGATGTAATTATAGAATTTATCCAATCCACCACCATTAAAGGTTGGATCGATTCGCTCTCCATTTAAATACACTTCGTCTTCACCTCCAATTTGAGCAAAACTGGAAAAAGAAACTATTACTAAAAATGCAAAAATTACTTTCTTCATAATTTAAGGAATATTCAAATATTTATGCGTTTGCAACGACACACGCCATTTGGAATTGTTCATTACATAATCAACAATGAGTGGTGTCATTTCTTCTTTCTTGCTCCATTCGGGTTGAAGAAATAAGATAGCGTTGCCATTTACTTTTGCGGCTTGTTCTTCAGCAAAAATAAAATCATGTTTGTTGTAAATAATCACTTTTAATTCGTTGGCAATAGCATAGGCATCGTCAACAGGTAATTTATTTTTTTTAGGTGAAAGACAAAACCAATCCCATGAACCCGTCACAGGATAACATCCTGAAGTTTCGATGTGTACTTTTAGGTTTTGCTCTTTTAGTTTTTGAGTCAACAAAGACATGTCCCAAGTCAAAGGTTCGCCACCCGTAACAACGACTGTATCGGCGTATTTTTTGGCATTGGCCACAATCAAATCGGTTTGAGTTGGCGGATGCAGTTCGGCATTCCAGCTTTCTTTGACATCACACCAATGGCAACCTACATCGCATCCACCAATTCGGATGAAATAAGCGGCAGTTCCAGTATGAAATCCTTCGCCTTGAATGGTGTAAAATTCTTCCATTAGCGGAAGCATTTCTCCTTTTTCTACGGCGAGTTGTATTTGTTTATTCAGCATATTATTTTTGCCACGAAGGCGCTAAGTCACTAAGTTATTTTTTTGCAAAAAGGTTACAAACAAAAAAATGGATTGTTTCATAGCCCTGATGCAAGGGAAAAACATTTTATTGTTACCTAAAATTCCGCAACGAAACTAATGGTTTCAAACAATAAAATTTTTGGAAAGGCAGCAGGAATTACCATTACTGATAAAGCCCAAGCCATTCGCTCCAATTATTTCTCACGAATGTAAATATCAATCGGCACACCAGAGAAGTCCCAGTTTTCGCGGATTTTATTTTCGAGGAAACGTTTATATGGTTCTTTTACATATTGTGGCAAATTGGCGAAAAACACAAACTGAGGTGTTGGTGTTGGCAACTGCATACAGTATTTTATTTTTACGTATTTACCTTTTAACGCTGGTGGCGGCATACTTTCGATGAGTTTCAACATATGGTCGTTGAACTTCGAAGTTGAAATACGTTGTTTTCTGTTCTCGTGTACTTTTACCGTTTCTTCCAACGCTTTTAGCAAACGTTGTTTGGTCAATGCTGAAATGAAAATAATCGGCACATCGGTAAACGGTTCTAATTCTTTTCGGATTTTATTTTCGTAATCTCGGGTTGACATCGTATCTTTTTCAACTAAATCCCATTTGTTGACCAAAATCACTACACCTTTTCTATTCTTTTCGGCCAACCAAAAGATGTTTTGATCCTGACTTTCGAATCCGCGTGTGGCATCAATAATCAAAATAATCACATCACTGTGTTCGATTGCACGCACGGAACGCATTACCGAGTAAAACTCTAAATCTTCTTTTACTTTGGCTTTTCTTCGAATTCCAGCAGTATCTACTAAGTTGAATTCGAATCCGAAACGATTGTATCGTGTATCGATGGCGTCACGAGTAGTTCCTGCAATGTCGGTAACTATGTATCGATCTTCTCCAATTAAGGCATTGATGAACGATGATTTTCCGGCATTCGGTCGTCCCACTACGCAAAAACGCGGAAGCGCTTCTTCCTCTTCGGTAGTTTCAGGTAAATCAGGTAATACTTTTACTAATTCGTCAAGTAATTCGCCTGTTCCACTACCGCTCATACCGGCAATAGTAAAATATTCACCTAACCCTAAATTATAAAATTCGACTGCGTCTTTTTCACGCATGGAATTGTCTACTTTATTTACGGCAAGCAAAACCGGTTTGGTTACTTTACGTAGTAATTTGGCTACTTCCGAATCCATGGGTGTAATGCCTTCTTCTACATCCACTAAAAAGATAATCGCATCGGCCTCGTCTATGGCCAATTCAACTTGTTTGCGGATTTCAGCTTCAAAAATATCGTCAGATCCTTTGATGTATCCACCCGTATCGATTACGGAGAATTCTTTTCCATTCCATTCACTTTTTCCGTAATTACGGTCACGAGTTACTCCGCTTACCGAGTCGACAATCGCCTCTCTGCGTTGGATTAATCGGTTAAAAAAAGTGGATTTCCCTACATTTGGTCTTCCTACAATGGCTACAATGTTATTCATAATGATTTTAAAATAAGCTGCAAAGGTAATAAAGTTGGTTGTGGATGCAGGATGTAAAGTGATATTTTTTTAATTTAGAGGTAACAAACCAAACCAACTTTACAGCATGAACACTGAAAATTCCATCCGTTTACGTCTGCGGTTTTACAAAGACATTGACGAAAACATTGAAGTAGTTCGACAAAAATTTGTGGACTATTCTAAAGTCATTTCACCCGATTTTTTGATGAAAATCAGAAACAACCACATTCAATTTACCATTAAAGGAGAAAAACAACGCTATTGGTCGCCGTATTTGTCGGTTGAATTAGAAGAGAAAGAAGGAAATGAGAAAAATGCCACTCACATCAGAGGATTATTTGGACCCGCACAAACTATGTGGACGTTTTTTATTTTTCTGCATTTTATAATTGCGGGCATATTTCTCACTTTTTTGATGTTTGCCTTTTCCGATTACGCACTGAATCAATCGATAGTAAACGACGTTATCATTATGATATCGATGGTCATTTGTTGGATTTTATTGTACGTCATTGCGCGTCAAACCAGAGCCAATGGTTATGGTCAAATGGAGGAATTGGAAAGAGAATGTCAGAAAATAATAGGCTAATTACTTTTGGTTGTAGCCAAATCGTTTCAACTGATACGCACTGTTACGCCAGTCTTTATTGACTTTGACGAACATCTCGATGTGAATTTGCTTGCCGAAAAACTTCTCCAGATCTTCACGAGCTTGCATTCCGACTCTTTTGAGTGCGGCGCCTTTGTGTCCGATGATAATTCCTTTTTGCGTATCGCGTTCCACCATAATTACTGAGCGAATTCGGATGATTTTTTCGTCTTCTAAGAATTCTTCCGTTTCGATTTCTACAGCGTATGGAATTTCTTTATCGTAGTTCAATAGGATTTTTTCGCGAATGGTTTCGTTGACAAAAAAACGTTCGGGTTTATCGGTCAAAGCGTCTTTTGGATAATACGGCGGAGAAACGGGAAGCAATTCCAAAATACGAGCAAAAACCTCTTTTACATTAAAGTTTTCCAAAGCAGAAATCGGATAAATTTCGGCATTAGGCACTTTTTCTTTCCACAAATCAATTTGCTCTTCGAGTTGTTCTTGATTGGATTTGTCGATTTTATTCAACAGCAACAACACCGGAATCTTAGCATGGATAATTTTATTAAAAAACGCCTCGTCTTTAAGTTCTTTTTCGCCAATTTCAACCATATAAATCAACACATCTGCATCTTCAAAAGCTGATTTTACAAAATCCATCATTGATTTCTGCATTTCGTAAGCAGGTTTGATGATTCCTGGCGTATCAGAAATCACAACTTGAAAATCGTCTCCGTTTACAATTCCGAGAATTCGATGACGAGTCGTTTGTGCTTTAGAAGTAATTATTGACAAACGTTCGCCAATAAAAGCGTTCATAAGTGTTGATTTTCCTACGTTAGGATTTCCTATGATGTTGACAAAACCGGCTTTGTGTTCCATTTTGATTGAGAATAAAAAAACCGAAAACGCAAGTAGTGTTTTCGGTTTTTAATTGATTTTAGTAGCGGGAACAGGACTCGAACCTGTGACCTTCGGGTTATGAGTTGGATTTTTCAACTCCCTTTACCCCGCAAAATTGCAAAAACCTTATAAAAGTGTGTACGAAATCGTGTACTGTGATTTACAGTGCAAATTTAGTCATTTTTTGTTTTAAACAGTTCTTTTTGGAGAAACTATTTTTTCTATTTAAAATTAAAAAAAGGTGTTTTTCCTCTACAAAAAAGGGTGTTTTTCCTCTTTCCCATTCTTACGTATTTGTTTAAAATTGTTGCTTAACTGAGATTTAACAAAATGTACACTTTTTGTGTACTTCGTTACTGATGTTATTTTTTACTTTTCCAAAGTAAAAACACGTAAAACTACGCTATTGCATTTTTTAAAATTCCGCAATATTTGAGTTTCGCATTTGTCAAGTTCTTTAATACCTCTATTTAACACCTTTTTTTGATGAAAAAATCCTATTTACTGCTTATTCTGTTGATTTTTGTATTGACAGAATCGTCTACTGCCCAAGAAATTCTCTGGGAGAAAAGTTACGGCGGACTACATGCCGATTATTTAATGGATGCACTTCCTACAGCCGATTATGGTTTTATACTCGCTGGAAGTTCACTCTCAAACAAAACAGGTAACAAATCCGATAATAACAAAGGTGATTTGGATTATTGGGTTTGGAAAATGAATGAAAATGGCGATTTGGATTGGCAGAAAAGTTTTGGTGGTTCGGGTAGTGATTTGTTGCAAAGTATTGCACTGACTAATGATGGTGGATTCATTTTGGCTGGTGTTTATTCTTTTAACAAAGGATTAGATAAAAAAGAAGATTCATGGGGGTATGTATGATTTACTCAATGCTAAAGGCAAAGAAGAATGGAAGTACTATTTTTGGGAAGAATCTAGTAACTCACTTGTATTAAACTCATTTAATGAAAATACAAAATACACTTTATTAAACTTGTGAAAATTAAAGAAACTCTATAATTGGAACTTCATTTAAATATTTTGGACTTAAAACTTAATTAACTTTTAGAAGTCTTTAGAAGGAAAATAACAAAAAATAAGAGACTTATAACTCAATTAAAAATAATACAAAAAGTAGGTCATACTTTTAATAAATTAAATACGTTATATTTTCAAATGAAAATAATAGACTTTAAAATAAGACAATTGAGAAATCTAATTCTCGAATCAGAGACCTTCTTTTAATAAGTGTATTTACTTTATTTCAAAAGTATATAATTAATATCAACTTGATCTAATCTTAAAAGAAGTTATAGCTTTTTTTTTAGAAATAGTAATTTAAAAGTATTAAAAAAGTTTGATTGACGGATTAAGTTTAATTAAAACTAAGTAAGACGGCATTTATAAAATAGACAAGGGGATCAAAGATTTAATTATCAATAGACTTGGTTTAAAAATTTCAAAATTAATAAAACAAAAATTACAACAAATCACCCATTATAAATTATGGAATAATGAAACACGTTTTGTAAGTGTTTCTTAGGTCAAGTCCCACTCAGTTATTTACAATATCAAGCAATGATTAGTCTATTGGAATTCTTTACTTTTTCAATACATAAATACAAATAAAATATTATTAATCCTTTTAATTAAAAAATTATGAGCACAAACAACAATCATGAAACATTATTCAGATTTATTAATTTAAGAAACCCGAATCTTGTTGAAACGGATAGAGACAACTTCAAGTTTATTCAACGCCCTGAGAGAATGGAAGGTGTTTTCGACCAAGTAATAACAGCTCAAAGTCAAGCGCGTTATAATGCATTATTAGATGCTGCTGCTAATTTTGAGCCTGATTCTATTAAAAATATAGAAGAATTAGAAACAGGGGTGTTTAACAACTTAATGAAGATAGGCAAATCGATTTCTAAACAAGAAAAACTAACAGCTGATGAGTTAACAATTTGTAAGAATGATTATCAAAGCATAAGCGTAAGGTCCGAGAACGTTAAAGATATATGGGATAATTTTATTTATCAGTTTCTTACTCAAAAAGATTTTTATTTAAAAGAAGTTTTGGCTTATATCATAAAGGCCTTGCATGTAGGTTATGTACAAACTTTGAATGCCACTGTAGAACGTAAAAAAATTAATGAAACTGATGATTTTGTTTCAATAGCTTTAAATGCTATTATTGTAATTCCTTCATCGATTTTCAATAAAGAATCGGAAGCTATAAATTCTATTGGTTCTAATCAAAAAATATCTATGAGAAACAATACTCTCATGGCTATGGAATCAGAAAAATTTGAGAAAGAACAATATAGTATAATTGAAAAGGAAAATTTAATACAATTAAAAAAAGAGTTAGTATCTATTCGAAATAATTATAACAAAAATTATAATAAAGCCTTAAAGTTAGCTCAAGAAAAATACAATAAAGATAACGGAGTAACTATCCTAGCTTATCAAAAACAATTAGATATTATTGAACAATTAGAAGAAAATAAGGCTACTGAGGCAGAACTAAAAATAGCTTATGACGCGTTAAGTAGAATCGAATTACCAAGCTTTAACTTTAAGTACAAAAAAGAATTGAATTGGGAAGATATTCAAACGCAATTAAGCACAATATCTTTTGCTTTTTTCTTGCAAAATTTTACATCTGAAACTATTGAGTCTGAAATAGATCTAACAAATGCTGAAATAGAATTTAATAGTGATGATGAACTATCAATAAACGACAATTTATTTACCTTCAATAGTGATAGTTATAATGAAATATTTGAAAAAATTGAGAATCATATATCTATTATCAATGAAAGAGTATTAAGAGAATCGTTCTTGCCACAAGATGAATTTGTTAATATTGGAGGCACTTTAATTCCTGTTTCTAAAAATACTACTAATAAATTACCTCATTTATCTTATTCGTTAAGTTCATCATTTTTAATATCTAATTTTTTTACAGTATTTAGATATATTGCTTTTCAAATTAATGTTGAGAGTAGTTCTTGGTCAGTAAGCCATGCTATAGTTACTGCAAACACCAATTTTGGAATTGAAACTCAAGCCATAGGTAGTATCCAAGTTGTGAATAATAAACTTTCATTCCCACATATCTTAAAAGATAAATACACTTCTATTACAAATATGAGTATTCAAGTTTTCTTTACTAATGGAAGAGAAACGACTTTAAACTTACCTGCTGATAATAATCTATTTAATATTGAAGAAAAGACATCGACCATAATATCAGGCATTTTATCTCTTAAAGAACTTAATATTGGCAACCCTGTTGAAAATACACCAACAAATGATAAGCATTATGGACTAAAACGATTAGGAGTAGCTGAATACATGAAAGTAGTTCAAAGCGTACATGCTTATATACCGGGAGAAGTTTCAAACATAGAAAATGTAATGGCTAGCGAGTTACGTCATAAATCAATTAGTGAGCTTACTCGTACAGAAGATACCATTACTACACAAAAAACTCAAGAAGTAGAGAAAATATCTGATACTACTAAAGTAAACCGATCAGAAATGCAAACTGAAGTTGCTAAAGAGATTGATAAACTAACTAGTTTTAATGCTCATGCAAACTTTAGCAAAGAGAAAATTTGGAAAATTGATATTGGAACTGCTTATGCTAGTTCGAATGCACAATTCATAAGTAATCGACAAGTTGTCACAAAATCACAAGAAGTTACTGAAAAAGCAATGGAAAGAGTTCAGTCTAAAATTTCTGAGGAAAGAATCAGTAAAATTATTCATGAAGTAAATTTAACCAATGTACATGAATATGATAATAGAGGTAAAGTAACCGAAACTGATAATGCAGAAGCAGCAAGACCACAACATATTACAGGCGTTTATAGATGGGTAGATAAAAAAATGAAAAACCAAATCTATAATTACGGTAAACGTACAATGTTTGAGTTCATGATTCCTGAACCTGCAAGATTACATAGAATTGCAACTGCCATAAAAGGAAATACCATAGTTGCTCCAGTCGATCCACGTACAGCAGAAGCTCCACATAAAATGCCAAATGCTTCAACTGCTACAAATGAACTATTAGAGTATTGGGCAAATATTTATGGAGTTACACTTACAGAATTACCGCAACAAAATAAGGAAGTTTATCATGAAATTAAAGGAACCCCAAATTCTTTCCAACAATTCAATCCCGTAAGTACTGCTTTAAGTATAGAAACTAATTATACAGCAACTTCATTAAAAATAGGTTATTATGTAAAGAAAAAGCTTTTTATAGGTCAATCAATGTTAACTTGTAGCGACTGTAAAGGTGGAAATGTTTCTTTTCAGTCCTATAATAGTTCGTATGACGGGACAACTACTATCAATGGTTTAAACTATTTTGGAGAGAATGTTTTCATGTATAACGGAATTAATATATATGAGTTTACCTTATATTTAACTTTTTATTGTAAGTTGTCGGATGAGTTTATCAATGCTTGGAAACTAGAAAACTTCAATCTAATAATCGAGGCCTATACAAATGCACTAGCTGAACATAATGAGAATGTAGCAGCTATTGAATCAGAACAAAATGCCAAACAAGAAGAGCAAAAAGATATAATAAGTAATTTTTACCGTATTATTGAAGGAGATGTGTTAAAACACAATTGTATTGCCTATTTATTACAAAATTATCTGTCAGGTATTGGTGAAGACTTTGACCATGATGGTGAAGGAGTTAAAATGGAAGACTTCAAAGTAATTTTAAGTGAAGATTTAGACAAATACACATCTACCGCTAAATTTTTAGAACAAGCCTTTGAGTGGAGTACTAAAGATTATACCTTCTATCCTTATTTTTGGGCTGAAAGAAGCCAATGGCAAGAACTCTATTTAACTGAAAATGTTGATCCTTTATTTAGAAGTTTCTTGCAATCTGGCATGGCAAGAGTAATAGTAACAGTTAAGCCTGGTTTTGAAGAAGCTGTTCAATATTTCTTAGAAACTGGAAAAGTATGGATGGGCGGAGAAAGCCCAATAATTGGCGACCCTTTATACATGAGTATTGCAGCAGAAATGATTGAGCCAACAGGATTACCACAAGGCAAATTCTGGATTACTAGAATACCTACGACGCTTACTATTATACAGGCTCACTCTACAGGATTAGATGCTGACCCTAATAAGCCATTACCAATTTTTCCTGAAACCGAACCTGAAAACTGTGAAAACCCCGATCAACTAGAAGTTGACACAGCTTTCACATTACAAGAAAACGCACAGCTTTTAGGTACTGGTACAAGTGATACAACTTTGTATCCTAACTAATTAAATAATAAAAGGTGGTGGAGACTCCACCACCTTTTTAAAATTCTTAAACTATGCAAAATATAAATTCGCCACAAAAAACTCATAAAGTAAAAAGACTTGGTTTAGGTAATAAAGAAAATACGGAGGAAACGGACTACTTAATTGGTAAAACAAAAATTGATTTTGTTATTGGTGTTTTTTTTGATGGAACCGGTAATAATCGTTTTAATTCTGATTTAGTTTATTATAAGCATTTAGACAAAAATAACAATGTAATCGAACAAGAATATAAACCGACAAAAGTAAAAAGTAAAAAAAAGGATTTTATTGCAGAAACGGATTCTAGTTATTGGAATCCTTATAGTAATGTTGCTTTATTACATGATCTATACAAAATAGGTTTAGAAAAAACTAAAGACAAAAATACTTATTATATTAGACAATATGTTCAAGGTATAGGTACACTAGAGGAAGAAGATGATGACATTTTAGGTTCAGGTTTTGGAATATACAAGAGAGGTGTTATTGGCAAAGTACAAGAAGCTTGTATTGAAATTTCCAGACAAATTTCAGACATATTAAAAAACAAAAATTATGCTATAGGAAGTCTCACTTTTGATGTATATGGTTTTAGTCGTGGTGCAGCAGCAGCTCGTCATTTTTGTAATGAAATAATAGGTGTAAATTCAATTACTACAAATTTTAAAAGTAATGAGCCTAATTCCAAAAATAAAATTGTCAAAATAGTTAATACAAGAGTTTCGTCAAATGATAAATTTATGCCAAAATCGCAATCTTATACGTTAGGTATGCTTGGTGATGAATTCAAAAATAAAAAAATTTATTACAAATTTACCGACGATTTTTCAACCGTAGAAGATAATAATAAAGTAAGCATTCGGTTTTTAGGTTTGTTTGACACCGTAGTTTCTCAATTTATCAGCAAATACTATGGTGATTTTAATTTAGACAAACTAAAAGAGTATAATGAGTTAATAAAAGTTAAAAGCCTTCAAGAAGCAAATATTGACATTTCTAAGCTTAATATCAAAAGGGTTTTGCATCTTACAGCACGTGACGAGTGGAGAGAAAATTTTCCGCTTACAAAAACTAATTATGGCATAACTATACCAATGTTAGGTGCGCATTCAGATATTGGCGGTGGTTATGCTGCTTTGCAAAAGGAATATACCAAAATTCATTTATTTAAAGTTGTAACGGGTACAAATGAAGAAGAAACTTACTATCCTAAAATTGGTAAAAAAGAAAAAGAAATGAAAAACTTTTTTATCAAAGATGGTTTTTGCAATAAAGAAAATGAAATTGAATTTAAAAAAATAGGAGAAATCACAAAGAAGATTAAAATTAACAATATAGACACTAGTGTGGTAAATGGTGTAGTAATGCGATTAGAAGCAAATAGAATAATTAAACCAAGATACTCAACAGTATCTTTAACTGTAATGAAACAAATTAGTCAAAAAGCGGGAGTCCCATTGGTTAATGATTTAAATGAAATAAAAAACAAAGAAAGTAAAACTAAACCCCAACCATTTGAATACATTGTGCCAAAAGATTTAGAAGATTACTTAAGGATTGTTCTTGAGGTTGCGACTGAAAAGTATGAACTTTTGTATAATAAAAAGATTGTAAAAGCTAAAAGCAAACTAACAACAGAAATAATTAATAAAATAAGGCATGAATATATTCATTTATCTTCTAATTTTAACAAACCTGAATTTCAGTTACCAGTTGTAGTTAAAAAATATAATTATGAAGTAACTTACAACCTAAATGAAGTGGAATTTATCAACAAAATGGCATATATAAACCATCCAAGATTATCAAATAAAACAATGACCCCTTATGAAAGAGAAATTTTATCTCCTTAGTAGTATCTTATTTATAACTTTTTTAAGTTGTAAGGATAAAAAAACAAAAATTGAAGAGCAAAGAATTGATATAGGTATTTGTCTTGGAGCTCCAAAATTTTATACCGCACATTACCCAATTGCTTCATTTTTTAAAAATGGAAGTAGAGTTGGTGGAATTTCTGATAGTAATGTTGGAGACAATCTCGGATGGGGTTCAAGCGATTCTAATCAAAGTATCCGCGGTAAAGGTGATTATCCCGACAGTATATTTGTAGAATGGACAGATAAACTCACATGTAATCGGTACGAAGGTGGTTTAAAACTTCCATCCACTTTTATTAGTAATTATATAAACAAAAAATTAAAAGAAAAAGAAAAATACAATAGTTTCGATTTCACTGTAAACTTTGCTCCAGGGGGCAATTTTTGTGTTTTTTTAAACAACATCGAAATTAAACGAGGTGTTGCCAATTTTACAAAAATAGATTCCAATTGTATAGCACAAGATGGCATAAGTAAAATTTCAAACGAATATTATAAAAAAGTTGGTTTAGATTACAGCAATTGGCAAAAATCAGATCCCCGCTATGCTTTGGGATTAGGATACTATACAGTAGACACAACTATGGTTTTTGGTTGGGCGCATCTTATATCAAAAGAAGGGGTTTTTACTAGTAATGATCAACTATACAAATCAAAAGAAAATGAAATTTATGGAGGCAAGATAGTTACCTACGGAAATAGCTATATGACTATTAATGATATGGATTTAAAAACAAATAAGTTTCAATTACCCGTATTAATTCAAACCTTTTGGTATCGCGAAAAGCCTAAAGACAGTATTTACTTGTACACTAACATTCCTTTACCAAAAAAATTTGTGAAAATTTATACTACTCCATACATTAACCCAAAAAACAATAAACTCACTAATTATAATCATTTAATCTTTGGTGTTGAAAAAGATGGAAGACATTGTACAATTTGGTTAGATGGTCCTGATAAGAGAGAAAAATTAATGCGTTTTGAAGCGGTAGATGCTATAAGAACAGAGGACCATTTGGTTTATCCTGGTGGATACGCAAAGAACATAATATATTACAAATAAATGTTATGGGTAAAAATATTGTCTCAACAAAAATTAATTTCAACACTCTGATTTTCAATACAAAATAAAAAAGGTGACCAAATGGTCACCTTTTTTATTAAGATTATTTTTTATCTAATCGGCTTTTGTGCCAAACCTGATTTAATTCATTTAAAATTGTTTGATATTGATTTTTAAACGCTGTTAGTGTGGCATCATCAATTTCTACTTTCCCTTTTTGGAAGTATTCAATATTAAAATTTAATTCTCGAAACTGATTTAAAGCGTCATTATTGGCCACCCATAATTCTTTGTAATTAAAAAAAGAGTTATAGGTATTTACTACTGTAATAAGGCTTGTAATTACTAAAACGCATATACGAATCTCTTCTTTCCAATTCATAAAATTTAAGCCAAGCAAAAGCGTACTTATTGCGGCTAAAACTGATGTGCTAATAAATGAAAAAAATGATCGTTTCCTATAGTAAATCCTACGACTATCTATATTTCTAATACGAATTTCTATTTGCTCTTTCAATAATTGTAATTGTTCTTCCATAGCTTTTTATTTATAATTAATAATCATATGTGTTAAAACATTAATTTGTTTTTGTTTCTTAAGAAAAATCTCATCGACTAATCTTGTTGTGTCTGGCATCTTTTTTATCATGTTCAATCTAGTTGAAGCATTAATAATTTTTGTGTGCGCACTACTAATCATATTTTGTTGATAAAAATGTAGGGCTTCATAATATTCAATTTCAATCCGCTCCAACTCAAACAAGAAGGCGGTACTGTCTTGTCGTACATTTGGGGTTATAATAAAACACAACCTATTGCCAAAATTGAAAATGCAACCTATGCACAGGTGAGTTCATATGTTTCAAACTTACAAACTCTATCTAACGGAACAGATGAAGCCAATTTGATAAGCGCTTTAAACGCACTCCGAACCGCTTTACCCAATGCCATGATTACCACTATCACCTACATTCCTTTAGTGGGTGTTCATACAATCACCGACCCAAAAGGTGATGTCCAAACCTATGAATATGACACGTTTGGTCGACTTAAAGCGGTTTATGATAAAGACGGCTATAAGCTTGCTGAAAACGATTATCATTATAAAACTCAAAACTAATAGCCATGAAGAAGTTAATTTACCTTATCGTTTTACTACCAATTCTGGTTATTGGTCAAACTACTACCGAAAATTATATTAAATCGGTTACTTACAAAGATTCGTTAGCGCAAAATAGCGTCATTAACGTTACCTATTTTGATGGACTTGGTCGACCCATTCAGCAAATTGCAAATGCGCAATCAGCTTCTGGGAAAAACATTGTAACACCTATTGTTTATGATCAATTCGGCAGACAAGAAAAGGAATATCTACCTTACACCACTCAAACTAATACCCTCGATTTTATACCCAATGCTATTGCAGCACAAGCGCAATACACACCTTATTCCCAACAGGTTTCGTACAGTCAAAAAGTGTTTGAAGCTTCACCACTCAACCGTTTGTTAAAACAAGGTGCGCCAGGAAACTCTTGGGTCGTTGACCCTAATTCGAATAATGATCATACTATTAAGTTTGACTACCAAACCAATGATACACTTGAAGTAAAATTGTTTAGAGCCGTTGCTACTTGGAGTGATTCGGAAGGCTTGTATACGACTGGATTTTCGGAAAGTGGAACTTCACATTATCTGCCAAACCAATTGTACAAAACCATTACCAAGGATGAAAACTGGGAATTAACCGATGGTAACAACAATACTACAGTTGAGTTCAAAGACAAAGAAGGCAAAGTAGTTTTAAAACGCACCTACAATAATGATGAAGCCCACGACACTTATTATGTTTACGACCAATACGGCAATCTAACCTATGTGCTTCCTCCGCTATCCGAAGGCAGTACAGCAACTACCGTTTTAGATGGTTTGTGTTACCAATACAAATACGATTACCGCAACCGATTGGTGGAAAAGAAGCTGCCCGGAAAGCAAAAAGAGTACATCGTATACGATAAAATTGACCGAGTTGTTGCAACAGGACCTGCTTTCAACCCTTTTGGCGGAACCGATACAGGTTGGATGATTACCAAATACGATGCGTTTAATCGACCTGTTTATACAGCATGGAAACCTCAGGCTAATATTACTAATGCACTCAGAAAAAGTGTTCAAACGGATTATGCGGGAGCAAGCGTTGTCAATGAATACAAATCGAACGCGAGTATAGAAAGCATCAATACAGGTTACTCCAATGTGGTGTACCCAACCACCGATTTAAAATTACTCACCATTAATTACTACGACAATTATACCTATCCTAATGCAATGGCGGTGCCTACTGCAACTATTTATGGCAAAACGGCAGCGAGCGATGTAAAAGGATTGGCCACAGGTTCTTGGGTACGAATTTTAGAAAACCCTAGCAGTGTATTGTTTGAGATTACTCATACCTTTTACGACAATAAAAAGTACCGCCCTATTTTGACCAAAACCTTTAATTATATGGGTGGCTATACCGAAGTAAAAACCAAATACAATTTTGAAGGTCTAGTTTTGAAAACACTTACAAATCACCTAAGAGAAAATGGTGGCTACTTGGTAACAGCCTTAGAAGAATTTGAGTACACACCACAAGGGCGATTGCTCAATCATTATCATACCGTGGGTAATTATGGCAAGCAATTGTTGGCTCATAACGAATACGATGAATTAGGTCAACTCATTACCAAACAAGTAGGTGGTGAAGATTTTACCACTTTTGTAGGCCTGCAAAAAGTAGATTACCGCTACAACATTAGAGGTTGGTTGACCGATATCAACAACATACGAGATTTAACCATTGGCACTGATCCCGAAGATTTGTTTGCGTTTCGTATAAGCTATGATGCACCCGAACTTAGTGTTGAAGGAACAGTAGTTCCTTTGTACAACGGAAACATTTCGGAGACCTTTTGGCGAACCAATAGTGATAATGCGGTGCGCAAATACGGTTATGCCTATGATCATTTGAACCGATTGACTGATGCCATTTATCAAAAAGACGAGTTTCCGATTATTGTGACCAATAGTTATGATGAATATTTGAAATACGATAAAAACGGTAATATCACCGACCTGAATCGTAATGGAAATTTAGACGAACAAAACATGACTCTTGAGATTGACGATTTGGATTACGACTATTTTCCTAACACCAATATACTGAAAGAAGTTCGTGATGACTCGGCTGACCCGATGGGATTCAAAGACAGTCCGACTACTGGAACCGATTATGGTTATGATGCCAATGGCAACATGATTAGCGATGCCAATAAAGGAATTGGACTTATTACGTACAACCATTTGAACTTACCCGTAATCATTGATTTTGGAACTACAGGAACAATTTCGTATCTTTACGATGCAACAGGAAGAAAAGTGAAAAAATATGTTGTCGATGTAAATGTAGGCTCGCAAGACAAAACGGATTATATGAATGGATTTCAATATAAAAACCAAATATTACAGTTCTTCCCAACGGCAGAAGGTTATGTAAATACAACGTATTGCGAGAATTGTCAATTAAGTGATCAGTACAAAATAAGTTATGTATTTAATTATACCGATCATTTAGGAAATATCAGAGTAAGTTATGCTATTGATCCTGACACTAGCGAATTGAAAATTTTAGAAGAGAACCATTATTACCCATTTGGGTTAAAACATACCAATTACAACGGTACTTTAAAAACGTTTAAAGAAGAAGAAGAGTTCTTAAAAATTAAAAATGTGCCTTCGTTTTTTACAACGGCGTATCAGTATAAGTATCAAGGTCAGGAACGCCAAGACGAGCTGGGGCTGAACTGGGACAGTTTTAAGTGGAGAAATTATGATTATGCTATTGGTAGGTTTATGAGCGTTGACCCATTATCCGAGAAATATGCTTATAATGGAGTTTACAATTTTTCAGAAAACAGAGTTGTAGACGGTAGAGAGTTGGAAGGACTTGAGTGGGTTGATGCTAAAAATAATGTTGTGTATGACCCTAAACTGAATGATGGCAAAGGAGGATTTACCGAATTTGCAACTAACAATCACAGAAATTTAGCTAAATCATTAAACCAAACCGATACAGGTAAAGCCCAGTTTAATACGTTAGTGAATTCAACAACACCTGTAGAGACAGTTCTGAATACAACGGACAAACCTGTGGACAAAAAAGGAAATATAACGTTAGCAGAAACTACATTCACTAATTTAATGGAGGGTAAAGACCCAGATACAGGTAAGGTTGAGGATGTTTCTTTTTCTAAATCAACTATTACATTTTATATGCAGAATATTGATGAAGTTTCTGAGGTTTCTAATGATAAAGATTCTAAAACGAGTGCGTCGTTATATGGTACTAAGGTACCCGAAGGATTTAATTTTTCTGAAATAATTGGTGCGATTTTTGGTCATGAGATAGGACATACTAATAAAGGTAACGTATTGATTTGGGCTCAAGGTGGTGACCATGAGAAAGACCCTTCCAAAGTTCATACAGCAATTATAGAAGAGACAAAAGAGAATAAAAAACAATAATTATGATAACAAGAGTAATAAATTTAAGACTAAGCATAATTCTTATAGCATGTTTTTTTACAGTTGTGAATAATTTTGCGCAAACAAAAAATATTCAAGTTGAAAATTGTATTAGAGAAAAGTTGAATTCTTTCTTTGTTGAAAAAGACAAACTTAACAATAAGGAATCCAATGGGAATTCAGTACATATTTTAGAAATAGTCGAAAAGAAAGTTTTGGGCTATAATGAAATTGGAATATATTTTTGTTCTAATGAACCAAGTAGACAAAAGTATCTTCTTCTTAAAAATGGAAATAAGTTTAAAATATTAACCTCTGGGGATTCATTAGAGATAATGCAAGAAATAATTTCTTTTTTAAAAAAGAATAATTTATCCGAAGAAAAGGAAGTGGCCTATTTGAATGAGAGTATAAAAATATTAGATGAAAACATGAACAAGCCATCTGAAAAAAAATTAAATAAACAAAAATGGATAAGTTGTGATTGAAATATTATCAAAAATTTAAACCACCTAAATAGGTGGTTTTTTTTATAATTAATTAGTAGTTAATATTAAATTTTAGTTGATGAAAGCTCACGAAATTTAATCAATTGGGATATGTTATTCTTTAGTTATAACTTTATATCAAATAATTATAATCAGATAAAACTATGATTCCAACTATTAAAAACTTACAAGGAACTTGGATAAGTAAAAACTTTCCTATGTATAATTAACCAGCTCCGCAAAGTGTTCCCATGAAAAGCTGCGCAAATGTCTCCTGACTTTGCGCTTTTTTTCAATAGATAATTTTAATTTACGAAAAGTTTCCTATTTTTAATTCAATTTTAAACGCCATGAAAGAAGGATATGTTATAAGAGACCAAAGCTTGCCCCATTTTTTGACTGTCACAATTGTTGATTGGGTAGATGTTTTTTCAAGAAAAAGCTACAGAGATTGTGTTATTGAGTGTTTTGAATATTGCATCAAAAACAAAGGAATGACTGTATACAGTTATGTGATAATGAGCAATCACATTCACATGATTGTTCAATCAAATGAAGGAAAGTTATCCGATTTAATTCGAGATTTTAAGAAATTCACCTCCAAAACAATTTTAGAAAAGATACAATCAGAACCCGAAAGCCGAAGAGAATGGATGTTGGAGCGTTTTAAATTAGCAACCGAAAGTCATTCAAGGAATAAAAATTTTCAATTTTGGCAATTAGGTAACCATGCGGAAGAGATTTATTCTGAAAAATTCATGTGGTCAAAAATAGATTACATTCATTTTAATCCTGTTCGTGCAGGTATTGTCTCTAATCCTCAAGATTATATTTATTCTAGCGCATCGAACTACATAGATTTGAAAGGAATAATTGATGTTGAGATTGTTCAAATTCCTGTTGTAAATGTTTTAAAGTCAAGTTCGGTTGTGAAATACAATAGTTACGAAAAGTAGCAATAAATTTGCTCAAAGTCAGGAGACTTTGCGCAGCGGGGGCTCTCTTAATTCAGAAATGAATGGAGAACAATTGGAAATAGGTGAAAGAAATGCAAAATATAGTGTAAAAGTGGTTGGGCAGTATAAAGGAAAAGGAGATTTTTTAAGCAAAGGAACCATAATATTAAAATCGGTAAACTAATGAAAAAAAAATATTTACTATTTGTTTTGTTAATGGCAAATTTAGTTTATTGTCAGAATTTCAAAATGGAATTCGATGAAAATGTTGATGTTTTGAATATAGAAGAATTGAAAACATTCAGCTATTTTAAGGCAATTAAAAAAAATTCTATAAAACCTGGTCAAATATTTAGTGCAGAAAATTTAAATATTAAAAATAATAGAGCTATCGAAATCGATAAAATAATAAAAATAAGCAAAAAAAATGTTTATTTTCCAGTATTTTATGCTCCTGATTCAGTTAACGACACAATCATTGTTGATAAATACAATTTTGTTGATTTATCAAAAAATCTTAGTATCGAAGACAAAGAAAATGCCTTATTGTTTGAGGACATTAAAATCACATCAAAAGGAAAATACTCAATTTATAAAAGGACTCATCAAAATATTAAAGTCATTTATATGAAGATGACAATTGGATATTATAATAAATATACTAATTGCATGAATCTCACTGGTAATTATGACGATACGATAAATGTAATTTTTCTCTACTACGGTAATGAATAAAGGGTAATCTATTAAAAGTGTTGCTTAAACAAAAATTTTAGCTGAATAGAGTGTTAACCAGCCCGATTCCCGATAGCACAGATATATCTTCACAATGATGCGCGGATTTGCAATCCGTGCCCACAATGAATAGAAAAACTACATCCAAAAAGATGTAGCTTTTTTTTATTTCACCCGACAAAACACTGTCCGATACAAATATTCAATCGCTTCTTCATCGGTAATAAGTGGCTTCTTTTTCTTTTTTGGGAATTTGATTTTATTTAGTTTCTCGCTCAACATAAGATGCAAACGTTCCTGTTCCTTGCGGGAAAGATGTGATGCGATTGTAAAAATGTCTTCGGCAAGCATAACTATTAGTAAGGTATACCTGTAAAGTTTGGGGTTATTTAAATAGTGGATTTAAGATTCGCTCACTTTTGCCCGCTTTTGCTCACTTTTGCTCACATTCGTATAACATTTGCTTACATTTTACCAATATCGGTAAACATTCTATTAACATTGACGTTTGTTTTTTATGGATTAAAAACCTGAAAAACATATAATAACCCATTTATTTCACCCGACAAAATACAGTCCGATACAAATATTCAATAGCTTCTTCATCGGTAATGAGTGGTTTCTTCTTCTTTTTGAGGATTTTGATTTTATTTAATCTCTCGCCTAGCATACAATACAAGCGCTCCTGTTCCTCAAGGGAAAGGTGCGATGCAATTGTAAAAATGTCTTCGGCAAGCATAATCATTTTTAAAAATGTACTTGCAAAGTTTATACATCTCACAATATCAAAAATAGGATTTCCGAACTTTAGGGTAAGATTTCCGAACATTCAGGTAGGATTTCCGAACATTTCCGAGGATTCGGGTAACATTTCCGAACATTTTTATGGTTTAATGCACTGAAAACTCACAGTAACTTATTTATTTCACCCGACAAAATACAGTCCGATACAAATACTCAATTGCTTCTTCATCAGTAATAAGTGGTTTCTTTTTCTTTTTTGGGATTTTGATTTTATTTAATTTCTCACCTAGCATATTATACAATCGCTCCTGTTCCTCACGGGAAAGGTGTGATGCTATTGTAAAAATGTCTTCGGCAAGCATATTCTTCTTTTAAAAAGTGTAGTTGCAAAGTTCAAACAACCAAAAATTTCAAAAATCGGATTCCGTCGGATTTTGGTAGGATTCCGTCGGATTCCGTCGGATTCCGTCGGATTTCATTGGTTTTTTGTAAGGCTTTTATTTCAAACCATTAAAAGTGAAGTTTGTCTGATTTTCACGCACTGCGTGGCGCACTTTCACGCACTGCGTCACGCACGTTTCACGTAGAACGCCACGTAGGTTTCACGCAGAACGTGGCGCAACTTCACGCAGAACGCCACGTAGATTTCACGCGGAACGTGGTGCGACATTCACGTAGTGCGTGGCGTTGGTTTCACGCATAATTCACGCATAATTCACGTGTTTCACGCGCAAATTTGCTTGAAAATGATGGAAAAAGGCGGACCCCGAAATAAATCTACGTCTTTAAGAGAAACAAATAACAAGTCATTTACATGACTCAACATATTTACTAATCATATAAGTAGTAATGGGTCGCAAATGATCTCCAGTTTCTGGATTGATCCCATCCATATTAAAGCACCGAAGCTCGTCTTTTTCTTTATCGTACCACACTTTTGGTTTTTCTGTATTTCCATCAATAAAAAACTGAGTAGTGTCACAAACTTTTAATTCTATCCTATTAAATTCAACCTCATTATAGGGCACAATAGCTCCGTAACTTCCTACACCTTGCGCTTCGCTCAAACAATCCACCATTTCATAGTGATCTTGCACCCACTTCATACATTCTTTATTCGGAAAAATCATATTCTTTGCTGTATATCCAAAAGATAGGACTGCTATACTTCCAAGACCAATTCCCACAATTTTCATTGATTTCTTTGGAGTATTTTTAAAGCTTTTTCCAACAAATGATTTAGTTTCAGCTGCATGACTATCGTCTACAACAAAAACAATTGGTGTTGGTCTTTCTTTTTCCTTTTTATCACTGGTTTTTGATTCAGTATTTATTTCATCATGAGTAACTTCTTCTTCTTGAACATTATCTTGATTATCAATTTGCCTATTGCTATTTACAAAATGAGCAAATGGCCTATCTTCAAAATCAATCAAAACAGCTATTAGATTTAAAATATTACTATTAGTCTTTTTAGAAGTTCCTTTTAAAAAATTACAAACGGGTCTTAATTTTTCTCCATCAAATCTTTCAATAGCCTTTCTCAATCCACTTTCTGGTCTTGGAGTAAAAAAACTTTCAAATACTTCCATATCTTTTTTCTTCAATCCAGAATCAAAAAAAATCAAACATAATTCCTTCAGTAGACCCGGAGTTGGGTCAAACAAAAAGCCACTGTACTTTCTAGATTTCTCTAACTCGTATTTCTGCTTTAAAGTAATACAATAATCATTTGAAGTCTTTGTCATAGAAAAAGAATTTTACGGATTTACCAACATTATTCAACATTATTCGAATTATCGGAATTCCCTATAAACACTCAAACAAAAACCCCATTCCTTTGCCTCAGAATTAGTTCTTGTTCTGTTTCGCGATAAGAACAAATGTACAAAACTAGTTCAAAAAGTGGAGCGGTACAGAACCGAATTTTTCTTCGGGAAGTAGAATCACAACGTTCTGTACTCACCCACTTCACTTCCCAAAAAAACAAACACGTGTTTACCCTTTTGGACAGCTAAAAAAGCAAGTCCCACGCCTTCGGGAAAATCCCGAACAGGTCAAGTATTGTTCAATTTTTAACATTCTTTATTATGAAAAAAATAGTTTTATTTTCGTTATTATTAATAGCCAGTGCGGCTATGACATCGTGCACTGCCGATGAAAATGTAGAACCAGTTCAAAACCAGGTTGCCGATGATACGGGTGGACAACACGGACACATCCCTCCGCCACCTCCGCCACCTTCTTATCCATAATTTAATTTTCAATTGTTAAATTAAATTAATAACTTCGGGGAATGATACCAAAAAGAAATCATTTCCCGATTTTGTTTTTACTTGTTTTTTTCTTCTCTTGTCAATTAGAAAAAAAAGACCCTGAAAATGTTATCTATAATAACTTAACTGCAAAAGGGAGAGAATCATATAATAAAGAAGATTACAAAAATGCTTTAACTTATTTTTTTAAAGCACTTGAAAAGTGTGACGAAAATGACATTGAAAAGAGAATCTATGCACTTACTATGATTGCAGACATCCAGTGCATCAATGCCGACTACGTTGGAGCTGAAGAAACAATTACAAAAGCTTTATCAATCAAAGAAAATAGCATCTATAGGTCAAGTTTATACGATTTACTCGCTCTAGTTTATGAAGAGTTAAATAATTATGAAAAGGCTTTAAAATACTATCGCTTAAACCTAAGTAATGACAAAAATCTGTACAGTATATTAATGACCAAAAACAACATTGCTGTAGCTCTTATGGGTGCTAAAGATTATAAAAAGTCAACTCAAATTTTAGAGACGTTATTAAAAAATGATACTATATCAAAACATCCTAAAGAATATGCTAAAATAATGGATAATTTAGGATATTGTTATTTTAAGCAAAATGACAAAAAAGCTATAGGCTACTTAAATCAATCCATTAGAATCCGAGACAGTCTTGATGACAATCATGAGCTTACGGCTTCTCTAATGCACTTATCGGAATACTACTTTGATAAGCAACCCCAACTGTCTCATCAATATGCTTTCAAAGCATACCAATCAGCTACAAAAGTTAATAACCCTGACGACCGTTTAGAAGCTTTAGATTTCTTAATTAAAAACGCTTCAGGAAATAATCTCAAAGAATACTATCGCATTCATTCCACATTAAATGATAGCATCATCAAAGTAAGACAATCTGCTAAAAATCAATATGCTTACTTGAGATTTAATTCAGACAAAGCCGTCCAAGCACTCGAAATCCAAAAAACCAAAAGCTATCTTTATTTGGTTTTGTTACTATTGTTTAGCGGGGCAGCATCCTTCATCATAGTAACCATTCGAAAAAGAAACCGAGAGAAAATAAAAACCATCTCTTACGAAACAGAAACACGCATTGCCAAGAAAATTCACGACGAACTGGCCAACGATGTTTTCAACGCACTTACCTTCGCCGAATCGCAAAACCTCAGCGATCCCAACAAAAAAGAAGCCTTACTTGACAACCTCGATACCATTTACAACCGCACACGAAACATCTCACGTGAAAACAGCGAAATCAAAACCGACAGTCAATTTGCGCAACAACTCACCGATTTACTAAAACAATATGAAAGTGACACTGTACGAGTGATTATTCAAGAGTTTTCCACTATCAATTGGGATGATATGAAAAAAGAAGCCAAAATAGCCATTTACCGTGTACTACAAGAACTCATGGTTAACATGAAAAAACATAGTGAATGCACGTTTGTAATTCTGAAATTCAACAATCAAAAATCGCATATTGAGATCAATTATTCTGACAACGGAAAAGGAGTAAAAATGTTAAATTCGAAAAAAGGCTTGCAAAATGCGGAAAACCGTATTCATGCCATAAAAGGAACTATTACTTTTGATTTTGAAACCGACAAAGGATTCAGAGCGAGTATAAAAATCCCTAAATAATGAAAGCCATGTTTAAAAAAATTTTATTTGCCGAAGACATTGATATGATTAACATTGCCATGCGTCTGGTGTTAGAAGAAACAGGTGCCGAAGTACACCACACCAAATACTGCGACGATGCATTACTAAAATTAAAGAAAGCTAATTTAGATCAACAACCGTTTGATTTAGTGGTTACTGACTTATCTTTCGAAGACGATCATCGAGAAGTTACCCTAAAATCAGGAGAAGACTTGATAAAAAACATCCGTTTATTGCAACCTGATGTGCCCATTTTGGTCTGTTCCATCGAAGACAAAAACTACCGAGTTAAATCATTATTCGAACATTATAAAATCAATGCGTTTGTACATAAAAGCCGTAAAACCTTACCCGAACTCAAAACCGCAATAGAAAAGTTATCCAAAGGAGAAAGTTTCATTTCACCCGATTTAGAACACACGCTACGCGACAAATCCATTAACGAGATTGACGAGTACGATATTCAATTGATCAAACAATTGGCATTTGGAATTCCACAAGAAAAAATGGACGTTAAGTTCAAAGAACTCGGTATTTCTCCCAACAGTAAAAGCACTATCGAAAAACGCATCAGCAAATTGAAAGACTATTTCAAAGCTAATAACACCATACATTTGGTCGCAATAGCTAAAGATTTAGGAATTGCATAAAGAAAGAGATTTTAAAATTCCACTAATTTCTTTAATCTGTGTTTTAAAAAAAACCTGGCTTACGGTTTCCCGTAACCCATTCCAATTTCCCTTTTTTAAGTTTGAAGAAAAATTAAAACCATGAAACTATTTTGCACACTTTGTGCCACGGCATTACTATTGGCACTTTTCCCTCTTCCCATCGAATACTATACCTTTCTCAGAATTTTCACCTCAATTGGCGCAGTAGTCGTACTTGTCAACGAAATGAAACGTGACGTTACTCTAACTGGAATACTTTTCATTGTTGTACTCATTGTTTTCAACCCAATAATACCCATTTACCTCTACAAAAAATACCTTTGGATGCCACTCGACATTCTAACTGCTGCCCTATTCCTCATCCAAGGCTTCAAAGAAAAAGACTAAACAATTCCAAAAAACCCTTTTGTGCCTTTTGTGTTTCAAAAATCCGCACCATCTGCGATGCAAAGCATCCGTCCAATCCGCGTCCCAACATCTGAGCTAAGCGAAGAAACAACCCTTGCTAACCTAGCGCTTTCTTTGCGTCTTTGCGGTAAAAGTAACCAATTACGGTTTCCCGTAAAATAATCCCACTCCATCTCTTTACGTTTGAACCACCAAACCAAAGCACAATGGATTTCTATTTTATCAACACCCAACCTTTCGACCCAGAAGCCTACGAACTCCACACAGGTAACTGCTATTTTACTCCCATGCCACACAACCGACAGTACATCGGACTCTTCACTCACCCCAAATACGCCCTACACAAAGCCCTAAAAAGCTACCCAAAAGTCTACTGTTGCGAATTGTGTTGCAATTACCAAGACCAAAGTCAACCCACAAAAATGGAAAGAAGATCAATACAATAAACTTTTTTACACCCATTACGGGAAACCGTAAGGAATTGATTTTTGTTGGATATAAGTTTGGGAAATATTAATCTAAAACTATTATTATGAAACTAAAATTATTCTTCTTTCTATTGACAATTTCAACAGTTATTTCGTGTAAAACAGTAAAATCAGGAACTTCTAAATCGAAAGACATTGTCGGCGTTGGAGTAATTCATAAACCTGTCGTAGCAGACTTGGAGGTGAATCAACAAAAAATAGTAAAAACAATAAAACTAAAAAGCTTTGAAGTATTTGAGGATGCTAAAAATGAAGCAATTAGAGAATTGCTTAAGGAATATAATGCCGATTTATTGATTGAACCAAAATTTGAATCTGTTACCGTAAATGGTAAAACAGAATTAACAATAACTGGATGGATAGGTTTTTATAAAAACTTCAGAACCATAGAAGAAAAAGACTTAAAATTATTAGATGTCAATCCATCTTATTTCGTTGCTCCTAGTACTGCTCAGCCAATCATTGTAACTAAAAAATAATAGGAATGGAACTCGCAAACCAACTCAAGTCTCTAGCCGATAAAATCAATCAGCTCAAAGACAAAATCGAAACCGAAGAATCCACAAAACATGCTTTTGTACTTCCGTTCATTAATATTTTAGGTTACGATACGTTCAATCCAACTGAAGTGGTACCTGAATTTACAGCCGACTTAGGACTAAAAAAAGGTGAAAAAGTAGATTATGCCATCATTCAAAATGACGAACCAATACTCATCATCGAATGTAAAAATTGGAAGGAAAGCCTTTCGGTTCATGGTTCACAACTGTTCCGTTACTTTCATGTTTCCAAAACCCGATTTGCCTTATTAACGAACGGAATCACCTATCAATTCTTCACCGATTTAGATGAAAAAAACAAAATGGATCAAAAGCCATTTTTAGAGTTTGACATTACCAATTTAAAAGACAATGCCATTCATGAAATCACTAAGTTTCATAAATCCAACTTTGATGTAAACAAAATTCTTGATAATGCAAGTTCCTTAAAGTTCATCAAAGAAATCAGAAAACTAATTGATACAGAAATTAATACTCCATCTCCCGAATTTGTAAAATTATTTGCCAACAAAGTCTACAACGGCAGATTGACCGAAAAAGTAATGGAAGAATTTACCGAATTGGTTCAAAAAGCTTTTGGACAATTAATTGGTGAAAAAATCAATGAACGGTTACAGTTTGCCTTAAACAAAGAAGTCATTCTACAAGAAAAAGATCAAATTGAAGATTCAGAGCAAACTAAAGTGATAACCACGGAAGAAGAACTCGAAGCCTACCGAATTGTAGTAGCTATTTTACGCCGAAAATTACCGGTTAACCGAATTGTTCATCGTGACACCCAATCCTATTTTGGTATCCTACTCGACGACAACAACCGAAAACCACTGTGCCGTTTGCACCTCAACGGAGGCAAAAAATACATCGGACTATTCAACATAGACAAATCTGAAAACCGCCAACCTATTGAAACCATCGACGATATCTATTTGTTTGAAAAGGAGTTGTTGGAAACGGTGGAATTGTATGATGTGGAGTAATTTATAAACTTTAGAATAATAAGATATGAATGAGATTTTAACCAATGGTACTGAGATAAAGCAAAGAATTCTTAGCGAGATAAAAAAAGCACAGAAATCCGTTTATTTAGCAATGGCTTTTTTTACTGATAGAGATATTGCAAATGAAATTATTGAAGCAAAAAAAAGAAATATAACTGTTGATATTATTCTCTCATCAAATGCTCAGAATGAAACGGTAAAACTAATGTTTAAAGAGGCTTACATTTCTGTTCATGCATTTAATACAGGAGATGAAAGAGGAATGATGCACCATAAATTTTGCCTTATTGATGAGAAAATCTCAATAAATGGTTCCTATAATTATTCGTATAATGCAAGTAATAACAATGTTGAAAACATTCATGTATCAGATTCATTGGATGTTTATCGCCAACTTTTTACAGAATTTGAGCGATTAAAATACAATATCGATCATGAACTTGATATTAACTCTTCACTTCAAACACAAAAAATAGCACCGTTAGAACTACCAAAAGTTAATATGATAGACACATTTTATCAACAGCTACACAACCTTGTTTATTCATCTGCGCAAATTAATGCTGAGGAGTACAAAAGCAAAGGCTATCAGGCATCAAAAGATAGGCGTGGTAGTATTGATATTTTTAAAATGGAATATGAGAATATCAAAGAAGAGATTAAGGCTTATGCTACAGATGAAAATTTAAGCTATAAAAAAACCATTATTACATCTAACATTACTAATGCCTTTGAAAGTGCCAAAATAAATCTTGAAACTGATAAACAAACACAACTTAATAATTTAAAAGAAGACAACGAAATTATTAAGCGACAGCTAAATGATAAAATATCAGATATAAATCGAGAAAAATCATTACTAGAATCTGGCAATCAAAATTCTGGCGAAAAAGGATTATTACAGATTAATAGAGAAATCGAAAAGATTCAACTTGAAAAAAAATCAATTGAACAATCATTAATTGTAAAAAAGTTTTGGACTGCTGGAACTATTCTTGCGTTAATAGGGTTATGCATATTCACATTCTATTTATCCATATTTTTCGCATCAGCTGTTTACAAAGTTTTTTTTGAAAGTAACGAAATTCGTAACTCTTTGGAAGCGGGCATTAACCCCGGACTTCCACAATTAGTTGATGCTAATGCCGCAATAAAAATTTTCAGAAAACAGGGTTCACTATTTGGTATCATTGCATTATTATTTTTCTTAATCCCATTAATGCTATCCAACTTAAAATTATTAGGGAGTAAAAACAAATTCGTTAATAAACTTATGTTTTGGGTTGGACTAATGGTTTTTGATGTAGTTGTCTCAATAATGGTCGCTTTAAATACTAGTGAAATTAAAAGCCTTTTAAATGGTGAAAATTCACAGCTCCAAATTTGGGAAGTTTTTGGCAAAGGTGAGTTTTGGTTAATCTTTGTTTTCGGAATGTTTCCTTTAATTATTACTCATTATCTAATTGAAAACATTGTTCATACCTACTCCAATTCAAAAAGAGAGCTAGTTGATGCGGAAAAGAATAAATCACTACAAGTTTTGGATGAACAAATGATTGAGCTTAACTATGAAAAGGAAAAAATAAATAATTCAATACAAGAAAAAGAAGCGCTAATAAAAGTAAATAATGAGAAAATACAAAAGCTAGAGCTTGACACTAATGATGAACAAAGAAGAATAGAAAGTTTGTTTGATGTATTACAGAAACAAATCAAATCTATATTTGATGATTTTAATTCTAAAATTATTAGTGGAAAAATATTCACAGATGTTATTCTAGATAATGTCATCTCTAGCTACAAACTTGGCTTTATTGAATATCTTCCTGAATATTATGCAACTGAAGAAGTTGCAAACCGTGTTAAAGAAATTGAGCAAATCATTACAACTTAATAAATAATATTTCATGAAAACAGTACTATTAATTTGTTTTGCTACATCTTTGATTTATTCATGTGGTGGTGAATCACAAAACAAAAATTTAATTTATCAAAATATCATTATTCTTTCAGATTTATCTAGTCGCCTTGATAATAGACCTCAAAAAGACACTGATGAAATTTTCAAAATTATTGATCGATTTAAAACCGAATGCGTTAAGCCTGGCGAAAAAATCGGAGATAAATCATGTATAACTTTTTCTGTTTTTTCCGAAAAAAATGCTGCATCAATAGACATTGATAAAATCAAAAATCTCGGTGAAAAACAACAGTTTATCAACTCAACTGGAAAGTACTGTAACAATGGATTAGAACAAAAACTAAAAGAGCTTAAAGAAACTGTTGGAAATCTTTACAAAACAAAGAGAAACAAAGGACTGGACTTAATTAGCCTGTTAATTGAAAAGATTGAAAATGAATCTACAGTTAAGCAAGACAAACACTTAACTAATGGTATTGACACTACATTCATTAAATTTGATAATCACATCTACATATTTACAGATGGTTATCTCGAATACATGGATAAAAAGTCAAATAGCCAGTTTTATTTTGGTACAAAAGAAATTGAAAAAGTTCGTCAATTTTGCATCAAAAATGGCGTTACAGCAAACAAAGCTTTGGAAATAAATAATAAACTAGGGCTACCGCCATATAGAAGTAATCAAAATAAGTTGATTACTCTTCATATTATGGAAACACATGAACGAGATAAAAATTTGATTCAACAAAATTATAAACATCATACCGGTCAAAGAGACAATGAAATTCTTGAAGCAGTTTGGCGAAAATGGGCAAAAGAAAGTGGATTTAAAAAAATGGAATGGTCAAAGTATTGATAAAATTTAATTTATACTGCCTTCTTAACATTATTAAATAATACTGTAGCAAATAAAATCTAATGAAAATTGATTAATTAAACTATCTGAAAAAAAGTACTTATTAATAAACACTTAGAATTGAAAAAGTCAAAAAGTCAAAAAAAGATTAATATTTATTTCTTTAATTATCAAATTGCGATAAATCGAAACAACTAATTAACTAGAAATTTTATAATTACATTTGAAAATGGATTATCCTTTAACTATCAGAATAATAATTAAACTACTTTCTCTAAGTTAAAAAAGAATATTTCTAATGTTTAACAAAATTAACTAGCTAAATGATGATGTTAATGCAAATTAATTTTTGCGAATTGAATCTCAAGAAGCAGTATTTATATAAAACAAAATTATGAAAAATAGAGGCTCTGAATGGAGGAAATGGGATTTACATTTTCACACCCCTTCTTCATATGATTATAAAGATAAATCAATAAGTAATGAAAAGATTATTGAAATACTTAAAGAAAATGAAATAAAGGTTGTAGCAATAACTGACCATCATTTAATTGATGTAGCAAGAATAATTGAACTACAAAGATTAGGTATTGATAGTGAAATTACTGTATTACCTGGTATTGAATTTAGGGCGGAATTGGGAGGTAGTGAATCTATTCATTATATAGGGATTTTTTCTGAAAAGCTAAATGAACAACAACTAAATGATATTTGGATTAAATTACAATCCACTTGTAAAATAACAAAAACTGACATCAATAATATTGGCGGTGATGCTTATATACAATGTGATTTTAAAGAAACTACAAATCTAATTCACGAGTTAGGTGGGCTTGTCACTGTTCATGCAGGAACTAAAGCAAATACTTTTGAGAATATCACAAATTCACTACCAGATAAAATGGCTCAAAAAACAGAACTAGTTAGAGGTCATATAGATATTTTCGAATTAGGTAAGGAAATTGATCAGATTAGTTATAATGAAAAAGTTTTTCCTCATTTAGGCTTCAGAGTCCCCATGATTATTTGCTCAGATAACCATAAAATTACTGAATATATTTTAAAACAAAACCTTTGGATTAAAGCAGATCCAACTTTTGAAGGATTAAAACAAATTATTTACGAACCTAAAGAAAGAGTTAAAATCCAAAGAGAAGAGCCTGAATCGGAGAAATTAGATAATTTGATGATAAAAGAAGTAAGTTTTGAATCATCAAATAATAAATTTACTATCGAGCCTATTAAATTAAATAAGAATCTTAATGTTATTATTGGAGGAAAATCTTCAGGAAAATCAATTCTGCTATATAAAATAGCAAAAACATTGTATGCAAATACTAACGATGATATTTTAAAGTATAAAGATAGCGAAGACGGAAAAACAAAAGATTTATACGACCTAGATTCCTATGATTCTTCTTTTAATTTTAATGTAGAACTTTTTTCAGGAAGTTGTCAATCATTAAGAAACAGACAAACTTCATCAAGCATATTGCCAAGTATTAAATATATTCCTCAAAATCATTTATCAAATCTTGTTGATAAAAGCAGAAAGAACGGAGCAACTCTTAAGGAGTTAATTCGCAATTTAATTCTTGAAGACATAACATATAAAAAGAAATATGACGACTTTGTGGATGTAGTTAAAAAAAATGATGAACAAAGAAATAGAGATATTGAATATTACTTTTCCTTAAAAGATGAAATTAAGAAAAAAGAAAGTGAACTTTCTAGTAGAGGTGATACAAAATCTTTGCAAGAAGGAATTAATGCGAACAAGAAAAAAATTGATTTATTAAGTAAATCATTTACAGACGAAGACCTTAAAAAATATAATGCCCTTGTTGCACAAAAAAATCAATCGAGCGTAGAACAAAATACTCTTAACCTTGATTATGAAAAAATCAAAAATTATAATGCTGATTTAAAAAGAGTTCTGACTGAACAATTGAGTAAAAAACGAATTGTTATAGATTCTATAAATACAACTAGTATTAAAGAGCAGTTTGAACAAAAATATAAGTTCATTGAAAAAACACTTGAAGAAATAAATTCTATTGAAAAAGATTTGTTGAGGAATGATCAAGGTGACTTTTTAACTGATAGTGAATTAAAAAAAACACTTAACAATATAAAAAGTAAAAACCTAAAACTTGATAATGATTTAAAACCTTTTATTGAAAAACAAGAAAATAGTATACAAATAGATGCTATTCAAAAAAGTATTTCTAATGATGAAACAAAATTGAGTGAAATCAAACAATTTCAAAGTGAGGTTGAAACAAAAAAGAAATCATTATCAGAACAAAAAAACAAAATATTTAATGACTTTAAAACCAATTATAAAGAATACGATAAAATTATAAATGAATTAACCCCTAGAATTTCTTCTATTAAAGGACAAGATGACAAAGTAGAAATAATTGGTTCTGTAAAATATAATTATCCGAAATTCTACAGAATAATTGATTCGATGAGTGATAAAAGAAGCTTTAATACAAAAGGATTTGAATATTTATATAATGATGAAAAAACTGCGTTGTCACAATTTGATTTCGAGCAAATTATTCAATCATTAAAAAATCTTTTTGATAGAATTGAAGAGAATAATTACATATTAATTAGCTCAAATCAGCCTAAAGAAGCTTGCAAGAAAATAATGACTGATTTCTTCTATGATCATTGGGATGTGATTTCTGACAAAGATGATATTCACAAAATGTCTACTGGTAAAGCAAGTTTCATTTTATTAAAACTAATGATAAAGTTAAGTAGAGAAAAAGGTCCAATATTGATTGATCAACCAGAAGATAATCTAGATAATCGCTCAGTTTCTAAAGAACTTGTTGAATATTTAAAAGAAAAAAAGACCGATAGACAAATAATCTTGGTTACACATAATCCAAATATTGTAGTTAATGCTGATGCCGAAAATATTATTGTTGCCAATCAAAAAGGTCAAAATGATATTCTAAGTGAAAGCCCATACACTTTTGATTATATAAATGGAGCTCTTGAAAACACTTTCGTTCAACTAAAATCAGAAAAAGATCTATTAAAAAGTATGGGAATTAGAGAACATATTGCAGAAATAGTTGAAGGTGGTAAAGAAGCTTTTAAAAAACGTGAAGAAAAATATGGCTTTTGAAAATATGACCTCATAAATTTTATTTGAATACAACAACATAAAATCTACAATTTTTAGAATATAGCAATACCGAAACGAAAATTACATACTATTTCATCACCTAAGTTTATTTACTCACCTTGCCATACTCCATGAAACACCTAATTTTCTTTTTACTATTTTCCTCACTCTCCTTCTCCCAAGTCAAACTCCTTTCTTGGAACGTTGAGAATTTAGGCAGTAGTAAATCGGAAGAAAATATTGAGTTCATTGCCAATACTGTTAAAAGTTATGATATTGTAGCCTTGCAAGAAATTGTGGCGGGCGATGGCGGTGCACAAGCGGTAGCGCAATTGGCCGAGGAACTCAATCGCAAAGGTTCCAAATGGGATTATGCAATAAGTGATCCAACAAGCAGCAGTGCCTACAAAACCGAACGCTATGCCTTTTTATGGAAAACCGCTAAAGTCAAGAAAATCGGTGACGCTTGGCTCGAAAAAAAATACCACCTCCAAATTGACCGCGAACCGTTTTACTGTACTTTTCAATACCAAAACAAACAAGTTACGATTGCCAACTTCCACGCCATCACCAAAAGCAAACAACCTGAAACCGAAATCAAATACTTTAAGTTTCTACCCACGCAATACCCAAAACTAAATCTAGTTTTTGCAGGCGATTTCAATTGTCCGCAATCGCATACGGTGTTTATTCCGCTTCAAAAAATGGGTTATAAATGCGTCTTTCAAAACCAAAAAACCTCACTCAAAAAAGAATGCGTAAACAACAATTGCCTAGCATCGGAATTTGATAATATTTGGTACAATTCCAAAACCATTTCAGTCTCCAACGCCAAAGCACTCTACTTTTACGAGTCATTTTCAACCCTTCAAGAAGCACGAGAAATCTCTGATCACATACCTATATCAGTAGAGTTGAATTTTTTATAGTTAAAAACTCAGTCACTCAGTTTCTCAGAAACTCAGCCACTCATTACGGTTTCCCGTAAGGATTCCATTTTTCAACCAACTAGTTTTGTTTAAAAATAGAATCATGAAGGCATATTGTATTATATTTATAGTATTGTTAGTAACGGCTTGTAAGAAAAGCGAAATTCAACCCGCTTACAGTCCAAGTCAAGAAACAGAACAAATTGAAAAGAAAAAAACAGTTCATATCGACACCTCTTACGAGTATGAAAAACGAACTGGTACATCAGGCCATTATGAATACACCTATGAAGTAGTTGGCACAGACGAAAATGGCAATGAAGTTACTGGTCAAGTTGACGTAGAAGGAAAATCAGGTACTGGTTTGATCACCAACAGCAATGACGAAGAAATTCCCGTAGAAGTAGAATGGAGCGGTTACGGAATTTTAAAAGCCGTTGATGCTGAAGGAAACGAATATGAATTACAAATAGCGGATTGATCCTCTAAATAAAAAACATGAAAAAATTACTTGTTGTACTTGTTATACTGTCGTTCACTTCATTTACCAAAATCAGTGAAAACGTTTACATTTGTGGCCCAAAAGGATCGTCAAAATACCACTATACTGAAAACTGTCGCGGACTGAATGCCTGCAAACACGAAGTGGTAAAAAAATCCTTAAAAGAAGCCAAAGATTTAGGATTAACACTTTGTGGTTGGGAAGACTAGTTTATTTCAAATACCCTGAATAATCCTCTGGCAATACCGCGTCAATATCTCGCAAATATTTATCCAAAGCATCCATAGTGTTGTGACCTGTTATGAGCATTAATTTACTTTTGGCTTCAAACGGAGTCATGCTTTTGGCAAATTCGTTGTAGAGTTTAGTGATGAACGTATGTCTGAAACTGTACAATCCATATTCTTTACCCAATCCGAAGTGGTCTTTTACTTTTTTAAATCGTTTAGAGAAATAATCTCTTTTGTCGGTTTCCGAAGTTTCCCATTCGCCACCAATTCCGCTAGGCGTAAAAAGAAAATCTTTTTTACTTCCTTTCGAAAGATCAGGTAAATCATTAATAAGTATTTCAGGAATGATTTTAGTTTTTACGGGACTGTTTTTGGCTTTTACATACAGTTTTCGATCTACCAAGTCAATGTCTTCCAAACGCAAACGGCAGACTTCTATTGGACGTAAATAATTATACGAAATGAACTTTACAAACAATAAGAGTGTTGGATCATTTTCTTCCATATACGAATAAATGTCACTCTGCAAAGTGGTAGTGTAGGTTTTGTTACGTTCTGGAGTTGATTTTAAAACATTGATTTTCTTAATGAAATTTTCTTTGATGATTTCATTGTCTTCCAAAGTTTGAAAAAGCGAACTCAAATCAATTCGCGTATTGTTTCTTGTTCTCGGACTTGTTTTAATCTGCACTTCGTTCAAATACTCAATGGTGATTTTCTTGGTAACGGTTTCAATGGATTTATTTTCGTGTCCGTGCTCATTCAACCATTTTTCAAATCGAGTAACATTGCTATTAAAGTTAGGAAAAGAAGTTGTACTCAATACGTTTTTCTTCAGTTTCAGAACCAAATCAAAAGCTTCTCGGATAGTTACTAGGTTTGTTGTTTTGGAATTTGAATCAACAACTTCTTTATGCAATATAGTGGATTGAATATAGGTTTCGTTTGAAATACTATCTATCCTATTGCTTTTAGGTTGGGATGTTAGCTCTGAATAATTTTCAATATTGGTATCATAAGGATTGAAACCTCTTTCCAACAAGAGTAGTAAGTTTTTCTGGTAGCGTTTTAAAATTTCAATACGTTCATTTTTGGTTTTGAACTTATTGGCTCCGCCTTTGATATTGGGTTGACGGGTTAATTTGTTGGATTTAGGATCGCGAAAAGAATAATAAACATACCAATCCTTATCTAAAGCTTTGCTTTGTTCTGCTTTAGAAAGTCTCGACCATTGTGATAAAAGAACGCCTCCTGTATAGATTTTAGGCTCAGAAAAATTCATTTTCATAGCAAAATCGTGTACGATTTCGTGTACTGTCTGTAAAAGTAATACAATTTTTGACATAAAAAAAACGGATTGCGTACACAATCCGTTCATTTCAATGGTTTTGACCTAGTAGCGGGAACAGGACTCGAACCTGTGACCTTCGGGTTATGAGCCCGACGAGCTGCCTACTGCTCTATCCCGCGCTGTTTCGAGTGCAAATATACAACGAATATCTTACAAGTCAAGAAAAAAGTTAAAAAATAAAAAACTAATCCTTAAAACACTGAGCGTAGGCAAATTGAATTAGTTTGTTGTCAATCATTAGTTATTTTTATTTTTCAGATAGTCTACCAAACTAATCGTAAGAATGTGCGTCCATCCTTCTACAAAACTTTCTCTTCTTAGCGAAGGTTCTGATGGATCAAAAGGAACAATAAATTCGTGTTTGAAGTCAAGCTGTGTGGTGTTATCGTCTATTTTACTCAACTCCCAAGTCACAACTGATGTTCCAGAATAATCGGGATATTCCCACGAATGCACTAACTTTTTATTTTCAATGATTTCGAGCATTTCGCCTTTGTGCATGAACTTCTTCCCATCGTGATCACAACCCGACCAAAAAAAAGTACTTCCCAACTCGAGTTTGAATCCTTCCGAAAAATCAAAGTACCATTGTTTGAGTTGCTCTTTTTCGGTGATGGCTTTCCAAACTAGTTCTAAAGGAGCTTCATAAGTCCGTGTCAGCAAAAAACTTTTATTTTCCATAATTCTAAATTTTTAAGTGGTTTTTGTTACATTTTGATCTTGAATCGATTTTAGATAGTCACCCAAAGCATCGAGTTTGGTTTCCCAGAATTGTTTGTACTGCGTTATCCAATCATTCACCTCGTTTAACTTATCCAATTTTGCTTTGCAATAACGTTCTCTGCCTTCTTGCTTAATTTCAATTAAACCGCATTCTTCCAATACTTTAATGTGTTTTGAAATCGCAGGTCGACTTATAGTATAATTCTCGGCAACTGCATTTAAGGTTAGTGTTTGCATTGCCAACAATCCTATAATTGATCTTCTTGTCGGATCGGCTATCGCCTGAAAAACATCTCTTCTCATACTGTATTACTTTTAACGTGTAACAATTTGGTTACAAATATATATGTAATGATTCGGTTACGCAAATTAAATTTGATTTTTTTTATTTTAATGAAATAGAATAAAATCAAATTATTAAGCTTACTTTTGCCGCTTCAAAAATAAAGCCCTGTAAATGAGCTTTTTATTTACTTATTATGAACATGAAAAAAATTGTTGAGTACCGAGCGTTACTCGACGTTACCAAAACAGCCACATTAAAAGAGTTGAAAACAATCTATCGCAACAGTATGAAAGACATTCATCCTGATTTGATTGCAGATGAAAATGAACGTTTGGAAGCCGAACAAAAAAGCATCGCTATCATTGAGGCGTATCATTTCTTAGTAAGTATTGCTCCAGAAACTTTGGAGAAAACAAAAGCAGAGTACACTAACACTACAACTACATCCAATATAGCTGATTTTTATTTGGAAAACGGCGTATTGTATGTGCATTTTTTAGATGGAAATTCGTTTGAATATTTTGGCGTTCCCAAACAGACGTACATCAAAATGATCAACGCCGAATCACCTAGTCGTTTTGCGCGCCGTCATATTTACAACCAATTCTTGTACCGTAGCGCGAGCAAATTGGTTGCTACCGAATAAATTCTACACTGTACCTATTATTTTGATTGTATCTTTGCCTCGCTGAAGCATTGATTATAAGTCAATTACTTTACTTTTTTCTATTCAACTGAATTTTGGGAATGATTTTAGCTAAAAAGAAAATCAAAACTTTTAATTCTAATAGTAAAAAGTGTATATTTACTTTGCAATCAGAAGATTAGCTTCTCCTTTTTACAACAAAAACAAGAAGCAAACCATAGTACAAGTGAAATCGATTTCATTTTATATTGTTCTCGTAACGTTACTATTGACAAACGTCGTTTTTTCTTCTACTCCAGAACGAAAGAACGGTACATTGTTGCTTATTCCCTTATCTGGAACTTATGCAATTCCGGGCGATTTTGCTACCATAAACGATGCGGCCTTGAGCTTGAATGCTAATGGAATTTCTGGTTCTGTCGTTTTTAATGTTGCTGCCAATCATTTAGAAACTGCGCCAGCGGGAAGTTCGGCAACAGTTCCGGGTGGAATTGTATTTGGAGTTATAGCGGGAACAAGCGCAACCAGCACTGTAACTTTTCAAAAAAGTGGTTCAGGCGCTAATCCATTAGTTACCGCTGGGGCGAATCATTTTGCGGGCGGAATTATGGACGGCATCATCAAAATTGTTGGCACTGACTATATTACATTCAACGGAATTGATGTTCAAGAAAACCCGCTAAACACCACAACAGCAGTTGCCACCAACACTATGACTGAATTTGGTTATGGGTTCTTCTACTCAACTACAACAAACGGCTCACAGAACAATCAAATTCTAAATTGTACCATTACTCTAAACACGGGAAGTACTAATTATCAAAATACTTTCGGAATATTCTCAACCACAGCAACCACATTTAGAAACGGAATTACGGCTGCTTCAATTACTAATTTTACAGGTTCCAATTCGTATAATAAACTCTACGGAAACACCATTAACAATGCCAATTTCGGAATTGTAGCAATTGGCTCGAATTCGCCTGCTGCAATGGATTTGGGCTGGGATATTGGCGGAACTACTGCTGCAACTGGAAATACCATCACGAATTTTGCCATTGGAAACGGAACGGCTGCCTCGGCTTACCTTAAATTAGGAAGTACAGTTCAAGGCATTTTAGTCAATCAAATTGCTGATCACAATGTGTCATACAACAGCATCAGCAGTACCAACGGAACAACTACAACTGGAATTACCCTTTTGGGAATTTTTAATGGTTGGACAGGAACCATGGTACAACCTTTGTCGAATACTTCAACTTGTAATTTTAATTCCATTTCCATCACAAATGGATTGTCTGAAAACACCTATGGCATATGGTCACGTACCGGAACGGCTACTTCGGTTAAATCGATTAACAATAATACTATTACATTATCAAATACCTCAACTGTAGCAGTGGCAAACAAATCGATGCGAGGCATTTTGCAAGACATTGCAATTGGCGAATTGAATACTTCCAACAATACCATAACGTTCAGCTACGACAACATCGACCATGCTCACGCTGCATATTTTATCCAAGCCGATGTTGCCATTAACATTAAAAGAGAAATCAACGACAATGTGCTTCAAACTGCATCAGGAAAAACACTGCGTACATCGGGAATAGTTCTCGGAATTACACACTCAGGAACAACAACCGGAATAGTTAGCATCAAAAGAAATACGATTTCAATTGATAAAGGCAATGTGAGTTCGGTAGCCATTTTTTCTGGTATTTACAGTAATAATACGAGTTCGGCAACTTCAACTTATGAGATTACTGACAATACTATAATGCTAACTAATTCGGCTACAACCAACGCAGCAACTGCTATTTCCGGAATTACAAATAACGACGGAACAGCCGCAACAGACAAAACACTTTCAAACAATACAATCTCAATTATCGGCACCAATTACGGCGGAAGTGCTAGCGGAATTACAGTAGGAAGAACAGGTGTTCTAACGGCAACTTCCAATTCAGTATCCATCAATACGTTCTCGCCTGATGCATACGGCATTTTCCTGACAACGGGTTGTACTACCAATAACTTAACATCGAATACCATAACCATTTCGCCAATAGGAATGCCTGTTACTTCGATTATTAGAGGTATCAGCAATGCTGAAGGAACATTAAATGCAACTATGAGTGATATTACAATCGCTCCGACTGTAATTCCCACTACAATCACAACCATTTCGTGCATCGGAATTAGCAACAGTGCAGCTAATTCAAACATCTTGAATTCTACTAAAATTCTTATTAATCCATCATCAACAGAACCTACAATTGGAGTCAATTTTACTTCGAACGGAATAGCGAATTCTGGAGCAAATTCGACAATTTCCAACAACAACGCCATAACGGTTTCAGCCACTTCGCTTTCAGGAGCAACTACTGCTAACGGAATCAACAATAGCGGCGCATCGACAACCATCTCAAACAACAACAATATTGCTTTAACATTCAATTCAAATACCACAACAACGGTTCAAGGCATCACCAATTCGGCTTCTAATACGGTTGTTCAAAACAACAATAATCTTTCTATTCAATTGACTATTTCCAACGGAAATGGCGTCATCAACGGATTAAACAATACGGGTTCCGATTCTGTTTTTTCATCCAATTCAAACCTTCAAGCAACATTGAACGCCAATTTGGGTACGGCACGAATTTATGGAATCAACAACACTGCGCTTACTTCCTCTTTTACCAATAATTCAAATTGTACTTTGAATTGTAATTCGACTGCCAATAGTACTTCAACCCGAATTATTAATTCAACTGTAGCATCAACGGTTACGGGGAATTTAAATTTGATTGCCTACTCCAATGCAGGAACAACTAGCTCGAGTTTCGGAATTTATTCCATGGGTTTAATCGATGGAAATACACTAACCGTAAATTCCGATTCACAAACAGGAACAACCGCTTCGGCCGGAATTCAATCGGACATCAACAGTACCGTTTCGAATAATACTATTATAACCGATTTCTATACTTCTTTGGGCGATGTTGTTGCATACGGAATTAACAGCAACAATTCTAATTCAATTATTTCAGGCAATACGATCGATCATACTGCGGTTTCCAATGGAAATCAAGTAGCGTTGACCTGGTTTGCTATGATTTATGGCATTCGGAGTTATGGGAATAATTCGACCATTGACAACAACAGAATTGTAAAAGTGTTTGGTTCGATGGGCAAAGGAACGACCATTTTTGAAATCGCAGGGATTTTGTTGGATACTGCCGAAAACAATATGATTTCGAATAATGTGATCAGTAATGTCTCCTCGAATGGAACTTGCGACAACCGAACGTACATCAGTGGAATTTATGCACTAACAGGTTCGTACAATCCGACTATAAAAAACAACAGAATATTTAACATTTCACTTAATAATAACGTAACTGGAACTCATCCTGGACCAGGATTTGCGACTGGTCAACCAGTTCCGGCCAATACAAACGGAATTTGGGTTCGAATGTCATTCAACACCGTCATCAACGATTATAAAATCTACAACAATCACATTTCAAAATTGTACAATCCGAGTGCTTCTACTTTGGGTGGAATATTCGGAATGGCTTTATCATCAAGAGAAGTCAATCATTTGGTGTACAATAATACGATTGTCATTGGCGATAATTCCAACATCGTAACAAGTAACATTACAACCAATTTTGGAGCAGCAGCAGTGGGTTATCTCAACCGTGTTGGAACCGGTTTGACCGATTTGCGTAATAACATTTTATACGTGAATGTGATGCCAAAAGGTTCAGGTTACGTATCAGCTTTGGCAGCCATCAAAAACCACGATGTAGATTTGGCAACCGCTTTTACAAATCCGGGACAAACGGGTATACGTCCGCCTAATTACCATACTTCATCCAATAATAATTTATTCTACGCACCATCGGTTCACAACCGACGTTCCTATTTTTATTGCGAAGGAAATGGATTTGGCTCTGAATACAACCGATTCAACATCGATCATAACACCGCCGCAATCAACGATCCCAACATCAATGTTGCACCATTTACTGGATGCACTAGTTTGTATAAAACCCTAATGAATGGTGGAGCAAGTAATTTTGGCACGGATTCCGATACTTATTACGACAATGTAACTTTAACCGAAGGCACCGGAATTGACGAAGGTTATTGGACACCATCGGGTGAAACCTATGCCGAATTAGGAGCGCAAGTTTTAACCACAGAATACGACTTAGACAGTAAAAATGTGAGTCGCGGTAGTTCACCCGACATGGGTGCGTTACAGTTTTCGGGAACGACTGCAATGGTTCCTGACATCAGTTACGGACCAATTTCAATTCCAGGAAGTTGCGGAGCAGTGGTGAGTACGTTAACGTTAACCAATGTTCATATTGTAGATTTGGCTGGAGTTCCCACAAGTGGAACTTTGGTACCACGATTGTATTACAAAATCAATTCAGGCGCTTATACCAGTGTTGCTGGAACTTTGGTATCGGGAACAGGAACTGATGGGTATTGGAATTTTACCATGACTGGATTATCCGCTGGAACCATAAGTTATTATGTAATTGCCCAAGATCGATTGACACAATTGACTTCCAATCCGAGTTTGGGATTAGTAGCGTGTAATGTGAACAATGTAACTACACATCCGACCAATCCAACTACGATTACAATGGGTGGAAGCACCGCTATTTTTGCACTTGGCGCTTGGTCTTCGGCTCCAACCATTTCAAAAGCAGTGATTTTTGATGATAATTTTAGTTCGACGACTTCCATTGAAGCGTGTTCGGTTTTGGTCAAAGCCGGAAGAACCGTTGTTTTCAATTCGGCTCACAATTTATTAGTACAAAACGAAGTTACAGTTGAACTTGGTGGAACATTGATTTTTGAAAACAATTCGCAATTGATACAAATAGCCAATGTGAGTAATTCGGGCGACATTAACTACAAGCGAATTGCGATGGTCAAAAAATACGATTATGTGTATTGGTCATCGCCCGTTGCTAATTTTAATTTAGATAATTTAAATAATTCTTTGTCAACTGGACCCAAATACAAATGGGAACCTACAACACTCAACACCAATGGTGGTTTAGGCAATTGGATCAATGCGCAAGGCAACATTATGGACATCGGTAGAGGTTATATTGCGCGAAGCCCGGCAAGTTACAGCGACACTGTTCTCACGCCTTTTTTGAGTACATTTATTGGCGTTCCGAATAATGGGAATATTTCCTATACGATTTCAAGAGGTGCGATGACTTCGGCTACTTTGGGAAGTTATACTAGTGCCAATGGTACACCATTTACCGAGTTTGACGACAATTTGAATTTAATCGGAAATCCATATCCTTCGGCCATTAGTGCTAATCATTTTTTATTTGAAAACCGTCAAGCGAATGGTGGTGTTTTAGCCGGATTCATTAATATTTGGCGTCACGGAATTGACATTCAAACCGGAGTTACCAATCCGTTTTACGGCTCGTATGTTTATAATTATGATATGAATGATTATTTAACGTATAATTTAGTCGGAGCCAGTTGTTGCCCAGCAGTTGGTGATTATAAAATTGGAGCTGGACAAGGATTTTTTGTGCAAATGATTGAAGGAAATGCGGCATCAGGAACAGTTACATTCAATAATTCGATGCGACGTGATTTGAGTAATGTGCCACACGATAATACTATTTTCTACAGAACTTCCGCAGAAAATTTAGGTTACAGCAATTTAGAACGTCACCGAATTTGGTTGGATGTAGTGAATGAAGACAATCAATCCGACAGAACATTAATTGGGTATATCGATGGTGCGACCAACAATTTTGACAACTTTTTTGATGTACCGAATACGAACAAAAATGCTATTTCAGTCTATTCATTAGCAAATAATCAAGCAACCAAAACGCAAGGAAGAATGTTGCCTTTTGATGCGAATGATGAAGTGCCCATTGGTTATTTTGCACCTAATTCGGGCAACTTAAATTTTGCTATTGCTGCTGTTGATGGATTGTTTGAATCGCAATCGATTTACATCAAAGACGAACTGTTGAATATTACTCACAATTTAAAAACTGCACCGTATCAATTTGAAACGGAAAGCGGTTACCACAACAGTCGATTCAAATTAATTTACACAACTAACCAGTTGAGTTTGCTTGAAAATTCGATTGAAAACAGCATCGACATAATTTCTTCTGATAAAAAAATTGAAATTAATTCGAGTCGATTCGCATTGGAAGAAGTTAAAATTCACGACATTAGCGGTCGATTGCTCTACGAAAAATCGAAAATTAATTCCAATCAATTAATCATTTCCGATTGCAGCACAAGCGATCAAGTACTGTTAGTGGAAATCAAAACCACCGATGGAATAGTAACCATTAAAAAAATAATAAACTAACATAAACAGCCTAAAACCATGAAAAGAACGTTAGTACTCATTACTGGATTATTTTTATCCTTAACCATGCATTCACAAGTCAGTATTGGTTCGCCAACTCCCAATACAGCAGCCAATTTGGATGTAACATCGACCGATTTAAACGGTAACAAAAGAGGAATGCTGATTCCACGACTCAACTTACTCAGCACAACCGATGCAACAACCATCAACAGTGGAAACGTCAACAGTTTGTTGGTATATAACGAGGCAACGCAAGCCGATGTTACTCCGGGTTTTTACTATTGGTACGTGGACAAATGGGAACGTATTGCGCCTTCCTCAGAAATTACTGAAACATCAACACAATTGACATTCAACACAACAACTAATATTTTGGATTATGATAATGAAGATGGAAATAATCCTCTAATTGATCTAAGTTCATTAAAAATTGAGCCTTGGCAAGTGGAGCAAACTACCACTCAAGCTTCGGTTAATACTCAAAATATTTACCAGTTGGGAAATGTGGGCATCGGAACCAACGATATGTTGACAGGAACCGCTTTGGATGTGAGAGGTGCTATTAGAGGCGGAATTGCCAATTCGGGAACCGTTGGAGCCAACTCTGCTGCATTCGGAACCAATAATACAGCTTCCGGAAGTAATTCATCGGCAACTGGAATCAACAATGATGTTTTTGGAAATGTTTCGGGTGCGATTGGAAATAATAACACAGTGAATGCCAATAATGCCATGGCGATTGGAATTGACAATGTAGTGAATGCCGAAAAAAGTTTTGTTGTTGGTGAAGGAAATGTCGTTGCCGGATTGTACGCCTCAGCCATGGGAAGAGAAAATATTGTGAGTGGTGAAAATGCCGTTGCACATGGCGCAAACAATGAAACGCTGGCTGATTTTTCATACACTTTAGGAGTAGGAAACATTTCAGGAGCAATGGGAAGTATGGTGTTTGGGCGTTACAATGTGTTGACAGGCGGAAATCCAACCGACTTTTTAGTGCCAGACGATCCGTTTTTTCAATTATCTAATGGAACGAGTCCGATCAACCGTTCGAACATCATTACGGTTTTGAAAAACGGTAGAAGTGGTTTTGGTAACATGAATGCGCCACAAGCTACTATTCATATTCTAAAAACAGGTACCGATTTGACTCCGGCCATCATCGAAGGATGTCAAGTATATGCAGATAATGCTGCGGCAACTGCGGCTGGTGTTCCGGTTGGTGGTTTGTATCGAACAGCAACTGGAGTTTTAATGGTTCGTTATTAATTGCATTGAAATGAAAAACAAAAAAATACATATACGATTGTTGGGAACCTTGCTGTTTTTTTCATTGAACAGCATCGGGCAAACCACCAATCAAGGTGTTTTTACCAACATTGGTGTTTCGGGTTCGGTGGCTGAAATCAATAATTTGGCAACTGGAACTCTGACTAATGATGGCGATTTGTACGTTTACAATCATTATAATAATGATGGTGTCGTGACATTTACAACAGGAACTACAACTGGAATGACGCGAATGCGAGGTTTGTTGGGCAGTCAAAATATTTCAGGTTCGAATGTGATGCGATGGTTTGATTGTGAATTTGACAATAATTTAGTTCAACCTGCTTTTCATTTGTCGAATGAAGTGAGTGTTTCAGGAACTGCCGATTTTTTTCAAGGAATTGTTGACAACGATAACTTTGGTGGATTGATGATTTTTGAAAACGGCGCCAATCATTTTAATGTTGACGACGACAGTTTTGTGGATGGTTTTGTTCGTAAAAATGGTAATGAAGCGTTCCGATTTCCTATTGGTGATGGAAGTCAGTATCGTTATGCTTCGATTTCGGAACCGAATACTAGTACTGATGCTTTTACTGGAAAATACTTTTTTGAAGATTCCAATGTATTGTATCCGCATACAAATGTAGATCCAAACATTACTTTGATTGATAATGCCGAATATTGGACGATTGAAAAAACCGCAGGAAACAGTAACGTGTTTTTGACCTTGACTTGGGATGAAGACACTACTCCAACCGCTATTTACAGCACACCTTATGAAGAGATTCATATTGTTCGTTGGGATGTTGCTTTGAACAAGTGGGTAGACGAAGGTGGAATTGCAGATGCTTCTACCAAAGAAGTGACCACTGTGATCAATCCGTTGACGGATTATGGAGTTTTTACTTTAGCACGTGTGCGAATCATTTTACCATGTAACGGAAATGGTGTTGTAGTACACAATTTAGTTTCGGTAAATGACGATACTTTTAACGATGTTTTCACCATTGACGGAATCGAAGAATGTCCGAATAACAAAGTAGCCATTTACAATCGTTGGGGTGTAAAAGTATTTGAAACCACGGCTTACAATTCGGCTGGAAATGTTTTTAAAGGATATTCTGACGCAAGAGTTACGTATAAAGACAAAGAAAAATTGCCCGATGGCACTTACTTTTATTTTGTTGAGATTACCGATGAAGCTACTGATTCAACTAGTAAATTTTCGGGGTATTTATTTCTAAATTAATTCTGGATAAAACATAAAAAAAGAGACTTATCGCTAAGTCTCTTTTTTATTTGCATATGTATTGATTACAATTTCGTAATAATAAATTCGGATCTTCTGTTGGCTTGATGTTGTTCTTCAGTACAGTTAGAAGCATTTGTTGGTTCACAACCACAATCGTTTACTAATTGTGATTCACCGTACCCTTTGGCAGTCAATCTTGATTTAGCAATTCCTTTTGATACCAACCAAGCCATCGTTGATTTGGCTCTTCTATCCGACAATGCCATGTTGTATTTAGCCGTTTGACGACAGTCGGTGTGGGAACGAATATCCAATTCCATCGTTGGGTTTTGCTCTAATACGTCTAAGATTTTAGCAAGCTCTGCTGCTGCATCTGGACGAATGTTTGATTTGTCTAAATCGAAGTAAATCAATTTGATTCCGAATGCTTTGGCTAAATCGTCGCCTTCAGTAACAGGTATCACTGATTTTGCTAACTCAATCGGCACAAACGTTTTACCCGTTTCTTCAGCTGTGATGGTTGGTGTTTCGATGGTAGTGTAATCTGGTTTCTCGGTTTTAAGAATGTATTTGGTTCCACAATCTACTGTACCAAAATCAAATTTACCTTCGCTATCGGTGATTTTCTCACCAATAACTTTGTAGTCTTTGTTTTGCAATACCACTTTAGCATTGGCAAGTGGTGCGCCTGTATCTTTATCTGTAACCACACCCGAGAGTGTTTGCTCACAATTGATGACAAGCGGTTTAGTTTCTTTAAAACGATAGATGTCATCATTTCCTTGTCCGCCATCTCTATTGGAAGTTACATAACCCAAATGTGTTTTGTTGTTGATAAGGTAAGCAAAATCGTCTTTTGAACTATTAAGTGGTTCACCCACGTTTACTACATTTTTAAAAGTTCCATCCGCTTCAATCTTAGTTGCAAATACATCTAATCCACCTAGTCCAGGATGACCATCAGAGGCAAAGAACAATTCGTTTTCTGAAGTGATGAATGGGAAGGTTTCTCTACCTTCAGTGTTGACTGTATTTCCTAAGTTTTCGGGTGCTCCAAACGTATCACCATTGATGGCTACTTTGAAGATATCCGACTGACCCAATGTTCCAGGCATGTTCGATACAAAGTACAATGTTTTTCCATCCGGACTAAGAGCAGGATGCGCCACACTGTATTCGTTGCTGTTGAAAGGAAGTTCAGTAATGTTCTCCCAATTATCACCGTTTAAAGTAGCTTTGTATAATTTCAACAGTACCGCACCGTCTTTGTCTTTTCCTTTTTTGGTCAAGAAGTTGTTACGAGTAAAGTATACGGTTTGTCCGTCTTTAGAAAAAACAGGAGTCGATTCGTGAAAACGCGAGTTGATGCTTTTAGAGAAACGCTCAGCAGAAGTTAGTGCACCGTCTTGTCCCATTTCAGCTGAGTACAAGTTAGTGAAGTTCTCACCCGTCCATGAGTGTTTGCTTTTTCGCACTCCACCGGTATCTCTAGCCGAAGCAAAGATGACTTTGTTGTTGTAATACGCGCTACCATAATCAGAAAACTCTGAATTGATTCCGGCATTCTCTAAAGTATAACGACCTGAGTTTTTCTTAATAACAGCCAAATAA
>NZ_DATGWY010000019.1:0-175045 GCF_035299245.1 Flavobacterium sp. | reverse complement strand
GATAATTGATAATTGATAATTGATAATTGATAATTGATAATTGATAATTGATAATTGATAATTGATAATTGATAATTGATAATTGATAATTGATAATTTAAAAAATAATTCTTGATTGACGAATAATTGTCAATTGTTAATTATCCATTGTTAATTGTTTTGCCCCAGATTGTAGTGGAAAGCCTTTTGGGAAGAAAGTGAGTTTTTGCTGCGGGAAAAAAGCGACCAAAGGAAGCTCTTTTTACCGCTTACAAAAACCACTTTGTGAGCAAAAGCTTGTAACGTAAAGCTGGATTAGGCACATAAAAGTAGCTGAGTGAATGAGATGCTGAGTAACTGAGTTAAAATTACTTTTTACATCGTGGTTCTTTTGCTATTTTTACAAAGTTAAAATTACAAAAATGACTAAGAAAGAGCGTGCAACGTTTGTTATAAATACGTTAAAAGAACTGTATCCGAGTATTCCGGTGCCGTTGGATCATAAAGATGCGTATACCTTGCTGATTGCAGTGTTGTTGTCGGCGCAATGCACTGATGTGCGCGTGAATCAGATTACACCGCTGTTGTTTGCCAAAGCGGATAATCCGTATGATATGGTAAAAATGAGTGTGGAAGAAATTAAAGAAATTATTCGGCCTTGCGGACTTTCGCCTATGAAATCAAAAGGAATTCATGGATTGTCGCATATTTTAATTGAAAAACACAACGGCGAAGTTCCGCAGAGTTTTGAAGCTCTGGAAGCATTACCCGCAGTTGGACACAAAACGGCGAGTGTAGTGATGAGTCAGGCGTTTGGAGTTCCTGCATTTCCGGTTGACACACACATTCATCGGTTGATGTACCGTTGGAATTTATCGGATGGAAAAAATGTAGTTCAGACCGAAAAAGATGCTAAAGCGATTTTTCCTAAAGAATTGTGGAACGATTTGCACTTACAAATTATTTGGTACGGAAGAGAATATTCGCCCGCTCGCGGTTGGAGTTTGGAAAAAGACATCATTACGCGAACTATTGGTCGAAAAGAGGTTTTGAAAGAATTTGATAAAAAATAAATTATCGTAGTAATTCCATTATTTTGTTAATTCCTTTCTGCAAACCTTCATAATAATGACCGTCTTTGAATTCAGGAATCATTATTTGACCAACAATTTCCTTGGTTTTCTCGTTTGAGATTATGGGAACAATTCCATCTCCGTTTTGGATTTGAACTTGTCGCAATTGTTTGCTCACCACAATAAATACTCCGTTGTTTTTGCCTTTTTTACCAACTCCTGTTTTATTGGCTAAATCGAGTGAAAAATTAAAAATATCATCGTAAGGTTCGATGCTTTGCACCGTAACGATTGCCATTTCAACTGAGGTTTCTTTTTCAAAATCAACAATCATTTGTGTTAATTTTGCTTCTTCTTTTGGACTTAAAATTCCTTCAAAATCAGTTACTATTGATTCTATTTTGGGAAGAGAATCATTTTGTTGATTTTGAGCATTTGATTTTTTGGGACTGCAACCAATAACAATTAGAATGACCAAAAAAGCAGTAATCTTATTCATAAAAATGAAATTAAAATAAAAAAATATCCCGATTATGAATCGGGATATTTCTTAATTAGCAATGATTTCGAAGTTTTTGTTACCCACTTTTATAATATTCAAAGCTTTTGAATAATTAAGTAAAAACTGTATGGTTTCTTTTTTAGGTAACATTTTGGTAGTTGCTAATGCTTTTTTAGAGTAAAGTTTTGCCATAGAATAGTTTAATTGTTTATTCTATAACGCAGCAACATGCAAAATATTGTTAATTGGTTAAAATAATATTGTTTTTTTCAATTACTTTTCTCAAGTTCATTAGTGCGTAACGCATTCTACCTAAGGCAGTATTGATACTTACACCTGTTACATCTGAAATTTCTTTGAAACTCATATCTTGATAAATACGCATTACCAATACCTCTTTTTGATCGTCTGGCAACTCATGTATTATTTTTTGAAGGTCATTTTCAATCAAACCTGTGATGATTTTTGCCTCAATGTTAGGTTCATTATCCGATAAAATAGAAAAGATAGAAAACTCTTCGGTTTCGCGAAGCATTGGCATCTTTTTGTTTTTTCTGAATTGATCCACAATTAGATTGTGAGCAATTCGCATTACCCAAGGTAAAAATTTGCCTTCTTCGTTATAGGATTGTGATTTTAAAGTATTGATTACTTTAATGAATGTGTCTTGAAATACATCGTCTGCTAAATCTCTATCAGCAATTTTTGAATAAATAAAGCCGTAGATTTTAGACTGATGTCTGTTGATTAATACAGCCAAGGCGCTTTCGTCACCAGCCATATAATTCTTTACCAATAAAGCATCTGGGATTTGTAAAGTAGCCATAATATTACCTTTTAGTTTCGGGTTAAAAAAGTGAGATTTTCTCTAAAAAGTAATTTTTATTCTATAGGCGACTCTTAAATTTTGATTAAATTATACCCAAATGTAACATAATATTTTCTTAAAAAACAAATAAAAGCAAAAACTTTAACATTTCTGATGCAATAAATTTGAAAATTACAATCAAAAATTGCTCAAAAACAATTGATTTTAGATGTTATTAAAAACTATAAAAGTGCGTTTACCTTACAATTAATTTTTCTATTCTTTTGGAATCGCCCGAGTAAATAGCTAAAAGATAAATTCCGCTTGATAAACTTCTTACATCAACTGAATTGGTTTCTTCTATTGCGGTCAAGACTAGATTTCCAACTATATCATACAATTCAACTTTATCTATGGTAACCGTTGATGAAAGAGTTAGATAATCGTCTACTGGATTCAAGAATGAGACTTGATTCAACTCGGTTGGGTTGGTTAGTTCTAAAGCACAATTGGATCCAACTACATAAGAAAAATAATTGGTAACCGAAAAACCTCCAGCGTAGGCAAACTTTGTAGCATAATAAATAGTTTGACCAATGGTTTGACCCGTAATCGTATAAGTGAAAATATTACCTGACACATTAGTCATTTGGTATTCGGCAAACGGACTTTGTCTCCACAAAAAAGCCACTACACCTACTTTGTCAGTATCCAACATTTCAAATGTGATTTTGACATTATTTCCGATCGTTTCAAAAGCATAATTGTATCCTATAGAAAATGGTGAGCCTAGCTGTGATGCTGTATTAGTTCCTGAACAACCTGTAACTCCTGTGGTGGTAGCATTAAGTACTATTGGATTAGAGACATAACTGTTCCCTGCTAAATCGCTAGCCGAAACCGAGAAACTATAGTTGGTGTTTGGAGATAAATTCGGAATCACAACCGACTTTTGAACACCCGAAGGGTTGGCTACGTTAATGGTTCCTCCACTGTAAGTGATAGTATAAGAAATGTTACCCGAATTATCGTTGGCATTCAACAACAATTCAATAGAAGAACTAGTAATAGCTCCAACAGCAGCAACAAAATTTGTGGGAGCTTGCGTATCAACTGTAGTATTCTGATAGACTCTAACGTAATCAATTTCCATTGAAGCTTGAGTAAAACTGGAAGGTATTGTTCCTGCAACTCCACCCATAGCAATATTTAGCAATAAGTATTGCTCGGCATTGAAAGGCCAATTACTTGGAGTTTTTACAGCAGGATTATAAGTGTAATACGCTACACCATCTAATAAAAAAGTAATTTGAAAGGGAGACCAATTCATTGAATACACATGATAATCGCTGCCTAGATTATTGGCTAAGGTCCCTCCAATATTAGTAGTATTTCCAAAAGAGGAAGGTGTATGAAGTGCACTTTGGACGTAATTTATGGGTTGGGATTGTGTTATACCGTGTTCCATTATGTCAATTTCTCCACAAGCTGGCCAATTGGTTGTTCCGAAAGCCGAATCAAAAAAACCTCCATCCTCATTAACGTTTTTACCCAACATCCATAAGGCAGGCCATGTTCCTTGATTGGTAGGAACTTTGGCACGAATGTCAACACGCCCGTACAAAAAGGCAAATTTAGAATTCAATCGAGCGGACGTATATTGTTTGGTAATTCCTTGAGAAGTGTACGGCTCTTTTTTGGCTACTATATTTAAGAATCCAGCATTTACAAACGAATTGGTTAGCTGATCAGTGTAATGTTGCACTTCGCCATTGAACCAACTTCCACCTGCGGGCAATTGTGTTTGATGATGCCACTTAGTAGGATTTACTGCTCCATTAGTATCAAACTCGTCCGACCAAACTAAATTGGTATACACAACATCAACTTGAGAAAACCCGAGTTGCGTTGTTAGAATGAACATTAAAAAAATCTGAAATACTCTATTCTCTTTCATAATAAGTTTGATAATAATGGTCTTTACTGTAAGACCATTTTGTTTAAAATTTAAGTTTTTCGTTTTTATCCCACAATCCCCAAAAGGCACCTACATCGCCTTCTGCTCCTACTTTCCACGATTCATCAAAAGAGGAAAAATAGAAAATCTCAATATCGTTTTGAGTGGACCAATTTTGAGTTTCTATAAAATATTTCATAGCATTTTCGTTGGATGCTATTGCACCTTTGAGTGAACCTCCTTCGCTTGGCCAACCCGTTTCGGTAATGATAACACGCTTGCCTTGACCTGCATTTTTGGCCGATTCAAACATGCTTACCATGTGATGAAAAGAGTGTTCGATTGGACAACCTTCCCAATACGGATAACAATTGGTTAAGATGACATCACAAACTTCTGTGATATTGGGTCGATGAGAAAATTCGTAATACGCATCAACATAGCCAACAGGAATATTGGGCAATGCTTCTTTAACACGATTAATATAGTGTATCAATTGTTCTTCCGACAAATCATTTCGGTACATCACTTCATTGCCTACTGCAGCGATATCTACACAACCTTCTTTGGCTAGAGTAATCAGACCTTCAATTTCTCTTTCATTCAATTCTAAATCACTACTTAACCAAGCGCCAACCAGTGTTTTCATGCCGTTTTCGTGTGCAATTCTCGGAATGTGTTCATTTCCTTCAATGCACGAAAATGAGCGAACCCAACCCGAGTAGGGCTTTAGAATTTGTATGCGTCGGTTTACTTGCTCGGCTGTGATGATGTCGCCGGGTTTTTGTCCGTCTTCGTACAAACTGAAACAAATTCCGTGCATTCCATTTTCTAAAGTATCTCTCCACAAATCCGTTAAATCTTTTTTAGTTATTTCAGAAAAATCGATGTTATGATGTACATATTCTTGCGATTTTTGATTTGAATTTTGATTGGGAGAATAATAATGACCTTCTCTATACGACATAACTATTGGTATTAAATTTCAACTTTTCATTTTTGTCCCAAATGCCCCAAGCACTTCCTACTTCGCCTTCTTGGCTTATTTTCCAAGGTTCATCAAAAGAAGAAAAATAGAACACGTCAACAGCATTGTTTTTTGCCCATTCTTGCACGGAAATAAAATACTTCATGGCATTTTCATTGGATGGTTTTGCCTGTTCCACTTGATTGCCCGAACTAGGCCAACCCGTTTCGGTAATGATTACTTTTTTTCCTAGAGCCACTTTTTGAGTTAACTCGACCATTGAATTTAGATAGTTCAATGCAAATTGATTTTCAGAGCCTTCCCAAAAAGGATAACAATTGGCTAAAATTACATCGCACGCATCTACTAAACTAGGGCGATTTAAGAATTGATAATACGCATCAACATAACCAACCGGAATTGAATTAGGCAATGCGTCTTTTACTCTTTTGATGTATTCCAACAATTCAACTTCGGAAAGCTCTTGACGATGCAACACTTCGTTTCCGATGGCTGCAATATCAACTACTCCTTGATTTGACAGATAAATTAATGATTGAATTTCTTTTTCATTTCGCTCTCTATCATTACTAATCCAAACTCCAACAATGGTTTTTAAGCCTTTATTCTTAGCAATTTTAGGAATGGATTCATTTCCTTCTGTACATGAAAAAGATCGAATCCATTGGGTGTGAGAAGCAACAATATCTAATCTACGGTGAATTTGGCTTTCTGTAACTGTATCACCAATTGTTTGACCAACGGTATAAGGACTGAAACACAAACCGTGGATTCCGTTATTGAGAATTTCTGAAAATTGTCCTCTTATTTCATCTTCTGTTTTAGAGCTGAAATCATTTCCCAAAGAGACATTTATGGTGTTTTTGTCTTTAACCAAAGAAAGTAATTTTCCAGAAAGATATGCAGATGATTGGCTTTTGGATTTTCCTTTTCGCCTATCTAAAATATCTCTCACTTCTCTGGCTTTGGCTTCGTCTATATCATAATTTCTCATTACCCAAATGGCACTCAATGTACCAAGAATTGGAACTCCTACAAAGAAAATTCGCAGCCAAAACATAGTTTCATCGGTTTGTGTAGCAGCATTGGACTGAAATGCGACCAAAGAAAGAATTAATCCACTCAATAAACCTGCAACTGCGGTTCCGAATTTTACCATCCACCAATAAATGGCACCTAAACTTCCTTCTCTTCTTTTTCCTGTGTTGAGTTCATCAATATCAATAACATCGGAAGTCATCGACATCATTAAGGTAAACAAACTCCCAATTCCGAAGGAGAAAAATGGTAATGCAAACAAAAATAGGTGCGGTTTTCCGGGAACAAATAATACAAAGAGTAAGATGTAACCTATTACAGAAATTCCTTGAGATAATAAGAAAGCTTTCTTTTTCCCCATTGTTTTTGACATTCTAGCCACGACAGGAATAACCGCAACGGTAGTGATAATTGCACCTACACTTCCAAATAAAGTAGGCCATAATCCGAAACCGTCTTCATTTCCTTTAAATAAATAGTACTTGATGATAAAATATGAAAATGCTGCTGTGGTTTGAAAAGCGTTGAAAATTAAAAACGTAGCAATACAAATTTTTCGAAATGGTTTAATTTCTATTGAAGCTTTCAAACCTTCTTTAATTTCACCAAAACTTCCGAGAATACCTTTTAAATCAATTGGGCTGTAATTTTCGTTAAGCGTAGATTTACTTGGAATAAAAAAAGCAGGAATTGCGGCTAAAATTGCACAACCAATGGCAACATACACAGCCAAAGTTCGGACTGCAACTTCACTGGATGGAAATAAGGTTTGATCTCCCATAATTACCCAAAACCAAGGCGCAACTACCCATGCTAACTGACCAATAAGTTGTGCAGTTGCCATAATATTGGTTCGTTCGTGGAAATCATCACTCATTTCGTAACCCATCGCTACATAAGGAATACTAAAAATGGTCAATCCGGAATAAAAAATCAATGAAACCACTAAAAAATACCAAAAATTGTAGGTAACGCCGTTTTCAACGTACAATTGCCACATTAATGCAAAAGAAATTCCTAAAATAATGGCACCAGCCAATATATATTGTTTTCTTCTACCCCATTTTGATTTGGTATTATCACTCACATAACCCATTATCAAATCAAACAAAGCATCATAAAACTTTGGAATAAAATAAGTTAATCCCAATAAAAATCCGCTAAACCCCAGTTTTTCTACCAAAACAACAGTGAAAATTCCTAAAGCTGCTGGAAACATTTGGTTGGCTAACATTCCTAATCCGAAAGCAATTTTTTGTCCGATAGGAACTTTATTTTGTGGTGATGTTGAACTAGTTTTTGACATAATTAGGAGGTTATTAAATTATTGGTTTAGTTTAGTTTAGTTTAGTTTGTTTTGATTACTATGGTTTGCAATGCTTTTGCATCAATAGAAATAATTGTATTCTTATTATCCAACCGGATTTCGAGTGTTTGTTTAGAATCGGTTGGGTTAAAAACGGCTACTGCAATTGAACCATCAGGGTTTTTAACCGCAGTTGACATAATCTCTTTATGATTAATGGCACACCCAATCTTTATTGCACCTGGACGCATGAATTTACTAAAATGTGCCATCGTATAATACAACGGTGTAAAATACACCTCATCCTTTTCAACATCAACAATTACTGGCGCAGTACACCAATTTTTAAACCAATTGGGTCCGCCTTGACGGTCCAACACCATATTCCAATCGATCCAACCATCCACCCAATTATTCAGACAACCAATGATATCAGTTGCATAACGATTCACCGGAGCGTATTTTGGATGCAGGTGTTTGTCTTTTTCGCTGGCCCAATCCCAACCCCAATCGGTGGCTTCTTTTTTCCAGTACCAAGCATCATCATTCCAATGCGGTACTTCGGCATCAATACAACCTTCAGTTTCAATTAGGTATTTATTGGGTGCTTTTTTGTGTGCGTATTGCAAAGCATCTGGAAAATAATCATAGGTGCTTTCATACCAATGAATGGCAGTTCCAGCAAAATATTTCGATGTAGCCTCGTTTTTGAACATGGCATCCACCCATTCGGGCAAACCCGCTCTATTTTGGTCGTAGCCTAATATTTTAATGTCTTTCCAACCGTCTTTTTCTAATTTTGGACCGAGGTGATTCTGTACGAACAAGGTCATTTCTTCGGGAGAAAAATGAGTGCTTTCCCAGTTGTTTCCGTTGCCATGTGGCTCGTTGATTACGGTAACTCCCCAAATAGTGATCCCTTCTTTTTTATAAGCATCTAAGTACTTGGAAAAGTATAAGGCAAATGCATCGTTGAATTCGGGGACTAATTTTCCACCAACAAATTGTTTATTGTCTTTCATCCAAGGCGGACACGACCAAGGTGATGCAATGATTTTAAAACCTTCTTTCGAAGTCGATTTGGCTTCTAGAATCATTGGAATCAAATCGGAACGATCATCCTCTATTGAGAAATGCTCCATTTGTAAATCATTTTCAACTTTGGCGTACGTATAATTGCTTAATGAAAAATCACAAGAAGCAATATGAGTACGAGTCAGTGAATAATTGGCGCCATTTTCACTAAAATAAGCGTCTAAAATTTTCTTGCGGTTTTCTTTGCTTAGTTTGTTCAGTAAATGTGCCGATGCTTCAGTAAAAGAACCTCCAAAACCCGTTATGGTTTGAAATTGTTCATTTGGATTTAAAGTAATCACGATTGGATTTTCGTTTTCAGAAAATGCAGTAATTTTCTTCAATGCGTTGCCTTGAGCCGAAGTTTCATATACTTCAACATTGAGTTTTTCGGTTACTTTACAACTGTTCAATGAAAATGTCATGATAAAAATTAGTATCAAAAAGGTAAAACGAGTTTGTATGTACTTCAATTGAATCATTGCAATTAATTCTTTAAAATTGCAGTTGGAACTTTCACATCCATCCACAATGACTTTTCGTCTCCTTTATAGGTTTTGGTAATGGGCTTTCCATCACGTGTTAAACCATTGAAAATTCCGTTATCAACCTCTTTCCAAAGCGCAAACTTGGCTTGTGCCTGTAAATTGAAAAGTCCGAAATGATTCTCAGAACCCATCGGATTACCACTGTCTTTCCAATTTTCATCAAAAGCTTCAAAATAGAAACACGCAATATTTTGACTGTTTGACCATTGTCGCATGAGATGGTAAAACTGCGCCGATTTGTATTCGTCGGTAGCTTTTGAACCTTCATTACCATAGTGCTCATTTGACACAGTTGCCCAACCGGTTTCTCCAATATGAACAGGTTTATTAACACCGATTGACTTCATATATTTTACTACACTATTGTATTGTGAAATGGAATAATCGCGAGCTCTGAGCATGGCGGCATCCACTTTTTCTTTTTCTGCTAGTTGCGATTCGCTTTCTTTTATTCCCCAAAAAACTGGATTATAATGTGTATCGTGCATTGGGTAAGTATGCATCGAAATATAATCTACGGCTTTAATTAGTTGATTTAAATCGTCTACATGATATTCACTTCCGCCTCCACCCCAAGAAGCAAAATTGTCCGAACTGGTAATCCAAACATCACTAGGTAACTTGCCATTCTTCTTTAAATTCTGCAGGTGATTCACCCATTTCAAAATGATATTGGGCGTTACATAATAACTGGTTGCCCATTTTACCATCGCTTCGTTTCCTACAGCAATGATTTTTATGATATCAGGATATTGATTGGTCAATCGAACCGCTTCTTCTATTTCAATGGCATTACGTTGGCTTTCTTCATTGTGAATGGGCGGTAATTCGGTCCACGCATTTTTACAATCTATCCATGCGCCCAACATCAGGTACATTTCAAAATTAGCATCCTCTTTTTTTAATTCGGTTATCGCCTTTAAAATTGTGGCTACTTCAGCATAGTGAACATTATAGGTTCGAATGACTTTAATATTCATTGCAAACAGCAGCTTTAAATCGTCTTTTACTTCTGCAATGGTGGGTTGTTTTTCCCTGGTATTGGTTCGATATCCACCATAACAAATGGCTTGATAATTTACATTTCCTAATATTTTTTCGGCGGTCATTGGGTTTGAAACTATAGTTCTTGTACTTTTTGGGTTACATGATATAAAAACTGCAAATATGATGTAAGCGATCCTTTTCATTATCTTAGGTTGTCTTCTGATAAAAACACTTCCACTAGTGCAATTTCACCTGTTCTGTGGAATATTTTTTTACTCTGATTTTCATTCAATTCAAGTGATTCAACCGTTTCATTTGCTCCATTTGTATAGTACAATTCTATTGCATTATGTTGTGCAATTTTATAGATGATTGGCACCTGACAAACCGTAAAAGCCAAACTGTCTTTCTCGAGAGTGATTGTTTTTTTTGATCCATCAACTAAAACAAAATCAGCTATAGTAGTTTCAGACAAAAATTCTTTTTTCAGTAAGAAAGTCGGTTGAAATTGTAATTTTCCGTTCTTCATTTTCACGCCTAATTCGCCAACACGAGTTAGAATGTCTTCTTTAACTTGACCTGTCATTCCGGGTTGTTGAGCGCCTTTGTTGGATGGTGTGTGCGAATACGGATCGGTTGGAAAAGCACCGTATACTTCGGGAGATTTGTGAACACCGATTCCAGCGCCGATGGCATCAAAATGATTGATTAACGCATCAATAACCTCTTGACTTTCATTGGATTTTGTTGCACGATTAATGACTTCTAAAACGGCGACATGCAATTTAGAAACCATGTGCCAATAAATAGAACCTAAACCTTCATAACCGTAAAAAGTACCTGATCTACCGGTGAATGCTTTGTGATTGAATACTTCTTCAAAAATTCCCAATACTAATTCAGTTTCATCGGAAACCAATTGCTTGTATGCTGGGTCATTGCTTATTTCTTTTAAAGCATTTTTTAAAGAATCTGCATTATTAAAATTACCATTGAAATGATAGTTCCCTTTTATATCTTGATTGATTATGAATTGATTGTTGTAATCGACTAATTTTTTCAACAAGTTCGATTTTTCAACATGGCTTTTTGAAATGGTATTTTTTTCTAAAAACTTTGGAAGTTCTTTGTTGGGATATAAAATATAACTGTTTTGATCGACTCTGTACAAACTACTGTTTCGCAAAGCGTCTAAAACTTCGAGCGATTCTTTTCCGCTGAGAAACCCTGAACTTAAAATGGCCACTTGACCTTCGAGCATTTCTGATAAATACGAAACCGAAACACCATCGTTCTCAACCGACATTAAATTATAAGCATGATACAATTTGTCTTCGCGTTGGTTGGCTTTGATGGAATGGTCGATAAAGTCGATACTCACTTCCACAAATTTCTTCAAACCTGCCATTGAATGTGTACGTTTTTTACCCCAAAAACCACTGTTGTAAACCTGATGACGGTATTCAGAAGCCGCTTGACCCAAAGCATCAAGAATTTTCTTTCGATCTTGATTGTTGATGGATTGCGAAAGCAACGGTTGAAAAGCAAGAAGATTTTCTCTAATTGCATGATAAAATTCGACCATTTCGTTAGAAATTTTTATAGTTTCTTGGTCGGAATTATCTAATAATTGTTGAAAGAACTTAAGGAATCGTCTCAAGTAACATAACGTAACCATTGAAACTCCATTTCCTACAAGTGCATTATTGGCATCGTTCCATTCTGGGCGTTGCGTGTTCATCCAAATTCCGGCTTCGGGAATAAAATTGGACATTTTTGCCAATACTGTCGCCAGTATTTTTTCGATAAAGTTTACATGGTAAATTTCGTCGTTGTTGTCGCGTAACAATGCGCCATCAGCTCCATTCTCAAGCCTTCTTTTATTGATTTTGGCATCCCATTCGTGATCAAACAAAATGGTATCTTTTGGATTTTGAAGAATATCTTGGTACGATTTGATGGTATATGGAACCGCCGCGTATACAAAATACTCTTTATCAAAGTACGAATTCAATTTACCCGGTTGGTAATTTTCTATGAATTCTAAAAATTTTAGTAAGTAGATGATTTGGTGATCGCCCCAATAGCCGATGTACGACCACGGATTATCGGGTTCGATGGTTTCCCAATCGAAGCCATCTTTCGTAACACGATACGGATTGTATCCATCAAAAGTGGAAGCGTTGAGAAATTTATGAATCATTCCGTCTATAAATTCGGGATAAGCGTTGGCAAGCGATTCCCAATTCTGGAAAATATCGCGCCAGTTTCCCTGGTAATCAAGGATTTTTGAACCGTCAATTTCGCTTCGGGTGTTGATGGAAAACTTGTTCCATGGGCGACTAGGATCGCCGTGTCTTCTACTGAATTTTAGCGGTAAATATTCGATACTTAATCGAATCAAATCGGCATCATCAATTGTAGCAATTAGTTGATGTAAATTGAAATAATCAAAAGTTGATGGCAGATTGTTTAAAAAAGAAGCGTTGGCTTCGAAAACCGTTTTATTTGCTTTTGAAATGTAATTGGTGAAATCGGCTTTTTCAATTTGATAATTGTGATCAAAGATTCCACCTCGCATGATATTGAAAAGCACATTTGCAAAATGGCGTGTATCTTTTCGTTTGTCGGCGGTAAATTGCAAGCCATCGGCAGTGGCATTGAGAGCAATGAGATTTTGCATGCCCAATTCAATATCCGAAATCACTTTGTTTTCTAAAGTTTCATCATTGCTAATAGCATCAGCCAACTGGATAATTTGTGCTTGATTTTGATTTACGTTGGCAATTATTTTCCAACTTTTAGAAGAATTCTTAGATAATTTCAAATTGGATGAAATAAAGTAAGCTCCTTTTTCTCCTTTAACATCGTTTTCTGGCTTAATTTCAAGTCCTTTTCTGAATGTTGGAACTTGTAATGACGACACCAAATAAATTGGATTATCCAATCCCAAAGACCAAGCAATATTCGCCTTTAGCGCTTCGCTCGGTTCTGCTTTATCTACAATTATTGCGCTGAGTGCAAAAATTCCTAAACCACTTTCTTGGTGTAGTTCGCTTCTTTTGTATGCATCAACTAAATTGCTAGTAGTCGCTTGCAAATCACTGCTTACTCCAAAAGGCAAGATATTCTGAATACCATCTAAAAAAGTAACTGAGTAATCTGAACTTGAATCATTTATAAGTTCGGATGTCTTTACAAAACCAAACAAATTGGAACTGCTCCATTGGTATCGGAATGTCAACTGAAAATCGTGGAGAATTTCCTCAAAAATGATGGTATTTCCGTAGGTGTTTTTATAAAGATTTCTTGAAATAGTGTATGTATCATTGAAACGCTCTGAGAAAGGTTCCCAAAGAAAAGCCTCATTATTAGAATGAACTTTAAAGATTGATTTGCTTCCCGTTATATCGGCAAATTCGGTTATTTTATCATCTGTATAATAGGGAAAAAGAGCGTATTCTGCATTTTTCCTTCCTGCTGTTAAACCTCCGTTGCTGGAGATGAACAACCAATGATTAGAATCACTAACGATACTCATGAAAAAAGGTCTCATTTGATCGTGATTGACGATTTTATAAAACAGTTCTCCATTGATAAAAACAGTATCCATTGCTACGGTTTTGCTTGACATTGAATCTAATATTGTAGGGTTTTGGCTCATAAATTAGGTGTTCGTATTTTTGATATAAATAACTTAACAGACTCTTTTTCAAAAGTCTATTAAGTTATTTTGAATTCATTATGTTAGGGATTTATTTATTGGTAAATTCTAACGTAATCTACTAGCATTGTTTGAGGGAAAGTAGTGTCGCCATTTGGAGAACCAGGTAAATTTCCACCAACGGCCATATTAAGAATGATGTAAAATGGTTTATTGAATACCCATTCACCAGGAACATCTTCAGGTGTTATTTGATTGTAAAGCACATCGTCTATGTAATAATTGATGTAGTTTTCATCCCATTCGATTCCAAAAACATGAAAATCGGTATCAAATCTGCTGTTTGGTAAAGTATAACTTTTGCTGATGGATGCACCTCCTGAATATCCTGGTCCGTGAACCGTTCCAAAAGCAGTTGTTGGATTATTACCTAGGTATTCCATGATGTCAATTTCACCACATTGAGGCCAAATTACAGTATCTGAATCAGCACCCAACATCCAAAATGCTGGCCAAATACCTTTACCCCAAGGCAATTTGATGCGCGCTTCTATTCTACCGTATTTTTGCTCTAATTTCCCTTTGGTGGTAATTCGTGCAGAAGTATACGATGAACCTAAATACAGTTCGTTTAGAGCTGTTATTTTTAGCATTCCATCTTCCACTTTAATATTTTGAGAACGATCGGTGTAGTACTGAAGTTCATTATTTCCCCAACCGTTATTACCTGTTCCAATATTAAAATTCCATTTGCCAGAATCAGGAGCACCTGTTGCATCAAATTCGTCACTCCAGACCAACTGTGTTTTTGTTACAACTGTTTGCTTTTCATCTGTTGAGCATCCTAAAGCTAGAGATAACGCACCAATAAGTACAACGTTTCTAATTATATTTTTTTTCATTTTAAGTTTCTTTATAAGTGTTATAAAAGTGTCTTAATTAGTTATAGAAATAGACATTGTCTACATGAATTACTGAATTATCTCCACCTTCTAAAATAATTTGTGCTAAATGTGATCTACTGGCAAGGTTAGGCATTGCCGAAAAAGGAATATCAATTGAAATCCAGTTTTGTGATACTAAAAAAGGAGCCGTAAATGTGGTTGAATGTCTTGTATCATCACCGCCACTAAATACTCCGTTTGCGCCAAAATCAACTACAATAACTCTAAGTTGTCTTCCGGGTGCAATTGGACCTGGAATGAAAGCATCCATATGGAAATGTGTCATTGCAGTAGCGTTGATTGTAGGATTACTGAATTCCATACCCACAAAATTAAAAATCGAGTAACTTAAAATATTATCTCCTTGAACTGTAAAATCATTGGAAACGGTAGTTTGATAGGGTTGCCAATATCCGTTGTAATAATTCACAGGAACGTTGTTGTAAGCATCTGAGAAAATGGAAATTACATTAGCTTGACTGCGTGTTGGTGTTGGAGCGTGAACAAAAGTACCTGCGCAGTTTATGGTAAGACTACCCGCAGCAGTAGTTCCGTTGAATGTAGCCGTAATCACTGTTGTTCCTGCACTTAATGAAGTTACTAATCCTGTTGGGCTTACAGTTGCCACACTAGGATTGGAAGAAGTGAATGTCATGTACGCCGGACTAACTGCTACTGATTGATTGGTACCATTAGGCATATTGAATGTAACTTTAGCATTTTCAATACTCGAATTTACTCCAACAAAAGTGGTTTCTTGCACATTGCTTCCGTTCATAATTGAAGCTTGACCGTGGGCGATGGTTCCTAATTTTTCAAATTTAATTTCATCAATCCAAAAAGTGTAACCAAATCCGTTGGTACCTTGAGTTCCCGCTGCATAACGAAACATTCCGCGTTCTTGAGTCAATTTTGAAGCATCAGGAATTGGGATGATGATTTTGGTCCAATTAGTACCTAAACTTACGTTGGTGATTGTGGCCATGTATTTGTTTTCGATAAAATCTTCACCAAAACCAAATTCACCGATGTTTACTCCTTGCGACGCTTTGGCCCAAAAAGTCAATGCATCGTAGCCTGATAAATCGCGTCCAGCACCATCAACTCTGAAAATAGCTCCTGCATAAGCTCCTTCTGGATCTACAGCATTGGGAACATCAATTCTGATGGAAGCATTACTATTGTATCCTTCTTCTTCATCTACAGAGAATGCTGTAAATTTTGAATCACCATAAGGAAGATAAAAATTACTTCCCATAGCAATTGGAGTATCTAAAAAGACTTCTGCCGTTTTAGGAAAAGTTGATAATGAAGCGTCATCCGACAATTCTCTTTCACAACTAATATTGGCAATCAAAACCAACCCTAGGAAAAGAGTGTTTCTTAAATAATTAAATGTTCTATTTTTCATCTTTAATTTTTTTTAAATTATTTTCCAATATTTATATGAATGTAAGTTCTTATTTCCCATTCTGATCCTTTACCGAATCCTACTGGAGATAGAATTGGTTCTGTTGCAAATTCTGTTGCTGTTTGGTTTGGAGAATATCTTGGAGAATACTGGTCAAGCGAGCGCCAAATTCCCATAATTCCGATTCGTGTATCAGGTAAAATAAACCAGCTTGGTTTTCCAACCGAAGTTGAAATATCAAGTGACGATTGAAGTGGATAGGTTAAGTTGAAATCTCTATGGTAATCAAATGGTCCCCAATCGTTTAATTTTAACGAAGATACTACTTTTACTTTTCTGTAAATCATTCTTAAATCACCACCCATTCTATTGATGGTTCTTTGTGAATCACCATTCGCTTGACCGTTACCAAAATAAATATTAGCAATCATACCAAAATTAGGATTCAATTTTGAAACAATTCTAGTATTGGATTCCCACAAATCTTGAGCTGGTGCCGATGATGCAAAAGCAAAAGCAGTACGATTACTTAAAAATCCGATGGCAGCATCTTGAGTGGTTGGTAAGTTACGATATACAAAACCTGTACTGAATGCGAATTTGGCATCTTCTACCATATCGTTGTTCCATTCGTACATCCAAGTTCCTGGAGTTGGATCGTAGGTTAAAAGTAATTCACCTCCAATCGTCTCTCTATTACCTCTTACTACAAAAGGATCGTCTTGGATATTACGCAATCTTCCTGGCGCTGCTACACCATTTGGCATTGCTTCAACGAGAGGTTTTTGCCACAAGAAGTTAGGAGCAATTTGTAGGTTAGTAGAAACATTATAAGTAAAACCAGCCAAGAAGTTCATTTGATTTCCACTTCCAGTGTCTTTCAATCTCCAACCTGTAAAAGTTTGCACGTTATCTGCACCGCCATTGGCAACTAATCCCATAATAGCACCTTGAGTATACACATTGAATTTACCTTTGGTAAAGGTTAATTTAGCTTTTCCACCCCAATTATCCTCCGATTTTACTTTATCATCGTATACAGTATAATTGTCTGGAGTAGTTTCTACAGCATATTGGAAAACTCTACCGTTTAAAGGTTGTCCTCCCCAAATACCACCAAACTCAACGCCTAGGTTTCCTACTTTTGTTTTAAAGTGGATGGTAGCTCTACGTGTTTTTGGAAGTGGAATTGCAATAGATGTTAAAGCTGCTGAAGCGTTTGCGATGTCTTCGTGGTATACTGCAGTTGCATCAAAAGCACCAATTTTTCTAGAATATTTAAGTAAATAAGCTGGGTTTGCTCCCCACCATAATTGTGGTCCGAAAGCTGCTTTTAAACCGTTCAAACTTCTTTTACCATCTACTTCAAAACCAAGAGTTTCTCCGTTGTAAATATCTAAATTAGGACCGTAATTGGCTTCTGGATATAATGCGAAGAAATCGCCTTCGTAACCCCAATGATAATGACCTGTTCTGTAGAAACCTCGTACTTCAAAATCTTTGGCAGTCCAAGAATAAGAAGCATTGTACACTTGAACTCTATTTATATCGTTCATTAAAACGGTTCCATCATTGGTAACTACTGTTTGTGCTCTACCTCTATTTTCGTAAAAAATTTCATTGATTGGATTTTCGGCAACACGACCTAATATGTTTACATTAACATTGGCTTTCATGTTAGATGTTGGATTTCCCTCAACACCAACGTAGTAGGATTCCATGTGATCAAAACCTAATTTGTTTGGATACGCATTTGTGCTTGGATCATCAACCGAAGGAGTTGTGATTAAAGTTCCGCCCGTATTGAATGTAGTAAACTCAGCTCTTAAATTGCTTATTTTTAAAATTCCGCCATCATTACTTTCAAGAGCGGCTTTATCTGCTCTAGCGCGTAATGACGCATCCATTATTTGTGTTTTGTCAAAATGATTGGCTACAGAAGCTAAAGTTGTTCCTTCTGCATACGGATTGAACTGATGTAAATCTTTCAACACATAATAAGCTGCACGTGGGTACAATTGGTAAAATCCTTTTGGATTAGTTGGCCCCTTGGCACAAATTCCGAACCACTCTTCATTCATGTTGTTTTCGCCTTCAGTAAAATCTTTTTGATATCCACCGTTAGACCACGAAGCATTACTATCGTGTACTTCTAAATTTTTGGTTTGACCGAATTTCCACCATCCATCACTGAATTGAAACGTAAAACCTCCTAAAGAGTTTCCAGCTTTGCCAAGACCTGCAGCATTTTCATAAATTTCTTTCCAATTTCCTTTTAAGTAAAAAGCTTGTGAATTTTGATCTTCTTGGTTGGTAAGAACACTAAAAGCATCCGAACCAAACTCAGACAATAGTACTGGTTTGCCGTATTCTTTTTTTACACGATCGTATAAATCGCCAAACGAAACACCACGGTAAACATTAGAAGCAAAAATATCGACGTCTTTACATTCTTTAGCAATGATGTCTAAGAAAAGTAAATCACCATTACAAATGGCTATTGGATGTGAAGAATCAATTCCTTTCATGGCAACAACAGCTTCGTTGAATAGTTTGTACATTGAGCGAGCTCTTGCTGTCGATTTTCTATCTTCCATTGGAATGTTTTCTGTTTCAGCACCATCCCAAAAAAGTCCGTAATTATTTTCGTTACCCAAAAGGAATAATAATAAACCTTTGGTATCTTTATAATCGGTTGCCATCTGCTTTACTTCTTTAAGTAGAAGTTCTTGTGTTTTGGCATTGGAATACTCTGTATTTGGAGTCCAAACTCCATCTAAGGTTAAGCCATATCGACCAAAAGAATGATTTAACATGGTATAGATTCCGTAGTTATTATATACGTACTCAATCCATTGTTTTGGCATACCAGCATATACTCTTATGGTATTAACACCCATATTTTTTAACAATCCCATTTCTTCATCTAAAGCTTGTTTGATGAACGCATCGGATTGAGTCCATAGACTATAGGAATAATTAGTTCCAATCGGATAATAATCCCAATTCATTCCGTTGATCATAAAGTCTTTTCCGTTGACTTTAAGTTTCATTTGAGAATTATTGTTTTCAACGACCACTTTATCAGCTTGCGAAAAAACAAGATGGGAATGACACCAAAAAATTAGCAAAAGAAAAATTTTTTTAATTGACATATTCAAGATTTAAAGATTAGTTAAAATTGAGGCAACATAATTACCTCATTTATGATTTCATAAAAATAGACACTAAAAATTATATTATTATCAAAAAGAACCTCAACAAAAAACATACATCTCATCATTTTTGCATTTTTTACAATAACATGATGGTAAAAACAAAAAAAATAGTTGTAAAAACAATCAATTAGTAACGATTTAATCTAAATTTTTACAGCAATTGATGTAGTGATGTATAGGTAAATTACTTCAAAAAATCAGTCAATTACAACGAAAGTATGTACTCAACAAGACCTGTTTCGTGAGGTAAATCCATTTTCTTACGCAAGCGGTAGCGTTTTATTTCTACACTCCGTACTGAAATATTCAAAAGTGGCGCAATTTCCTTAGAAGATAAATTCAAACGCAGATAAGCACAAAGTCGGAGATCATTAGGCGTTAAAGATGGATGAGCCTGTTTTACTTTCTTTAAAAAATCTTTATCAGCAGTATCAAAAGCCTCTTTGAATACATTCCACGAATTATCATCTGAGATGCTCTTATTGATGTTGGTTATAACTGAGAGAATACTTCTTGAACTTGGCTCTTCAGAAGTTTTCTTCAAATCTTCTTTAATTAATGAGAGTAGCTCGTCTTTCTTAATTAAACTCATAGTAGAGACTGCCAGTTCTCTACTCTTGGCATCTACATCTTGAGAAAGTTGTTCGTTCCTCAATTTCATCAGTTGCTGTTCGTTTTCTAATTCTTTAATTTCAAGCAATAAATTGTTCTCTTCAATTAGTTTTTGTTTTTGTTTAAAATAATATTTTTCGTAGGCTTTGTTGATGTAATAAGCTAAAAGACAAATCAGTAAAAAATAAAAGATGAGAGCAAAATTGGTTAAATACCAAGGTTTCTTAATTGTAAACGAATAAACCGCGGCATTTTCTGGTTGCGAATTGGCTACTTTTGACCGCACTTTGAACGTATAATTTCCTGGAGGTAGATTTTTAAAATTGATGGTCGATTTCGAACTCCATTCACTCCATTCCTCTTGAAATCCTTCCAAAAGGTATTGGTATTCGGCATTGATGTATTTGTTGAATTCCGGAACAGTATAGCTGAAGGTAACATTGTTTTCATCGTACTTGAATTCGCCTGGTTCAAGAATTGAAAAACTGGTCAACTTCTCATTGTGCTTATTGATACTGATGTTGGTAATGGAAACGCTGTGATTTCTGAAACCTAAATCGTTGATATTGATCGTGTAATAACCATCGGTAGTACCAATAAGATAAACCGAATTTGAAAGTTGAGTAATATTTTCGTATCCTAACATCGAATTGGTAAGCGATGAAGGAATGGAAATGGCATTTTTCTTTAAATCAGAACTCAGTTTATTCAGTGTAAAATAATTGATGTAACTCTTTGAAAAAAGCCATAATTTATTGGAGTTATCCAGAATAAGCTTACCTGAAGTATATTCTTCATTTTCAAAAATAGTGCTCAACGAAGCGTCTTTTTGAAATTGGTTGGTCTTGGCATTGAGTTTAAAGATTCCATCTTTTGAAGCATAGTAAATGGAATTATTGAATTTAGTTATACTGGCATTTTTCCCTTTTTTTGGTTGAGAATAGGCAAATAAATTAACACCTTTGGTTAATTTAGAATCCAATTGAAAACGAAAAATTCCTTTGTACTCATGACTCACAAAAACCTGATTATTTGAGGTAATTTCAAAATATTTTGAAGAATAATCAAAACCGTCGATTTTATTTTTAAAAATCCATTGATTATTCACTTTCTCTAATACTGAAATCCCGTAATAATTACCTTGAAGTATTGCGTTTTTGTTATTGGGTACTTGTTCAAACTTCCAAGTTCCTGATTTGGAATAAATAAGTTTTGAAGTATCGTTTTCAACCACATAAGTACCCGAATCATGTCCGCAAAATAGAGTTCCATCGTACGAGAAAAGCGACCAAACCTGTCCTTTTGTTCCATTGATGAATTTAAATTCTCCGCCATTTGGATATTCTTTATAAAACAATCCTTGATTGGTTCCTATGAACAATTTACCTTTATGCAAAATTGAGGCATAAACCGTTCCTAACATTCCAGTATCATCCGAATAACTTTTTATTGGGGATTGCAAATTGATGCAATTGATACCATTATCTAAACCAATCCATAAGTTTTTATCAAAATCTTCTTCAAGAGATAATGCTGTATTGTTGCTCAAACCTTTGCTTTGGGTAATGTGGTATTTCACTTTTCCTTCTTTAGTTAAAATGAATACACCATTAGAAATTGTTCCAACAGCAAAGCTACCATCACTCATCATTTGACTACTGTAGACACTACTCGCCGCAATATCGCTATCGGCTTCGGTACTTAACTTAAGTAAATTTCCGTTGGACAACTTATAAAAACCATTGAACTGAGTGTGAATTATCAAGCCTTCATCACTAGCGAAAACATTTACTATTTTTTTATCCTTTAATAATGAATTACTCACAAGGAGTTTGTTTTTACCATTTTCAATTTCGAATAATCCGTAATTAACCGTTTGATAATAAATAGAATTAGACGTTTTGAACGATTTAAAAATATTGCTTTCAGGAACAATGATTTTGAATTTATTTGACTTAGTGTCGTAAATATAAATCCTGTTGAGTGATTGAAAAATAACCCATTGATCATAATTGATGATGTTCCAAAATTGCTCATCAACTAATATTTTTGTTTTGATTTTATTACTTAATGATGTGTATTTGAGAGTGCCGTCATTTTGTCTGGACCAATATCCAAATTCCATGTAACAACCTGTATATATTCTATTCCCAATAACTTTTACAGAGCGTACAATTGTTTCATTGGGTGACTTATAAAGGTTCCAAGAAGAGCCATTAAATTCTAATAATCCTTCATTGTTGGCAAAATAGATGTAGTGATTCTTGTCTTGAGAAATCATCCAGTTTTGATTCCCAGCATTATAGACGGAAGAGTTGTACTTTACAATAGGTGGCAACTCTTGTGAATAGGAATTAAAAAAATATAGAACCGATACAAAAAATAGTATTTTATTCTTCAAAGTAGTATATTAGTTAAAGTTGACTGAATACTGTAAAAATATATAAAAAAAGGGATTTAACTTAAAAAGTTGTCCATTAATTTTAATTGCTATGTGGGTAAAAAAAAGCATCAATAACAAACTGATTTTTAATCTCTATTATTAATTTTAAAACAAAAACGCTTCAAACTTAGAGAAACGTTTTTGCTTTTTAATGAACTGGAATTGTTTTATTTAACAATCATTTTTTTAGTTATAATCTCTTGATTACCTGAAACCAGACTAAACAAAAACATTCCTTGTCCTATTTCACTAGCCTGAACTATTATTTGTCCTTTTTGGTTAACCAAATTTATTTCTTTAATTAATTTTCCTGTCATATCAAAAATAGCCAAGCTGGCTTGAGTATTTCTTGGTAAAGTATAATTGATTGCTGTTTGGTTCTCAAATGGATTGGGTACGTTTTGCTCTAATGAAAATTTGGTTTCATCATCGGCCGAATTAGTTCCTTTATCAGAAGACTTGTTATTTCTTAATTCTTCAACCGTTTGTTCAAGTGAAGCCACTTTTTGGTTTAATTCTTTAATTCCAGTGGTTAATAATGATATTATTCCCAAATAGTTTACTGTTTTGTAATCATAATAATCTATAACTTCTCCTTCTTTATTAAAGGTTGGAGATTTAACTGGGATAATCAATTGAGGGAAAACTTTTTCAATATTTTGAGCCAAAAATCCGTGTTGCAATCCTTCTGGTAGATTAATTTTATCATTAGGTGCAAAATTGTAATTAACTGGGTCTAGTTGCATTAATTTTTCTAAAATTTGTTCTTCTTTTTTGATGTCTTTTTTCAGTTTTTCATCTGATGGATTTGAAAATGAACCATTAACCACAACTTTTCCATCAAATAAACCCGCATGCCAATTGGTATTAGTTGTGGGTGAGATACCATAAATTGCAGCACCAAAACTTCCCGCATTACTAATTGTGCCTCGAACAGCGACATTGTTAGAAGCATCTTTTGCTGTAGAATTAATTCCTGTTGAAGAAGAAGATCCCGATACAGTGGTAGAAATTCCTTGACTATTGACTGCGCCTGATAAATTCATATTAATACCAAAGTTGGCATACGAACTTCCAGTATAATCTATGTTTATAGCTTCTTTAATATAAGTATTGGTATTGAACTGCATTTTAATTCCGGTTATTGTGTTGCTAGAACTGTAGGTAGTTCGTAGAAACAACCCTGTATTAGTTTTGTAATCAATACCTACTTTGGTTCCTGTAAATAAGGCATCTCCAAAGTACGTATTCCCATCATTCGTCATGGTTGCGACCAAAGTAGAAAGAGTTGATGTAAAACTGTTAGCAGCTCTAAACTCAAAATTACCCAAACCTGTACCAGAACCTATCCATTGAAGTCTCGGGTTCAAATCGGCTAAATCCTGATAGCCTAAAGTCAGCGCTTTATTGGGTAATTGAAAACGCATACCATAAACAGTTTGAGTTCCTGTGTTGAGTCGGCCAAAAGAAAACCAACGACTTGATGTAAAATCAAATGCAGTACCATTGTCTAACTGAGTAACTAGTCCTGGATTGAATCGAAAAATCTCTCCGCCACTAAATTGTTGTCCAATTGGAGTTGTGATGGAAGATTGAACTGCTGAAAAAGATTGGTTTTGTGCAAAACCAAAAGAAGCAACTAGTAGTGCTAAAACAGTTGTAATTTTTTTCATTTTAAAAAGATTTTTATTGTTAATATTATCTAAATGTGCATTTTTAAAATACTAACAATAAGACACTTAACTTATATTTATTATTTGTTTAACCTCAAATTTTGTTTTTACTAATTCAATATTCCGACACAGTCCAATAGAATGAGTGATAAAGTATTCTTTTATATTAATCACTTTTAGTAAGATTCAACAAACTATAATTACAACAATGATTTACAATTAATTACAGTCCTTGGAATTTATTTTTAATTTTTATCAAGCTAGAATTATTTATCGAGAAAAAATGAAATAAAAAAGGCTGCCCAAAAGACAGCCTTTAGTATCACAAATCAAATTACTCTTTGATGAATTTTGTAGAAGAAATTACTCCGTTGATATTTGTTTTAACAACGTATATTCCTGTTTGAAGACTTGCAACATCCAAGGTAACTAATTCATTACTTGGACTTACAGAAATTACTTCTTGACCTAATAAATTGAATACAGATACTTTTTCAATCGCTTCTTCTGCATCAATTGTTAACAAGGTTGATGCTGGATTAGGGTACATTTTAATGTTTGAAGCTTCAAAACTAGAATTACCTAAAGATATAGTATTTTTATGCAAATACAAATTATCGTAATAAACTGTTCCTAAATCTGAAGTAATTACAAATTGCACCAAGTCATTTCTACCTGCACCATTTATTGGAAGAAAACTAGATAGAGGTAAATCAATTGATATCCAAGTTCCTGGATTTGTACTTGGTAGAATATTTGAATTATTAGCTGAATATTCTATAGCATTAACTTCGCCTCCTGTACCATTCCAGTTTGAAAACTTGAAATTAAAACTTTTATCTTGTGTAGCCGTTGCAGTCCATATATCCAAATGGAAATGAGTAAAAGCTGTAGCATCAAATCTTCCATTTAAAAATGTAACTCCTTCACATCCTAAACCTGTAACTAAATTAGTATCATTTCCAGCTATAGAAACCAATGTTGTGTTTCCAGGACACCATGAATTATTAAAAGTATTATCTTCTCCTGTATAACCCATCGCTGTGATTGGAGTATAGGCATTACTGAAAATAGATTTAACATCATCAACAGGTCTTGCTGGCGGAGTTGGAGCAGCTGTAGCTGGCTCTGGAATAACAGGAGGAGTACCTAATGGACCTCTAATATTATCTACATAAAAAGTACGTTCTGGTGTTGGGATAGTTGGATTAAAAAAGCCTACAGCACCTGGAGCCCAGTAGGTATGAATTACAAATCCGCTATAAGTACCATTGGCTGGAGCTGCTTGTCCATCTAATGCAGTATTAAATGTAAATGAAACCGTTTCCCAAGTACTTCCACCCGGATGTGAAGCCGATGCAGCAACTACGTTTGGACCACCAACACCGCCAGTAACTTTAACCAAAAATGTTATTGGCTCTGCAGAAAAAACATCCATTGTCATTGTTTTGGTATCCGTCAAATCTACTAAATCAGTCAAATTCAGATTAATTCCTTGCCATGGCTCACCTGTAGGATTTCCAACTATTTTTAATACTTGTGAAGTATTTGAACCTGTACCAGCCTCTAATACTGGTGCAGGTCCGTTTCCGAAAGGACCACCGTTTACACCTCCAGTTTCTGATGTCTCAAAACCTAAAAGTAAGTCTAATTGTGGAGGTGTAGTTGGAACTAGTTCCAAGGTTACATTATCGATAAAAAGATCAACATTACTTAAACCACCTTCAAAACCGAGTTTCATTGCACCAAAAGTTTGACCTACTACAAAAGTTGCTTCATAGTTTGTCATAGTAGAAGTTAAGTTAAAGTCTTGTTGATGGATTGCAACAAATCCACCACCATCTTCACCAAAATACAATTTCAACTGACGAGCACTTGCTCCTCTAGCATCAAAAGTAATTTTATAGGTCTGCCCAGCAGTAAGTGCTGCAATTTGAGTAGATGTTAATACTTGATTAAGCTGCACATGCCAAGTTGCACCACCAGCACCCACAATACTTACAACATTTGCTTCATTATTTGTTGCGTTAATTGTAGCACTTACTCCAGCAAAATCGGCCAGATATGTAGTCCAAGAGCTTAAACCACCACTAAAGTCTCCGTTTGAAACAATATTCTGCGAAAAGGATACTGAACAAAACAGGATTGATAAAAAGAAAGTAATTTTTTTCATAATTTGTAGATTATTAATTTTTAGTAAAGTTAACTTTAATGTAATCTAATACAATTTTTGTGCGACTATATAAAAACTATACAACAGAATTTTAAGCAAAAAAACTCTAAACACGAGACTTTATGGGGCTTTGGAGTCTAATAGAAGTAAAATAAAAGTAAACAAAATCACTATATCGTTGTAGTAATGTATAGGTAAAATTATAATAATACAAAGATTTATAGTTCAAAAAGAATGAAAAAAACAATTGAAATGGACTTTATTTTTTATATTCTTAAAAAAAGATTCTTATTTTAAGAATATAAAATTTATGTTTTCAGTAACAATAAGTGTATACTATAATTAATAGCTTAAGCTAATTGCAATTTTATTACAGTAATTTTAAAGTAGTCAACTTTTAAGCTTCTTCTTATATAGAATTGGCTAGTTTATTTTGGTGTAATAAAAGAATATTTTAATTTTTCAGTACTTAATGTCCAGTTATCAGTCCTAAATGGAACAACTGGAAATCCTTCATTATTAAAAAGATTGCATGCTGACGCATCTCCAATCCACCCAAATCGAACCGCAACTGGGTTTGCAACCTCATCAGAAGAGACAACTACTCTACCATTTACAATTTTGGCTTTGGCTTTATAAAAAACCTGATCATCTCCAGCAATTTCAAAGCCTAAAACTGAATTGGCATTGTCGTTAGTCTTTAACCCAGAACCTAAATTTTCAAATGTGATTACTGCTTTTTCATTCTCTGTTTTAAATGATGAAAATGTTGGACCTGTACAAATCTGTTTTTTGTTGTATAAATTATTTAGAGCGTTGGCTGCCAATCGGTTTCCGACCTCTTTTTTATTTCTTGGATGAATATCGTTTGGATTTCCCACATCAGTAGTAACAACCATTGCGGTATTTTTGAGCGACAAGGTTTTTGCTTGTGCTTCGCGAAGTTCGGCCCAATCACAACCTTCGTTGCTATTTCCATTGGTTTTGAATGTAGCCAATTGAACAAAATAAAACGGAAAATCAGTTGCCCACTTAGTTCTCCAATCATTGATTAATAATGGAAATGCTTTTTGGTATTGATACGCTCTTGAAGCATTGCTTTCGCCTTGATACCAAAGAACTCCATTGAATGCAAACGGAATCAAAGGATGAATCATGGCGTTGTAACAAAGCGAAGGAAACTCATTTTCATTGACACTATTTCTAATACTTTCTACTTGGAATTTCCATGTACCGCTTAATGAAATTTCGCTTATTCCAATACGTAATTTTAGCGCATCGGAGTTGCCATAAATTCCACCTCCGCCACCAGTATCAACAATTCTGATGGCAATTACATTATCGCCTTCTTTCAGAATTGAATTTGGAACAGAATAATTTCTTTTTACATCCCAACCGTCGGTTTTACCGACCTGCGTCCCATTCACGTAAGTAATATCATTATCGTCAATTGCTGGGATTTCAATAAAAATTGTATTATTGAGTTGTTCTTTGCTGATTGAAAAATGCTTGCGAATCCACACAATTCCGTCAAAATTACCCAAACTCTGTTCTTCCCAAGCTTTCGGTTGGTAAAGTTCTGGCCAATGGGAATCATCAAAACTCATTTCTTTAAAAAAGGACACTTTTTCTGCAGAAAATGGTGATTTTTGAATGGTTTCAATTCGGCTTTGAGCGATTTCCATTTTGATTTTTAAGAGCGCATCCAAATCTATTTTTGACATTTCACTGATCATTTCTTTAAACTCGTCACTACTTTCAAAACCTTCACGACTGATCCACGTTTCGATGTTGGTTCCGCCCCAAGAGGCATTAATTATTCCTATGGGAACATTCACTTCATTTTGTAATTTTTGTGCAAAGAAATAGCCAATACCTGTAAAATTAGCAACTGTTTTGGGCGAACAAATTTCCCAGCCTTTTGATAGGAAATTAGCATTGGGATAGGAATTGATTTGACGGTCAATTTTGATGTGTCGAATGGCTGGATAATTGGCTTTTGGAATTTCAATTTCGGGATTGTCCGACTGACCGACTGACCATTCCATATTGGATTGTCCGCTGCAAATCCAAACTTCACCAACTAAAACATTATTGATTTGAATGGTATTTTTTCCTGTAATTTTTAATGTGAATGGACCGCCAGCATTTTCATTCTGTAATCGAACCATCCATTTTCCGTTTTTGTCAGCTTTGGTAGTTTGAGTTTGATTGTGGAATTGCACCGTGATTTTTTCATTGGCATCGGCCGAACCCCAGACAGGAATTTGTACGTTGCGTTGCAGCACCATATTATCAGAAAAAATGGATGCAATGGTGACTTTTGCTTCTATAGAAAAGCATTTTAGAACAACTACCAAAAGAAAAAAGTTGGCTTTCCTCATTTATTTTATCAGTTCAAATTGACTTTGCAAACGAATATCCGAAGAGGATGAGCCTATCATTAAGCCAAATTCTCCTGGTTCTGCTGTCCATTTTAAATCACTATTATAAAACGACAATTTTTCTTTATCAATAATAAATGTAATAGTTTTAGACTCGCCTGCTTCCAGTTTAATCTTTTGAAAATCTTTAAGTTCTTTTACCGGTCGAACCACCGACGCGTATCGGTCATGAAGGTACAATTGAACTACTTCTTCACCAGCAATTTTTCCTGTATTTGTAAGTTTTAATGAAATTTCGATGGTTTCAGACGACTTCATTTTGGTTTTTGACAATTTCAAATCCGAATAACCAAATGTAGTATAACTCAAACCGTGTCCGAATGAAAATTGCGGTGTGTTTGGCAAATCAATGTAAGACGACTTGTACATTTTATCTTCATTTATCGAAGGTCGCCCTGTATTAAAATAATTGTAATAGATTGGTATTTGTCCTTCATCTCTTGGGAAAGTCATGGGCAATTTACCCGACGGATTGTAATCGCCAAAAAGCACATCTGCAATAGCATTTCCAGCTTCAGTTCCGAGCCACCACGTATAGAGAATTGTTGGCATGTTATCGGCAGTCCAATTGAAGACTAAAGGTCTTCCTGCGTTCATTAAAATAACAATGGGTTTGCCTGTTTTTTGAAGTTCTTTAACCAATTCTTCTTGAACACCAGGTAAGTGAATGTTGCTTCTACTTTTGGCTTCACCGCTCATATTGTGACGCTCGCCAATGCTTAAAATCACCACATCCGATTGATTAGCAACGTCAATGGCTTCTTGAAAACCTGCTTTACTTTCGTCTAAAACACCACAACCTTTGGCATAAAGAAGTTTGGTGTTTTTACCCACTTTATTTTGTAAACCTTCCCATTGCGAAACGATATAAGTAGAATCAATTTCTTTTAAATCGATGGACCAAAACCCGTGATTGTCTCTTTTGGATTTCACCATTGGACCAATAAAAGCGATTGTTTTGGTCTCTTTTGAAAGAGGTAAGACATTTTTCTCATTCTTTAATAGAACGATACTTTTTGCTGCCACTTCTCTGGCAATTTTGCTGTGCTCGGGATTAGAAAGCGCTTCATTTTGCCGTTCTTGATTGGAATAACGATACGGATCATCAAACAACCCTAATTCAAATTTCTTGCGAAGAATTCGTCGAACAGCATCGTCAATAGTTGTCATTGGAACTCTATTATCTTTTACCAATTGTGCCAAATTGTTGCGGTAGGCGTTACTTTCCATATCCATATCACTTCCAGCTGTAATGGCAGCATAAGCAGCTTCTTTATCGTCTTTAGAATAGCCGTGCGTAACCATTTCGCCAATCGAACCCCAATCGGAAACTACAAAGCCTTTGAAGTTCCATTTCCCTTTTAAAATGTCACGTTGGATGTATTTATTTCCCGTTGCCGGAATTCCGTTGATGTCGTTGAAGGAATTCATAAAAGTAGCGGCACCAGCATCAACTGCGGCTTTGAATGGAGGCAAATAGGTTTCCCACAACATTCGATTACTCATATCAACTGAGTTGTATTCTCTTCCGCCTACAGCGGCGCCATAAGCCGCAAAATGCTTAGCACACGCCATTACCGAATTCAAATCGCCTAACTTTTTACCTTGAAATCCTTTTACACGAGCAAAAGCAATTTTAGAACCTAAATACGTATCTTCTCCTGCGCCTTCCATTACTCTTCCCCAACGCGGGTCGCGACCGATGTCAACCATAGGAGCGAAAGTCCAATGAATACCACTAGCGGAAGCTTCAACGGCTGCAATTCGAGCGCTCAATTCGATGGCTTGCAAATCCCAACTTGCGGCTTCTGCGAGCGGAATTGGAAATGTAGTTTTGTAACCGTGAATCACGTCCAAACCAAAAAGCAGTGGAATTTTCAATCGGGATTGCATGGCTAATTCTTGGTACTTGCGCGTTCTTTCGGCGCCATTTACATTGAGCATTGAACCCAACAAACCACTTTTGATTTCGTTTTGCTTATTCGGGTTTACCACTAAAGGTCCAGTTGGATTCGCATCATTTGTGTATTGATTGAGCTGACCAATTTTTTCTTCTAAAGTCATTTTCTTCAATAATTCTTCTACTTTTTGATCGATGGTCTTTTGCTGTGAAAATCCGATGAAAAATGAGAGAAGAAATAAGAATAAGGTAGTTTTTTTCAACATAAAGACATTATTTGGTTTGACTTTTAAATTCGAAATAGTTAAGATTAAAATCGCCTTCTACAAAGTAAATTCTAATTTTTTGAATTCCTTTTTGAAGTTGAACATTTTTTAAAGTGACCGTTTTCCATTCATTTCCTGAACCTGAAAAAGGAAGTGCAATTGGTTCAGAAATTGGGTTTCCTTTTTCGTCTGCCAAATAGAGTTTTCCAGTTGCCTTTTCGTTAGAGTATCGAATCGCAACTTCATACTTATTTGATTTTACAACTTCAACCGTATATTGTAGCCATTCGTCTTTTTCGATAAAACCAACAGCAAATCCGTTAGTTTTATTGTCATTACACTGAATGATATCGACCGCATCATTGCGCATTTGATGGCCTTTATTCCATTCGGTTGATTTTCCTGATGATACCCAATAATTGGCTGTGTCATTGTCTGAATAAGCAAATCCGTGAGTTCCTAAATCAAAATGAGTTGCGAAAACAATTCCGGGTAAACTCACTTTTTTGAAAGGATTAGTTTCTGTTGATTGAATTTGTCTGAACATAGCGTCAATCACATCTCTTTTAACAATTACATTTTCCATTTTGTAATTTTCAGCCATTTTCATCAAGATTGTAAAGGCTTCTTCTGAAGATGGTTTTTCAGTTCCTTTCTCCCAATAATTCAATAATTTATCATAACCTGATGTTTTTACCACCGATGTTACACCTGCGATATTGTCAATTTTTTTCATTGGCCAAAAAGCCCAACCGATATTATTTTTTTCAATCAAACTGATGACATCTCTAAACCAAACATTAGAATTTTCGCCACTTTCGCCCAACCAAATAGGCACATTGTGTTCTTTTCTATAATCGAGCATTTGCTGAATACTGCCTTGATCGTTATAGTTCCAATACTTGTGAAAACTCAGTGCCATATTTTCATCCCAAAGAGGAAAAATACCTTTGTAATTATTTCCCCAGCAATTTCCTTCGATAATGATGAGATGCTTTTGATCGACTTCGCGAATGGCTTTGGTGATTTCCATTTGCAATGTACGAAGTGGTGCATTTAAAGTCTCATCGCAACCATTTTTATTGGTTCCTGAGAAATTCCAATTGGGTTCGTTGATGATGTCATAACCGCCAATCCAAGGCTCATTTTTGTATCGTAAAGCTATTTTCTTCCAAAAAGCAATCATTTTATCCTGATTGGCTTTATTTTCCCAAAGCGATGGTTTTGTTTCGTCGTAATCAGAAATATTGGCATCTTTTCCTTGTCCGCCCGGTGCCGCATGTAAATCGAGAATGAGGTACATTTTATTCGCTGCACACCAATTCAGAAGCGAATCCGTCATGGAAAAACCTTCTTCCAACCATGTATTTTCTCCTGCAACTCTTTCTTGCTCGATTGGTAACGTATACAAATTATAGTGCATGGGCAGTCGAACGGAATTGAATCCCCATGCCGCAAGCGAATCAATGTCTCTTTTCGTTATTCCGTTAGTTTTGTATGCTTTGTAGAATTTGGCCGTATTTTCTTCACCAATTAATTCTGTTATTTTTTTGCGAATGACGTGTTGTGGTCCGGCAAAATCACCTGTCTTGAGCATGTATCCTTCTTGAACCATCCATCCACCAAGACCTAAGCCACGCAATAAAACGGGATTTCCATTAGCATCTACAATGTTCTGTCCGTCTCTATGAAGAAATTCTTGTGCCGACAAAATACTTGACCAACACAAAAAAAACAGTAGTACGGCAGTTCCGAAGAATGCTTTCTTAGAAAATACTTTCATAAATTATTTGTCTGAGTATTAGTAAATCAACGTTTGAATGGAATGTGGTAAAATAGTAATTTCGGTTGCATTTGTTCCGATGCATAAGTTGTACATGATTTTTTGATTACTTTGATTCAAAACTACGGTTACGACTTTACCATCCGGATTTAAAAATGAGGTTGTTAACAACTGACTTCTGCTGGAAACACTGCTGATTCTTTTGGCTCCTTTGTTAATGAATTTCGAGAAATGTCCGATAACATAATACGATGGTGTATAAATTAATTCACCTGTATTAGTATCTCCGTGAATGGGTGAAAAACAAAAATTTTGCTGATGATTGGGACCGCCGTTTTGATCTAAAAGAATGTTCCAATCGGTCCAAGCTACTGTTCCGTTATTGAAATCATTAATCATGGATTTACCGTAACGTTCTCCATTTGCCCACAATTGATACTTTTTGGAGTCGAATTTTTCGATGCACCCTTCTGTAAAAATGAGATTTTTAGATGGATACATTTCGTTTACCGAACCGATGTTTTCAAACATTTGGTTACTCCCATTCCAAGTTTCGTACCAATGAAAACCGATTCCCCAAACGTATTTACTCGCGGCAGGATCGGATAAAATGGTGTTAACACGTTGCGCAATCAAGTCGCGATTGTGATCCCAAACCGTAATTTTTTTATCTCCTAAACCTGCTTTTACCAGAGTTGGTCCGAGGTAATTCTTAAGGAAATCCCTTTCTTCTTCTGCTGTGTAGATACACGATTCCCAACGCTGTCTCGCCATGGGTTCATTTTGAACCGTCAAACCCCAAACAGGTAAACCTTCTTTTTGTAGCGCATTGATGTATTTTACATAGTAATTGGCCCACGACTGATAAAATTCGGGCAATAATTTACCGCCCAAAAGCATGTTATTATTGTCTTTCATAAAAGCGGGTGGCGACCATGGACTGATGTAAAAATTGGCGTTCTTACCGATGGTTTCCATTGCTTTTTTGATCAGTGGAATCTTGTATTTTTTATCTACTTCAATTGAAAATGTTTTTAAGGCTTTGTCGCCTTCTTCAACGTAAGTGTAACTTCCTGAACTAAAATCACAACTGTTCATATTGGTTCGAACCACATTGTATCCAATGCCTTTGTCTTTACTGAAATAAGCCTCAATAAATTCTTTCTGCTTTTCGGCAGATAATTTCGCGTAGATTTCGGCACTCGCATCGGTTATAGCTCCGCCTATCCCCAGAAATGTTTGAAATTTTTTATCGGGATTAACAAAAACACAAACTTGAGTTTCTAAAGGTTGCTTCATTTCTGAAAACGATAAAAGACCTTCTGATTTTGATAATTTTAGATTAGTGCTATCGGCAGTAGTGTAAATAGTTACTGATTTATTTTTGGCAGAATAAGCAACTGGTGTTGAAGTTTTCTTTTGAGAGAAAGCAACTATAGTTGAACATAGAAATAGGCTTAAAACTATTCTTCTCATAAATTAATTTTTAAACATTAAAAAACAAAAGTTGCTACAGAACCTCCGTCAAGATTAGTGGTAAACCATTTACCATTGTATTTTACATTGAATATTTCAGATGATGCACCGTCATTTTCGACAATCAGAACAATTTTACCTGCTGGTGTTTTAAAGGCAACATTATTCAAATTTCCAGCCTGATTGGAAGCGATTCGAACCGAACCAGCAGGAACAAATTTTGAAGCATGAGCAATGATGTAATAGGCAACATTCCGTTCGAAGTTTTCACTACTCACCACAGTCAAAGCACCTTTACACATGGTACAACCTCCGGGTGTGTGTGGCCCAAAAGAAGCATTGTTGGCCAAATTCCACTCTAAAGCATTTTTACTCCAATTGCGCATTGAACCAATGATAACATTTTTAAGATGCCATTTTAAATCACCTCCAAAGTCTCCGGTTGAGGAAGTCCATTGCTCAGTGAAATAGACATTTTTGTTTGGATAAGCGCTATGAACTGATGATAAAGCAGAAATATCACCTGCATACAAATGGAAAGCAGAACCATCAACAAACGGGTTGGCACCGGCATCAGATAAAACCGTAATTGGATATTGAGGTTGATCGCAATTGTGGTCGTAAGCGACTATTTTGGTCGTTATTCCGTTGCTTTGAAACGCTGGTCCCAAATGATTTTTGATGAAATCAGCTTGTTCTAAAGCGCTCATGTACATGCTTGGATTATTTCCAGGATGTAAAGGTTCGTTTTGAGGTGTAATGGCGTCAATAGCAATTCCTTGCGCATTCATTTGCTGAATGTATTTTACAAAATACTGTGCATAAACGCTGTAATATTGAGGTAATAAACTACCACCTATTGAACTTCCGTTGGTTTTCATCCAAGTGGGTGGCGACCATGGAGTTGCCATAATTTTGATGTTTGGATTGATCAATAAAATCTCTTTCAGAAGAAGAATCAATTGGTTGTCTGGAGCTAAACTGAAATTGGTCAGATTGACATCGGTTTGTCCGGCTGGAAGATCGTTGTAGGAGAAAACGGTTCCGTTCAAATCGGATGCACCAATACTGATTCTAAGGTAGTTAACCGAAATTGAAGTTACAGAGGATCCAAAAAGTTCTTGAAGTAATTGTTGCTTTTTGGTCGGAATCAACTGATTAATTACTTCGGCGCTTCCGCCCGTTAAAGTGTAACCAAAACCATCAATGGATTGATAGGTTTGAGTTGCGTTCACCTCAATATTAGCATACATATTGTAATTGGTATTGAATGCAAGTATAGTATTTTGCTTTTCTAATTTCACGCTTCCGTCGGCTTTGGTCAACCAAAAATCAACTTCATTGATAGTGGGTTGAGGCGAAGGTTGTGGACTCGATGATGAATCCGAAGAATTAGAGCAACTCAGCAATCCTCCTAATAAGGAAGCGAGCATGTATATTTTAAAACTTATTTTGTGTGTCATTTTGTAAAAGATATTTCAACGAAAACAGGAAAATGGTCGGAAGGATATTTTAAATCAATTGAATCGCTTAATGTGGCGTATTTCATGACTTTAATACTGCCGTTTTTTGATATAAAAATATAATCAATCCGTTTTGTTACTGGTTCGTTGTGTTTGAAACCATTAAAAGTACCTATCGGACCAAATGGCTTTTGTTGAGAAACATCTCGACTATCGAGCATCTCTTTTTTTAAATTGATAATGCGTTGATCTGTTGGCTCTGAGTTAAAATCGCCCATAAAAACAACAGGGAAATTTTTAGTATTCAGTACTTTTATTTTGGTAAGAATCAATTCGATTCCTTTATTTCTGGCTACTTCACCCATGTGATCTAGATGAGTATTGAATACCCAAAACTGTTTTTTTGATTTTTTGTCTTTAAATAAAGCGTAAGTGCACACTCTGTGACAAGCTGCATCCCAACCCATCGAAATGGTATCTGGAGTTTCAGAGAGCCAAAAAGTGCTTTCTTGTAGTACATCAAATTGTTCTTTTTTGAAATAGATTGTCGATGCTTCACCTTTTCCAACTCCTTCTCGTCCGATTCCAACAGAGTTGTAGGCTATAAGTGAATTAGAAATATCAGTGACTTGATTAGGTTTTGCTTCTTGTACACCAAAAATATCAGGGTTATAAAATTGAATTTGCGAGAGGAAGAAATCCTTTCGGTGTGTCCAATCGTTTTCACCATCGGATTCGATGTCCAGACGAATGTTATAAGACATTAATTTTAACGACTGAGCATTCATTTGAAGTCCCGAAAAAAACAGAATCAGTAGTAATAACAACTTTTTTTGTAGCATCTTTTTTTTTTTTAATTATTATCCATCAAAGCTTCTACTAACTCTTTAATAGAAGCAATCAATGGACAAACTAACTTAAACAAAAAATATTATTGATACACTCTTACATAATCTACTTCCATAGAAGCAGCAGTAAAATTAGGGTCAACGGCTCCACCAAAATTTCCTCCCATAGCACAATTGAATATGAAGAAGAAATTGCTATTGAATGGAACGCCACTGTTATTTCCAAAAGTGTAATACAATTGGTCGTCTACATAAAATCGTATTGTCTCAGCAGACCAATCAACAGAATACACATGAAATTGCGTTGTTACATTCGTAATTATTACAGTTCCCGAATCGGCATTACCGCCTGAATGTCCAGGATGGTGCAAAGTACCATGTATTTTGTTCAAATCGTTTCCGATGTGTTCCATGATGTCAATTTCACCACAAGCTGGCCATCCTACAGAAGAAATGTTATCACCAAGCATCCATAATGCAGGCCAAGTTCCGCCACCAGCTGGTAATTTCGCTCTGATATCAATTCTTCCGTATTTAAAAGAATATTTATCTTTAGTAATAATTCGGGCAGAAGTATAATTACTTCCGTTGTATACTTCTTTTTTGAGGTTTATTTTTAAAACTCCACCTTGAACAATAACATTTTCAGGTCGAGATGTGTAGTATTGTAATTCGTTATTTCCCCAACCGCCAGCGCCAGTTTCATATACCCATTTTGAGCTACTTGGCGCTCCATCGGTATTGAATTCGTCTGACCAAACCAGAGTTGGTGCTTTGTAAACCGTAATTGATTTATTGCCCGAAATGAATCGGGTTCCGTTGTATGCCGAAACATAAATTGTGTAGGAATTTGTTCCTAATTGATTGAAGGTATAACTAAAAACACCTGTTGTTGAGTTAATTGTTTGACCTTCGATCAAAATTCTATACGAAGTGGCATCGTTTGCAGAAACTACAAAATTTACTTCGCCAGAACCGTTCCCATTCACATTGACAGCATCAGCGCCAACAATTGTGTGATTGATAACTAAATTTGAAGGAGTTACTCCTTGAGATTCACCATCATCACTGCCACCACAAGCCGTTAATAATTGAACTATAAGTACAACTATTAAATTGTATTGAATCATCTTTTTCAAAGTAATTTTTGTTACGTTTTTCATATATTCTTTTTAAGAAAAGCACAGAGCAGCAATTACTCTGTGCTTTGTAATTATTTTTAAGGAGCTGGTTTTAATTTTAAGTACCAGAAATTTCCTTGGTTAACTCCTCTACTGCGTAAGTAAAGATAAGTTGGAGTACATTCAATTATTTCGTAAGTATTGCTGCATGAACCGTATCCAATGAAACCATCGTTACCATCAACAGTAATTTTGTAACCTGTTGTTGAAGCAATTTCAGATGGAAGTCCGGCTGGGAAAGAAGAAGCAGAATTACCAAAAGCAATATCTTTTGTTGGTTGCGTCCAAGGATGACACGCTTCACCAGCTCCAGAAACACCTAGATTGTTTTCCGCTGCATTTCTATTCATAAAAATACCATCCGGAGAACTAACAGCTAGGTTGTAAGTGTTTGATGGAGTTACTGTAAACGTATACGTAGCTGTATAAAAACAGTTACAACACGCTACTTTCTCATCAATAGCTGCACTCCACCATATTGTAGAAGGATCATCCCATGGTCCGATTCTTAAGTGAGCTGGAACGCTTTTATCAACAACCCATGCTTTTGAAGAGCCATTGGTAAGATTTTGAACAATGGTTGGATCCATATTGAAGTCACTTCTTACAGTGATATCCTTAGTAACAACTGTCGAAGTTCCTCCTGCTCCATAAGCAACAGCAGTAATTCTGTATGCAATTACACCCGGATCTTCAAAGCGTTTTGTAACACTTCCTGAAGGCAGAGAAGTTAATGTTGGAGAAGTATTATCTTCTACTTTGTTGTATCCGATTTTGTAGGCAATAGCATTATTAGCCGATAATGTAATTTTCACATCACCAGAACCATTCCCATTAGGATTAGCTGCATTTTGACCAACAATTTCGGTGGTAATTACTAAATTAGTTGGAGCATTCAAATCGCCCAACTCATACTTTTCTTCTTCACAACCCAATAAGAAAAAGGCTGATGCGGCAAGAAGAGCAAAAATATATTTTATATTTTTTTTCATAATTGATTTATTAATTTGATTGAGTTACATTATCAATATAAATTACTTCACCTGTTCCGGAAGCAACGTCATTATAACGGAATACTAATTGTCTGAATTCGGTTCCTGCAGGAATTCCAAAAACTCCGAAATCAAATACCAATTCTTCCCATTGGTTGGCAACTGTTGAAGCCACCTGAAGAACTTTATTGGAAACTCCATTAGTTCCTTGTTCGATTTCTACATTCAGTTTTTTACCTACTTCGGTAGAATAGACCATTACTTTAATTTTACTTCCATTATCAATGTTTATCGGAGTTCCGTTTGGAGTAGATAATGGTGTCCAAGTACCACTCCACACTTCTGCTCCGTTATTTTTAGTATACCTCCAAACAGTTGAACTTGTATTGATTCCGCCTGGGAATGGATTTGCCACTTTAGCAACATCAACTCCGCCAAATGTACCACCAATTGTATAATTTTGGTAGGGATCTTCGTAGGTGATTGGAAGTGAGTAAGGGTTGAAAACTACGACTTGTTGAGTGAGTTCAGATGTTGCTACACCGCCACTCAAAGCAACAACTTTTAAGTTGTAAGTGCCCGCAGAAGCATAAGTGTGAGCTGGTAACGTTTGTCCTACCGCCATTGGAGTACCAATCTCACCTGTAACGTCTCCAAAATACACCAAGAACGAATTAGCATAATCAGCAGTCGCCGAAACAGTAAGGTTGTAACCATTTAATGATTTGTTTATCGCTAAATTTTCAGGTGCTCTGTACGTTAATTGCAATGGATATTCATTGGATGTTTGATTTCCTGCAATATCTGTTGATACAATAGTAACCGTGTAAGAACCTTCTGGATAATTATGTGATGTGGATTGACCTGGTGCTAAAGTTACAGGACCAGTTGTACCGTGACCATAGGAAACTGTAAAACTAGTTACACCTTCTCCTATTGGAGTGATTTTTACTAATCCTGAGTTGTCGTCACTGATGTCAAAAATTCTATTAGTATTACTTGATGCAACACTATTCAAAGAATTTAAATCATCGTTTAAACTATCAGGAGTACTACAGCTAGCAACCACTAGAACCAATAGGCCGCTAAAAATTAATTTTATTTTTTTCATAATTTAATTATTAATTATAATTAGGATTTTGAACTAATAATGTGTTTTGGAGTTCAGTATAAGGTATTGGGAAAATTTCGTGTTTACCAGATACAAATCCTCTGCTAGCTAATTTTGATGCTGCATCGCCCCAACGAACTAAATCAAAGAAACGGTGTCCTTCACCAGCCAATTCTTTTCTTCTTTCCAATTTGATGGCATCCATTGAAACTGGAACGGGAGCTAATCCAACTCTTGCTCTTACCGCATCTAACAATGCTTGAGCTCTTGAACCTGTGCCTCCTAAAGCTTCTGCTTCTAAAAGGTAAGTATCAGCCAATCGGATAACATAAGTATCTTGTTTGTAATTTAAAACAGCATCTCCTTGACCAGTAGTAACATCCGATTGTTTAGGCAAGAATTTAGCTAAGAAATAACCCGTATCTTCATAACCCGCAATATAATCCGCTTGACCCGCTAATTTTAAGGCTCTTAAATCGAATATTGTTGAAGAGAAACGTGGATCACCATTCATTACGTTGTATAAATCTTGAGTAATTACGTTAAAACTCCATCCTGAAGGAAGATCTGGTGCTGACGAACCTGTTGGTCTTGAGTAACCTCTAGGTCCAACCATTACATTTACGGTATTTCCTTCATCTCTACCGCTACCCCAAATTCCCCAATACGAATTTCCTGCACTAGTATGAGCTACTTCAAGAATAGATTCTGAGTTGAATTTGTTTGCGGGAACCCAAAGATCACTAAAATTAGAAAGCAATTGATATCCGTATTGACTTGTACCGCCTGGAGTTCCATTAACATCAGCCAATTGAGCAGCTGCTAATGCATTTTTACCATCGTATAAATATACTTTGCCTAGTAGTGCTTTTGCAGCACCTTTTGTAAGACGTGCTAATTCAGAATTAGGTAATGTTGCTGGTAAATCATTTATCGAAGCTAATAAATCGGCTTCGATTTGAGCGTACACATCACTTGGATTTGCTTGTGGTTGAGAGTACATGTTTCCTGGTGTTAATTGTTCCAATATTAATGGAACATTTTTAAACATACGCACCAAGTTAAAATAGTATAATGCTCTCAACGTTTTAGCTTCAGCCATATATCTCAATTTCAAATTACCGTCCATTGGAACATCGGGCAATCTACTAATTAAAATATTAGCTCTGGTAATTCCTTGATAATGATCACTCCAAAAACTTGCTGGAATGGTTGTACCACTTTGAGTGTAATTAGAGAAACTTTGAATTCCAATTCCATCCGTTGCACCACCACCGCCAGCTACGTGATCATCAGATCCAGCATTCATCATGGTTATCATATTTTCAAAACCACCTGAATTTTTTCTCAAAATATCATATACGGCAATTAAACCAGCATAAGCTTCCTCTTGATTCGAATAATAATTCGCAGAAAGCACCTGACCTTCTGGAGTCAACTCCAAATAGTCTTTGTTGCACGATACAATTGTAGATACTACAATGCCTGCAAGTACTAAAAATTTAATTTTTACATTTTTCATAATCATTTTTTTAAAATTGTAAATTAGCTCCAAACATTAATGTACGTGCTTGAGGATAAAATCCTTTATCGATTCCCAATACAGTACCACCAATTTCAGGATCATAACCTGTATATTTTGTTAATGTTACTAAATTTTCTCCTGTAACATAAAGTCTCACTTTATTAGCTCCAATTTTATTTACCATCGTAGTTGGTAAAGAATATCCTAACTGAACTACTTTCAAACGAAGGTAATCTCCTTTTTCAAGATAGAAATCGGACATATTTCCGAAGTTACCATTAGTATCATTATTGGTAAGTCTAGGATAATCATTTGAAGTACCTTCACCATGCCAACGACCTAGCGCTTCGGTTTGGTAATTTGCATTTCCAACATCCAAACGACGTAAGCCTTGGAAAATTTTGTTACCCGCCGCACCTTGTGCAAATACCATAATATCAAAACCTTTGTAATCAGCATTAAGTGTTAAACCAAAAGTGTATTTTGGCAGTGGGCTTCCTAAAAATGTTTTGTCGTTGTTATTGATTGTACCATCACCATTAACATCTACCCAACGGAAGTCTCCAGGAACAGCATTAGGTTGAATTAAACCACCAGAAGCATTTGTATAAGCGTTAACTTCTGCTTGATTTTGGAAAATCCCTGCAGTTTGGAAACCATAAAATGAGTTATAAGCTTCTCCTACTTGAGTTCTTGTAATTCCACCCATTGATTGGAAACCGGCAGCGTCATCGGTTATAAAATCAACTCCTGCACCAATATCAGTTACTTCATTTTTAAGAGTTGAGAAAACTCCTGTAGCAGAGAAATTGACACCTCCTATTTTTTTACGGTATCCTAATTCAACTTCTAAACCAGAGTTTTCCATACTTGCTACGTTAGCAAATGGATTTTGATTCACCCCAACATATCCAGGAATTCTTAAACGCTGTATAATATCGGTTGTTTCTTTTTTATAATACTCCATGGTTAGAGTAACATCATTAAATAATTTAGCATCAAAACCAAAATTCGTTTGAGCTGTTTCCTCCCAGTGCAATTCTGGGTTATCAATTGTAACTGGCGCATACCCTGTTCCGATTTGATTAGCGGTACCAAAAGTATAATTGGAACCTCCATCAACAAGAGAAAGGTACATAAAATCAGACAATGGACCAACGTTACCGTTTACCCCATAACCTCCTCTAATTTTTAATGTATTGACAACAGAATTGTCTTTCCAGAAATCTTCTTTGGAAACTACCCAACCCAATGACATTGAAGGGAATGTACCGTATTTATTATCGGGTCCAAAACGAGAAGAACCGTCTCTTCTGATGATTCCTGTAAACAAGTATTTTTCTTTGAAGTCATAGTTAAGACGTGCAAAAATAGAAGTCAATCTGTGCTCAATCATATCAACAGAATAACCTGTTTTGTCGGCTGCAGGCACTTCATAATTAAATGATGCATCTTGATAATCATTGGTTGGTAAGTTAGCGTGAGTCACACCTGAGTAGTAACCATTAGATCCAAGTACGTTTACCTCTTGACCTAATAATACCGTAAAATTATGGTTTCCTATTTCTCTAGTGTAGGTCAACACATTATCAATAATCCAATCTAATGCTGTATTGGTGTTTCTTGTTATGCTACTTTTGTTTCCATTATTGAAAGAAGCGTTCAAGTAAAATTTAGGGGAGAAATATTCATTACCCCAAAACGATTTTTTTCCACCTGCTGAAGATTTAAATTTCAGGCCTTTCATTATGTTGGCTTCAATAAAAAAGTTTCCAACAAAATCATCCGACCATCCAAAGTTCCCTCTTTGAATTTTGGTAAAAGCAACAGGGTTTGCAATCTCTTGTCCAACAAAAGACGAAATTCCATAAGGATTTCCATTCTCATCTCTCACCACATAATAGGTTGAACTACTTGGATTATTAAAGTTATTATAAGGAGCAGAATTGGCAACAATCGGATCCGTTACAATCAAAGGAGTTGTTGGATCAAGCATAATAGCTGAAGATAATACTCCTCCAAACTCTGTGTTTAAACTTCCAATACCAATTTGTTTTTGATGTGTGTAACCAAACGATTGACCTATAGAGAAAACGTCAGAAATTTTGTGATTAGAATTAAGTCGGAAATTCTTCTTGTTGTAGTTTGAAACTTCAGTAGCTACAATACCTTCTTGATCTTGCATACCAAAAGAAACATAAAAATTAGAATTTTCACTTCCACCACTAAAACTCAACTCATGATTGTAGCGTTGAGCTCCAGAATTAAAAACTTCTTTTTGCCAATCGGTTCCAACACCTAATACTGATAAATCAGGGAAAATCAAATTACCGCCAGCAGCAACCGATTTTTCATTCATAATCGCACCATATTCTGTGGCATTTAAAACACTAAGTGTTTTTTCTGGAGAAGAAACTCCAGTAAAACCATTATAATTTACACTTATTTTACCTTTCTTACCTTTCTTAGTTGTAATCAAAACAACTCCAGAAGCTGCTCTTGTACCATAAATTGCTGCCGAAGCCGCATCTTTTAGCACTTCAATAGATTCAATATCCGATTGATTTAAATACCCTAAGGCTCCTGAATCTACTACAACTCCATCTATAACCCATAGCGGATTATTTGCTCCTCCAAAAGTTGTGATTCCACGTACTCTAATAGTAGACGAAGAACCTGGTGCTCCCGAATTGGATGCAATGGTAACTCCGGAAACTCTACCTTGTAGTGATTGTTCAACTCTTCCGTTGGGAACCTTTTCTAAATCTTTTGCAGATACTTTAGATATAGCTCCTGTTGTAACACTTTTCTTTTGGGTACCATAACCTACATTGATTACAACTTCTTCAAGAGTGTTACTCTCTTCACTAAGAGATACATTAATTGGTCCTTCCGTAATAGCAACCTCTTTTGTTGTATAACCTAAAAAGGAAACAACTAAAGTAGTCGCATTTGAAGAAACATTAAATGTGAATTTTCCATCAATATCGGTTGAAGTACCTGCAGAAGATCCTTTTTCTACCACATTAGCTCCTGGTAGAGGAAGACCATTCGAAGTTACTGTTCCCGACACTTTTTTCTGAGCTTGTGCAGATACAATAAAGATGAAAAACATTGAAATTAAGAACAGATTGTCCCTAAATCTTTTCGAAAATAGCTTTAAATTCATAAGCGATTAATATTTAGTTTGGTTAATTTTTTAAAAGGGAGCAAAAATTACTCTCTTAATAAGTTGTTAAATTATCAAATAAATAAAAATCAAATTCACAATCAACCTTAACAAAATATTTACATATCTAAATTTTAAGGTGTCTAAAATGAGAATATGGTAAAAGTGGCATAAATAACCAATTCTTTATATTTCACAAAGAAATTGATAGTATAAAAATAAGCTAACGAAAAGGTTTTTGTTAAGGTAATGCTAAGGTATTTTAGCCAATTTTGTAAAGTTAAACACTCAAAATATAATCAACCAAACCATCATTATGCATCAAATTGAGTTTTTTACGCAAACGATGTCGTTTAATCTCCATACTTCGTATCGAAATATTGAGCATCGGTGCAATCTCTTTTGAGGTTAAATTAAGACGTAAATAGGCACACAGTTTCAAATCACTCGGACTCAAATTAGGATGTTTGGCTTTAATTCTTTTCAAAAAGTCTTTGTCAACACTATCAAAAGCTTCTTTAAACACATTCCATGAGTCGTCTTCAGTAATGTTTTTATTGATTGTAGAAATCACTGATTTGATGCTTTTTGTACCGTTCTCATCAGACGATTTCTTCAAGTCATCTTTTATAATGGTCAATAACTCGTTCTTCTTGATCAAACTCATAGTAGAAACTGCCAATTCTCTGCTTTTGGCATCTACATCTTGAGAAAGCTGTTCGTTTCTTAATTTCATTAACTGTTGTTCATTCTCTAAAGCAGCTATTTCTAGTAATAAATTATTCTCTTCAATTAATTTTTCCTTTTGTTTGTTGTAATAATTCAGATAAGCTTTATTGATGTAATACGCCAATACTATAAAAAGGAGAAAATAAATAATTAGAGCTAAATTGGTAGAGTACCATGGTTTATTAATAGTAAAAGTATAAACCGCAACATTTTCCGAAATTGAATTGGCAATTTTCGCTCTTACCTTAAACGTATAATCTCCTGGCTCAAGCTTTTTAAAACTGACACTGGATTTTGAATTCCATTCGCTCCAATTATCGTGAACACCATCGAGTATGTATTGGTATTTTACATCTATAAAACGATTGTATTGCGGAATGGTATAATTGAACACTATATTATTTTCATCCGATTGTAATTCTCCTTCCGAATCAATTGGAATACTAAATGTAGGCTCGCTGAATTTATTCACACTAATATCGGTGATGATAACAGGCTGACTTTTTACCTTGAAAAAGGCAAGATTGATGATAAAATAGCCATCTGTTTTTCCTATTAAATATTCGTTGTCTGAAATTTTAGTGATATTTTCAAAACTCAACATAGCGTTAGTGATTGAAAACGGAATCGGAATTTTATGAATTTTCAACTCCGAATCGAAATTCCCTATCGTAAAATAATAAATGTAATTGCGTGTAAAAAGCCACATTTTATTGGATTCATCTACATTTAATTTTCCTGATATGTATTCATTATTATCAAAAAGCTTGCTTAAATTCGGGTCTTTTTCAAATACTTTGGTTTTTGAATTCAATTTATAGATGCCTTGTTTTCCTGCAAAGTAGATACTGTTGTTGTACTTCACTAAACTAAAGTGCTTTCCTTTGGTGGGCGATTTGAGAATACTGAACTTATTTGCAATCGTAAAATCATTATTCATGACAACTTTCAATATTCCTTTGTATTCATGTCCCACATAGATTTCGTTATCATCCGAAATTTCAAAATACCTAGAAGAAATATCAAATCCTTTTATTTTTCCTTTGAAAACCCATTCTCCTCCCACTTTTTCAAGAACCGATAGTCCGTTATAATTTCCTTGAATTATCTTAGAATTGTTTTTGGGCACTACATTGAACATCCATGTTCCAGATTGTTTGTAAAGTGATCGAGCTGTAGTTCCTTCTACTAAAAAAGTTCCCATATTATGGCCACAAAAAAGCTTACCGTCGTGTTTAAACAACTGCCAAACCTGACCTTTTGTTCCGTTGATGAACGTGTAGCGATTATTGGTTTTGGCATCTTTATAAAACAATCCTTGATTGGTTCCGAGATAAATCTTTCCATCAAACTTAACCGAAGCATAAACTGTTCCCAAATAGCCTTCATCATCTTTATAGCTTTTAATAGGTGATTGCAAATTGATGCAGTCAATTCCGTTATCCAATCCCAACCATAAATTGTGATTGGCGTCTTCGCTCATTGATAAAACGGTATTATTACTCAATCCACCATTGTTGTGGGTAATATGGTATCGTGTTTTACCGTTCTTATCCAATAAAAACAATCCGTTCGAAATGGTTCCTATAGCAAATCCACCATCTGATAATTGCAAGGCACAAAAAACCGAATTGGATTGTAAATCGGCATTCGACTCAAAAAAGAAAGGTGACAATTGTTTGGATGACAACTTGAAAACACCTGCTGTTTCCGTTTGTAGTAATAATCCGTCGTTATGTTTAAAAATCTCAACAATTCTATTGCCTTTGATTCGTTCATCGTTGCAAACCAAAACACTTTTACCGTTAACTATTTCAAACAAACCTTCGCCAATTGATTGATAAAAGATGGAGTTATTCACTCGATAGCACTTGAATATGTATTTCTTTACATCTGAAAATTGAAAGGTATTGTCTTTCAGATTGTAGATATAAATTCGATTGAACGATTGAAACAAAACCCAATGATCAAAAGCAATGATGTTCCAAAAATGCTCGTCTTCAATTAATTTATTTTTGATTTTCTGACTTAATGAAAAATACTGTAAAGCACCGTTTCGTTGCCGTTGCCAATACCCAAACTCCATGTAACATCCAGTATAAACTTTATCACCTAATACCTTTACAGAACGAATTATACTTTCGTTATTAGAAGGATACAACGACCAACTCGATCCATTGAATTCCAATAATCCCTCATTATTAGCAAAATAGGCAAACTGATTTTTATCGTGCGCAATCATCCAACTCTGATTTCCAGCATTATAAACGTCTGAACTGTATTTTACAATGGGAGGCAACTCTTGTGCTTGTGTTGCGAAAGAAAGAAAGTAAAACAGTAAAACGAATCGAAAAATAATGGATTGTGACATTACTTAAAAAGTGTGGTTTAGGTTGTAAAGGAAAGTTTAATCTTGTGCTAAATTAAGTAAACAAAAAATAGTATTCAAAAAAATCAGTAGTATAAATTAGGAAACTTTTATATTACTAACAGTATACTATTTCTCATTTCAGAAATCATTATCTTTGCGAAAATTTGCTTTTTGCTATGATTCCAAAAGACATTTCCGTACTCGAACCCAAAAAGAACATTCTCATCAAAGGCGCTCAGATTCACAACCTGAAAAACCTCGATGTTGCCATTCCACGAAACAAATTAGTTGTCATCACCGGACTTTCAGGTTCTGGAAAATCGTCGTTGGCGTTTGACACTTTGTACGCCGAAGGGCAACGTCGTTATGTAGAAAGTTTGTCGAGTTATGCACGCCAGTTTTTAGGCCGTTTGGATAAACCCAAAGTCGATTACATCAAAGGAATTGCTCCTGCGATTGCCATCGAACAAAAAGTAAACACCACAAACGCTCGTTCTACTGTAGGAACTTCAACTGAAATTTACGATTACCTCAAATTGCTTTTTGCCCGAATTGGAAAAACGTATTCGCCTGTTTCGGGAAAAGAAGTCAAAAAAGATACCGTTACCGATGTAATGTCTGATGTAAAAACATTTGAATTGGACAGCAAATGGTTGCTTCTTGCTCCGATTCATCTGGAAGAAGGCAGAAAGTTAGAAGACAAACTAAAAGTGCTTCTACAACAAGGTTTTGCTCGTATTTTGGTGAACGACGAAATGGTGCGTTTGGATACCATCGATCAGCATTCATTAGACAACAAAGACATCCTTCTGATCATCGATCGTATCGTGGTTAAAGAAGAGGAAGAATTCTACAATCGTTTGGCTGATGCGGTTCAAACTGCTTTCTTTGAAGGTAAAGGCGAATGTTATCTGCAAGAATTAGACACCAAAAAACGATACAGTTACAATACTAATTTTACTTTAGACGGAATCAATTTCCTCGAACCTAATGTACATTTATTCAGTTTTAACAATCCGTACGGTGCATGTCCGACTTGTGAAGGTTACGGAAACATCATCGGAATTGACGAAGAATTAGTGATTCCCAACACCGCGCTTTCCATATACGAAAATGCCATTTATCCTTGGCGTGGTGAAAGCATGAGTTGGTACAATGACCAATTAGTAAATAGCGCTTACAAATTCGACTTTCCTATTCACAAACCTTTTTACGAACTCACCGATGCTCAAAAGGATTTAGTTTGGAAAGGCAATCAGTATTTTACCGGTTTGAATGATTTCTTTAAAGAATTGGAAGAAAAAAACTATAAAATTCAAAATCGCGTAATGCTGTCGCGCTATCGTGGCAAAACAAAATGCACTACGTGTAAAGGAAAACGTCTTCGACAAGAAACGAATAATATCAAAGTAGGAGGAAAAACCATTTCTGAAATTGTTGATTTACCGATTAAAAACCTCATTACTTTTTTTAATGATTTGAAGTTATCGGAATACGATTTGAAAGTAGCGAAGCGCCTTTTAATTGAAATCAACAACCGATTGGCTTTTTTAAGCGATGTTGGTTTGGATTATCTGACATTGAACCGTAACTCGGCTTCACTTTCGGGCGGTGAATCACAACGCATTAATTTGGCCACCTCATTGGGAAGTAGTTTGGTAGGATCGATGTACATTTTAGACGAACCGAGTATTGGTTTGCATCCAAAAGATACCGAACGCTTAATTAAAGTACTGAAAGAACTGCGCGATTTGGGCAATACCGTAATTGTGGTTGAACATGATGAAGACATCATGAAATCCGCCGATATGATTATTGATATTGGTCCGGAAGCGGGAACTTTTGGCGGAAAATTAGTCGCGCAAGGCACGTTTGATGAAATCTTAAAAAGCGATTCACTAACTGCTAAGTATTTGAATGGCGAAATGGAAATTGCGGTTCCGAAAAAGCGTCGAGTTTCTAAGAACTATATCGAAGTGAAAGGCGCGCGTGAAAACAACTTAAAAAACATTGATGTGGCTTTTCCGTTGGAAAGTTTGACCGTAATTACTGGTGTTTCGGGAAGCGGAAAAAGTACGTTAGTCAAAAAGATATTATTTCCTGCTTTGCAAAAGAAAATTGAAGGAATTGGCGAAAAAGCAGGTCAGTTTTCTGAATTAGCCGGAAGTTATGCCCACATCAAACACATAGAATACGTCGACCAGAATCCGATTGGAAGAAGTTCGCGCTCGAATCCGGTTACGTACATCAAAGCCTACGACGATATTAGAGATTTGTTTGCTAAAGAAAAACTATCCAAAATTCGGGGTTATCAACCCAAACATTTTTCGTTTAATGTAGATGGCGGACGCTGCGAAACCTGTAAAGGTGATGGTTCAATAAACGTAGAAATGGTGTTCATGGCCGATGTTGAATTACCTTGTGAAACCTGTGGTGGCAAACGATTCAAAAAAGAAATTCTTGAAGTGCGTTTTGAAGAAAAAAACATCGATGATATTTTAACCATGACCATAGACGATGCTGTAGCGTTCTTTTCGAAGCACAAACAAACCAAAATCACTCAGAAATTACAACCGTTACAAGATGTAGGCTTGGGTTATGTTCAGTTGGGACAATCGTCATCAACCCTTTCGGGTGGAGAAGCGCAACGTATTAAATTGGCTTCCTTTTTAGTCAAAGGAACCACCAAAGACAAGGCGTTGTTTGTATTTGACGAACCCACAACAGGTTTGCATTTTCACGATATTAAAAAATTATTAGCCTCATTTGAAGCTTTGATTGAAAAAGGACATTCCATTATCGTAATTGAGCACAATTTGGATTTAATCAAATGTGCCGATTACATCATTGATTTGGGTCCGGAAGGCGGAGAAAACGGTGGACAATTACTCGCAGTGGGAACGCCAGAAGAAATTGTAAAAAACAAAAAATCTGTTACAGCGAAGTATTTGAAGGAGAAATTGTAAGGTTACAAAAATTCACGACACTCATTCTTTAGCCCCGATAGCAACGAAAATAAAAAAAGCGTTCCGAGTTTGAACGCTTTTTTTATTGTAGTGAATAGCGGGAACATGGATGGCAAGAAAGCCCAAGCCGTTTGCTTCTACTCAATCACCACTTTTTTAGAAACTTTTTTTCCATTGGTTTCTAAAATAGCCATGTAAATTCCTTTTGACAATTGACTCACGTTTACTGGTTCAAGCAAATTAGTGTTTTCAAAGCTTTGTGAAATCACTGTTTTTCCTTGAATATCAACTAAGGTAAAAGTATAATTGGCTTCGGTAATTACACCTTTATTAATGTATAATGTATCGTGCGCCGGATTGGGAAAGAAACTCACTTGCAAATCGGCATTGTAGTCAGCGTTATTCAATGTAGTACTTGCTACCGCAAAATGCATAGTCGCACCAATCGCAGCTTTAGCAACATTATAATTGTAAACTGGATCCATGTTAACTAACAAATCGGTCGCGGTGTGACGATGCGACGTTTCGTTGGTTTCAAAAAAACCAGTGATGATTTCGTTATTATCTTCAAAAGTCATGTAATCCGAAGCATACGCATACGATAAATAAGTATTTAATGGCGAATATAATTGAGTACACGTAATCAATTCTTGCGTTTTGGTATTGGAAGCCGCATTGTTCGAAGTTGGGGTTCCCAAATCTCGTTCGCAGGTAATGGTATCGTTGGTCAAACCGGCAACACCGCCCACTTCGTCTAAGTTAAAAACCAAACGAATATTCATTTTCGGATTGGTAGCATTGACAACACTATCTACGTAATGCTGACTTCCGCGCAAACCATCTTCTTCACCACTAAAATTAATGAACTTGATGGAATATTCAGTTGGAATGTCTTTCAATAAACGGGCAATTTCTAAAATTGCAGCTACTCCACTTCCATTATCGTTGGTTCCTGTACCCACAATCGAATCGTAATGTCCGCAAACAATTACATACGTATTGGGATAAGTAGTTCCTACTTTGGTAACCACTAAATTTTTACACGTAAATCCCGAATAGCTATAAGAATCTTCTACCATTTGAGAAGCCGTGTAACCATAACTTAGATATTCAGCTTTCAACCAGTTGAGAGTGTTTTGCAAAGCAGCTGTACCGCGACGCTTTACTCCTAGCGATTCAAATTGGGTTAAATTGGCAGTAATATTCTCTTGCGAACATTGGTCTACTACATCTTGGTAGGCTTGAATAAAAGTTTGACTGTAATTGACTGTACTGAACAATGAAAACAGTCCAATTATAAAAGTGTTTTTTACGAATTTCATAATGAAATAATTCAACGATTTGGATATTGACAACAAAAGTAACAAAATTTTACAGACTACAAACTTAATTTTTTCAATAGCAAACAATACCACAATCAAATTTAAATCATTACAATTCAGCTAGTTAAAAATCATTAACAAATCGTTGACAACTCATTTACGGTGCTTTGGCACACAACTTGAAATAGACTAAACATCAGAACAATTTTCTGATCGAAAAAGCTGAAAATCGAAAGAGTAAGCACAACTCCGAATCGTCGGATAAAACGAAAAGATTATGAAAAAAATTACCCTTTTAGTAGCAAGTGTTTTACTGGTAGTAAACGTTGCGAATGCACAAAGAAATGACCGATTTAGCTTTGATGAGCCAATCTCGTTTACAGAAAGAGGAATTGAATTCTTTGTTTTTCCAAATGGCGACTTTGATTTCAACACACGTCCAAGCGACAGTCACGGCGAGTTTTATTTTAGAGGAGCTGGAAAAAAAGGAGCAGATATTCAAAATAGAGGCGCAAGCTCAAGAGGTCCAATCAACTACGGTGTTTTAATTGAGCACGATAGTTTTGGTAGAGTTCGTAGAGTGGGAAATACTTTCATCAACTACGACTTCAACGATAGAGTAACCAGAATTGGTACAGTGTACATGAAATACAACCGTTTTGCTCTAGCTCAAGTAGGTGGATTACGCATCATCTACGACCGAAGAGGCGACATTGTAGACATGGTAGGTAGCGTAAAAGGACACAGAAATAACGGTTTTACAACTACGTATTACGGTCCAACAGTGTACCACAACAACGTGAACAACACGTATACGTACAACTCAGATGATTACTACTATTACAGAGCCGATGGAACTCGCGCTAAAATAGAAGATAAAGAAGATAAATAATTGGTTGGTTAGATTTGTTTGTTTGATGAATCCTGCAGAATCTGGGAAGAGGAAGCAGGATTTTTCTTTTGATTTAATTTGCCACAGATTCACAGATTAAAAAATTAATCTAAAAACATTTTGCGAAGATGGATGCAGTCCATCAGTAAGCTATTGTTTTATCACTGATTCGCTGATTATTTATAAATTAAGAAACAAATCTGTGAATCTGTGGCGGAATTTTATTTTTTAGTCATTCCAGCTTTGCGTATCTTTTCAATTATTGTTGTAACTACACTATTAAAATCCTCAGAAATGTTCAATTTGTAATTTACCCAAACGTACAAAGCAGTAATTAACGTCGATTTTAAAACAATATTTGTAATCGGGTGAAATGGAAAATCCCAGTAATAAAAAGCAAAAAAGAACACCGCAAAAACTACTAAAGAAGTGATGGTTTTCATCGTAAACGGAAATAACTTCATTTTGATTACCACAAACAACAATTTGGCTAAACTGTAAAACGTAATCGAAATCAAAGTGGCAATTGCCGCGCCATTGATACCGTATTTGGGAATGAGTAACATATTAAGTGTAATCGCCATAAAAGCCAATAACAATCCCAAAAACAACACCATTCTGTAGTATTTCGAGTTGAAAATAATGGCGTTGTTATTACCCAAAATCAAATCAAAATACTTTGAAAAACCAATTGTAAACACCACAAAAACGCCACCGCGATAATTTTCGGGCAGCAACAAATACAGCTGATTAATATTGAGTAAAATTCCGAGAAACACCAAACCACCAACAATTTGCAAGGTGATGGAAGTTTTTTTGTACAATTCGTTTAATTCATCGTGTTTGCCTTCGGTCATTAATTTGGCGGTTATTGGATACGTAATTTGGTGCATCGCTCGACTCGGAACCGAAATAACGGTTGCTATAAAAATCGCCACCGAATAATAGGCTATATTTTCAATTTTGATGTATTGTCCGATCATGTTTTTGTCAATATCCAACAGCATATTGGCAATACTACCTGAAAGAATAATGAATATCGAATAAGTAAAAACTTGTTTTGTATTACTCGGAAATTGGAATGAAAACGAGACTTTTTTGACTTTCATTGCATAGAAAAACATCACCAAAGTGGTAGCCAAATAAATTCCCATCAACGTATTGATAAAAGCCAAAGGCGACATCCAACCAAAATAAACGGCAAACAGAAAAATAGTGATGAAAACACGCAAAACAACTTCTTTGACAAAACTACCGAATACCGATTGCATGTGCACTTTCACCCAAGCATAGAAAATCTCAAAATAACCCATACACAAACCGATGACGGGAATTTGCCACACAAAATCGTGTATGATTGGGTTTTCTCTTGATAAAAAGCCAGCGATGTATTCGTAGGTTAACGTTCCTAAAAGCACCATCGGAATCAGAAACAAAAACGGCAATAAAAGCACGAACGACAAAAATTGTCCTTTTTCTTTTTCAGTTGGATAGTGTGAAAAGAATTTTACCAACGTATTGTGAACACCAAACGCCATCAACGGCATGATTACATTCGCCGAAGACAAAATATAACCCGTCAATCCGTAATAGGTTTCACCCAAAAAATGCGGATACATAAACAACGTATTCGCCGCACCAATCACAAAACCAATGTAAGTGATAACAGTATTTTTGATGGATTGGTTGATTACGATGCCCATTTTGAAGTTGGAAGTTAGAAGTTGGAAGTTAGAAGTCTGGCAAGTTGCTCTGTTAGTTTCTTTCTTGAATATTGCTGCAATCCAACTGGGAAAACGTTTAATTTTTTCTCCAAATACAACTCAAAATATGACATAATTGTTTTTTTCAATTTATCTTTTTCATCGTATGTAAAGAAAAACCCTGTATTAGTTGAAGTAATAATTTCGGCAAAATCAGAATCTTTGGGTCCGATGGCCAAAATGGGTCGTTCGGAAACTAAATATTCAAACACTTTTCCTGGAATGATGCTTTTGGTTTCGGGTGAGTTAATTTCAACCAATAATAAAACTTGTGATTTTCGCTGATGTTCCAGTGCTTCTTGATGCGAAACATACCCTAAATTAGCAACATAATCATTCAACTTAAAGTCGGCGATAGAATCCAAAATCTCCTGACTCACTTTTCCGATCAATTTCAGTTGAAAATGAGTTGCAAAATCAGCATTTTCAATGGTCAATTCACTCAAAACCTCCCACAACAACTTCGGATTTCGATCGGACAGAAACGAACCAATATGCGCTAAGGTAAACTTCGTATCTAAAGTTTGTTTGGCTACTGTTTCAACATCATAACCATTAGTAATCACTTCAATCGGTTTCGAAGTAATTAATTTGAATTCTTCTTTGGTCGTTTTGCTGGTAACAATGATGGTATCGGCAGAATTTAAAACTTGATGTTCTAATTTTTTGTGCTTTTTTTCAGCATAAGAAGACAACTTTAATGCTTTGTGATAGCCAATGGTGGTCCATGGATCTCGAAAATCGGCCAACCAAGTCACGTTGAGTTCTTTTTTCAATTTCAAGCCAATCAAATGCAAACTATGCGGTGGACCCGAAGTAACTATTGTATCTATTTGATGCTCTTGAATGTATTTTTTTAAGTAACGAACCGATGGTTTCACCCACAAAAAACGCGCATCGGGAATGAAAACATTTCCTCTAATCCAAAGTAAAAAACGTTGTAAAGTAGTTTGTTTTTTGACAGCTGGAATGATTCCGGAACTTATTTTTTGGGTCGAAGTTGCAGAAAAAAAAGAAGCCAATTGATACGGCTCGAAAATTTTATTTTTCAGAATAATCGCGTTGTCTGAAACGTCTTTTTGCAAACCTTCATCCATAATCGGATAGGTTGGATTTTCAGGAATATATACTATTGGCTGAAAACCGAAATCAGGCAAATACTTAACAAATTTGAGCCAACGTTGCACTCCTGGTCCGCCAGCTGGAGGCCAATAATAGGTGATAATAAGAAGTTTTTTTTTATCTTCAGACATTATCTTTAGGCTATTTGCTATCCTTAACTTTTGGCGATAACTGTTCTTGATCTTTTCTCAAAAAATAAGCTCCAGCACCAATTAAAACTAACATCAACAAGGAGCTAATTAATGCAATTGTACTTCCCGTTTTTACCACTTGAGGTTCGAATTTAAATTCGATATTGTGCTTACCTGCCGGAACTTCCAAACCACGTAAAGCATAATTTACACGAAGAATTTTAGCCTCTTTTCCGTCAATAGTTGCTTTCCAACCGTTTTTGTAATACATTTCAGAAAATACAGCAAAACCATTGTTTTTATTGTTTGAAACGTATTGCAAATGATTCGGTTTGTAACTTTTAAGTTGAATGGTAGCTGTACTGTCTACGGTAAACTTCTTGTCTGATTTAGGCATTGCTTTATAAATTCCATCAGTATTTGGAGAATAAACCGCTACATTTTTTGTATCTAATTTATCCAAAGCCTTCATTTCAGCATCAGCATTGGCAACAGGTTTTAATTCGCTGACGAACCATGCATTGCCATTAGCATCAGTATTTTTAACTGGAAATTCTTGTCCTTGTTCATCAACTTGAATAAGATATTTTACATTGAGCATGTTCAAGACACCAATATTGTTTTTTACAATTTGGTAATCAAACAATTCTTGCATTCGTTTAGGTCGTACTGCAGAATAACCGCCAATTGATTTGTGAAAATAAGAGGCTTTTCCGTTTAAATAGCCTTCAATATCCAAGACACGATAAACAGATTTATCACCCAAAATTTGTTGATCGGCTTGAGATGCTTCAAAAGGAATGTCTACTTGTCTGGCACTGACAAAATCGTCTTTGTTTACGTATTTTTTATCTACAAAAAACAAATCAGACACCATTAAAAGTCCGATTAAAATAACGGCGATATTGGCTTGTAATTTGTTTTTTACGTACATGAACATCAAACCAAACACAAGTACAACAAAAAACCCTGAGCGCAATAAATCGGCAGCATACAAACTTCTTCTGTCTTGCTTTAACGCTTCAATAAAATTCACTCCAAATGATTTATCTTCACTTTGGCTGAACATTTGCAGCAATTGTCCGTCCATTTGTCCTTCAAATTCAAACGAACTTCTGATTAAAAATAATCCGATTAAGATTCCAAAAACAGTAGCCGATGCTTTCCACAAACTTGACCATTGTTTTTCTTTATCAGTAGTAAAAAAAGAGTGTAATCCCATAATGGCGAGTACAGGAATACACAATTCCAATATCACCTGTATGGAAGAAACGGCTCTAAATTTATCGTACAACGGTACATAATCAATGAAGAAATCAGTTAATGTGTTGAAATTTTTTCCCCAAGACAATACTAAAGAAAGAATGGCTCCAGCTAAAAAAGCATATTTAATTTTTCGTTTGTCGTGGTACATTCCCAATACAAACAAAAAGAATACTACAATTCCGATGTATGCTGGCGCTGCTACAATGGGTTGTTGACCCCAATAAGTAATTCCGTAGCTTTGGGTAAATTGTAACGCCTCTTCTGGTGATGCTCCGTATTCCTGCATGTAGTTGTAAACACTTGAGTCTTCGTTTAAGGCCTCACTATTTCCACCACCAAAAAGTCGCGGTGCGATCAGGTTAAAACTTTCTCCAATACCATAACTGTACTCAGTAATGTATTCTCTATCTAGAGCAGAATCACTTGTTTTTTTGGTTCCATCGGAGTTAAACGTCAAATCGCTTTTACTTCGAATACTAAAATCGGTAAACTCTTTGGTAGCCAATAAACTAGTTGCATTGGCTCCGACTGCTAAAATTACTGCACCAACAAAAACTAATGCTATTCTTGAAATGGATTTAACATCGTTTTCTTTGATTAATTTATACCCATAATAGATTCCGATAAACAACAATAAAAACAACAGATAATACGTCATTTGAAAGTGATTAGCATTAATTTCTAACGCGGTAGCCACCATGGTAAGTAATCCTCCTACTATGTATCTTTTTTTGAAAACCAACAGCACTCCAGCAACCACCATTGGCATATAAGCAATGGCGTGTGCTTTGGCATTATGCCCCACTCCAAGAATAACAATCAAATAAGTGGACAACCCGAAAGCCAAAGCGCCAAAAAAGGCTTTGAGCGAATCTACTTTCAATACTAACAACAACAGATAAAATCCTAAAAAATATAAAAACAAATAATCTGCCGGACGAGGTAAAAAGCGTAACGCATCGTCTAAATGACCTATAAAATCATTTGGGTATTTGGCTCCGAGTTGGTACGTTGGCATTCCACCAAAAGCAGAATTTGTCCAATACGGTTCAGCATTTTCAGTTGCTCTAAAATCATTTTGTTCTTTGGCCATTGCCGTGTACTGAACGATATCGGATTGGAGTATTTTTTTTCCTTGAAGAACAGGATAAAAATAGATAATGGAACAAATTACGAAACCAAATACGGCTGCAAGATGAGGATAGAACTTATTGAGTTGCTTCATTTTTTTTGTTTGAATTTATACTGAAAATAGAAGTATCATTTAATCTACTTCTTCATAATCGATGTACTCACCAACGATTTTTTTCTCTTTTGGTTTTTCAGAAGTAGACGAATTGGGATTATCGCTATTGTCGAACTGATTTTGATGTTGCTGATTGAATTGCTCTTGTGCTTTTTCGACCATTTTTCGCATCATAACAGGAAGAAATAGACGAGCCAAAAACTTCAAAATATAATATATGGCGATGATCCATAAAATCGTTCTAACAAAACTAGGAAAAGATGCTTCTTGCATTATAAAACTATTTTCGTCAAAAATACTAAATTCTGATATTTAAAATTAGTTTCGCTTCTTAAATAAATAATAAAAAATAGTACATTTGGAAAACCAATCTAAAAAAGTCAAATTCGAGTTTATGAATTTCAAAAAAATAGCCTCAACAGCACTGTTTTTCTTATCCATTACTTGTTTAAGTCAACATACTGATGTAATCAATTCTAACAGACCCAGCGAATCGATGTCGGCTTTTGCTGTTGGTAAAAATGTGATCCAAATTGAATCGGGAGTGAATTACATCAACGACAAACACACCCTATTAGAATACCAGTCAAGTGGGATGTTCATGGATTTTACAGCTCGATATGGTTTGCTTTTTGAACAATTAGAAGCCATTGCTGAAATCAGCTATCAAATGGATAAATACCAATTGGAAGACAATGAAGCTTTTAAAAGAAGCGGAATGCGTTCAATGAATATGGGATTAAAATACCTTGTTTATGATCCCTACAAAAACCGAAAAGAAGAAATTAATCTATACAGTTGGAGAGCCAATCATAAGTTTAAGTGGAATCAGTTCATTCCAGCCGTTTCAGTTTATGGCGGACTCAATTTAAACTTTTCCAATCCGTTTTTATTACGGGATGAAAAACCATCTAACTTTAGTCCGAAAGCCATGATAATGACGCAGAATATTTTCGGAAATGGATTTGTTTTGATTACCAATGTTTTTATGGACAAAATCACCACCGAATACAGTCAGTTTGGGTATTTAATCACATTAACCAAGGGAATTAATGATAATTGGTCGGTATTTTTTGAAAACAAAGGAATCAAAAGTGATTATTATTCGGATGGAATTTTCTCAACTGGAGCAGCGTATTTATTGGGTAATAATTTACAAGTTGATTTTACTATGAGTAAAAACTTTAAAGACACGCCTTCCTTATTTTATGGCGGATTTGGAGTTTCGTGGCGTTCGGACATTAACTATAAAGAAGTTCGAATTAAAATTGAAAAAGACAAAAGTAAAATGGACAAGAAGGTGGAGAAAAAAGATAAAAAGAATAAAAAGAAACGTGTGGATGAAGTTAAAATTGAAACCCCTTAAGTACTAATGATTACGATTAAAGAAGCCATTACCAAAGCTGAATTAAAAGAATACATAAAATTTCCCTTTACCTTATACAAAGACAATCCAAATTGGATTCCGCCTTTGATTAATGACGAATTAACCACATTCGACAAAACCAAAAACCCAGCTTTTACAAGTGCCGAAGCCTATTTTTATATTGCTTACCGCGATAATAAGGTGGTTGGACGAATTGCAGCCATAATTAATTGGGACGAAGTAAACGATCAACAAAAAAGAAAAGTACGTTTTGGTTGGTGGGATGTAATTGACGATATTGAAGTAACCAAAGCCTTACTCGAAAAGGTATATGAATTGGGAAGAAAAAACAATTTGGAATACGTTGAAGGTCCGATGGGATTTTCTAATTTAGATAAAGTAGGCGTTCTCACTTACGGATTTGACCAAATGGGTTCGATGATCACTTGGTACAATTCGCCCTATTACAAAGACCATTTGGAGCAATTGGGTTATGTAAAAGAAAAAGAATATTTAGAAAGTATTTTCCCTTTTGAAAATGTAAAACCCGAGTTTTTCTTTAAGATTCAAGAGTTGATTAAAAAACGCTATCAACTCAGGCCGTTGAATTTTACCAAAACCAAAGACATCATGCCGTATGTGGATCAGATGTTTGATTTGTTCAACGAGTCGTATTCGAATTTGTCTTCATTTGTAGCCATAACCGATGTACAGAAGGAGTTTTTCAAGAAAAAATACATTGGTTTTATCAACCCCGAATTCATCAAATTTGTGCTTGACAAAGACGATAAAATGGTTGCATTTAGCATCGTAATGCCTAGTTTTTCTGAAGCATTGAAAAAGGCAAACGGTAAATTATTTCCGTTTGGTTTTTATCATTTATTAAAAGCTCGTAACAACAGCAAAGAAGTGCTTTTCTATTTAATCGGAGTAGATCCAGAATACCAAAACAAAGGAGTTACTGCTATTATTTTTAATGAATATTACGAAGCATTCAAATTAAAAGGAATCAAAACCTGCATAAGAACACCCGAATTAGAAGACAATGTTGCCATTCATAATTTATGGAAACATTTTGATCCGGTGGTAAATAAGCGTAGAAGAACGTATCGATTGGATTTACCAAAATAACTCAACTTCAATATCTTTTAAAATAAAAAAACCATCCCGAAAAAAGGATGGTTTTCTTTTTAAATCTATTTGTTATTACGAAACGTCTACCGTAGTGGCTTCAGCAATTTTTTTGTACGTTCCGTTTACTAATTTCTCACGAATCGCTTCAAAAGCAGCTAAAGTTTCGTTAATGTCGTCTATAGTGTGCGAAGCCGTTGGAATCATTCTCAACAAAATGATGCCTTTTGGAATTACAGGATACACTACAATCGACAAGAAAATACCGTAGTTTTCTCTTAAATCATTTACCATTACCATCGCTTCCGGAATAGAACCTTCGAGATATACTGGTGTGATGCATGTATTGGTATCGCCAATATTGAATCCTCTTTCTTTCAAACCACTTTGTAATGCATTCACATTTACCCAAAGTTTATCTTTAATTTCAGAGGAATTGCGCAATAACTCCAAACGTTTTAGCGAACCAATAGTTTGAATCATTGGTAATGCTTTGGCAAACATTTGTGAGCGTAAATTGTATTTCAGATAATCGATAATGTCTTTATCAGCAGCGACAAAAGCACCAATATTCGCCATTGATTTGGCAAAAGTAGAAAAATACACATCAATTCCATCTTGACAACCTTGCTCCTCACCTGCTCCAGCTCCGGTTTTACCTAAAGTTCCAAAGCCGTGTGCATCGTCTACCAATAAACGGAAATTGTATTTTTCTTTCATCGCTACAATTTCTTTCAATTTTCCTTGTTGACCGCGCATTCCGAAAACACCTTCAGTAATGAATAAAATTCCACCGCCTGTTTCTTCGGCTAATTTAGTAGCACGTTGCAAGTTTTTCTCCATACTTTCAACGTCGTTATGACGGTACGTAAAACGTTTTCCCATGTGTAAACGAACACCATCGATAATACAAGCGTGAGCGTCAACATCATATACAATAACGTCGTTTTTTGTTACTAAAGCATCGATAATTGAAACCATTCCTTGGTAACCAAAATTCAACAAATAAGCCGCTTCTTTCATTACGAATTCGGCCAACTCATTTTCCAATTGTTCGTGAAATGTAGTATGACCACTCATCATTCTCGCTCCCATTGGGTAAGCGGCACCGTAAGCTATGGCAGCATCAGTATCAGCTTGACGTACTTCTGGGTGATTGGCCAAACCTAGGTAATCGTTCAAACTCCAGTTTAGAATATTTTTCCCGTGGAATTGCATTCTCGGACCTAATTCTCCTTCTAATTTAGGAAACACATAGTATCCTTCAGCTTGTGAAGCCCATTTTCCTAAAGGTCCTTTATTGTTTTGTATTCTTTCAAATAAATCTTTTACCATGATAAATATGTTGTTAAAAAACGATGCAAAAGTAGTGATAAATTTCTTGATTTTGCGAAATATTTTTTCAGCATTCAATTGGCTTAAAAATCAAGTCGAAAAATTAATTTCTGTTCCATTTGAACTCAACCAAATTGAAATCAATAGGTTATAGCAGATGATTTTTCAACCTTATAGTTAAGTCCTTTTTTAATAGTACTCGGATTATAATTGGTTTCACTGATTTTTTTGAATACACTTTCGTGAATGACAGAATCGTCGCTGACCTCTCTTTTGGGCCACAGACGCCAATCGAATTTCATTTGAAAAAACCAGCCATTCGGTTTAAAACGAGGACGCGGAATTAAATCGGCTATTTTAAACTTTAACGTACACGAATTATGAATTTCTTGAAGATAATTAGGCGGTTGATAATTAGAACCCACACTATAAACGTATTTATCTACTCGTGATTTATTGAGTAATAATCCAGCCGCAGAAGCTTCTCCCAGCATCCATTCGAGAGCGATTTTTGACAATCCTTCTTCTCTGTAAGAACCACCAACATCAGAATGCACACCTGCAAAAAAAACTTCTTTAAAATTGGCATGTTCATTAGATACAGGGTAGAAATCATAATGCTTTCTTCTTTCATCAATAGCAATAGCATGACGCACCACATTGGCAATGCCTAAACTTTTTGAAAAGGGAAAACTTTTGTACAAACTCATAATTCCGCCTGCAGCAACCACTGTATCCCAAACTCCAATAAAATGTATTCGGATGGTTTTGGAAAATCGCACTCTAAACGAATTGGCAATCTTGAATAAATCGGCTCCTTCACCTTTGGAATAAATCTCTAAAACATAACGTAAATGATTTGAATTGCCTTTGTGCAATAGACCAAACATTTCTATTAAACCGGAAAGCATCCGCACCGTATAAGCGCCTCGACTGAAACCAAAAAGGTAGATTTTATCACCATCTTCGTAATGATTCATCAAATAAATATAAGCATCCATAACGTTGGTTTCTAGGCTAGATGCTGATAATGAATCCTTAAAAATATACCATTGACGCGCTATCCAATTGCGAATACCATTGGGTGCGATTGTCCCAACACCCGGATTGTAATAGGCCATTTGATTAGAGTTAAAATCCAAACAACTGTACAAATGAATCACATTAGTATTTTCATTAATGGTCAATTTATTATCGGTTCCATCGCAACAGATGACTATATTTTTTGGCATTTTTAATGACTTTAAAAGTTGCTACTACAAATATATATATTTGAACTATGATTACTTTATAAAATAAAAATGCCAAGCCTTTCAACTTGACATTTCCCCCAACTTAACTAAAAAAACTAAAATTTAATAACTATTCAAATTTTATTGTGACTTGTAACACTAACAATTTGTGTTACAATGCTTTTTTCCATATTTTCCACCATGTTTTTGATGGCTGTAAGCGTTTCAATATAGAGTCCATTTCACCATTTGAATTAGGAAATAGAATATCACCGCTTCCGCTCACATCATAAAACCCTACTTGGTGTTTTTGCGCCAACTCCAACATAGTTGGATATGCTTTTTCTGCAACCGCCCATTTAAAAGAAGCATAAATAATATCTCTTCCAATAGAATAATCGGTTACAAATTCACTTTCTAAGTCATCAACATCAAGCGGAGAATAAGGTCCGCTGAGCGCCGGAAACTCCTGAATTATCTCTTTGAACCAACTGTGTAATTCGGTAGTCGTTACTATTGGATCAACATAGTTGTGTTGCTCGTTCCATTCTACTTGTTCATCGTACCATTCTAAAAATTTAGTCTCTGATTGAGGCGCTATTTTAGGGTTAAACACCATTAAATCATAGCTCATAGTTGATTTTCTTTTATTGTTAGTAGTTTCTGTTTTGAATTATAATTTTTGGTTCTTCCGCAAAACTAAATCATTGCGATTTATTAGAATACAGGAAAAACACCCTTTTTTGTTTTTTTAACTCTTTTTTTTAACGATTTATAACGCATAAAATTGCCAAGTCATTCAACTTGGCAATTTTCCCCAAACAAAACCTAAACATAGCAACTACTATTCTTTTTTAACCTGATTTTTAACTGTGCTTAATGTTAACGGTTGAATATCACTAAAAACATGACTTAAATCTCCTGGTGCGAGCGAGTTTCCTCCATTATGACAAGCAAAACAACTTCCGTATTGATTATAAATTGTTCCATTTTGCGCATAGGTTTCCATTGTGCTATTTGCTAACTGACTAGTTCCAATAGCTACGCCTGGAGTCGAGTTAGATGGCGCATAACTTTCTCCATTAGGAGCTGCTCCGTTTGCTGTCCACGTGGCACCGATGAAAATATAATTTTTACGAATATCATTACCCACCAACATTTTTTGTAAACTAGCGTTCAATGAAATGATTTCACTATTTGATGCAGCGACTGAGGCATCTTCTGCATTTGGAATTGTATCTGTGGCAACTCCCCAAGGTTTGGTTCTCACCGTATTGCTTGGTCGAATAGAATCACCTGCTCTACTTACGATTGAATTATTTTTTGCATCATACGTCATGTACGATTTATTGTAAGTTGTATCTGCAGCGTTTGAATTCAATAACCAATCATCTCCTGTATCGGCTGGAACGGTTTTTACATTTTTATTGACATCCAAATACGTATAACTCGCATTCGGAGCATTTTTCTTGTGTTCAAAAGTAGCCCAAACCATTTCAGGATGTCCAGCAGTACTTCCTACAATATGCACTCCAATTAGAGCTAATGTTGCTTGCTTTTCTTTCAAAGGAGTCCAAGTTGTAGCGGTTTTAGTATACGTGGGAATGATGGCATTAATTGTAATGTAATCAGACGCATCGGCAAGTGTACTGGCGTCTACCCAAGAGGTTTTCAACTCCATTGTAAGCGTGTTGGCATCATTTAAAGCAACACCGTTGGCTTGTGCATAAGCAACAATTTGAGCTAATTCTGCCTGAGTAGTCGGAAATGTTGCACCCGATAATTTTCCAGCTGCAACACCCGTTAAAAATTGTGCATACACATCATTTACCATTGATATATAATAAATAAGAGATCCATCTTTTGCCATTAAAACATCGTCGGTGGCTTGACCTTCTTCACTATCAATTAAACCGTCTTTTGTTACATTAGAAACGGCTCTCATAAGCTGTCCTTTTACGTGCGGAATCAAAGTTCGTTTTCCTGATGCATCTTTGGGTGAAACCGTATAAAAAGTTGGCGATTCCATTACTGTTCCAGCATTCGGGCTAGACGAAGTAAGCCACAAAAACATTTGAGCCGACCATTGATAAAAATCGCAATTGTCATTATGAACCAATCCGACGCTTGTAGGAGGATTAACTGGACCGTTTTCGGTTGCCGTTCCGCTTACAAACCACGAATTGAATTGTGAAGATGTCAATGGACACGATTGAAATGCATCTTGCGGCAATGAACTTACTGCAAGTAATTCTTCTTCTGTCGAAGCGTTGGGTTTACAACCTCCAAAAAGCGTTACTATAATCAGTACCGCAAAACCAATTTTAATGTTAGAATTTTTCATACTATCTTGTGTTAGGTTAATGGTAAGTATTTTGAATCAGCATTAGTGAGACAAATTTATTTACCTTCTACCACAAGAAATAGAGTAGTTTTACGGGTTTTTCAAAAAAATTAGGCACAACTCTGAATGGTTTCAAACAAAGTATCTTTATTAACGGGTTTGGACAAGTAATGATTCATGCCGATTTCCTTCACTCGATCTTTAGTTGCTTCCATTACATCGGCAGTTACGGCTATAATGGGTATATTTTTATCATTGATACCCGAATTTCCGCTTCGAATGGCAATTGTAGCTTCATAACCATCCATGACAGGCATTTGTAAATCCATCAATATGACATCGTATTTTTGGTTGTGCAAAAATTCCAATCCTTCTTCACCATTATTGGCATAATCGACCTCTGTATTCAACCATTTTTTGGTGATCATTTTCAACACCATTTGGTTCATGGCATTGTCTTCAACAACTAAAATTCGCTTGCCTTTCAAGTCGTATTCTAAAGATGCAACTGGTTTTACTTCTTCTTTAACCACAACTTCTTCAACGTTGAGTTGAACTTTACAAACGGTTCCTTGATTGACAATACTTTGCATATCAATTTCGCCTTTATGAAGATTGACCAAGGCTTTTACAATATACAATCCTAGGCCTAAACCACCGTATTTGCGCTTGTTATCTATAGTTTGTTGCGAAAAGGAATCAAAAATACTGTTCATTTTTTCTTTTGCAATTCCTTCTCCAGTATCCGAAACGATGAAAGTCAAAGTTACTTTACCATTTACATTTTTCGATTCCACTTTAAATTTCACAAAACCTTCTGATGTAAATTTTATAGCGTTGGAAATTAAATTAGTGATAATTTGTCGTATGCGTTCACCATCACCTTTCATCATTTTTGGCAAGTCTGGTGAAGAAATGTATTGAAAATCCAATCCTTTTCCTTGCGCTAAAATGGTACTATTATTTCTAATTTCGTCAAATAATTTATGAGCATCGAATTCGACTAGTTCCAACTTGATTTCGTCTTTTTCTATTTTAGAAAAATCGAGAATATCATTTACCGAACTTAACAAACTCGTTGATGAACTTCGAATCACTTCGCACTTTTCTTGTATCGAATTACTATCGGTTTCACCCTTAATCGACTCAATAAAATTCATTATTGTGTTTAAAGGCGTACGCAATTCGTGACTTATATTAGAAAGGAAATACGTCTTTAATTCATTCATCTCCTCGGCTTTTTGAAGCGCTAAATTTTGAAGGTTTTCTCGATCTTCTTTCAGTTTTTTAATCAAACTCGCCATTGATAATGACAGGAAAATAATTTCCAAACCAGTTCCTAATTTAGAGCTGTTTTCGGTAATGAAATTATTAGGTAATAATCCGAAATTCTTCAAAATAAAAATCACAAAGCCAATTACCAACGACAAAATTCCCAAAGTGAAAAACTGATAGACTTGTTTGGTTTTGGAATAAATTTCAATCAACGATGTGATAATTAAAATCAGCAAAAACAACCCTAATGCATTCATTGCAGGATAACCGTAATGAAACCATTTTGGTACAAAAACAATAACAAAAAACAAAGCTCCAAAACAAGCGTACAATACATTATAGGCTGTGTACAAACGATTGCTGATTTGTTTTACATTCAAATAATACTGAGCATAATTTCCTAAAAAGAATCCCGAGATTACAGCAAACAACAGCACTGATTTATTGGAAAGCCAACCTGAATTAGGTGTGATGAATTGATAAAAATAACCGTCTAGCGAAAATTGCAACAATCCGATAAAAACCACATACAAACTGTAATACAAAAATACTTTTTGCCTCATTGCATAAAAAAAGAAGAAATACAGTATGAACGCAATGATTAAAATTCCGTAGAAAAACCCAAACACAATTTGTTCAAACGACGAATTCACAATCAAATCATCAGTAGTTCTGAGTAATAAAGGAACATTGATTACTTCACCATCGCTACCTAAATGCAAGTAATAATTACCCGTTTCATTAGGTTGGAGGTTGATTTTAAAAATGGTTTTTCGGTGTTGAAAACTGCGTTCTTTAAAAGGAATTACATCGCCACTTTTCTGAAATGAAATTTTTCCATTGGGATATATCTTATAGAAATGAGCAACATCTACTATAGGTCGTGAGGTTTCTAAATAATAGCTTACCGCTTTTGATTTATTATTTTTGATGGAAAAATGCAACCAATAATTGTCGGTTGTGAATCCTAAATCGGTATTTTCAAAAACAAGTGGTTCAAATTTGTCTTTCGGAATTTGGAGTACTTCTTTAATTGAAATATTCTTGTCCTTCACATTCAAAATTGAAGTGTATTTATGAAGTGACTGGCTTGTAAAGTTGGTGTTCTCTTGGATTAGAAACTGCGAATGCCCGTTAAAACTGATTAAAAATAAAACAATAGTTAACCAAAATAATAAGGTATTTTTTGTTTTCATGTAGGTTGTTTTTTGTTGTTTGGGAATTGTATTTACGCGAAAAAAAAAGTTATGGTTTTAAAAAAATAAAAAAAGTTAATTTATTTTTCTACAAGTGATTAGCTTTGTAAAAAAAAAAAATGCAACTCGTTTTCGCTTCCAACAACAAAAACAAAATCAAAGAGATCCAATTATTAGTACCCAATTCCATTCAAATTCTGAGTTTGGAAGACATTGGTTGCTTTGATGATATTCCTGAAACAGCCGATACTATTGAAGAAAATGCCATTTTAAAAGCCAATTACGTAACTGAAAAATTCGGTTACAATTGTTTTGCCGATGATTCGGGTTTGGAAATTGATGCTTTGAATGGTGCACCAGGTGTTTATTCGGCTCGGTATGCTGGTGAACCCAGAGATGACCACAAAAACATCGAAAAAGTACTCGAAAATCTAAAAAATAAAGCGAATCGAAAAGCCAATTTCAAAACCGTAATTTGTTTGAATCTAAATGGTGAGCAACATCTTTTTACAGGAATTATCAACGGTACAATTATCGAAGAAAAAATCGGAACCAATGGTTTTGGTTACGATCCTATTTTTGTGGCCGATGGCTATGAAAAAACTTTTGCCCAACTTTCAATAGAAGAAAAATCAAGTATTAGTCATCGCGGAATTGCCGTGCGTAAGTTAGTGGATTTTTTAAGTTTCTAAGTTTCAAAGTTACAGAGTTTCAAAGTATCGATATAGGTCTACATTAGCCCCGATTGAAGCTAGCTACCTAGCCTGACGACAAGTAGGCTTGTAGCGCGGAAAGCGGGACAACTGTGGTAAGAACGACAACTTTTCTGCTCCTAAAAATCCCACAAAAAGATCTTAAAATTTAACAGAAACTCAGTCAATCAGCTGCTCAGTCACTCAGCCACTTTGTTAAGCAAAAGTTAACTTTCTAATTACCAGCAACTAACAAATTAGTTTATATGGTATTTAAAGACTACCTTTGCACCCAATTTAAAATACTTTATGAATAAATTTGAACAATTAGGTCTGAATGAATCGTTACTGCTGGCGATCAAAGATCTAGGATTTGAGAATCCGTCAGAAGTGCAAGAAAAAGCGATTCCGGTTTTATTAGAACAAGAAACAGACTTAGTGGCTTTAGCACAAACAGGTACAGGGAAAACAGCAGCTTTTGGTTTTCCGCTGATTCAAAAAATTGATGCTGAAGACCGAAGCACGCAAGCGTTAATTTTATCCCCAACGCGCGAACTTTGCTTACAAATCACAAATGAGATTAAACTTTACTCAAAATATGTAAAAGGATTACATACAGTTGCAGTTTACGGTGGTGCAAGCATAACAGAACAAGCCCGAGAGGTAAAACGTGGAGCACAAATTATTGTGGCTACACCAGGAAGAATGCAAGACATGATCAATCGTGGTCTTGTGAACATTAAAAACATCAACTATTGTATTCTGGACGAAGCCGATGAGATGTTGAACATGGGATTTTATGAAGACATCGTTTCGATTCTTTCGGATACTCCAGACGAAAAAAGAACATGGTTATTCTCGGCAACAATGCCTGCTGAAGTAGCGCGTATTGCTAAGAAATTCATGGCCGATCCAGCCGAAATTACGGTTGGAACTAAAAATTCAGGTTCAGCTACTGTTTCACACGAATTTTATTGTGTAAACGCTCGCGATCGTTATGAAGCTCTGAAACGTTTGGCGGATGCTAACCCAGATATCTTCTCAGTAGTTTTTTGTAGAACGAAAAGAGACACGCAAGCCGTTGCTGAAAAATTAATTGAAGACGGTTACAGTGCTGCTGCGTTACACGGCGATTTATCGCAAGCGCAACGTGATGGTGTGATGAAATCGTTCAGAGGTAGACAAATTCAAATGTTGGTTGCGACCGATGTTGCGGCACGTGGAATTGACGTTGATAACATTACACACGTAGTGAATTATCAATTACCTGATGAAATTGAAACCTACAATCACCGTTCAGGACGTACTGGTCGTGCTGGTAAATTAGGAACTTCGATAGTAATTATTACCAAAAGTGAAATTCGTAAAATCCATTCGATTGAAAAAATCATCAAACAAAAATTTGAAGAGAAAACCATCCCAAGTGGTATCGAAATTTGCGAAATTCAGTTGTTACACTTAGCCAACAAAATTAAAGATACAGAAGTAGATCACGAAATTGACAACTATCTTCCGGCTATTAATGAAGTTTTGGATGGTTTAACCAAAGAAGAATTGATCAAGAAAATGGTCTCGGTTGAGTTCAATCGATTCATTTCGTACTATAAAAAGAAACGCGATTTATCGGGTGAAAAATCAGAAAGAAGTTCGTCTGAACCAAGAGAAATTAGAGCAGGCGATCCGGTTCGTTATTTCATCAACATTGGAGCGAGAGACGATTTCGATTGGATGCAATTGAAAGATTTCTTAAAAGAAACGCTTGATTTGGGTCGTGATGATGTATTCAAAGTAGATGTTAAAGAAGGTTTCTCTTTCTTTAATACCGATGGAGAACATACTGAAAAAGTAATGGAAATCTTAAACGGTTTCGACTTAAACGGAAGACGTATCAACGTTGAAATTTCTAAAAATGACGGCGGAAGTCGTGAACGACGTGACCATAACGGAAGAAATTCGGGCGGTGAACGCAGAAGTTCGGGTGGTTTTGGCGGAAGACGTGATGGCGAAAGAAGTTCGGGTTCACGAGGCGGTAGTTTCGGACCAAGAAGCGATCGTTCGGGTTCAAGTCGTGAAGGCGGATTTAAAAGTTCGGCTCCAAAAAGAGAACCAGGTTCGTTTCAAAGAGAAGAAAGAGCGCCACGTCGTTCGGAAGGAAATTCTGATCGTCCGGCAGGTCGTTCATTCGAAGCTGCAAAAAATAGAAGACCAAGAAGAAGTTAGTTGTAAAAGCTTCATATTCTAATGAATAAAAACTCCAATCTGAATTTATTTTGATTGGAGTTTTTTTACATCATTTTGTTAATTTTCTTATAATTGAGATAAAATATCCGTTGACTTTACTACTTTTAACCATTCAAAACTGACAATGAGATATCTACTAGCTTTCCTACTTCTACTTACCCTAAACACTACTTTTGCGCAAGACACTTCGCTCAAAACTAAAGTTTCTGGAACCATTTTAAACAGCGTTAATTTACTTCCACTATCCAATGTGAATGTAATTAACATCAACAAAGTAAAAGGGTCGACTTCGAACAGTAAAGGTGTATTTGAAATTGAAGCCAGTGTGAACGATACGATTCACATTACTTGCATCGGATATCAATCATTGCGGGTGAGAGTCACCAATGACTGGGTTAAAAACGAAACCACTAAAATCCTTTTAACCGAAAAAGCCATCGCTTTGGAAGAAGTTTTAGTACGTAAATACATGCTTACTGGTTATTTGGAAGTGGATAGCAAATTGATTCCATATAAAGAGAATTATTCGTACAGCATTTCGGGTTTATCAAAATCGTATGAAGTTGGAGAGCAGTCACCAAAAGCCTTTTCGAGAGTGATGAACTCCATTTTCAATCCAGCTGATATGCTGTATAATTTCTTCGGAAACAAACCCAAAGAACTCCGAAAGCTGAAGGAAATGCGTAAAGACGACACGGTTCGAAATGCCTTAGAAACCAAATTTGATCGCGAAACATTGGCGGCACTTTTAGGAATTGACAAAGACGAAATTCCAGAGATACTTCAACACTGTAATTATTCTCAAACCTTTATTGAAACCGCTAATGATCTTCAAATCATGGATGCGATTAGTGGCTGTTATGAGGAATATAAGGTGCTGAGAAAGAAATAGAAATAAACTATTCCTTTTTTTGATTGTAATATCTTTCCTCAATCCGCTTGATATCTTTAATCGAATTGCGCGTCCAGGTCAATCGTTTTTGCAAAATTTCATCTGGCGTTAATTTCCAATCTACTTCCGATTGACGTAATCGATTGGTAATGTCTTGAATAATAATTGCCGCCGAAACCGAAATATTCAAACTTTCCGTAAAACCTACCATCGGAATTTTCAAATAACCATCAGCTTGATCGATCACTTCTTGCGAAAGTCCATCGCGCTCGGTTCCAAAAAAAATCGCACTGCGTTTGGAAATATCAAATTCATGCAACATACACGAATCATTGTGTGGTGTTGTTGCAATAATTTGATAGCCTTTTTCTTTTAAAGAATCCATACAATTTTGCATCGAATTGAACCTGTTAATGTCGACCCACTTCTGAGCGCCCATCGCAATTTCAGTGTCGATTCGTTTACCAAATTTTTGTTCCACTACATTCAATTCCTGTATCCCAAAAACCTCGCAACTGCGCATCACAGCACTTGTATTGTGCAGTTGATACACATCTTCCATTGCAATCGTAAAGTGGTTGGTACGATTTTCTAATATTTTTAGAAATTTTTCTTTCCTACTATCGGTTAAAAAACCTTCAAGGTATTCTAATAAGTCCAAATTCATGGCTCAAAATTAGAATTTCTTACTAAAATTCAAAAAAAAGCATCCCTTTTTTAATTTTCTTAACAAAAGTAGAGTAAAGTAGAAATTTATATTTCTTATCTTCGCAAAAACACTAGGTATGACACAGGAAGAAATTGTAGCACAGATACTGAGGAAGGACTCATCTTCTTTCACGTATTTATACGATCATTACTCAAAAAGTTTGTATGGAGTAATTTTCAATCTAATCAAAAACAAAGAAGAAGCCGAAGATGTGCTTCAAGAAGTATTTGTAAAAATCTGGAATAACATTGATTCTTATAATGAATCAAAGGGTCGATTGTACACGTGGATGCTCAATATTGCTCGGAATACGACCATTGACAAACTCCGTTCTAAAAATTATAAGAAGAGTGCTCAAAACCTATCCACAGATAATTTCGTAAATCTATTAGACGACAATTCGAAAGAAACGAGTAAGATTGATGCAATCGGAATAAAAGCGCTTTTACGACGATTAAAACCAAAATGTATTGAACTTTTTGAGTTGTTGTTTTTCCAAGGATATACCCAACAAGAAGCTTCTGAGGAATTGAATATTCCGTTGGGAACAGTGAAAACAAATAATAGAAATTGCTTAAATGATTTAAGAACTTTTGTAAATGGATAGTAAAGAATATATAGAATCAGGAATCTTAGAACTCTTCGTTTTTGGTACTCTCAACGAGCAAGAAAATAAAGAGGTTCAGGAAATGGCATCACAACATCAAGACATTCGTGATGAAATTGAAGCCATTGAAAAGGCGGTAATTAATTTATCGCAAAGTGTTGCTCCGCATTTATCTGCACGAAATTACGAGCAAATCAGACAAAAATTATTGGAAAAACACAAAGTCATCCAAATGAAACCAACGCAGTCAAGAGCTTATTTAGGTTGGGCTGCTTCCATAGTAATGCTTTTAGGCGCAGGATTCATGTACTTTCAAATGAATTCGTCTAAAGTAGAATTAATTAATAAAAATAAAGAATTAGAAAATTCAGTTACCGTTTTAGAAGGCAAAAAGAAAGCAACAGAGTCGATTTTAGATGTCATCCGAGATCAAAACAATACCGTTGTAGCTCTTGCCGGACAAGCTGTTTCGCCTACTTCGTATGCTAAAGCGTACTATAACAAGCAGACCAAAGAAGTATACATTGATGCAGCAGGTTTACCTGAACCACCAGAAGGAAAAGTATACCAAATTTGGGCGTTGAAACTGCAACCTGTATTGACTCCAACCAGTATAGGTTTATTAGAAAACTTTACGGCTGAAGAAACACGAGTGTTTAAAGTTGAAAATGCCGATGGTGCAGAAGCCTTCGGAATTACACTTGAACCTGCAGGCGGAAGTGCTTCGCCTACAATGGAACAATTGTACACTTTAGGAAAAGTATAACATTAAAAACACCATTTCAAAACCTCATCTGATTGTTCATTTGAGGTTTTTTTATTTATTTTTGAAAATGGAAAAAAAGAAATTGGTAGTATTAACTGGCGCCGGAATTTCGGCTGAAAGCGGAATTAAAACCTTTCGTGATGCAGGCGGATTATGGGAAGGACACGATGTGATGGAAGTGGCCTCTTACGATGGTTGGCGAAAAAACAAAGAGCTAGTGCTCGATTTTTACAACCAACGTCGTAGACAATTACACGAAGTGCAACCTAATTTAGGTCATATTATTTTGGCTGAGTTAGAAAGTGATTTCGACGTTCACATCATCACTCAAAACGTCGATAATTTGCACGAACAAGCGGGAAGTTCAAAGGTGTTGCATTTGCACGGCGAACTATTCAAAGTGAGAAGCGATCGTAATCCTCCGCTGGAAATTTTAGATTGGAAAACCGATTTGAAAATTGGCGATGTAGACCGAGATGGATTTCAACTTCGACCCCACATTGTGTGGTTTGGTGAAGCGGTTCCGGCTTTGGAAGAAGCGGTTGCAATCACTCAACAAGCCGATTATTTTGCTGTGATTGGAACTTCACTGCAAGTTTATCCTGCCGCTGGATTACTACATTATACCAATTATAACATTCCTATTTTTTACATCGATCCCAATCCGGCTACTATTTACGATTTGTCCAATCCGTTAGAAGTAATAGCAATGAATGCAACGGAAGGTGTACCAATTTTGAGAGAGAAATTGTTGAAGAAGTTGTAGGTTTTTGGTTGTAGGTCATCGATTTTCAATTCACTTTTAGATTATAGCCGAGAACCTTTATAGATTAAAAAAAATCACAACTTATAACTCACAACTTACAACTAATAACTAAATTTGCACCTTCAAAACAACAACACAACTCATGCAACTATCCGAATTAAACGCAGTTTCTCCAATTGACGGAAGATACAGAAGCAAAACGATTTCTTTATCGCCTTACTTTTCAGAAGAAGCACTCATCAAATACCGAGTTTTAGTCGAAATCGAATATTTCATTGCACTTTGCGAAGCCAATGTACCTCAGCTTTCGGGTGTAGATGTAACTCTTTTTGACGAGTTACGCAGTATTTATACTAATTTTTCTTCGGAAGATGCTCAAAAAATAAAAGACACCGAAAAAGTAACCAACCACGATGTCAAAGCGGTGGAATATTTCATCAAGGACCAATTTGAAGCACTCAATTTATCACCTTATAAAGAGTTCATTCACTTCGGATTGACTTCGCAAGACATCAACAACACAGCCATTCCATTATCCACTAAAGAAGCTTTTGAAAAAGTATATTTACCGAGCTTAATTGCTGTAATTGCCAAATTAAAAGAATTAGCAATGGAATGGAAAGACGTTCCAATGTTAGCAAGAACACACGGTCAACCGGCTTCTCCTACTCGATTAGGAAAAGAAATTTTGGTGTTTGTAGAACGTTTAGAGGAGCAAATGCGTTTGTTGTTCAACATTCCGTTTGCCGCTAAATTTGGTGGAGCAACGGGAAATTACAACGCACATCATGTGGCCTATCCTAACATCGATTGGAAAAAATTTGGGACGCATTTCGTAGAGGAAGTATTGGGTTTACACCATTCATTCCCTACTACTCAAATCGAACATTACGATCATTTTGCGGCCTTTTTTGATGCTTTAAAACGAATCAACACCATCATCATCGATTTGGATCGCGACATCTGGACGTACGTTTCGATGGATTATTTCAAACAAAAAATCAAAGCAGGCGAAATCGGTTCATCGGCTATGCCTCACAAAGTCAACCCAATTGATTTTGAAAACAGCGAAGGAAATCTCGGAATTGCCAATGCGATTTTTGAACATCTTTCAGCCAAACTTCCGGTTTCTCGTTTGCAACGCGATTTGACGGACAGTACAGTTTTACGCAACATTGGTGTTCCCATCGGACATACCTTAATTGCTTTTGAAGCCACGTTAAAAGGCTTAAACAAACTTCTTTTAAACGAAGATAAATTTTCCGAAGATTTAGAAAAAAATTGGGCAGTCGTAGCCGAAGCCATTCAAACGATTCTTCGTAGAGAAGGCTATCCAAATCCATATGAAGCGCTGAAAGGATTGACCAGAACCAACACAGCCATCACTAAAGCATCGATTCACGAATTCATCGGGACTTTAGACGTTTCGGAGGCCATTAAAAGTGAATTATTGGCTATATCGCCAAGTAATTATTTAGGAATATAAAATTTTCAACCGCAAAGTTCGCAAAGCAAAAACACGAAGAACACTATATAATCATTGCGAACCTTGCGTAAATACCTTGCGAACTTTGCGGTTAAACTATCTTGAATAATTCGGTGCTTCCTTAGTAATCGTCACATTATGCGGATGACTCTCGCCTATTCCACTGGTAGTAATTCTAACAAACTTTCCTGTTTCTTGTAGTGTCGGAATGTCTTTCGCACCACAATAACCCATTCCGGCACGTAAACCGCCAATGAATTGCTGCATACTTTCGTTCAATTCACCTTTGTACGGAACACGACCTACAATTCCTTCTGGAACTAATTTTTTAATATCGTCTTCTACATCTTGGAAATAACGGTCTTTCGAACCTTCTTGCATCGCTTCTACCGAACCCATTCCGCGGTACGATTTGAATTTTCTTCCTTCAAAAATGATGGTTTCACCTGGCGATTCTTTAGTTCCGGCTAACAATGAACCCAACATTACACTATCGGCACCCGCAGCAATCGCTTTCGGGATATCGCCTGTATATCGAATTCCACCATCAGCAATCACCGGAACGCCACTTCCACGCAATGCAGCAGCGACTTCCAATACGGCAGAAAACTGTGGAAAACCAACTCCAGCCACAACACGTGTAGTACAAATCGAACCAGGTCCAATACCGACTTTCACCGCATCAGCTCCATTTTCTACTAAATACAAAGCGGCTTCAGGCGTAGCGATATTTCCAACAACTACATCCAAATCAGGAAATTTCGCTTTTACTTCTTTCAACACTTTTACCACGCCTTGCGTGTGTCCGTGCGCCGTATCAATAATGACTGCGTCTACTCCAGCATTGACCAAAGCTGTGGCTCTTTCCAAAGCATCGGCAGTTACACCCAAAGCAGCAGCTACTCTTAAACGACCGTAACGATCTTTATTCGCAATTGGTTTTTGTGCTAATTTGGTAATATCTCTAAAGGTAATCAAACCAACTAATTTGTAATTGTTGTCTACAACAGGCAATTTTTCAATTTTGTTTTCTTGTAAAATGCCTTCGGCTTCTTGTAGTGTAGTTCCTTCGGCAGCGGTAACTAAATTTTGAGACGTCATCACTTCCAATATCGAGCGCGAATTGACTTTTTCAAAACGCAAATCACGATTGGTCACAATTCCTTTTAACGTTCCGTTTTCGTCCACTACCGGAATTCCACCGATACTGAACTCTTTCATCGCTTGTTTCGCATCGCCCACCGTGGCGGTTAACGGAAGCGTCACCGGATCGATGATCATACCGCTTTCCGCACGTTTTACTTTCCGCACTTTGGCTGCTTGTTGCTCGATGGTCATGTTTTTGTGCAGTACGCCTATTCCACCTTCTTGCGCCATAGCAATCGCCATTGAACTTTCGGTTACCGTATCCATTGCAGCGGAAACGATAGGAACATTCAACATAATGTTACGTGTAAATTTGGATTGAATACTGACTTCGCGCGGTAAAACTTCGGAGTAATTTGGGATGAGCAGAACATCGTCGTAAGTAAGACCTTCTCCAACGATTTTAGAAATGTGTGCCTTCATGTTGCAATTTAGTTGTTGTAGTTAAATTGCATGCAAATGTAGTGAAAAAAGTGATTAGTGAATAGTGATTAGTGATTAGTTTTTTTAGACATCGATTTTTAAACGTCTAACTTGTCATGCTGAGAGCTTGTCCCGACTTCTCGGGAAACGAAGCATCTCATTCACTTGGCTCATTTTGGAACGCGGATTAAACGGATTTGCTTGCACAAAACGCTGATTAAACGGTTTTTTTTTTATTTGAAGCAGCAATTTAGTAATTCTAATAACGCCTCGTCCCGCTTTCCGTCGCACGCGGTGCTTCCTCCAATCGGGGCTAGTTTAGACGTTTTGTATTTCAGTAGTACTTTCTGCCTTCTGTGTTCTGCGTTCTGAACACTGAACACTATCAAAAATAACCCAATCATTTCCCCATAAATCCAATAAAAATCACTACCTTAGAGTACCACAACAATTTCATTATGAGCGAATTTAAACCATCAATTACCGGACTTTCCCATCAAGAGGTGCTTTCATCTCGAAAAACGGGAGGTTCTAATTCGTTAGAACATCAAAAAAAGAATCACTTTTTGAATTCTTTACTCGAAATGGTTAAAGAACCTATGTTTTTATTATTGGTGGCAGCAGCGAGTATTTATTATATTTCGGGCGATTTGGGTGATGGTATCTTTATGACTTTTGCAATTTTTTTGGTAGCGGCAATCTCTCTTTTTCAGGAATCACGCAGTCGTAATGCCATTGATGCGCTCAAAAAAATGTCGCAACCCAAAAGTAAAGTCATTCGAAATGGTGAACTAATCGAAATTCAAAGCGAAGAAATTGTGTTGGGTGATTGCATTCAAATCGAAGAAGGAAGTTTTGTTCCCGCCGATGCTACAATCTTACAATCGCACGATTTTTCAGTAAACGAAGCGATATTAACGGGCGAATCACTTTCCGTTTTTAAAAATGAGGATTCCGAAAATAAAATCGTTTTTCAAGGAACAACTGTGGCAACAGGAATGGCAATTTGCGAAGTTACTGCTATCGGAAACCAAACGCAACTCGGAAAAATAGGCAAAAGTTTAAATGAAATTGCCGAAGAAAAAACGCCTTTGCAAATCCAGATTACCAACTTTGTCAAGAAAATGTCCATTATTGGAATCCTCATTTTTGGCATCGTTTGGGCAGTAAATTACTATAATTCGAAAAGTGTTTTAGACAGTTTACTCAAAGCACTAACCATTGCCATGAGTGTTATTCCCGAAGAAATTCCGGTGGCATTTGCTTCCTTCATGGCGTTGGGTGCGTGGCGTTTGATGAAGATGGGAATCATCACCAAACAAACCAAAACCGTAGAAACCTTGGGAAGTGCAACGGTAATCTGCACCGACAAAACCGGAACCATCACCGAAAATAAAATGAGTTTGGCGCAGTTGTATCTTTTCACTTCGGATGCCATTGTCAATACCAACGAAAAACTCAACCCTGAAGCCGAAGAACTACTAAGTTTGGCCATGTGGTCAAGCGAACCTACGCCTTTTGATGCCATGGAAATTGCCATTCATGAGGCGTATACCAATATAGAATCAACTGATGAACGACCTAATTTTAAATTGATTCATGAATATCCTTTGAGCGGAAAACCACCGATGATGACACACGTTTTTGAAGATAAAAATGGTAAAAGAATCATCGCTGCCAAAGGCGCACCCGAAGCGTTGATCGAAGTAAGTCATTTATCGGAAGCCGATCAAAAGAAAATTGTAACCGCAATGGAAACCATCGCCAACGAAGGTTATCGCGTTTTAGGTGTTGGTGTTACCGAATTTTCAGGCAACGATTACCCCAAAACCCAACAAGAATTGAAGTTTCATTTTAAAGGATTGGTCGCGTTTTACGATCCGCCGAAAGCCAACATTCAAGACGTTTTTGAAACGTTTTACAAAGCCGGAATTCAACTGAAAATTGTAACGGGCGACAATGCAGCAACCACCTCAACTATTGCCAAACAAGTCGGATTTAAAGAGGCAGACAAAGTCTTAAATGGCGACGAATTAATGGCCATGGACGAAGCAACGCTAAAAGTGAAAGTAATGGAAACGGCCATTTTTACCCGAATGTTTCCCGAAGCCAAACTAAAAATCATTCAGGCGTTAAAAGCCAACAACCAAATTGTAGCCATGACAGGCGATGGAGTCAATGATGGTCCAGCTTTAAAATCGGCGCACATCGGAATTGCCATGGGCAAAAAAGGAACTGAAATCGCTAAACAAGCCGCCAATTTAATCCTAATTGATGATGATTTTTCCAAAATGACCGACGCTATTGCCATGGGAAGAAAAATTTACATCAACTTAAAAAAAGCCATTCAGTACATCATTTCCATTCACATTCCAATCATATTAATTGTATTCATTCCGTTGGCTTTGGGTTGGATGTATCCCAATATTTTTACACCCGTTCACATTATATTTTTTGAGATAATTATGGGTCCGACTTGCTCTATTATTTACGAAAACGAACCCATGGAACGCAATTTAATGCTGCAACAACCACGACCGCTGACTACTACTTTTTTCAATTTAAAAGAAATTTCCATTAGTATTATTCAAGGCTTAGTAATTACCGCAGGATTACTGTTTGTGTATCAATATTGTGTGGCTGATGGTTGTTCGGAAAACGTCACTCGTACCGTAATCTTTATCGCACTCATTGCATCCAACATCTTTTTGACACTGGCCAATCGCTCGTTTTATTACTCTATTTTCACTACTATTCAGTACAAAAACAACCTAGTTCCACTCATCATTGGAATTACCATTTTGATGACTTCCTTATTGCTTTTTATACCCGTTTTCAGCACTTTCTTTTTGTTTGATTCGGTTACATGGACGCAAGTCGGATTGAGTGTTTTGGTTGGGTTTGTATCAGTAATGTGGATTGAGATTTATAAAGTATTCAGAAGAAGAAAGCTGATTTAATCAGATTTCTTTATTTGAAGCAGACGTATAAAAGTTCTAATAACGCCTTGTCCCGCTTTCCGCTTTACTGCGTGCCGCTTCAATCGGGGCTAGTTTAGACGTTTTGTATTTCAGTTGCACTTTCTGCCTTCTGCGTTCTGCCGACCGCTTTCTGAATTAGCCCAGATTGCAATGGAAAGCTTTTTGAAAGTGAAAACCAATTTTTGTTGCTGTGAAAAAGCGACCAACGGAAGCTCTTTTCGCAGCTTACAAAAATAGTTTGAAGTAAAAAACTTGGAATGAAAAGCTGGATTAGCTACTAAAAATTTGAACCATATAAGGCATATAAGGTCATTGAAGAGAAAACATACATGAACTTATATGTCTTATATGATAAAGAAAAAATTGAAAGTTTTTATGGTAAAAAATTAATGAAACTCGCCAAACAACCGCGAAGCCACATTGTATGCGCTTTCAAAGCTCATCGGACTTGTATTCGTATTTTCTTTCACAGTAGTGAAATAGGAAAGTAATTTTTCGGTGGGCATGTTGCCTGTCAAATCGTCTTTGGCCATAGGGCAACCACCAAAACCTTGAATCGCGCCATCGTAGCGTCGGCAACCGGCTTTGTAGGCGGCATCGATTTTTTCAAACCATTTTTCGGGTGTAGTGTGCAAATGCGCGCCAAATTCAATGTTTGGGTATTTCGGAATCAAATTGGAAAACAAATAGTCAATCACTTCAGGTGTTGAGCTTCCAACAGTGTCGGAAAGCGAGAGAATTTTCACACCCATTTGCGCCAATTTTTCAGTCCACTCGCCTACTATTTCTACATTCCACGGATCGCCGTACGGATTTCCGAAACCCATTGAAATGTAAGTTACAACCTCTTTATTGGATTTATCTGCAATGTTTAAAATTTCTTGTAGCGTCACCAAACTCTCGGCTATGGTTTTGTGCGTATTACGCATTTGGAAATTCTCCGAAATCGAAAACGGAAAACCCAAATAGTTGATTTCCTTGTGAACCGAAGCCATTTCAGCGCCTTGCGTATTGGCAATAATGGCAAGTAATTTACTAGTTGTTTGCGACAAATCGAGTTGCGCTAATACCTCAGCGGTATCTTGCATTTGCGGAATCGCTTTGGGCGAAACAAAACTTCCAAAATCAATCGTATCAAAACCTACGCGGAGCAACGCCTGAATATAGTCGACTTTACGCTCGGTGGGAATAAACGGTTTGATGCCTTGCATGGCATCGCGCGGACATTCGATGATTTTGATATTTTCCATGGAGTGACTGAGTTCCTGAGTGGCTGAGTAACTGAGATTTTTTGCTAATGTACTAAGATTTTTTCAAAATTGCGGTATTGATATCGCGCACCAATTTTGGACCTTCATAGATAAATCCGGTGTACAATTGTATCAAGCTTGCACCGGCTTCGAGTTTTTCGATAGCATCAGCAGCAGTGTGGATTCCGCCTACACCAATAATTGGAAATGATTTATTGCTTTTTTCAGACAGAAAACGAATGACTTCGGTCGAACGTTTAGTTAAAGGTTTTCCGGATAATCCGCCAGTTTCCGACTTATTTTCGGATTGCAAACCTTCGCGTGATAAAGTCGTATTCGTTGCTATTACTCCCGCGATTTTGGTTTCATTGACAATTTCGATGATGTCGAGTAACTGTGAATCCGTTAAATCGGGTGCGATTTTGAGTAGAATTGGTTTTGGAGTTGTATGTTGTAAGTTATCAGTTTGAAGTTGATTGAGCAGTTGTTTTAACGGTTCTTTTTCTTGTAATTCACGTAAATTGGGAGTATTGGGCGAACTTACATTCACTACAAAATAATCCACATAATCGAATAAGGCTTCAAAACAGATCTTGTAGTCGTCTACCGCATTTTCATTAGGTGTAACTTTGTTTTTACCAATGTTGCCGCCAATGAGAACACCTTTGTTCTTTTTGAGACGCTCGACCGCTTCTTTTACGCCGCCGTTATTGAAACCCATTCGGTTGATGATGGCCGAATCTTCTTTCAAACGAAACAATCGCTTTTTTGGATTTCCTTCTTGGCCAACTGGAGTTAATGTTCCGATTTCAATAAAACCAAATCCGAAGTCAGACAGCTCATTGTACAATTTGGCGTCTTTGTCAAATCCGGCAGCAAGGCCAACTGGGTTTTTGAATTTCAATCCAAAAACTTCACGCTCCAAACGTTGATCATTGACCAAATACAACGATTTAAAAAGTGAGGGAAAACCCGGAATTTTACAAAGTGTTCGAATTAATGAAAAGGTAAAATAATGAACTTTTTCGGGATCAAACCAAAAAAGAATCGGACGAATGAGAAGTTTGTACATAGTTTGTTGTGTTGTAGTGCAAAAATAGGAAATTGTTTGCAGTAAGAGAAGTGTAAACAAAAAGAAAACGCACCTAAACTAGATGCGTTTTCTTCAACCCTAACTATGATGAAAAATTACCCTATTTCGATTAAACGTTTTGGTTTTGGAAGTGCTTCTTCTTTTTTAGGAAGTGCTACATGTAAAACACCGTTTTCGTACGTTGCATTAATAGAATCGGTATTTACCGTTTCTGGCAAAGTGAATGCTCTGCGGAACGATGAATAGTTGAATTCTTTCCGAGTGTATTTGCCTTGAGTTTCTTCTTTCTCTGATTTTTCCTCAGAAGAAATGGTCAATACATTGTGATCGATTTCGATGTTGAAATCTTCTTTGGTTTTTCCTGGAGCAGCGAGTTCAATTCCGAAACTTGTGTCGGTTTCTTTGATATTTACTGCAGGAATGTTGTTGTTAAAACTTTGCATTCCGCCCAACCAATCTGGTTTTAATAATTCATCAATAATGGATGGAAATGGCACTGTACTTCTTTTAATTAAGTTCATAATTTTTATGTTTTAATGTTAAACGATTTTTTAATTACGATGAGCAAAAGACAAATTACATACCAATGGAAAAATCAGGTCATTTTGACATCAAAAAAGGGAAAATCCATCATAAAAACTGAAAAAAAGTCCGCTTTAACATTTTGTTAACTGACTAATTTTCAGACTGTTTAAAAACCAAAAGCCATTCAATACTGAATGGCTTTTGGCTATATGAATGTAGTAAAACTAATTATGCTGCTCTTGAAAAACTTCCAACAGAAAATCGGGGTGAACCATTGAAGTGGGCGATTCTTCCATTGCTTTTAACACTCGTTTCATGGCAAAAGGATTCAATCCCATGTTGATGCCGATTTCGCGAATTTTGATTTGTTCGCGTTCGTGTAAAACACCATCACAATGCATCAACAGTGCTAAACGATAGAATTGCTGTATGCGTTCAAACTCACTCTTAATGATTTCACTACGGTGTTCTTCATGAAAAAGCTGATTCAGTTCTTCTTTGCTAATTCCTAATTCAACAGCAATTATCGAAAGAAACATATATTCTCTTTCGTGCAATTCGCCATCTACAATCGCAAAGGCAATCATATCGCACAACAAACTTACTTTTTCTGCTTTTGTATTCATGAAATGATTATTTTTAGCTAAAATATAATTTTTTGTTAAAATGTGGAAATTAATACACTCAAAATTCGCTTTACTCTTTTTAATTAATTTTGGATTCTGCTTCACAAATGCTCAGAACAGTAGTGCAAGCCAGCAAGTTTCATCATTTACTATTGAATCTCCTCAATTGAATTCATCGAAAAAAATCTGGGTGTATTTGCCTAAAAATTATTCCGAATCGAACAAAAAATACCCTGTGATTTACATGCACGACGGTCAGAATTTATTTGATGCGAAAACTTCGTATGTAGGTGAATGGAATGTTGATGAAACCCTAGACAGTATTGCAGCACAAGTAATTGTCATCGGAATTGAACATGGTGGTGATAAGCGAATTGACGAATTAACGCCTTTTAAACACGAAAAGTACAATGGCGGAAATGCGGACAACTATTTGGATTTTATAGTTGCTACTTTAAAACCTTATGTTGATCAAAACTACCGAACCAAATCGAACGCCAACAACACTTGTCTTTGGGGAAGTTCGCTTGGAGGTTTAGTCTCTTTTTATGGAGCATTAAAATATCCAAAAGTGTTCGGAAAAGTAGGTTGTTTCTCACCTTCATTTTGGTTCAACCGGAAAGAAATTTTCGACCTGATGAAGAATACCAAATCTTTTAAAACCAAAGTATATTTTCTGTGTGGCGATAGCGAAGGTGATGATGATATGGTGCGCGATTTAAATGCCATGGAATACGAAGTCAATTCGAAACGTTGTGAATGTCAAAATAAAAATAAAAAAGTCATAGTAAAAGGCGGACAACACAACGAAAAATTATGGCGTGAAGGATTTAAAAAGGCGTATCTTTGGCTTTTCTAACTGTTTGGTAGTTTATGGTTCATAGTTTACTAAAATTATAACCCTAAACAACAAACTATAAACAATAAAAACATTGAATAACAACGATATTTTCAAAAAGCTCCGTGTGGCATTAATGCTTCGCGATGACCAAATAGAAGAGATTTTAAAATTGGTTGATTTCCGTATGTCTAAAGGTGAAATTGGTAACTTTTTCCGCAATGCTGATCATCCAAAATTTGTTGAATGTGGTGATCAAGTACTTCGTAATTTTTTAAACGGATTGGTAATTTACTTACGTGGCACCAAAGAAAATCCAAAAAATCCTATGGATGTAATTGCCATTCACAAAAAAGAAGCGCAACCAAAAGAATTTAGAGAAAAGAAAATAGAAAATAGAGAAAAGACAGCTACAACAACTGCTCCTAAAAAGAAATTTGTTCCCAAAAAACAAGTTAAAAAGGAGCCAATTGTTGAAAAAGTGCAATTCAAAAACGGAAAGAATAAAAAGTAATTTCTGATGGATTTAGCGACTCAAATCAAACACCAATTTCCACATTTTAATTCGGATTTGATTTCGGAAATGCTACAATTTGCCATCGAAAAAGAGGTTAAGAAAGACACCGAATTGTTGCGTGAAGGACAATTCATAAAAGTAATCCCACTAGTTTTTAGCGGAGTGATCAAAGTATTTACCCGTCACGAAGACAAAGAACTCCTACTCTATTACATCAAACCCAATGAAAGTTGCATTATGTCATTTTCGGCTGGAATCAACAATCAGCCAAGTAAAATTTATGCTGTAACTGAAGAAGATTCGCATTTACTCTTAATTCCCACTGAAAAATTAGGGCAATGGACAAAGAAGTTTCCCGACTTCAATTCACTTTTCTTCCTGCAATACAATTTGCGTTACTCCGATTTATTAGACACAATCAATTCACTTCTCTTTGATCGATTAGACAAGCGTGTTTTAGATTATTTAAAAGAAAAAGTGGACGTAACACAACACAATCCATTAAAAATTTCGCATCGTCAAATTGCTAGTGAACTCGGCACTGCACGTGAAGTCATCAGCCGAATTGTCAAAAAATTAGAGATGGAAGGAAAGGTCAAACAAAGCCCAACCACCATCGAAGTTTTGGACTAGTGACCAAAGTCACTGCACACCTTTTTTACACTGCCTAAATTTGTCTCATAATAACTAATTAATCATTTACATTATGAAAAAAAATATGGGTTCAGCAGATCGTATTATCCGATTGATAATCGCTGCAGTGTTAGGTTTCTTATTCTATAACGGAACTATTTCAGGAACATTAGGAATTATAGCTGTCATAGTTGCTGGAGTATTCGCGTTAACTAGCTTAGTTAGCTTTTGTCCGTTGTATCCTTTATTGGGAATTACTACGTGCTCGGTTAAAAAACCCTAGATCTTTTTCACAATCAAAATATAAATCCTATCTGCTTTCAGATGGGATTTTTTTGTTAGCAGTAATTTTAAAAAATACCTAGTAACAATTTTTGACAAGTTAAGACAAACAATAGAAATGATATTTGAAATGCGAAATATAATCAAAACTCTATTTCTTTCGTTTACCTGCATTTTTTCGTTTGCTCAAAATTCAAAAACGGAAATTTTCAAGAAAGACAGTTTAATCGTCATAGAAAAAAATCAAGCAAAAGGATTTTTTAACGATTACATACTTTTTATTCCAAAAGGAGCTCAACTGAATAAAAAAACATTCTTACTAGTAGAACCAAACAACACGGGGAAATTGTCAGATGACATCGAAGTTCATAAACAGCATGCTATCGACTTGGCATCTGTAAGTTCCGTAGGAAATAATATTTCTACTGAATTGAAAATTCCGCTACTTGTCCCCATTTTTCCTAGACCAGAATCAAAACCTTTGACCTACACACATGCTTTGGACAGAGATGTAATGTTAGAAACATCTACCGAATTACTCCGACTTGACTTACAGTTGTTGGCAATGATAAACGATTCCAAAAACGTATTAAAAACAGTACACATTGAAGTTGAGGAAAAATTTTTTATGAGTGGTTTTTCAGCTTCAGCTACTTTTACAAATCGTTTTTCATTTCTGCACCCAGATACAATCCAAGCAATGGCAATTGGCGGATTTAACGGAGAACTTATGTTGCCTCAAAACGAAATTAATAGTTGTAAACTCGACTATCCAATTGGCACTAACGATTTTGAACAATTATTTAAAGAAAAATTCAACTTTGAATCGTACAAATCTATTCCTCAGTTTATCTATATGGGACAGTTAGACGAAAATGATGCGGTTCAATTTGACGATGCTTACAGCAAAAAGGAACGAAATAGTATTAATGACAACATAGGGAGAACCGTTCAAAAAAGGTATTTGGAATGTCAAAAACATTATTTGAATGCAAAAATCAATGCAACCTTTAAAACATATGAAAAAGTGGGACATTGGACCACATCAGAAATGAATTTAGAAGTGATTCATTTCTTTCTTGATCAAATGAAAATGAATGAAAAATAGCATTGATTATAAATTCCAAAAATGATTACACACATTAAACATACCGAATTCATACTTTATGTAAAAGACCAGCAAAAAAGCACTCAATTTTATGAGCAACTTTTCAGAAAATCAGCCGATTTGAATGTGCCCGGAATGACTGAATTCATTATAAATAATCAGTGTAAACTCGGATTAATGCCTAACGACGGAATTGCAAAAATCATCACTCCAGCACTACCGCATCCGAACTTAGGAAACGGAATTCCGCGTTGCGAATTGTACTTTATTGTTGAAAATCTTAAGGTAGAATATGAAAATGTAAAAAAACTAAATACCACTATAATCAGCGAAATTGAACCGCGCAATTGGGGCGACACCGCTTTTTATTTTTCGGATTTGGATGGACATGTAATTGCTTTTGCTGAGAAAATGAAATAAAAAATCCCGAGCACAAACTCGGGATTTATATTTATTTATAAACGGACTAAAGTCCGTTTCAATTCATAAGTCCGTTTCAATTCATAAGTCCGTTTCAATTCATTAAGACAATGCTTTTTGCACTTGATCAGCTGCTTCTTGAAACTGAACCGCAGATAAGATAGGCATACCTGAATTGTCAATTAATTCTTTTGCAATTTCAGCATTAGTTCCTTGTAAACGTACAATGATTGGCACTTGAATCGCGTCACCCATGTTTTTGTATGCATCCACAACACCCTGAGCTACACGGTCGCAACGAACGATTCCACCAAAAATGTTAATCAGAATGGCTTTTACATTCGGATCTTTTAAAATGATTCTAAACGCTAATTCTACACGTTTTGCATCGGCTGTTCCACCCACGTCTAAGAAGTTAGCTGGTTCAAAACCGGCGTATTTAATCAAATCCATTGTTGCCATTGCCAAACCAGCACCGTTTACCATACAACCTACAGTTCCGTCAAGGTCAACATAGTTCAATCCGGCTTCTTTAGCTTCCACTTCAATTGGATTTTCTTCTCTAACGTCACGCATTTCAGCGTATTTCGGCTGACGGTACAATGCATTATCATCAATATTTACTTTGGCATCAACGGCCATAATTTTGTTATCCGAAGTTTTAAGTACTGGATTAATCTCAAACATCGAAGCATCAGAACCAATATAGGCGTTGTACAACGATTCAACAAATTTCACCATTTCTTTGAACGCATTTCCAGAAAGACCTAAGTTAAAAGCAACTCGTCGTGCTTGAAAACCTTGTAGTCCCACTTGTGGATCAATTTCTTCTGTGAAAATTAAATGCGGAGTGTGTTCTGCTACTTCTTCAATATCCATTCCACCTTCAGTAGAATACATAATCATGTTTCTTCCTGTCGCTCTGTTCAATAAAACCGACATGTAAAATTCAGAAGTTTCACTTTCTCCTGGGTAATATACATCTTCTGCAATCAACACTTTGTGCACCGTTTTTCCTTCTGGTGGAGTTTGTGGCGTGATTAATTGCATACCAATAATTTGTTCTGAAATTTCGGTTACTTGCTCTAGGTTTTTAGCCAATTTTACGCCACCACCTTTTCCTCTTCCACCTGCGTGAATTTGAGCTTTGATTACGTACCATTGTGTACCTGTTTCTGTAGTCAATTGTTTGGCTGCAGCAACTGCCTCAACCGGATTATTAGCTACAATTCCACGTTGAACGCGTACACCATATTTCGCTAAAATTTCTTTCCCTTGATATTCGTGTATATTCATAAGTATAAGTTTGTTGTTAAATTCTGAAACTCGTCCCAGAAAAAGTTTCACAAAAGTAATTAATTAGAATGAATCCTAAAAGAAATGTATATCAATTTAGTAACTTTCTTGAATTTGCGAGGAACGAAGCAATCTCAACTTTTTTTTAGCGATTTGGGAAGCGAATGGCTCGGGCCTTCTTGCCATCCATTTTCCTGCTGCCTTTCCATCCCGATAAAAATCGGGATTCCCTTGCATCAGGGCTAGTTTATTATCGTATTGAAAAAAAATTAGTGCAAAAAATAGCAAATCCGCAGAAATGTTAACGCGCTTTGAATTCGTTATCTCAAAAAGTATCTTTGCACAACTTTAAATTTTTAAAATAAATAATATGCAACCCAAAGAGTTACTAGCACTTGCCGAAGAATTTGGCAGTCCGTTGTACGTTTACGACGCTACAACCATCGAGCATCAGTACAACCGTTTGACAACTGCATTTTCAAAGGTAGAGCGTCTTCGCATCAACTACGCCATGAAAGCATTGTCCAACTTATCCGTACTGAAGTTGCTCAAGAAGTGCGGCTCGGGTTTGGATACGGTTTCATTTCAAGAAGTACAATTGGGTTTACACGCCGGATTTACTCCTGATAAAATTATATTTACTCCCAATGGAGTTTCATTCGAAGAAATAGAAGCAGTAGCCGAATTGGGCGTTCAAATCAACATTGACAATCTTTCGGTTTTAGAGCATTTTGGAACCAAACACCCAAAAGTTCCCGTTTGTATTCGAATCAATCCACATGTGATGGCGGGCGGAAATGAGAATATCTCAGTTGGACATATTGATAGTAAATTCGGAATTTCGATTTACCAAATTCCTCATGTATTGCGCATTGTGGAAAATACCGGAATGCACATCAATGGAATTCACATGCATACCGGTTCGGATATTTTAGACATTGAAGTATTTTTATACGCTGCCGAAATCTTATTCGACACCGCAAAACAATTCAAAGAACTGGATTTCCTTGATTTTGGTTCGGGATTCAAAGTGCCGTACAAAAAAGGCGACATCGAAACCAACATTGAAGAATTAGGGAAAAAACTAACCAAACGTTTTTTGGCTTTCGAAAAAGAATACGGCCGAACGCTGACCTTAGCCTTTGAACCTGGAAAATTTTTAGTCAGTGAAGCCGGATTTTTCTTGGCCAAAGTAAACGTAGTTAAACAAACTACCTCAACTGTTTTTGCCGGAATTGATAGTGGTTTCAACCATTTAATTCGACCGATGTTTTATGGTTCGCAACACACCATTGAAAACATTTCCAATCCAAAAGGAAAAGAGCGTTTTTACACCGTTGTGGGTTACATATGCGAAACCGATACGTTTGCCAACAACCGCAGAATAGCTGAAATTAAAGAAGGTGATATCTTGTGTTTCAAAAATGCGGGTGCGTATTGTTATTCGATGTCATCCAACTACAACTCACGTTTCAAACCTGCCGAAGTATTGTGGAAAGACGGAAAAGGTCACTTAATAAGCAAACGAGAAACCTTTGAAGATTTAATTAAAAATCAGATTATGGTTGAAGTCTAAAACTATAAATTTTAAATGGTATACAAAAAGTCACGAATTAACATAATAGTAATTCGTGACTTTTGTATTAATGCAACGGACGTTTTTTGATCATTCCGCCTTTAGTGTCTTTGATGGAATGCTGCACTACAAAAGCTTCTTCGTCAATTTTTTCGATTTCCAATAATAATCGTGTGACTTCCAAACGAGTGACAACACAGAAGAGGATTTTGTTTTCATTGTAATTCACACCCGATTTTCCGTAACCACTTTCCGAATTGTAAACGGTAACACCACGACCTAATTTTTCAATTATGGCTTGTTTTACTTCTATAGCATTTCGGGAAACAATCGTTACACCAATGTATTCTTCGATACCATTGATGATAAAATCGACAGTTTTGGAAGCTGCAAAATACGTCAACATCGAATACATTGCAGTTTCTACACTCACTAATAAAGCTGAAAAAGAAAACAGTATTACATTAAAAACCGAGATAAAATCACCTACAGTCAAACTGGTTTTTTTGCTGACGTAAATCGCCAATACCTCAGTTCCGTCAATTACCGCGCCACCACGAATGGTAAATCCGATTCCTGCTCCAAGAAAAAATCCTCCAAAAACCGAGATCAATAATTTATCAGAAGTTATGGCTGGCAGACTTATGAAATGCACTAAAAGCGATAACGCCAAAATGGCCAAGGTACTTTTAATCGCAAATTCGAGTGAAATTTGTTTGGCACCAATGATTATGAAAGGTAAATTGATGAGTACAATCAAAACGGACAACTCGATTCCGGTCATAATTTCGGTGAGTAGCGACAAACCCATTGCACCACCATCGAGGAAATCATTGGGCAGAAGAAATTCTTTCAAACCGATACTTGCCATCGTCACACCAATACAAATCAAAATAAAGTCTTTGATGTGTCGCGTGTAAACTATTTGAGTAATTCGGCTGCTGTTTTTATAAAGTCGTTCAAAAAATAATTTCATGTTTATTCAGTTTAGCCCAATATAGTAAAATTTGGCTAAAGCGAGAAATCAATTTTGATTTATTAACATTAATTCAGTAACCTAAATCTATAAGACTATCTCAACATATAACTAATGATTGATAATTCTAGTGTTGTTGCCACGAATTCACAAATTTAAATTGGGTCCGAGACTAAAAATTTATTCATCTTCGATGAACATTCGAATAGAATCAAATGTTTACAACAATAGATTCGATAATTCGTGGCTAAAAATTTAATCGAACTCACTGGATAAAAAACTTCAACTATTTTGCATCAACAATCTCCGTCAACACCTTGCCTTTAGTACTATTCGGCATGGAGATTTTTAACAATTGGGTTACTGTAGGAGCAATTTGTGTGATCTCTTTTCTATCGTTGGTTTTGCCTTTCTTGATGTGCCATCCGTAGAAAATAATCGGCACGTGAGTATCATAAGTATAAGGTGAGCCATGTGTTGTTCCTGTAGTTGAATATTCCAAATAACCAGGTTTGTACACAAAATACAACTCACCATTTTGCGTCGGATCGTAACCTTTTGCAACATAATCCAATATAACATCGTTGCCAGTGGCTGAGAGAATCTCTTCTTCTGTAAATACTCGTTTAACGTATTCTTTGGTATACAAATAGTCTTTGAACGATTGCTTAACATCGGTTAAATTCAACCCTTTAGCTTTGATTTTGTCTTTATCAAAATGGACATTAAAACTAGAATAATTCAGAATCAAATCATCGCCAAAAGTAGTTTTAGAAAAGTCTTTTAAATCACTTTCGACATTTTTATAGTTGATGCTATTCACATCGTATTTGTGATCTTTTAAATAGGTTGCATTTTCCGCTCCAGCGTGATCGGCTGTCAGAAAAACGAGGTAATTTCCTTTTCCAACAGTTGTATCTAAATAATTCAGAAACTCAGCAATAGTTTGATCCAAGCGCAAATACGTATCCTGAATTTCGATGGAACGCGGACCAAAAGTATGCCCGATGTAATCAGTAGAAGAAAAACTCAAAGCTAGAAAATCGGTTACTGCATCTTTACCTAAATTTTCCTTTTCGATGGCACGTTTAGCAAAATCCACAATCAAATTATTACCATACGGACTTACTCTCAAAACTCCAGCATCATTGTTATCCAACATTTCCTTCATATTATAAGGAAAGAAGGGTTGTTTTTTGTAGAGTTGACCTTCGTAGGGATTATCATCAGGAAGACTTTCGTTATAGGCTTCTTTGGGTTTGAATAATTCCCAACCTTTTTGAGCGTACGGAATGTAGTTTTTTTCTTTATTGAAATCATCTACCCAAGAAGGCAAAGTGGTTCCGTAATACGAACTTGATATGAATTCACCCGTTTTGCAATACCAAAAAGCCCAGTCTGCAAAATGTCCGGCTGGCAGAATCGCACCACGATCTTTAATACTGATTCCGATTACTTTTCCTTGGAAATTGGTTGACAATTTTAACTCGTCTGTGATTGTTGAACTCTGTAAATTTTTGGGCGACATTTTGCCTTCAGATTCAGTGCCGGGAACTAAAGTAGTTACTGAAGCATCATCGGTACAATACACGTCTTTTTTTAAAGTTCTGTGAAACCACTCGTTGCTTACAATTCCGTGAAGTGCTGGTGTTGTTCCAGTATAAACCGAAGCATGACCTGGCGCAGTGTACGTTGGCATATAATTGTAATGTGCATTTTCAAAAGTATAACCTTGTTGCATCAATCGTTTGAAACCATTGTTCGAAAAATCGCTTTGGAAACGGTATAAATACTCCATTTTCATTTGGTCGACAACTATTCCGACTACTAATTTTGGGCGTTCTTGTGCTTTTGTAAGGATGGAAAAAACGATAGTTACAATCCAGATAAACTTTTTCATTAGGATAAATTATTTGTACAAAAGTAGTATTTTGAATGGAGATAGACGTGAAGAAATTGGTAAGTTTTGTGCGCCACTGATTACACAGATTAACTCTGATTTATTTTTAAAACCTAAAATCTTGTGCTTCTTTTTTAGCCAATTCAAATTCTTCCATCACTTCTTTGATGATGATTTCAACGGGTTTGATGTCGTGAATTAATCCCGCAATTTGGCCAATTTCGAGTTCACCTTCGACTAAATCACCTTCAAACATACCGCGTTTGGCACGGCGTTTTCCTAGTAAATTTTCTAAATCTTCTTTGGTTGGACATTTGGCGTACAACTCTTGAACATCGTTGAAAAATTTATTCTTAATCAATCGAACAGGCGCCAATTCTTTTAAGGTTAATTGAGTATCACCTTCGCCTGTTTCTACAATTGTTTTTTTGAAATTATCGTGAGCTGAACTTTCGGTAGATGCCGCAAAACGACTTCCCATTTGAACACCATCGGCACCGAGAACCATTGCTGCTAACATTCCGCGACCCGTTGCGATTCCACCTGCAGCTATTAACGGAATCGAAATATTTTCACGCACCATCGGAATTAAAGTAATTGTTGTCGTTTCTTCGCGACCGTTGTGACCGCCAGCTTCAAAACCTTCGGCAACAACTGCATCAACTCCGGCTTCTTGTGCTTTGAGAGCAAATTTAGAACTGCTTACCACATGAACTACCGTAATTCCATTTTCTTTCAAATAGCTAGTCCAAGTTTTAGGATTTCCAGCAGAAGTGAACACGATTTTCACGTCTTCTTCTATGATGATTTGAATGATTTCTTCTATATTCGGATACAACATCGGAACGTTAACACCAAAAGGTTTATCGGTAGCTTTTTTGCACTTTTGAATGTGTTCGCGAAGCACATCGGGATACATTGAACCTGCTCCGATTAAGCCTAATCCGCCAGCATTACTGACAGCACTTGCCAATTTGTAACCTGAATTCCAAATCATTCCGCCTTGAATAATCGGGTATTGTATGTTGAAGAGTTGCGTAATTCTATTCATTAATGAGGAATCTATGTGGCATTAATTTTTAATGATTTTTCCTTGGTATACTATATCAGAAGTTGAAATGGTGTAAAAATAAACACCCGAATTCAATCCGTCTAACGAAAGGGTTTGAACTGGATTTTCTATAGTGTTTGTAAGAACCAATTGTCCTAAACCATTGTACATTTTAATTGAATTACCAACAAAATTAGCTGGGCTTACCATTGTTATAGTTGAAGTTGTAGGATTGGGAAAAACCTGATAATTTTCGATTTCAGCTTCATCAACAGAAAGTAATGCACTTTGAAGAGCAGATTGAAAATCGGGAATTCCATAACCAAATTGGTCGGTAGGATTATTGAATCGGTCTGCTGACTGTATAATAAAATTAATTACTTGCTGATTGGTTAAACTGGGTACTGCACTCCAAAAACTAGCGACCATTCCGGCCATAATCGGGCACGAAAAAGAAGTTCCGCTCGCAGTTTGAATATTCCCTGCTGTATTGGCAACTGTGGCTGCTTGACCTTTTGCCATGACTTCGGGTTTGATTCTGTTTTCATAACCTGGACCAACAGAACTGAAGGTTGCATAAGTTTCATCAAATCGTACTGCTCCAACAGCAAGTACATTAGTAGCTTCTGCTGGAACACTTATGTGATTTAAAGGTTCTGCACTAGCGCCTGAATTTCCTGCACTTGCCACTACTATGATTCCTTTACTAAAAGCAATATTAGCGCCTTTTGATGCGAAAGCCTCATTTCCGGTCATATTGGTATACACATGACTGTAGTTAGGATTATCATAAACGTAATATCCTAATGAAGTCGAAATGATGTCAGCTCCTAATCGATCGGCTTCTTCTGCTGCTTCTACCCAATAGCTCTCTTCCACTGGATTTTCATCAACAACATCTTCAGTTACAAAAAGATAATATTGAGCATTGGGCGCTGTTCCAACTAATTCACCATCAACATAGCCACCCATACAAGAAAGTGTCATTGTTCCGTGATTGTGTAGCGAATACACATCTTCATTTTGACTTACATAATTGTATCCGCCAAGGATTAAATTATTGTCAAATAATCGTTGAAAAGGCGCGGTAGAATTCACATTGATAAAACCTGAATCAAGAACGGCAATAATTTTTCCGTTTCCAGTATAATTGGCTTGATGCAACAAATGACCGTTGAGCATTTCAATTTGATTTTGTGAATTCCCGTAATTGAAATTTTCGCTTACATCTAGAGTTTTATTCACTGGATTTATGGGTTTTGGCGATCTGATTTTACCTGATGTATTCAATGCATCGTCGGCAAAAACTATAGTATCCACAAAAGATAATACAGACAAAGCATTGATATCATTGACATTTCCTCTCACATGAACACAATTCAACCATTTTGATTTGGCTTTCACGGTTACTCCTTCAGATGCCATTACCTGATCAATGTAAGGTTGGTGAATTGGAGTATCATTAATCTGTAGAGCTATTCCTTGGTTTGCCCTACGATCCAATGCTCTCTGAGTTAGCATTTCTAGAGGATTGTCTAAATAATATTGTGCATTTGGCTTATCTGTAAAATAAACCCAAGCTTCTTCATCTTGTGAAAAGGATGAGAAAGAAATAGTTAAAAGTAAGAAAAAGTAGATTTTTTGCATAGCATTTTCAATTTGGATTCATCAAAAATACAAAAAAAGACAATCAAATAATTAAATTAAGAGATTACTCCAGATCCAACTAATTCATCATCAATATTCCATGCAACAAACTGACCTTCTGTTATGGCCGATTGAGGTACGTCAAACTCAACATACAAACCACTTTCAAATTGATACAAAGTTGCTTTCTGAAGTTCTTGTCGATAACGAATACGAGCTATAACGTCCATCGTTTCACCATTTTTCAATGCTAAATCTTGGCGTATCCAATGAATTTCTGAAGGCTGAACTCGCAATGCTTTTCGGAACAAACCCGGATGATGATGACCTTGGCCCGTGTAAATTTCATTGTTTTTAACATCTGTAGCGATAATAAATAAAGCTTCTTTGGTTCCACCTACATTCAATCCTTTGCGTTGACCAATAGTAAAGTAATGTGCACCTTGATGTTGACCCACTTTCTTTCCCATTTCTGGAATATAGTGAATTGGTTTTGAAAGGTATTTCAACTCTTCTTCTTTGGAACTAAAAATTGGTTTTTCTTGGGAATATATGGGATGATTGACATCAATTTCAACAATGATTCCTTCTTTGGGTTGGAGTTGTTGTTGCAAAAATTCGGGTAAACGTACTTTTCCAATAAAGCACAATCCTTGCGAATCTTTCTTTTCGGCTGTTACTAAATTGAGTTTCATGGCAATTTCACGCACTTGTGGTTTGGTCAATTCACCAATCGGGAAAAGAGCTTTACTCAATTGTTCTTGTGACAATTGACATAAAAAATACGATTGATCTTTATTGTCGTCTTTTCCTGCAAGTAATTGAAATACTTTCTCTCCATCCACTTCAATTTCACCTTTTCGGCAATAGTGACCTGTCGCTACAAAATCGGCTCCTAAACTCAGGGCGATTTTCATGAACACATCAAATTTGATTTCGCGATTACAAAGCACATCCGGATTGGGAGTTCGACCTTGTTCGTACTCGTTGAACATATAATTGACGATTCGCTCTTTATATTGTTCGCTTAAATCGACCGTTTGAAAAGGAATTCCGAGTTTTTCTGCAACTAAAAGTGCATCATTACTGTCTTCGAGCCACGGACATTCGTTAGAAATAGTCACTGAATCATCGTGCCAATTCTTCATAAAAAGTCCGATTACTTCATAACCTTGCTCTTTTAAAAGATAAGCTGCAACACTTGAATCAACACCACCAGAAAGTCCGACTATAACCCGTTTCATTTTAATTTTTTTGCAAAATTACATTAAATAATAAAAAAAGGTATACGCTTTTGATTATAAAAACATATACCTTAGTAAATTCTATTTATTGAAATTATTCTGTAGGCTCTTTGGTGATTTTTTTCTTCACAAACTTTTTGCCTTGCAGATTCATGTTCTTTTTCACCATTTTACCATTTTCTAAAAACTCCCAAATTCCGGTTTTCTTTCCATTAGTAAAAATTCCTTTAGCTGTAACTGCATTATCTGGATTTCTAAAAATAGCTTGTCCGTGGTAGAGATCGTTTTTATACGTTGCTTCTTCTAAAACAATCCCGTTTTCAGCGTATTTTTTATAAGCTCCTTCTTTTTTACCGCTTTTATAAGTTGTTTCTTCGGCAATAGCACCTTCTTTATAATATACTTTTCGTATTCCTTCTAATTTTCCTTTAACATAGGTTTCGGTTGTCATTATTGAAGGTGAATCAAGGTGATAGTACTTCCATTCTCCTTCGTAAACTTTATTGATTAATTTCCCTTCACTTACTTTAAATCCTTTTTGATTGTAGAAAATAGTGTAGCACGAATTGTCTTTGGTGTTGAATTCGCGAGTTGCAATTACAGTATTGGCTTTGGTATCGTCGAAGAATCTAAACATGCCGACTTCTTTACCGTGCTCAAAATTACCTTCATAACGCAGTCGTTTCGACCCTTCATGATAACCTTTCCAAGAACCATGTTTTTGACCTTTATCGTCTAATTGATTGATGTCTTGAGCGTTTAAATTAAAAACTATAAAAAATAATAGCAGTACGATTCTCATAAAATTGTTTTGAATTACTATAACTACAACTTAACTAATTTATTGTAGCAAATGTAATTCCTATTTCACATTAATTTTCAATATTTTAAGAAAAAAACTACTAAATAAGGTTGTTAAATATATATTAAAAGCTGTTTTTTTGTTTAACAATTATATAATTACATAAAACAAAAAAAAGGTTTTTCAATATAAAATGATTAAACAAATTTGTTAAAAAATAATTTGCTCTAAATTTTGTTTATGTTTTTGTCGTTATCTTTAAACGAAATAATAACAAATAAAACAAAAAAACTATGAAAACAATCAATTTAAAAATGTTCGCATTAATTGCGATGTTAGCTTTTGGATTTTCATCATGCGATGATGACGACACAACAACTGCACCTGTAGACAATACTATAGCAGGAATAGCTTCAAGAAATTCAAACTTGACGACCTTAGTATCTGCTTTAGATAGAGCAGGACTTGTAAGTACATTACAAGGTACAGGACCGTACACCGTTTTTGCCCCAACAAATGCCGCATTTACAACTTTCTTACAACAAAATGGTTTTGCAAATCTGGAAGCTGTACCGGTTGCCACTCTGAGAGAAATTCTTTTGAACCATGTTGTAAGTGGATCTGTTCAGTCAACAGGTTTAACAAATAACACCTATATTAAAACTTTAGGGAAAGGGACAGCATCTTCTACTAACACCTTAAGCATGTATGTAAATACAACAAGTGGTGTACGATTAAATGGTGTTTCATCAGTTGTAACAACAACTCCTGGAGAAACGTTCAACATTATAGCTACTAATGGTGTTATCCATGTTGTTGATGCAGTAATAGGTTTACCAACAATAGTAACACATGCGGCTGCTAATCCTAACTTTTCTATTTTGGCTACTGTAGTAACAAGTACTTCAACAAATGGAAATGGTTTTGGCGATCAGACTGCAGTGGCTGCTGCTTTGTCAAATGCAACTACTAAAACCGTTTTTGCTCCAACAAATGCAGCATTTACAGCAGCAACGACAGGATCAGGTTTTGCAGTAGGAGCAACACCAGCACAAGTAACCAAAGTACTACAATATCACGTAACTACCGCAGGAAATGTATTAGCTTCATCGCTAACAAATGGACAAGTCATTCCAACAATTACTTCTCCTGTACAGAATCTAACCATCAATTTAACGGGTGGTGTAAAAATTAATGATACAACCACAACACCAAGTAACATCATAATTACTGATGTTCAATGCAGTAATGGTGTTATTCACGCTGTAGATAAAGTATTACAACCATCATTGTAAAAAAGTTAAGTTGGGATAATTTCCACATCCTAGTTTATTGATTATTTGGTTTGTTTAGGGAGACTCTCATTAACTTGAGAGTCTTTTTTTATGCAAAAAACAAAAAAATAGTTAATTAATTTTGAATATTTTTAGACAGATTAATACTGTTAATTTAATTGGTCTTTTAAGTGTATTTCACATTATTTTATATATTTGTCTCATAATTGATTATTTAACATAAAACTACTCATTATGAACCTACTAAAAAATAGAATTTTACTTATTCTTTTTGTAAGTATTAGTGTATTTACATCTTGTGATATGGAAGATGATGCTAATGCAAAAAAGGATACTTTGAACGGATTAATCTCCGACAATAACGAGTTTGACTCATTACAAAAAGCGATTGAAATTACCGATTTAAGTTCAACTTTAAGCGGAACTGAAACATTCACTTTATTTGCTCCAACGGATACTGCTTTTGAAAACTTTTTAGCTGAAAATGATTTTGCTACAATCGAAGAAGTTCCAACAAGTGTATTGAGACAAATCCTTTTAAATCATATTATTGTTGGAAAAATCAAGCTAGAAGATTTACCAATTAATACCTATATAAAATCACAAGCTACAGGGTTTGCATCAAATTCTGCTAATTTGAGTATGTATTTCAGAAACGTAGATGGTGAAACAGAAATTAATGGCATTGCCTCTGTCACTAATGGAAATATTTTTGCATCTAACGGAGTAATTCACAAAGTGGATGCTGTTCTTAAATTGCCAACAATTATTGATCATATTTTAGCCAATCCTAATTTATCAACTCTTTCTTCTGCTTTAGCTTCGAATGATCAATTTGACTTTGTAGCTGAATTGTCGAGTGTTAACAATGGCCCGTATACAATGATTGCTCCAATGAATACTGCTTTTTCTTCTTTATTAGTAGAATTAAATCAACCCAATTTAGCTGCTATTGGAAACAGTACATTGGCTCAAGTTTTGAAGTATCATTTTGTGATTACCGCTAATACATTCTCATCATCTCTTACAGATGGAGCAACAGTAAATACGTATGCTGGTGATCCTTTTTCAATTCAATCAACGCCTGCAAATTTCAGAATTGTTGATATGAATGATCGTTTGTCTAACATTACAACTAAAGACATTCAGTGTTACAACGGTATGATTCACATGGTTGATAGAGTTCTTCTTCCTAATTTAGATTAAGAAATCAATAATTTTATTCCATAAAAAAAGTCCCGAAACTACTCGGGACTTTTTATTTTATACTGCTAATTATTTTTTCTTCTGTTGTGCTTTTTGAGCTTCGGCTTGCTCCATCATCTCTCTCATTTTCTTTTGGAACTTGCTTTCAGTTTTGGGTTTGGCTTTGTTCTCTTGAATTTGAGCGTGTATTTTTTCACTATCAATAAAATACTTCTTAATAACAATCATGATTCCAATAGTGATTAAGTTGGAAATTAAGTTGTATAAACTCAAACCTGAACCATAATTATTAAAGAAGATTAACATCATGATTGGCGACAAATAAATCATTATCTTCATGATTTTAGCCATATCAGGCATGCCTTCTTGTGGTGGTTGTGCCATAGCTTGATCTCCAGAAGTCATTTTCATATAGAAGAAAATGGCGATTGATGCTAACAAAGCAAATAAACTGATGTGGTCACCATAAAGCGGAATGTTAAATGGCAATTTCAATACCGAATCAAATGAGGATAAATCGTCAGCCCAAAGGAAACCTTTTTGTCTTAAATCAACCGAAGTTGGGAAGAACAAAAACGAAGCATACATGAACGGAATTTGAATCAATGCCGGAATACAACCAGCCATTGGATTTACTCCAGCTTTACTGTACAACTTCATGGTTTCTTGTTGTTTCTTCATTGGGTCTTTTGCGAATTTCTCTCCTAATTCTGCAATTTCAGGTCGTAATACTTTCATTTTCGCTTGAGATAAAAACGATTTGAAAGTAATAGGCGACATTGCTAATTTGATAATAATAGTGAAAAGAATAATTGCAATTCCTAATCCCATGAACGAACTTAAGAATCCGAATAACGGAACGAAAATTAATTTGTTGATCCAACCAAAAATTCCCCATCCCAACGAAACAATTTCATCAAGATTGCGATCGTATTTGCTTAATAATTTATAATCGGCTGGCCCAAAATACCAATTCATTTGATAGTTCAATTCGCCGTTGTTAAACGTTAAAGGCGCAACCGTTTTGAATTGTTTGGTATAAATAGTATCTTTTTTGGCGTCTTTTACTAAATCAAATGACTTGATGGATGCCTTTTCTAATGGAGTTTTAGTCAATAAAACCGTAGTAAACAAGTGTTGTTTGTAGGCAACATAAGTCACCTTTTCTGGGTTTTCTTCTTTCTCAGTTCCTTGACCTGTGTAATCGTCTTTACCATCTTCGTATTCAAAAACTGATTCGGTATAACGATTTTCGTAGGAAATACTTTTTTCGTTGCGGTAGGTTTTCAAATCCCAGTTCAAATTAGCTGGTTTTGAAGTATTCACGGCTTTACTTAAACCTTGTGAACGCACATCAAAATCAAGCATATAATTATCCTGTTTTAGAACGTATTTGTATTCTAAGAACTCATTAGCACCCGATTTTAATTTCATCGAAAGAATTTGATCTGCTCCTACTTTGGTTAAAGTGGGTTCAAAAAACAAGTCTTTAGTGTTTAAGATTCGGTTATCCGAAGTTTGCAATTCAAGATTAAAATTGGCGTTGTTGTTTTTGATTAACGAAACCAATTCGCCCGAATTCTTTTTGAATTTGTCGTATTTTTTAAGTGTAACTTCTGAAATAGCTCCACCTTTGTTAGAAACCGAAATTTTTACTAAATCATTTTCAAGTACAGTTACACCCTCTTTTGCCGTTGGTAAAGTTGCTGAATAAGCAAATGTTCCTAAAGTAGCTTGTAGTTTTTTGATTTTTGCAGTGTCTGATACTGAAGTATCGGTAGCAATAGTAACGATTTCTTTGGCAGCAACTGTTTTGGCTTTTTGTTGCTTTTGAAGTTTTTCTTGTTTTGCTTTTTCGAGTTGTTCTTTTTCGGCTGTTTTTTGGTTGCTGTACATCATCCACATTACAATACCAAAAATCAAGGCAAACCCGATGATTGAATTTAGGTCAAATTTTTTTTGTTCCATAGTATACTTCCCAAAAAAGGGATTTTATCAATTTGTATGTATGTCGCTGTTGCGACGGTTTTGTTTCAATTTTAGAATAGTTGGGTTAGAACTATTATTTTAGAAGCCCAAAAGTTGGCCTTCTAGCCCTGATTGACGCGATGCCATGCAAAGCGGAAAGCAGGAACAAGGAATACAATGAAGCCAACTGATTCGCTCCTCTCTTTTTCAATTAAATACCTAACAGGAAAAAACCTGTTAGGATAATTTATTTTTCACAATTGCGGCTACAAAGCTAACAAAAATTGGCTGTGGATTTGCAACTGTACTTTTGTATTCTGGATGGTACTGCACTCCGATGAAAAACGGGTGATTTTTGATCTCGACAATCTCAACCAAACCAGTATCCGGATTGACTCCAGAACTGATTAAACCTGCATTTTCCAATTGTTCTGCGTACTTATTATTGTATTCATAACGATGACGATGGCGTTCTTCAATTTGTGACTTACCATAAATTTGATGCGCCAAAGTGCCTTCTTTAATATCGCATTTCCATGAACCCAAACGCATTGTTCCGCCTTTATCGGTGATGGTTTTTTGACTTTCCATCAAGTCGATAACTGGGTTTGTCGTATCCGGATTCATTTCGGTTGAATTGGCGTCTTTCAACCCTAAAATGGTTCTAGAATACTCAATTACCGCCATTTGCATTCCGAGACAAATCCCGAAAAACGGAATGTTATTTTCGCGTGCGTAACGTACCGTTTCGATTTTACCTTCAATTCCGCGTTCGCCAAATCCCGGTGCAACAAGTATACCATCAATACCTTCGAGCATTTTTCCTGCCGAATTGGCATCGATGTGTTCGGAGTGAATACTAATTACATTTACTTTCGTTTCATTGGCAGCGCCAGCGTGAATAAAAGCTTCTAAGATCGATTTATAGGAATCTTGTAATTCAACGTATTTTCCAACCAAACCAACATTTATGGTGTGTTTTGGATTTTTTAATCGGTGTAAGAAATCGTTCCACTGTGTTAAATCGGGAGCCGATTTTTCGGGTAAATTTAATTTTTTCAATGCTACGACGTCCAAACCTTCTTCGAGCATTAAATTCGGTACTTCATAAATGGTTTTGGCATCGATTGACTGGATTACTGCTTCGCGTTTTACGTTGCAAAACAATGCCAATTTCTGACGCAAATCATCTGACAATTCGTGTTCAGTACGACATACCAAAATGTCAGCTTTGATTCCGCTTTCCATCAACGTTTTTACCGAGTGTTGAGTCGGTTTTGTTTTTAACTCACCCGCAGCCGATAGATACGGAACTAATGTTAGGTGAATTACGATTCCGTTGTTTTCACCTAATTCCCATACCAACTGACGCACTGATTCGATGTAAGGAAGCGATTCTATATCACCGACAGTTCCGCCAATTTCAGTAATAACAATATCAAAATTGCCTGTGTTTCCAAGCAATTGCATGCGTTCTTTGATTTCGTTTGTGATGTGAGGAACTACTTGCACCGTTTTTCCTAAAAATTCGCCACGACGTTCTTTTTCAATTACTGAAAGATAGACTCTTCCTGTTGTAACGTTGTTGGCTTGTGAGGTTGGAACGTTTAAAAAACGCTCGTAATGACCTAAATCTAAGTCGGTTTCAGCACCATCATCGGTTACAAAACATTCTCCGTGTTCGTAGGGATTTAAAGTACCTGGATCGACATTGATGTAAGGATCAAATTTTTGAATAGTCGTTCGATAACCTCGTGCTTGAAGCAATTTTGCTAACGAAGCCGCAATGATTCCTTTTCCAAGAGAAGAAGTCACACCGCCTGTAACAAAAATGTATTTCGTTTGATTCATTGTATTGGTTGTTGTGTTGTTGTTGTTGTTTGTAAAAAACGATGCAAAAGTACAATTTAATTTGAAGATTTGAAGATTTGAAGATTTGAAAATTATTATTTTTTACGATTAAGAAAATACCGTTATAGCATCTTCAAATTTTCAAATTACTACATTTTCAAATCGGTTTTGGGTATTGCTTTTTAATATTCCGAACCAGCTCTTCCAAACCGTTTAGTTTGAGTTCGTAAACCAATTGAAGTTGTTCTCCTAATTGACCTTTGGGAAGATGATTGTTTTTGAGCCACACCAAATAATATTCGGGTAAATCAATAAGAAAACGCCCTTCGTATTTTCCGAAAGGCATTTTGGTATGAGCTAATTTGATGAGAAGTTGTTGTTGGTCGTTCATTTTTTTTAGAGAAAAGAAGAAAGATGAAAGAGAAAAGACTTCAACATGTCTTATAACAAAGCTGTCTTGCTTCTTGCAGCGAAGCGGTCTTGACTCTTGCAGCGAAGCGGTCTTAATTACTTCCAATTGAAAGTGACTTCTTTCTCGATATCGGGATGCAAACTCAGTAATACCGGACACGTCATCGCACTTCGTTCCAAAATGGTTTTATTTTTATCTGAAGTTTCAGTTGACATATTCAATTCAACAATAATCTTAGCGATTTTGCGTGGTTCAGCTTGCATGATTTTGGTAATTGAAAGAGTAGAATCTTTGAGATCAACGTCTAAATCTTTGGATTTAATGGCCATGATTGAAACCATACAACTTCCCAATGCGGTGGCGACCAAATCGGTTGGAGAAAACGCTTCACCTTTCCCATGATTATCGGTAGGTGCGTCGGTTAGAATTTGAGTTCCTGATTGTAAGTGAATACAAATCGTACGTAAATCACCTACATATTCTATACTTGATGTAGCCATTATTGTGCTTCTTTAATTGTTAAATCAGATTGATAAGTTAAAACATAAACTCCTTTGTTAAGGTAACCACCATTTGAATTTTTTATGTAATCAAATTTACTTTCTACTTGTTCCGAAGCCGCATTTAGAACGGTCTCTTCGAATGATTTGTCTTGTGAGAGACGAAGCATCGTATCGAAAGTTAAATCAAATCCGCGAGTAGCAAATTGATTCGGAAGCACTTTATTTTTGATACGATAAGCTTTTTCAAACTGAATGGCTTCATTCGATTCATTTTCTCTGTACAACGAAGGATAGGTTAGCTTTGATTTCACCAAACTGTTGAGAGAAATTTCTTCAAAATCGAGCATCTCATTGGTTTCTAACACCACTAATTGTGCTGAATACTCTTTAAGAGACGAATTAATTGCCGTTAATGTGGTCTGAATCGTCTCGTATTTTTCGGATTCCATTACTACAAAATTCAATCTGTCTTTTACAAAATGTTTTTTGATACTATCGCTGACAAAAGTTCCTTTACTGGATAGCCCAACCCATTTTACATTTTTCTCATATTCAGAAATAAATGCTTTACTATTGGTTTTATCGGCATCGACTAAAGCAATAACATTTCCGTTTTTGCCATTCATATAATCAAAAATTGCTTTTTTCTGAGCATATTCTGATGGCATTGAATTATATAAATTAGCATACGAAGTGGCTACTTCTTTGGACAATGGCGAAATGACAGGTACTTTTTTACTTTCGAGTGATTGGGCAACTTTTTCGACATTCGCTTGAAAAAACGGACCAATTACGGCATCGGCATTTGAAGCTTTATTTTGCAATGTTGATAACGCAGAAGTCGTTGTTTTGGTTTCTTCCGAATCAAAAATACTCACATCAACATTCAATCCTAACACTTTGGCCGAATCAATTGCCATCATCACTCCCGAATAAAAATCGAGTGTCATGTTGAGAAATTTATCGTCTTTGAATTTAGAGTTTAGCGTTTTGACAGTATCCATTTCAATTTTGGAAACATTAAACGGAATCAATAGTACTAAATGCTTTTTGTCTTTTTTTGAAATGGAATTCACCAAATTAGTCGAAGCTTTTGAAGGCGAACTCATATTAGATAAATCAACAGGCACTTTCAACATCATTCCTTCCTTCAAACCATCCGACAATTCAGGATTAAGCTTCGTCAACTCTTCTTGTGTCAAACCTAATGATTTAGTCAAACTGTAAAAAGTATCGCCGTCTTTAACCGAATAATTAAAAAGTGGTTTAGCGGCTACTTGTTTGACTTCTTTTGGTTTTTCAGGTTCGGAAGGCGTTGTTGCTTTTCCGTTTTTATTGATTTTCAAAACAAATCCGATGGGCAAATTATCAACTACATCAGGATTTTGTCGTTCCAATTCCTCTACGGTAATTCCATATTTAGTAGCAATTCCGTATTTGGTTTCTTTGGGTTGTACTTGGTGTGTAATAATTCCAGATGAATTTGAAGCTACAGGTTTTACAACTGGAGCTGGTTTTACTGCGTTGGCGCCTTTTTTAATAACCAAAACTTGTCCGGGTTGCAATCCGGTTTCTTTTAAAATGGGATTGTTTTTTTCCAACTCGTCTATGGTGATACCGTATTGCTTTGAGATTCCGTAAACACTTTCTTTTGCTTTTACAGTATGCGTTTTTTGAGAAGATGTTGCTGCTGCAGGCTTTGTCTCTGTTGGTTTAGTTACAACTGGTTTTACTTCAACTGCTTTGGTTTCAATGGTTCCATCTTGCGCTACTGATTTTGGAATTGCCAAGACCATTCCGGGCTTAACACCCGTTTGTGCATCGGGATTCAACTTATAAATATCAAATGGAGTTACCTTGTATTTTTGAGCAATTTTAGAAATGGTTTCGCCTTCTTGCACCGTATGATTGGTTTGTTGCGCCAAAATACTTTGCAGAAAAACAAGAAAGAAAATACTAAAAAAACGTTTCATAATTACCATTTATTACATTAAAACACCGTGCCTAACCGAATCGAAAAGAGGATTAAAAGTATAAAATTAGTAATTAAAAAACGTTCTTTACGTAGATTTATTATTACAATTTATTCCCACTCAATCGTAGCCGGTGGTTTTGAACTGATATCATACACTACTCTATTGACACCTTTTACTTTATTGATGATTTCGTTCGATATTTTCATCAAAAACTCATACGGTAGATGTACCCAATCTGCGGTCATTCCATCGGTAGATTCAACAGCTCTTAAAGCAACTACTTTTTCGTAAGTACGCTCATCGCCCATTACTCCTACACTATTCACAGGAAGCAAAATCGCTCCCGCTTGCCATACTTTGTCGTACAAACCGTGCGTTTTTAATCCGTTGATAAAAATCGCATCCACTTCTTGTAAAATGCGAACTTTCTCTGGAGTAATATCGCCCAAAATACGAATCGACAAACCTGGGCCAGGAAACGGATGACGACCTAATAATTCAGCATCAATACCTAAAGTCGCTCCTACTCTTCGCACTTCATCTTTAAACAACATTCGAAGTGGTTCTACAATTTGCAATTTCATAAAATCAGGCAAACCGCCTACATTGTGGTGTGATTTGATAGTAGCACTCGGACCTTTAACCGATATGGATTCTATCACATCCGGATAAATCGTTCCTTGCGCCAACCATTTCACATCCGTCAATTGATGTGCTTCGTCGTCAAAAACCTCAATGAACACGCGACCGATGATTTTTCGTTTCGTTTCCGGATCATCAACTCCAGCCAGTTCACCCAAAAAGCGTGCCGAAGCATCTACACCTTTTACATTCAACCCCATATCTTTGTATTGGTGCAATACATTTTCAAACTCGTTTTTGCGCAATAAACCGTTGTTAACAAAGATACAGTATAAGTTCTTGCCAATCGCTTTATGCAATAAAACGGCAGCTACAGTCGAATCAACTCCGCCCGAAAGTCCTAAAACTACTTTATCGTCTTTTACTTTTTCTTTTAGTTCTTTCACACAATCTTCCACAAAAGCATTCGGAGTGAAATTCTGTGGCACTTCGGCAATTTTGACTAAGAAATTCTCTAACATTTGCTTTCCATCGGTTGAATGATAGACTTCAGGATGAAACTGAATCGCATAGGTGGTTTCACCTTCAATTTTGTAAGCAGCGTTTTCAACATCGTGCGTCGAAGCCAATTTTACACCATTAGTAGGAAGATGTTTAATCGTGTCGCTGTGACTCATCCACACTTGTGAATTGACATTGACATTCTCAAAAAACACTTCATTTTCTTTGATGTACGACAAGTTGGCTCTTCCGTATTCTCTGATGTTGGAAGCCGCAACTTCACCACCTGAAAAATGCGCCAAATATTGTGCACCGTAACACACAGCAAGCAAAGGTAATTTACCTCTGATGGCCGACAAATCAATTTGCAAAGCATCTTCAGCGCGCACCGAATACGGACTTCCGCCTAATATTACTGCTTTGTACGAGGATAAATCTTCGGGAACATGGTTGTAAGGAAAAATTTCGCAGAATATATTCAATTCGCGAACGCGGCGTGCAATTAGTTGTGTGTATTGCGAGCCGAAATCTAAAATAAGTACGTTGTGTTGCATGCGCAAAAGTACTATTCTCGATTGAAAATAAAAACTAGATTTTGGAAATTATTTTCTTTTTGTAGCTCATCCAGCCATCCGTTTCAATCTTTTGCGCTTCAGTTCTTTTTTCTAAGCCATGGCAAGCGCTTTCGTTGGTCGCGTTGCCATGCCAAGAAAAAAACAAACTTCCAACGCAAAAGGATTTCCACTACTGTCTGGGCTAGAAAAACACGTTGCATCAGAAATAAATTAAATTTTATTACATTTGAATTCAAATCTACAACATGCTCAAAACCATCATTTACATCGCCATCGGTGGCGCCATCGGAAGTGTTTTACGTTACCTTACTACGGTTTTGGTTTCAAAATATTGGTCAAGTAATTTCCCTTTGGCCACTTTTATTGCTAATGTTTTAGGGTGCTTTTTGATTGGTCTTTTCATCGGAATTTTAGAAAAAAACAACTTTACGAACTCCAACTTAAAATGGTTATTAATTACTGGTTTCTGTGGCGGTTACACTACGTTTTCTACTTTTGGAGTTGAGAATTATTCACTTTTTCAAAATCAAAACTCATTGTTGGCTTTCGCTTACATCGGATTGAGTGTTATCGTTGGACTTGCAGCTATTGGGTTAGGGATGTATATTTCAAAATAATCCATATAATTCATATACATATAAATCAACAATCTGCATTAATTTGCCCAACCTACAGTAAACATAAAAATCTGTGTTAATCTGTGTAATCTGTGTTCGATTTTTAGTATTTTCGCAGCCTATGAATGAAAATGACATCCAAGCGATTCAAAAGCTATTAGCTTCGCCCAAAAAAATTGCTATTATTCCACACCGAAGTCCCGATGGAGACGCCATGGGTTCTACTTTGGGTTTGTATCATTTTTTACTAAAACTTAACCACCAACCTACGGTAATTGCACCTAATGATTTCCCTGAATTTTTGGCTTGGTTGCCTGCGTCTGAAACCGTTTTGATTTATGAAAACGACCGCGAAAAAAGCAGTGCCGTTCTTCAAGAAGCAGAATTGGTTTTTACCTTAGATTTTAATGCGTTGCACCGAACAGGCGAAATGGAAAACGTATTGAACAAACTCACCGTTCCAATGATTATGATTGATCATCACGAACTGCCGAGTAATTATGCAGCTTATACGTATTCTGATACAGCTTTTGGTTCGACGTGTGAAATGATTTATAATTTTATCGGTTTTTTGAATCATAAAAGTCTTATTGACAAAACGATAGCCACTTGTTTGTATACCGGCATAATGACCGACTCAGGCCAATTTCGTTATCCAAAAACAACGGGAGCCACACACCGAATTGTAGCTGAATTCATCGATTTGGGAATAGAAAACACCGAAATTCCTACCTTAATTTTTGACAACAATTCGTTTGAACGTTTACAATTATTGGGAAGAGCATTGCAAAATATGATTGTTTTTCCTGAGAAAAAAACTGCGTACACGGTTTTATCTCAAAAAGAATTAGACGAATTTAACTACGTAAAAGGTGACACTGAAGGCATTGTCAATTATGGTCTAACAATAAAAGGCATTATTTTTGCCGCAATCTTCATCGAGCACAGAGACGAAAATATCATCAAAATTTCGTTCCGTTCTCAAGGTGGATTTGACGTAAATCAATTTGCAAGAGAACATTTCAATGGAGGAGGACATATTAATGCTGCTGGAGGAAAATCGAATGATTCGTTGAAAAATACCATCAAAAAATTTGAAAAAATAGTTAAAAATCTATCCCACTAAATGAAAAAAATAACCTACATCCTTTTACTCTTTTCTTTACTACTGAATCTAGTAAGTTGTAAAGAACCACAAGCTCGGAAACCGATTTCACATTCATCGGGAACTTTCTTGAAGGAATCGGCTGAACGCAACAAAAAACTCATCAAAGGCGAAGAGGGAAAAATTGATTCCATCATCAAAAGTAATCCAAAAATTAAGTACTTAGCTTCTCAAAAAGGCTATTGGTATCATTATGAGATCAAAAATGATACGGATACCATTCGTCCAAAAAAAGGCGATGTTGCTTATTTTATTTACGATGTAAAAGACTTAAATGGCAATGTAATTTATTCTGAAGCCGATTTAAAACCACAAACCTATTTAGTAGATAAACAAAACATAATGATGGGTTTACGACACGGAATCAAACTGATGAAGAAAACAGAAAAAGTCACTTTCCTTTTTCCTTCTCACATGGCCTATGGTTACCACGGCGATAATGATAAAATTGGCACTAATGAGCCACTTATTTGCACTGTAACATTAACTAATTTTGAACCAGAAAAAAAACAATAATTAAATGAAATCTAAAGTCGTTTTAGTAGTTGCTCTTATTACTACGTTATTATTTTCTTGCAAAAAAGAAGAAAAAAACAACAATTTACCCGATGGCTTATACGCCGAAATTGAAACCAATAAAGGAACAATAATCGTCGAATTAAATTACAAAAAAACTCCAATGACTGTGGCCAACTTCGTTTCTTTAGCAGAAGGCAAAAACACACGAGTAACTGAAGAGTTTAAAGGAAAACCTTTTTATGATGGGTTAAAATTTCATAGAGTTATCTCTAAAACAAATGGGGATTCGGACGATTTTATGGTGCAAACAGGTGATCCGCTGGGAACAGGATCTGGTGATGCGGGCTACAAATTCAGTGATGAAATAACCGATTTAAACCACGATACACCTGGAATTTTATCGATGGCCAATTCAGGTCCAGGAACCAACAGTAGTCAATTTTTTATTACCATTGTACCTACTCCTTGGTTAGACGGAAAACATACAGTTTTTGGAAAAGTAGTACAAAATGGAATGGAAGTAGTAACAAAAATTGTTCAAGGAGATTTTATTAAATCGGTGAAAATCATTCGAAACGGCAAAGAGGCAGAAAATTTTAATGCCAATAAAATTTTTGATGATCAATTCAAACTAAAAGTCGAAGCTGAAACTAAATTAAAAGCACCTTATGTTGCAATGATCAACAATGCTAAAGCAACCGGAACAAAATTACCAAGCGGTTTGATTTATAAAGTCATTCAACCAGGATCAGGTAATAAGCCTGCTGCAGGAACAACAGTAAACATTAATTATGCAGGATTTTTAGAAGATGGAACACTCTTTGATAGTAGCATCAAATCTGTAGAAGAAAAGTTTGGAAAATACAACACCATGAAAGACCAACAAAACGGCTACAGCCCAATTCCATTTCAAATTGGAACAAAAGAAGGATTAATTCCTGGCTTTATAGAAGCGATAGAACAAATGAAAATTGGTGAAAAAGCAGTTTTTGTAATTCCGCCTCAACTCGGTTATGGTGCTCAAGGCGCAGGAAATGTGATTCCGCCCAATGCAACTATCGTTTTTGAGTTGGAAATGCAATCAAAATAAATTAGAAACAATCATTAAACTAGTATAAAATTAATCATTATGAAAATCAAATTATTAGCACTTCTTTTTTTGAGCACTACAATTACTTTTGCTCAGGGTGCAAAGAAAACTACTACCACTAAAAAAGCAGTCACTACCACTGTTGCACCAAAAACTCCAGTTACATTACCTGTTGTGAATGATAAAGAAGGAATTTTTGCAGAAATTGAAACTTCAAAAGGCAAAATTGTAGTTCAATTAGAATACAAAAAAACACCCGTGACTGTTGCTAACTTCATATCATTAGCTGAAGGAACAAACCCAAAAGTGAGCGAAAATTTAAAAGGAAAAAAATTCTACGATGGATTGAAATTCCACCGTGTGATTAAAGATTTTATGATTCAAGGCGGCGATCCTGCTGGAAACGGTTCGGGCGGACCAGGGTATGCGTTTAAAGATGAAATTACCGATTTAAAACATCACAACTCTGGAATTTTATCAATGGCAAATGCTGGACCAAAAACGAATGGTTCACAATTTTTCATCACCCATAGAGCAACTCCACATCTAGATGGAAAACACACTGTTTTCGGAATTGTGGTAACAGGAATTGAAGTGGTAAATGCCATTGCTCAAGACGATTTAATCAAATCTATTACTATTGTAAGAAAGGGTGCCGCTGCAAAGAAATTTGATGCTCCAAAAGTATTTGCAGATTATTTTGCTAATAAAGATGTTGAGGAAAAAGCACAAGCTGAGAAAGAAGCCAAGGAAAGAGCTATTGCCAATGCCGCTGCTTTGAAAGAATTTGAAAATGGAAAAACAACTGCAAGCGGATTAAAGTATATTGTACTTCAAGAAGGAACTGGAGCAAAACCAACTGCAACAAGCAATGTAAAGGTACATTATACAGGAACATTAACCAATGGAACTGTTTTTGACAGTAGTGTCAAAAGAGGTCAACCAATTGATTTTGGTTTAAATCAAGTAATTCCGGGTTGGACAGAAGGTTTACAATTAATGACGGAAGGTTCAAAATATAAATTCTTTATTCCTTACAACTTAGCTTACGGAGAAAGAGCAATGGGCGGAGTAATTCCTGCGAAAAGCGATTTGATTTTTGAAGTCGAGTTAATCAAAATTAACAATTAATACTACATAAAAAACCCTCATATGATTGAGGGTTTTTTATTGCTTTATTTTCCTTTGAACTTCCAGTCAAACTCGTCGTTATCATTAATGATGGCGCCAATTTCTATGCGAATGATTTCTTCGTATTCCGATTGAAGAATCAACCAATTACTCTCATTAAAATGATTTTCAGTCGAATCAAACCATTCCGTCTCCCAACTTTTAAAAGGCAATTCATTTTTCACTTCTTCTACCTTTCTTCCAATCACTTTTTGATCTAACAAAACACTATCTGGATTGGAGGTGATCAGATAGCCCAAACGAAAATTCTCATCTTCATAAAAAGTCAGACGCAGTTTTTTTTCATTGTAAAGAAAGATGATATTGCTATCGTCGTCTTCAAATTGATTATTGGGCTCACCATAAAGCGCGATAACATCGCTTTGCTTCATTCCGAACAACAATTGATCAATGCCGTTTTTAGGGTTTACCTTCATTATTTTTTTTTCAAAATTAGAGATAACTTTTTAAAAAAGAATGATTATCAGTTAAAAAAAGAGGATCGTTAAAACCGCATGGCTTAGTTTTCCGTAAATACAATAGATGGTAACTAAAAACAAAAAAAATGAGAAAAAAAATTACTTTGATTATTCTGTTCGCTTTAACTTTATTCTTAACTGGAGTTAATTCATTTGGACAGATAGTAACGAGCGGTGCAGACGATGGATCTGCGGGAACTTTAAGAAGCCAAATCACTGCTGCTGCAGTGGGCGGAACTATTACATTTGATCCAGCAGTAACTAGCGTAATCTTGACTGGTGGTGAAATCAGCATTAACAAATCATTAACCTTGACCGGAAACGGTGCTGCAAACACTACCATTAACGGTAATGCCAATGGCCGAATTTTCAATGTTACTACAGGTGATTTTACTGTTAACGCACTAACACTTACCAATGGATTGGCCGACAATGGTGGTGCCATTCAAATTGCCTCAGCAAACGTTTTCATCAATAACTCTGTTCTTTCAAACAACAGAGCCAATGGTGCAAGCGGCAGTGGCGGTGCGGTTTTGGTGGGAGCAAATGCTAATTTGACAGCAACTTCTACCACTTTTTCGAGCAATATTTCAAACCGTGCCGGTGGTGCTATTGAAGCAATTGCCGGAACAACTACAACACTAACTAATGTTGATCTAATTTCCAACAATACTGGAGTCGCTCCAGCAACTGCAGCTCCAGGAAACGGTGGTGGATTACACATTACAGGAGCAGGAATGGCAACAATTACTGGCGGAACGGTTGCAAACAACATCGCTGCTGCAGAAGGTGGCGGATTATGGAATGGTTCTGGAATGATGACCATCACAGGAACAACAATTACATCCAATACTGCTTCTGGTCCAGCTGCTGATAATGGTGGTGGTGGAATTTACAATTTAAACAATGGTACTTTAACTATTTTAAATGCTACCATTTCAAATAATATTGCTGATGGAACAGCTGGATCGGGTGGCGGAATCCTTTCGGACGTTGGAACTACTTTAAACATAACCAACACAACTATTTCTGGTAACCGTTCGAATCGTGCGGGTGGCGGAATCGAAACCGTAGCAAATTCTAATACAACATTAAACAACGTAAACTTAACTAATAACAATACAGGAGTTGCTCCTGCTGTAGCTGCTCCAGGAAACGGTGGTGGATTTCACATCACAGGTTCTGGAAATGCTACTATAAACGGAGGTTCAGTTACCAATAATATGGCCGGAAATCAAGGTGGAGGTTTATGGAATGGCTCTGGAACGATGAACGTAATTGGAACTGCTATTAATAATAATATGGTTTCTGGAAATGCTGCAACTAGTGGCGGTGGTGGACTTTACAATCAAGTGGGAATATTAAATGTATCCAATGCTACTGTAAACGATAATGATACAACTGGAACTTTAGGTAATGGTGGCGGACTTTTAAATAATGGCGCATCGGTTACTATCAATAATACTTTAATAAACAGTAATGCTTCCAACTTAAATGGTGGTGCAATCTATACCAATAACGGAACAATCACTATAGACAACAATTCTACCATCAACTCCAATACAGCTATGGGCGCAACGGCTCCAACTGATGGTGGTGGCGGAATCTATGTTGCTGCGGGCACTGTAAATGTAATCGGTGGTGCTATCAACAGTAATACAGCAATTTCAGGTGGTGGTTCTGGTGGTGGAATATTCAATTTTGGAGGAGCTTTCTCTGCCAATGGAACATCTATCAGTCAGAATATTGCAAACCGAGCTGGTGGCGGAATTGAAGCAGCGAGTGGTTCTACTACCAATTTAACTGGAGTAGCATTGAATAACAACGTAACTGGGGTAATCGCTTTAGGATCAACTGCTGCTAATCCAGGAAATGGTGGCGGATTGCACTTAACCGGAACTGCCAATGCTTCAGTAACTGGCGGAACTGCTAATGGAAATTCAGCAGGAAATCAAGGAGGTGGATTATGGAATGGTGCCGGAATGCTAACCATAGACGGTACAACCATCAACGGAAACATGGTTCCAGGAAATGCTGCAACTAGCGGTGGTGGTGGATTATACAATCAAGTGGGTACATTAATGGTTTCAAATGCTGTTGTAGCTAATAACATGGCAAGTGGTACATTGGGAATTGGTGGTGGACTTTTAAATAACGGAGCTTCGGTTACCTTAAACGCAACAAATTTAAATAACAACACTGCAAACCTCAATGGTGGTGGAATTTTCACCAATAACGGAACAATAACGATTCAGAATAATTCGGCTCTAAATACAAATATTGCTTTAGGCTCAATTGCTCCTACTGAAGGTGGTGGTGGAATCTATATCAGTGCTGGAACTGTTTCGGTAATGGGAAGTTCAATCAACTCTAATAAAGCAATTACTGGTGGTGCTTCTGGTGGAGGTGTATTCAACTTTGCAGGTACATTCAATGCCGATGGTACAGCTATAACTGAAAATATCTCTAACAGAGCAGGTGGCGGAATTGAAGCCGCTGCTGGTTCAACTACTAATTTAACAAACATCACTCTAAATAATAACGTAACCGGTGTTGTTGCTTTAGGATCAACGGCTGCTTCTCCGGGAAATGGTGGTGGATTTCACATAACAGGTGCCGGAAATGCAACAATTTTAGGCGGAACTGTTAATAGTAACTCTGCCGGTTTAGAAGGTGGCGGATTATGGAATGGTTCAGGCATGATGACTGTTACCAATACCGTTGTAAGTGGAAACACAGCTTTAGGTAATGCAGCTGACGATGGTGGAGCTGGTTTATTCAATAATGCTGGAATGCTAACCCTAAACAATGCTACTGTAACCAATAACAATGCAACTGGAACGGCAGGTTCAGGTGGTGGAGTATTCGGTTTAGCGGGAACCATCAACATCAACAATTCAACGTTGGACTCAAATTCGGCGAATCGCGCTGGTGGTGCTATTGAAGTAGTAAACGGAACATTAAATATTACCAACTCCAACTTAACCAACAACGATGTCGATGGAACTGCGGGAACTCCGAGTCCGGGTAATGGTGGAGCTCTTCATATTACTGGTGTAACAACTACAACGATTGTAGGCGGAATGGTTTCAGGAAATGATGCACGACGTGAAGGCGGTGGATTGTGGAATCAAACAGGAAGCACCATGACCGTTACAAATGTTACAATTGACAACAATACTGCAAGCGGTGCTGGAGCTTTGTTTGGTGGTGGTGGAGTTTTTGTAAATGGTGGAGATGTTTTTATTAACTCATCTACAATTTCAAATAACATTTCAGACGGAATTGGCGGACACGGTGGCGGAATTCACGTAAAAACGGGATCGGCTACTTTACTAACATCTACTGTATCAGGAAATACCTCTGCAACTAAAGGCGGAGGCGTATATTCTAATGCAGTGTTCAGTAGTAATGCATCAACAATTGCCAACAATACATCTGTAAATGGCGGTGGAATTGCTAATGAAAGCGCATCGATTCCTTCATTGAAAAATACAATTGTAGCAACCAATACAGCAACTACAGATACTGACGTTTCATCTACAACAGGAGCGTTAACCTCAAACGGTTACAATTTAATCGGAAAAGCCACTGCTACAACATTTACAGCCGGAACTGGTGATTTAGTAGGTACTGATGCAACTCCTGTTGACCCGTTGGTTGGTCCTTTAGCAAATAATGGCGGAATGACTCTAACTCACGCCTTGTTAGCGGGCAGTCCTGCGTACAATGCTGGAGATATGGCTGACACCTTTAACGACCAAATCGGGAATGGTGTGTTCGACGGAAGAAGAGACATCGGTGCTTTTGAATCACAAACTAATTTATTGAGTGTTACATCATTCAATGGAAATGTGTCTTCAATCTATCCGAATCCAGCCAATAGCGGATTTGTAAATATCCGTCTGAATGAAAACGCAACATCTGTAACCGGAAGTGTTTTTGAAATAGGTTCTGGAAAACAAGTTACTCAATTCCAAATCAACGGTTCAGAAAGTCAAATTTCTTTGGACATGCTTGCTACTGGAGTATACATCATACAGTTGGTTTCTGAAGATTTTACTGAAAATCACAAATTAGTAATCGGAAGATAATCCAATGTAAAATAACACTAAAAAAGCCTCTGTAATTGCAGAGGCTTTTTTTATTTAAAAATTTCACGAAAGTACAATAAACGGATAAACCATTGTTAAAATACTGATAAAGAAAACGGTACAATTTCATTTTATTCGTTACATTAGGTGTTTAAAAAAATTACTATGGAAAAGATAAGCAAAGAAGACATCAGTCAGGAAGTATTTGATTTGTACGACGACTACGCACACAACCGTTTGAACCGACGTCAATTTGTAGAACGCTTGTCGGTATTTGCCGTTGGAACCTTAACTCTTCCTGCCTTACTCGGATTTTTAACACCCAATTATTCTGACACTTTACTAATTCAACCCAATGACCCCAAACTGGATTCGGTTTACATTAATTATGATTCTCCCAAAGGTGGTGGCACTATTAAAGGATTGCTGTCAAAACCCAAAGATCAAAAATTTAAACTACCCGGAATAATTGTCGTACACGAAAACAGAGGACTCAACCCTTACATTGAAGATGTTGGCCGACTAGCCGCTTTAGGAGGTTTTATCACTCTTGCTCCAGATGCTCTTTCTCCATTAGGAGGTTATCCTGGTAATGACGACGATGGCCGTGAATTGCAAAAAAAGCGCAACCGTGAAGAGATGCTCGAAGATTTTATTGCCGCTTATGAATACTTGATTTCTCACGAAAATTGCAACGGAATAGTCGGTGTAGTCGGATTTTGTTTTGGTGGATTAATCGCCAACATGATGGCAGTGCGAATTCCGGATTTACCAGCTTCAGTGCCATTCTACGGAGGACAACCTTCACCTGAAGATGCTCAAAAAGTAAAAGCTCCACTCCTGCTCCAATTTGCAGAACTCGACCAACGAGTAAATGAAGGTTGGCCTGCTTACGAAGCTATTTTAAAGGAAAATAAGGTGGAATACACCGCTCATTTTTATCCCGGCGTGAATCATGGATTTCACAATACAACCACACCACGATACGACAAACCCGCTGCCGATCTGGCTTGGCAAAGAACCATTGATTTCTTTAGAAAAAAATTGAAAGCATAAAAAAACGACCTATAAATGGTCGTTTTTTTAACATTATTTACTTAAATACATTTTTCGTCTGCTGTACAATTCGTAGAATGCATCGTCTTTTAAATCGTCTATAAACAGTATGCTTTCACCGGTCGATTTCATTTCAGGTCCGAGTGCTTTATTCACATTCGGGAATTTACTAAAAGAGAAAACCGGTTGCTTGATTGCATATCCATTTAACTTCGGATTGAAAGTAAAATCAGTTACTTTATTCACTCCTAACATTACTTTAGTAGCATAATTGACATAGGGTTCACCGTACGCTTTAGCAATAAAAGGGACTGTTCTTGATGCTCTCGGATTGGCTTCAATGATGTACACAATATCGTCTTTAATAGCAAATTGAATGTTGATTAAACCAACTGTTCGCAATGCCAAAGCAATTTTCTTAGTATGATCTTTGATTTGTTGCATTACGAATTCACCTAAGTTGAAAGGTGGTAATGTCGCATTCGAATCGCCTGAGTGCACTCCACACGGTTCGATGTGTTCCATAATTCCGATGATGTATACGTTTTCACCATCGCAAATGGCGTCGGCTTCGGCTTCAATTGCACCATCTAAATAATGATCGAGTAGTAATTTATTTCCGGGAATATTTTTTAATAAATCGATTACGTGTTCTTCCAACTCTTGCTTGTTGATGACGATTTTCATTCCTTGTCCACCCAACACATAAGAAGGTCGAACTAACAATGGGAAATCTAGCACGTCGGCTAAAGCCGACGCCTGGTCAGCATTTTCGGCTACACCAAACTGTGGAAATGGAATTTTAAGTTCGGTTAACAATTCCGAAAATCGTCCGCGATCTTCAGCTAAATCTAGGGCATCAAACGAAGTTCCGAGGATTTTGATTCCGTATTTCGATAATTTTTCTGCCAATTTCAATGCGGTTTGTCCGCCCAATTGAACAATAACTCCTTCCGGATTCTCATGGCGAATGATGTCGTAAATATGTTCCCAAAAAACAGGTTCGAAATACAATTTATCAGCCGTATCAAAATCGGTCGAAACCGTTTCAGGATTACAGTTGATCATGATGGTTTCGTAACCGCATTCTTTGGCTGCTAAAACACCGTGAACACAAGAGTAATCGAATTCAATTCCTTGCCCAATACGATTCGGACCCGAACCTAAAACGACTACTTTCTTCTTGTCGGTAACTTTGCTTTCATTATCTACAAATCGTTTGCCATCGGCAGTTTGGATTTCGGCTTCAAAAGTCGAGTAGTAATAAGGCGTTTGCGCTTTGAATTCGGCCGCACACGTATCTACTAATTTGTACACGCGTTTGATATTCATTTCGTCGCGCAGTTTGTACACCTGACTTTCCAAACAGCCCAACATGTGCGCTATTTGACGGTCACCGTAGCCTTTTTGTTTGGCTTCAAGTAGTAATTCTTTGGGAAGTGTATCAATTTTATATTGTGAAATTTCTTTTTCAATGAAATACAGTTCTTCGTATTGTTTGAGGAACCACATGTCAATTTTAGTGATTTCGTGGATGCGACTCAGCGGAATTCCCATTTGAATGGCATCGTAAATCACAAACACTCTATCCCAACTTGCGAAGGTGAGTTTTTCTATGATTTGCTCGTAATTTTTATATCCTTTTCCGTCGGCGCCCAAACCATTGCGTTTGATTTCTAATGATTGGGTTGCTTTGTGCAATGCTTCTTGAAACGAACGACCAATTCCCATTACTTCACCCACTGATTTCATTTGAAGTCCTAAGGTTCTGTCAGCGCCTTCAAATTTGTCGAAGTTCCAACGTGGGATTTTAACGATAACGTAATCCAAAGTTGGTTCGAATAAAGCCGAAGTCGATTTGGTAATTTGATTGTTGAGTTCGTCTAAAGTATAACCTAAGGCTAATTTAGAAGCCACTTTTGCAATAGGATAACCCGTTGCTTTGGATGCTAAAGCTGATGAACGAGACACACGTGGATTGATTTCGATGGCTACGATGTCTTCTTTTTCATCGGGTGAAACGGCAAATTGTACGTTACAACCTCCGGCAAAATTACCGATGGAACGCATCATCAAAATTGCCATGTCTCGCATTTTTTGGAACGTGGTATCCGATAAAGTCATCGCTGGCGCAACCGTGATGGAATCACCGGTATGAATTCCCATTGGATCCATATTTTCGATGGAGCAAATGATGACCACGTTGTCGTTTTGATCGCGCAACAATTCCAATTCGTATTCTTTCCAACCCAACAAAGCCTTATCAATTAAGACTTCATGTATAGGAGAAGCTTCTAAACCGCGCGTAAGCAACTCGTCGAAATCTTCTTTTCTGTGTACAAAAGCTGCTCCGGTTCCGCCCAAAGTAAACGAAGGTCGGATAACTAATGGAAAACCAAATTCTTGCGCAATTTCTTTTCCTTTTAAGAAAGAAGTAGCCGTTTTGGCTGGCGCTGTTGGAACGCCTATTTTTTGAAGCAATTGCTTGAATTGCTCGCGGTCTTCGGTAATGTTGATGGCGTTGATGTCTACTCCTATTAATCGCACACCGAAATCTTGCCAAATGCCTTTTTCATCGGCTTCGAGGCACAAATTCAAAGCGGTTTGTCCGCCCATTGTAGGCAAAACAGCATCAATTTGCGGATGTGCTTTGAGGATTTCAATGATGGATTTTGTAGTTAATGGTTTTAAATACACATGATCGGCCATGGATGGATCGGTCATGATGGTAGCCGGATTGGAATTGATGAGAATGACTTCAATTCCTTCTTCGCGAATGGAACGAGCTGATTGCGAACCCGCATAGTCAAATTCGCACGCTTGCCCGATTACAATTGGACCCGAACCAATGATTAAAATCGATTTAATGGAGTTGTCTTTTGGCATTGTAGTTAGTTTGTTGTGAGTTGTATGTTATAAGTTGTATGTTTTAAACTTCATCATTCAGAGTTCGTTGTTCTTTATTCCTTGTTTTCATTTCCAACTTTCGTAACTAAAATTTGAATTTCGATTAACGAATGTTGAATTTTGAAGTATTTGCCCTAGCCCCGATTGCAACGAAAATCCTTTTTATTTTTGGTGCGAGGCACGAGCAATCAAAAATAAAAAGATTGCAGTGGAAAGCGGGAAATAGCTTCAAATAATTATTAATATTTATGAACAGATTGCTTCGTAGGCTCGCAATGACTTAAAAAAAAGCCGCTACTAATAAAAGTAACGGCTTGATATTGATTGAATGCGAATCATTATTTTTTGTGTCTTGGTTCGCAAGAAACTGTCAATTTATGTCTTCCTTTAGCTCTACGACGCGCAAGGACCTTTCTTCCATTTGCAGAAGCCATTCTGTCCATAAATCCGTGTTTATTTCTTCTTTTTCTTTTCGATGGTTGAAACGTTCTTTTGCTCATTGCTTTTTATCTTTAAATCGTGTACTATTCGTTTTAGAGGTCTTTTTAAAACCGAGTGCAAATATACAACGATTTTTATTACTTGCAAGTAGTTTTTTAAAAATATTTTAAATTGCTTTTATTATCTTTGTCACCTCAAAAAAAACACTATTATGTTTCACAGAAATATCAAATTAATTTTAGTCGCTCTTATTATAGTGGCAGCCGTTTGGCAATTCACAGAAAGCAACATTGGAAACGGAATTTTCCTGATTTTTTTATCGTTAGTTCCGTTGTTTCTTTACTTTAAAAACGAATTTATTTTATTGGCTTTTTTACAATTGAGAAAGCAAAATTTTGATGGCGCTAAGAAATGGTTAGCCAAAATTTCAAATCCAGAAACGGCTTTGGTTCAAAAACAACAAGGTTACTATAATTATTTACAAGGATTGATGTTGTCACAAACAAACCTACTTCAAGCTGAAAAATTCTTCAAAAAAGCAATTGAATTAGGGTTGAATATGGACATGGATTTGGCCGTAGCTAAACTGAATTTGGCTGGTGTTGCAATGTCAAGAAGACGAAAACTTGAAGCTACTAATTTAATCGCAGAAGTTAAGAAATTAGACAAACAAGGCATGTTGAAAGATCAGATTGCGATGATGAAGGAGCAACTGAAAAAAATATAGTTGACTTTGGGACTGTAAGACTTTAGGACTGTAAGACTGTAAGATTTTGCTCTATAGGCATAAAATCAAAAAACACTTTCAGTAAATTTGAAAGTGTTTTTTTTATTTAATTGTTTTACAGTCATACTGTCTTACAATCTTAAAATCTTACAGTCTAATTCAATATCCTTCCGTAGGAATCTCAATCACATATAACTTCTTCGTTGGATTCGGCAATTTCTTATCGCGTAGCCAAGGGTTGTGCAGTTTTAAAATTTTATAATTGATGCCTTGTGTTTTGGCAAAATCGGCTAAATCATTAATAGTAGAATCAACTTCTACTTTTTTGGTTGGAAGCAATTCGTATAAATCGTCTTTGTTTACTGCGAACCCAAAATTTTGCGGATTTTCCATAATTTGTTTTAATGCTAAGATTCTGAAAACATAACGAGACGTTTCTTCATTAAGCAATAAATCATAGTAATTGGACACTTTTTGCGATTCTATTTGATTGGCGATTCCGGCCATACCAGCGTTGTAGGAAGCAGCGGCTAATGTCCAACTTCCGAATTTTTCTTTGGCTTTTAACAAGTATTTACAAGCTGCGTGAGTTGATTTTACTAAATGATAGCGCTCGTCAACAGTTAGTGTTACTTCCATTCCACTTTCTTTAGCCGTACCTTCCATAAATTGCCAAAAACCACGTGCTCCAGCAGATGAAACAGCATTGGTCAACGAACTTTCGATTACAGCCAAGTACTTGAAATCGTCTGGAACATTGTATTCTTTTAAAATCGGCTCGATAACAGGAAATGCCCGATTGGCTCTTTTGATAATTAATATAGTTGATGAGTGTAAATTGGCATTGACTAACAGTTCGCGTTCAAAACGTTCTTTCACATCGTAGACTTCCAACGGTGCTTTTTCATTAGAGAAACTCACATCGGCTGGTACATACATCGACGAACCCAAGTGAACTTCATCTCTATCTACACTGTAAATCAACACACTACTCAAAACCACAACCAATGCGGCCAACCCAAAATACTTTAGTCTTTTCATAATCATTTTCTTTGTTATGGCAATGTACAAAAACCAGACCGAAAAGCCTATTCTTCGGTAATAATTTTTGGTAAATTGGCATTGAACCATTTGTATTTACTGAGAATCATGGCATGAGTTCCGCCTTTTACCTTAATGTATTTTTTGATGTGTTTAACTGGAAAAACCTCATCAGCATCGCCGTGAATATGAATCACATTAGGATCACAATTGGCTCGTTCCCAACACATCATGTTTTCAATAGCCCAATCGAGATAACCTTTATCACGAACGTGCAAATACTTTTCGTACAGCTTCAATTTGCGTTTTAAATTATCTCCAAAAGCATATTTGACGAACTTTTCAACGTCTTTCAGCCAACTTGTTGGCAATAGTTTATAGGCTTTAGTTGTTTTGGCGATTTTCATACGACGCGGTAATTCAGAACTCGATTTCACACTGGATATAATAATCAATTTTCGAAGTTTTAAAAAAGCCGCCATTTCCTGCACCATTACTCCACCAAATGAAACACCAATTAGTACTGCATTTTCATGTTTGACCTCTTTAGCCATTCTTTTGGCATAGTTCTGAATGGTTTCTTTACCCTTGGGAAGTTTCCAAGGAATGAAAATTACTTCGAATTGTTCGGCTGGCAAACTGATGTTTTCAAAAATAGTTGTGTTGGCTGCCATGCCAGGCACAAAATAAACGGGGATTTTATTCATTTTTAACGTACTAAATTCGATTAATCAATTTATTATTCCGAAATTTGCATAAAATTAAAATATTTGATTGAATTGATTATGGAAACACCGTTAATTTTAGAAAAGATGGAAATTAAAGACAATACATTTGCTAGGCAATTTGAGACTTTAATTGAGGGAAAGATGATTTCTGTGGAATATTCATTTCAAGAGAAAAAAATATTTCTGACGCGAATTAATACTTTCGAAGGGTTTGATAACGAGGAATTCATTTCTGATTTGCTAAAGAACATTATGGAAATCGCCTACGAACGCAAACTAAAAGTAGTTCCCATTTTGCCAAAAATTGCTGCTTTTATGAGAAAAAATACTACTTACAGAGATTTATTGCCTCCCGGAATTAAAATATAAGTTTAATTTTAAAGTTATAAACAAATTCCAAATTCTGGTTTCATTACGAAAGTAGAATTTGGAATTTTTCTTTTTAGAAAATTAGTATATTTATCAAATGAACTCCGACGATTTAAATTCAAAAATTATTGCTTTTTTCGAAACCATCGAAAAGTACTATGGTTGTAAAACGGAAGTTTCTGAAGGTTTGTTTTCAGAAATAGACGATATTGATGCGGAACACACTACCTGGAATTTATCTGAATTTGATTTGATTCGTTCGGCTTATCGCAAAAACGGATTGAAATTTATGATGGAAGGCAACAACCGATACTATGAAGTTTCAGCTGATAAAATCATCAATTTCAAACAACCAGGCAGACACAAGTACGAATTTATCGAGCAATACAGTGAGACCGTTTTTCGAATTACAAAGATTCGGTTTCATTCGAAATATTAAAATGAAAGTTTAAAATTCCTATTTTAAAGTTACTTTAAAATCTAAAATTTAATTTTTGATTATTTTTTAAACAATAAAGCAAAGCTTTAATTAATACTCAACTTTTTTGATTATTACAATCAATTATCTTCAATAAAATCAGGCTATTTATAAATTTTCAGTATGATGCAAAAATCTTGGCATCAAATTTGAATTAGCGAAAAAAGAGGTAATTTTCAAGGTAAATCCGGAATGCCAGAAATTATTTCGAGTACAAAAATCAATCACAAATTTCTAAAACCTTTTATTAAATGAAAAAGTATCCTTTTTATTTAACGGCATTCCTATTGCTTTTTTTGACCCATTGCAAAAACGCAGAAAACATAGAATCCGAAACAAGCATAATTACTGATGCTGCACAAGAACCCGCACTACCTGAAGATTTTCAGGATGTTACTACCGCTAATGAAAATACTGAAAGTTATGCTGAATGGACTGAAAACCCCTTTGAATCACCTACAAAAGCACCACTTTCTACTTTTTCCATTGATGTTGATAATGCTTCGTACACCAACATTAGACGATTCATCAACAATGGACAAAAAGTACCCAAAGACGCAGTTCGTGTTGAAGAGATGGTAAATTTCTTTAAATACAATTATCCGCAACCCACCGACGAACATCCGTTTTCCATCGCTACTGAATACAGTGAAAGTCCGTGGAATTCCAATCACAAACTACTTAAAATTGGGTTGCAAGGAAAAACCATTTCTACATCCAATTTGCCCGCTTCCAACTTGGTTTTCTTAATTGACGTTTCAGGTTCGATGAGCGACGAAAACAAATTGCCCTTATTAAAAAGATCCATGGAAGTTTTGGTGAAAGAACTCAGAGCAAAAGACAAAGTAAGCATCGTGGTTTATGCGGGTTCGGCTGGTGTAGTTTTGGAGCCAACTTCTGGAAGTGAAAAACAAGCCATCATCAATGCATTTGACGAACTGGAAGCTGGAGGAAGCACTGCTGGCGGAGAAGGAATCGAATTGGCCTATAAAATTGCTGAAGAAAATTTCATCAAAGAAGGAAATAATCGCGTGATTTTGGCAACTGACGGTGATTTTAACGTAGGCATGTCGTCGGATAATGAAATGGAAGATTTGATTGAAGAAAAACGAAAATCGGGTGTGTTTTTGACCGTTTTAGGATTTGGAATGGGCAATTACAAAGACAGCAAAATGGAAATTTTGGCCGATAAAGGAAACGGAAATTACGCTTACATCGATAACATCCAGGAAGCCAATCGGTTTTTAGGAAAAGAATTCAAAGGTTCGATGTTTGCCATAGCCAAAGATGTAAAAGTCCAAATTGAATTCAACCCTAAACACGTACAAGCGTATCGTTTAATTGGTTATGAAAACCGAAAACTCAATGCTGAAGATTTTAAAAACGATGCAATCGATGCGGGCGAATTAGGAAGTGGCCATTCGGTGACTGCTTTGTATGAAATAATCCCAACTGGAGTTGAAAGCAGTTTTGTTCCTTCCGATTTAAAATACACCAAAGTACAATTAGACGAAAGCAATTATGATGAAGAACTGGCCACCATCAAATTCAGATATAAAAAACCCAATGGTGAGAAAAGTATTGAAATGATTAAAACGATTGAAGACCAATCGGTAGCTTTAAACAGTTGTTCGTCTGATTTTAGATTCAGCTCAGCAGTAGCTTGGTTTGGACTTACATTAAGAGAGTCTAAATTGATTTCGAACACTTCTTCTGAGGCAATCAAAAAATTAGCTCGCTCGGGATTATCCAATGATGAAGACGGTTATCGTTCCGAATTCATTCGATTAGTAGAATCAGTAAATTAATCCTAATAAAAAACCCTGAAATAGTCTTTATTTCAGGGTTTATATTATACTTCAACATTCATGAACTCCATTCGAACGCTTCCATCTTCATCAATGTGCGTCAAACGAATATCATGTAAAGTATTAACCAATTCTGGGTTCCATGGTGTTTTTACTTTAACATAGTTTTCGGTAAATCCGTGGATGTAACCTTCTTTATTTTCACCTTCAAAAAGTACAGTTCTATTCGTTCCAATTTGACTTTCATAAAAAGCACGGCGTTTTTTTACTGAAAGTCCGCGCAACATTTTACTTCGCTTTGATCGTACATTCATCGGCACAACATCACTCATTTCAGCCGCTTCTGTATTGTCTCTTTCAGAATAGGTAAAAACGTGCAGATACGAAATATCCAATTCATTTAAAAAATGATACGTTTCTAAGAAATGTTCATCGCTTTCACCAGGAAAACCGACAATCACATCGACACCAATGCAGGCATGAGGCATTACTTCACGAATTTTAGCAATTCGATCCGAATACAATTCGCGTTGGTAACGACGTTTCATTTTTCCTAAAATTTCATTGCTTCCACTTTGCAACGGAATATGAAAATGCGGAACAAAAGTGCGGCTTTGAGCCACAAATTCAATGGTTTCGTTTTTCAACAAATTGGGTTCAATTGACGAAATTCGAAGACGTTCAATTCCTTCCACCTCATCCAAGGCTTTCACCAAATCGAGAAAAGTATGTTCGTGCTTTTTATTTCCGAATTCACCTTTACCGTAATCACCTATATTTACTCCGGTGAGCACAATTTCTTTAATTCCTTGTTGTGAAATTTCGTAGGAATTTTTCAATACATTCTCCAACGCATCACTGCGTGAAATTCCGCGTGCCAAAGGAATTGTACAATACGTACATTTATAATCACAACCATCTTGTACTTTTAAAAACGCTCTCGTTCGGTCTCCAATGGAATAACTTCCAACGTAAAAATCGGCTTCTTCAATTTCGCAGGAATGTACTTCACCCAAATCATTTTTGGACAAATCGTTGATGTAATCGGTGATTTTGAATTTTTCGGTAGCACCTAAAACTAAGTCAACGCCATCTACAGCTGCTAATTCTTCAGGCTTTAACTGAGCATAGCAACCCACTGCGGCAACAAAAGCCTTATCGTTTAGCTTGAGCGCTTTTTTTACTACTTGTTTGAATTGTTTATCAGCATTTTCGGTAACCGAACAGGTATTGATAACGTAGATGTCGGCCACTTCTTCAAAGTCAACACGATCAAAACCTTCATCTTGAAAATTTCTCGCGATAGTAGAAGTTTCGGAGAAATTCAATTTACAGCCTAAAGTATAGAAGGCTACTCTTTTTTTGTTTTCCATAAATACGCCTCAATTAATGAAATCGTTGTCAAAAAATTGAGACTGCAAATTTAAACACAATATTCATTTCAAAATTCAAATCTGATTAAAAAGTTTATTAAATACTCAAGCTTTACGGATAATTCTTATAATTAACTTATTAAATGCATTTTCCCTAAGAAAAAAACTACTAATTAATTTAATTTTCACCATATTAACTTTTTGATTAATAATAATTTGCTTTTAATCGATTAAATACGCCACTAATCGATATTCTATTTTAGAAACCAACTAAAGAAGTTACATTTATTAGTATATAAATGAAAATGAATTAATTATGAAGAAAAGTACTACTTTATTAGCGTTATTCATCTCTGTTTTGTCGTATGCACAAATAGGGATAAACACACTAACTCCCAACGGAATGCTCGATGTAAACTCAACTACAAATGGTTTTTTAATTCCAAGAGTAGCTTTGACTGCCAATAATGTTGCTGCTCCTGTTGTTAATCCACAAGGCGGTGCTTTAACTACATCAACATTGGTTTACAATACCTCAACTGTAGCTGGTATCAACGGGGTAAGTCCAGGTTATTATTATTGGGATGGTGTGAATTGGATTTCTTTTACCGGAAACAACTCTAGAGATTGGAGTTTAAACGGAAACACGTCCACAAACGATCCAGCTCTTCCAATCACTTATGGCACATCCACAATTGCTGGTACAGAAAATTTTTTAGGAACGACTGATGCTAATGACATCGTATTTGGAACGAACAACATTGAGCGTTTTCGCGTCAAACAAACTTCAGGATTTATTGGCATTGGAACTGGAAACCCGCTTTATAGAACACATATCGTAACTCCAACTTCAGCAGCAATAGCTACTTTTTCAGAAAACACCTTTATTGGAAACACAGACGGTATTGGTTTATATGGGAGAGCGTTGAACAATCCTGGTTACGGATACGGTGGCTATTTTGAAGGCAGCTATATGGGATCAAGAGCAATCAACAATGGTGGCACTTATTTTGGCGGCTCTTTTGGAAGCTATAATATTTCTACTGGAACAGCTGGTTCACGTTATGGAGTTTATGGTGCTGCAACAGGCACTGGAACAACAATAAATTACGGAGGATATTTTGAGGCATTAGGAGGAACAAACAACTACGGATTAATTGTGGCTAATGGAAATACTGGAATAGGAACAACAGCTCCAGACCGAGCTAGATTACAAACTCAAGGTGCGGTTGGTAATACGGTGGCTACTTTTAACTTAACACCTAACTCATTAGGGATGGCTATGGTTTCCGACTGGCCTGGAATCTATTTTAACAGCTATTACAATGGAGGAACTCGACAAATGTCAAGTGGTAATTATCCCGCGATGTTCAATTACAATCCTGGCGGTCAATTTGAATTTTCACTCAATAACACACCCAACACAGTAGCTGGTAATTTAGTTGGTGGAACATTTGTGAGTCGACTTACCGTACACCGGGACTTGGGTGCTACATTTTACTACACCAATCCAACTGCAACTGCCTTAAATGTTGTGAGTGGAGGAATCGGAACTAACTTAGGATGGTTTACGCTAGGTGCTATAGGCGCTGTTCCTGAAGCCGGCAAAGGAATTACTGCTGGTGGTGAGTATGTTGGTGTTGAAGGTAGATCAAATTATGGGTTTTCAACCACAATTGACAGAATGGGAGGACTATTTTATGTGAGCAGCGGTGGCGGAATCAACGCAGTTGCCACTGTGGGCTCTGTGGTTGACAATGTGGTTTACAAAATTTTAGGCTTTGGAACGGTGAATACTTTAGTTCAAGACAACGAAGGAAAAGAGCGCATCATGGCAGCTCCAGAAGCTCCAGAAGCTTTATTCCAAGATTACGGCATTGGAAACCTTACTAATGGTTATGCTAAAATTGACATTGACCCAGTGCTTACCAAAAACATACGAGTAGATGAAACGCACCCAATGAAAGTCTTCATTCAATTAGAAGGCGACTGTAAAGGAGTGTATGTTTTTAATAAAACAGCCACTAGTTTTGAAGTAAAAGAATTACAAAATGGCAATTCTAACGTTTCATTTTCGTATCAAATTGTGGCTTTTAGAGCTGATGAAGAACGAAACGGACAAGTTTCAAGATATTCAGATATGCGTTTTAAACCTTTGAATCGCGATTTAAAAATAGTTGAAAAAGAAATGAATTTTGAAAGCCAAGCTGGGAAAAACATGACCACTTCAGAACCAACAATAAATCCCTCACTTGAAATAAGAGAAACAAAGAGTAGTCAATAATTGACTACTCTTTTCTATATTTTTTAGTTTCCTCAAAAACATGCTCAAGTATCTTTGCATCTTCTTCGGTAAAATCAACATGGCGTCGTGACATCACTATTTTTGCTGTTTGAAACGCTTTGGAAGTTAAATAAGTTGTAAAACCTGCTGCTCCGCCCCAAGAAAAACTCGGCACAAAATTGCGAGGAAAACCTGAGCCAAAAATATTAGTACTCACACCAATTACAGTTCCGGTATTGAACATCGTATTGATTCCGCATTTACTATGATCTCCCATCATTAATCCACAAAATTGCAAACCTGTTTTGGCGAAATTTTCAGTTTCATAACTCCACAATTTTACTTCTTCATAATTATTCTTCAGATTTGAGTTATTACTATCCGCACCAATATTACACCATTCTCCTAAGACGGAATTCCCTAAAAATCCGTCGTGCCCTTTATTAGAATACCCAAAAAGAACCGAATTATTTACTTCTCCACCTATTCTACAATGTGGCCCAACAGTAGTTGCCCCGTACACTTTGGTTGCCAATTTTACTTGCGCTTCTTCGCACAAAGCAAATGGACCGCGAATCACAGAACCTTCCATAATTTCGGCATTTTTACCAATATAAATCGGTCCGGTTGATGCGTTTAAAGTCACAAACTCCAACTTCGCTCCTTCTTCAATAAAAATGTTTTCAGGAGAAAGAACATTAACTGATTTTGGAATCGGTTGTGAACTTCTTCCTTCCGTTATCAATTCAAAATCTTCTCGCAAAGCGGCGTCATTTTTGGCAAAAATATCCCAAGTATGCTCTACTGTAAGACAATCTTCATTGAACTCTAAAATTTCATAATTATCAAAATCAACTTCATCCTGAGTATCATTAGTATAAAATGCAATTACTTCTTCACCTTTAAATATAGCTTGATTTTTTTCGAGATTTCTAACCATTTCAGAAAGTATATCATTAGGTAAAAAAGAAGCATTAATCATGATATTATCTTCCATTTCTACCATCGGATATTTTTCAGAGAGGTATTCTTCAGTCAATGTAGTGGTAGTATAACCCAGGTATTTCTCCCATTTTTCACGAATGGTTAAAATTCCAATTCTAATTTCAGCAACAGGGCGCGTAAATGTAAAAGGTAGAAGCGCATTGCGAACGGTTCCGTCGAATAAAATATAATTCATATCTATGTATTGAAAAACAAGTTAGGACTTGTTGGTAACTATTGGTCTCAAAGTTACAATTTATTTCAATAAAAAAACCTTCCAATAAATTGGAAGGCTTTAATAAAATTTGAACACTTAAAACTATTATTTTCCGTGTTTTGCGTATTTGTTTTTGAATTTATCAATACGTCCTGCAGTATCAATAAGTTTGGATTTACCTGTGTAAAAAGGGTGAGAAGTTCTAGAAATCTCCATTTTGTACACTGGATATTCAACACCATCAACTGTGATAGTTTCTTTAGTTTCTACTGTAGATTTAGTAATAAAAACATCTTCGTTTGACATGTCTTTAAAAGCAACTAATCTGTAATTTTCTGGGTGAATTCCTTTTTTCATTTTTGTAAATCTTTTATTTGTTATGAAGTAGTTCGTTTTGAAGCTTTTATTTCAAAAGGTATAAACTGGCTACAACTTTTAATTATTCTATTTTTATTTGAGTGTGCAAAAATACAACTATTTTTTAAAAATCAAACTAAAGTGTAACTTTTTTTAATTATACCGAACTAACTTTAGTAATAACGGAATTACTATATTTGTAGATTATTTAAAAACTTAAAACCATGAATGAAATAGTTAAGAAAAACGGAATAACTTTTGGAATTATAACTGGAGTTATATCAATCCTAATCACAACGTTAATGTATACAATTGATTTGAATTTATTCACTTCAGTATGGGTAGGCTTATGTTTAATCGCTTTTTACATTATTATTGGAGTTGTATTGCTATCTAAAACCAAAAAAGAATTAGGTGGTGTTTTTTCATTTAAAGATGCCTTCACTACCTATTTCATTTCAGCAGTAGTTGGTATTTTAATTTCAGTTGTTTTCAATATACTTCTTTTTAATTTTATTGATCCTTCGGCCAAAGATGCTATCAAAGAATTATCTATAAAATCAACCGTTGAAATGATGGAAAAATTTGATGCTCCTAGTGCCAGCATCAATGAAACAATAAAAAAACTGCAAGAATCTGATCAATTCTCAACAATTGAACAATTAAAAGGATCCGTATTTAGTATGATTTTTAGTGCTGTTTTTGGGATTATACTTGCTGCAATTTTTAAATCTAAACCAGCCTACAAAGAATAGTGAATTTATCCATAGTTATCCCATTATTAAACGAGCAAGAATCGTTACCTGAACTTCATTCTTGGATTGTCAAAGTCATGAATGAAAATAATTTTTCGTACGAAGTTATTTTTATTGATGATGGTAGTACTGATGATTCTTGGAACACTATTGAACGTCTTTCGGCTGAAGATTCAAATGTAAAAGGCATACAATTTCTACGAAATTACGGTAAGTCTCAAGCATTACACGCTGGGTTTGCCAAAGCAAAAGGAGACGTGATTATTACCATGGATGCTGACCTGCAAGACAGTCCAGATGAAATACCCGAGCTTTACAACATGGTATTGAATCAGAATTTTGATTTGGTTTCTGGTTGGAAGAAAAAAAGATACGATTCAGTTGTAACTAAAAACTGGCCCTCCAAACTTTTCAATTGGGCCGCCCGAAAAACTTCTGGTGTCCAGCTAAACGATTTTAATTGTGGCCTAAAAGCATATAAAAATGTTGTCATTAAAAACATTGAGGTTTCGGGCGAAATGCATCGTTATATTCCAGTTTTAGCTAAAAATGCTGGCTTTGGAAAAATTGGTGAAAAACCCGTTAAACACCAAGCCCGAAAATACGGAGAATCCAAATTTGGCATCAATCGTTTCATCAATGGCTTCTTAGATTTAATCACTATTTGGTTTTTATCGCGCTACGGAAAACGTCCAATGCATTTATTTGGAGCTGTTGGCGTTTTGATGTTTGTCATTGGATTTATATCCACTACATTTATCATTGTAGTAAAATTAATAAAACTTTATTCTGGATTTGAGACCATATTAGTAACTAGTAATCCTTTGTTTTACATCGCATTAACTGCCATGATAATTGGCACACAATTATTTCTAGCAGGTTTCTTAGGGGAAATTATTTTACGAACCAAAAACAACGAAGAACGCTATAAAATTGCTACTGAAGTTAACATGAAATAAAAAACACTTTTTTAATCGCCTTTACAATTATTATCTGCCAAATGAAGAATATTGAACTAATTACTAATAAAATTCATTTTATTAGAAACCAAAAAGTAATGCTCGATTATGATTTAGCACTACTTTACGAAATTGAAACAAGAGTTTTAAAGCAAGCTGTAAAAAGAAATATCAACCGTTTTCCTGATGATTTTATGTTTGAATTATCAGAAACCGAAATTGAAAGCTTGGTGTCACAATTTGTGATACCATCAAAGAGTAAATTTGGTGGGTCGAAACCTTTTGCTTTTACAGAACAAGGAATTGCCATGCTTTCCAGTATTTTAAATTCAGAAAAAGCAATAAAAATCAATATCGCAATTATGCGCATTTTTGTTCTTTTACGAAATTCGATTTTGAGTTTAGAAGAAATAAGTAAAAAAGTAGAAGACATTGAAAATCAATTGCCTGATATATACAAAATATTGAACTTTTTGATGGACAAAAATCAACAAAACACTACTACAAAAGACCGACCAAAAATTGGTTATAAATAATACGATTATGCACATTGAACAAAACATTTTAGACAAAGTAAACGAATGGTTAACACCCGCTTTTGACGAGCAGACCCAAAACGCGATTAAAGAAATGATGACCTCAAATCCGAAGGAATTGGAAGAAAGTTTCTACAAAAACTTAGAGTTTGGAACAGGCGGAATGCGCGGTGTAATGGGAGTTGGAACCAATCGAATCAACAAATACACTTTAGGTAAAAATACTCAAGGTTTGTCTGATTATATGATTCAATCGTTTCCGAATGAGCAACTAAAAGTAGCTATTGCTTATGATTGCCGTCATAATAGTAACACCTTAGCAAAAGTAGTCGCCGATGTTTTTTCGGCGAATGGAATTCATGTGTATTTGTTTTCGGATATGCGACCAACACCTGAATTGTCATTTGCTTTGAAACACCTGAATTGTCATGCAGGAATTGTATTAACCGCATCGCACAATCCACCAGAATACAACGGATACAAAGTATATTGGCAAGATGGCGGCCAATTAGTTCCACCGCAAGACAACGAAATCATTCAGAAAATTGAAGCTTTAAATTACAATGAAATCAAATTTGAAGCGAACGAGAATTTAATCGAATACATCGATATTCAAATTGACGAAGCTTTCTGTAAGTCGACCATTGCTAATGCGAGTTTCAACACTCCATCATCTGCTAAAGAGAATTTAAAAATTGTATATACTTCACTTCACGGAACATCAATTAAAGCGATTCCTAATGTATTAGCGCAAGCTGGATATTCTGACGTAAACGTAGTTCCTGAGCAAGCCGAACCTAATGGCGATTTCCCAACCGTAAAATCTCCCAACCCAGAAGAACCTGAAGCATTGACAATGGCTTTGTCTTTGGCCGAAAAAATAAATGGTGATATTGTTATCGGCACCGATCCTGATTCCGATCGTTTAGGAGTTGCCGTTCGTGATACTAATGGACAAATGATTTTGTTAAACGGAAATCAAACCATGGTAATCATGACCGCTTTTTTACTCGAACAATGGAAACGCGCTGGCAAAATTACTGGCAACCAATTCATTGGTTCAACCATAGTTTCTACTCCGATGATGCTCGAATTGGCATCTGCTTACGAAGTAGAATGCAAAGTAGGTTTAACGGGTTTCAAATGGATCGCAAAATTCATAAAAGATTTTCCTCAACTACAGTTTATTGGTGGTGGTGAAGAAAGTTTCGGATTCATGGTAGGCGATGCTGTGCGCGATAAAGATGCTGTTGGAGCTACATTACTAGTATGCGAAATTGCAGCTCAAGCAAAAGCAGCTGGAAGTTCACTCTATAAAGAATTATTGAATTTATATGTTGATTTTGGATTATACAAAGAACATCTTATTTCGCTGACTAAAAAAGGAATTTCTGGCTTACAAGAAATCAATCAAATGATGATTGACTTACGTGAAAATCCTGTTGCCGAAATCAACGGTCAACGCGTGGTTTGTATCGAAGACTATGACAATTCAACTTCAAGAAACTTAATTTCGGGTGAAATGGAAACTCTTTCAATACCGAAATCCAATGTCTTGATTTACTATTTGGAAGATGGTTCAAAAATCTGCGCTCGACCAAGCGGAACCGAACCTAAAATCAAATTCTATTTTAGTGTAAACGATACTGTAGAGCGCATCGAAGACATTGAAAGTGTAGAAAAGCAACTCGACGAGAAAATTAAAAACATCATAGCAGCAATGCAATTAAACTAATGGACGAAAATTTAAAGAAAATCATTCCTTTTATAAAGCCTTATAAATTTCATGTGGTTTGGAATGTGATTTATAATATTTTATATGCACTTTTCAGTACCTTGTCTTTTGTGGCATTAATTCCAATGTTGGACGTACTTTTTAGCAGTGCGCAACAGGTATTGGAAAAACCTACTTATACCGGAATTACAGAAATAACCAAATACGGTAAAGACTATTTGTACTACTACATCACAACATTGAGTCAGGAAAACGGAAAACAATATGCCTTATTACTTGTTGTTGGACTTGTAATTTCTACTTTCCTTTTCAAAAATATTTTCAACTACCTAGCTTCCAATCATTTGATGATTCTCAAAAATGGTATTTTAAGAGACCTTAGAAATACTATGTATTCCAAAATCATCGACTTACCCGTTTCGTATTATTCTGAAAAACGAAAAGGCGACATCATGGCCCGAATGTTGGGCGATATTGGAGAAGTACAAAACTCATTTTTTTCGATATTAGAACTCATCGTAAAAGAACCTATGACGATTCTTTTCACTATTGGAGCTATGTTTTACATCAGTGTTAAATTGACTCTTTTTGTATTCATCTTTATACCCATTTCGGGTTATATCATTTCCAAAATCGGTAAATCATTAAAAGCAAAATCCGAACGCAGTCAAGCTGAAGGTGGATTTTTAATTTCGATTGTGGAAGAATCTCTATCCGGATTGAAAGTCGTAAAAAGTTACAATACTGAAACTCTTTTCAAAAAAAAATTCGACGATTCGGCCACACGATTACAACGATTAGCTAACAGCATTGGTAGAAAAAATAACCTTGCCTCGCCTTTTAGTGAATTTTTAGGAATTGTAGTCATTGCCGTTTTACTTTGGTACGGTGGAAACATGGTATTAGTGGAACAATTACCCAATGGTAAAGCGGTTTTAGAAGGCGGACAATTCATCGCTTATATGGGATTGGCCTACAACATATTGACTCCAGCCAAGGCCATTTCAAAAGCGACGTATGCTGTAAAAAGCGGAATGTCTGCGGCTCAACGTGTGTTCGAAGTATTGGAAGTTGAAAATACCATCACCGACAAACCTGATGCTATTGAAAAAAAATCGTTCGATTCGGCTCTTTCTATTGAAAAAATCAATTTCAAATACGAAGATGAAAACGTGTTAAAAAACTTCTCTTTAGAAGTTCCAAAAGGAAAAACAGTTGCGCTTGTAGGTCAATCGGGTAGCGGAAAAAGTACGATTGCTAACTTATTGACGCGTTTTTATGATGTAAACGAAGGAAGCGTGAAAATTGATGGCATCAACATCAAAGACATGACCATGAAATCATTACGTCACATGATTGGTTTAGTAACTCAAGACTCTATCCTATTCAACGACACTATAAAAAATAATTTATTAATTGGTAAGCCAGAAGCCACTGATGAAGAAATCGTAGATGCTTTGAAAGTTGCCAATGCCTATGAATTTGTCAAAGATTTACCAAACGGAATTGATACCAATATTGGTGATGCAGGTGGAAAATTATCAGGTGGACAAAAACAACGTTTATCCATTGCGCGTGCCGTATTGAAAAATCCGCCAATTATGATTTTGGACGAAGCAACTTCGGCTTTGGATACTGAAAGTGAAAAACTCGTTCAGGTTGCCTTGGAAAACATGATGCAAAATAGAACTTCAATTGTAATTGCTCACCGTTTGTCTACTATTCAAAAAGCAGATACTATTGTGGTGATGAAAAAAGGCGAAATTGTAGAACAAGGAACGCATGCTGAATTATTAGCTTTAAATGGAACGTATTCCAACTTAGTTACATTACAATCGTTTGAATAGTCAAACAACAGTTCATCAATCAAATAAAACAGTTCAGTAAGAAAAATAGTGTGATCAAAAAAAGAACGAATACTTTTGGTTCATTATTCATTTAAACTGAAAACCATGTTGTTTCAAATCATTTTAGTTCTGCACATTATTTCGGGTTCAACTGGACTTCTTTTAGGAACGTATATTTTACTAAGAAAAAAAGGAGATCAACTGCATCGAAACAGTGGTAAACTATTTACTGTCGCAATGGTTTCTACCGGGTTATGTGCGTTTTATTTGTCAGTGGTTCACCCCAATTTATTTCTATTCATAGTAGGGGTTTTTACCGTTTATTTATCCATTTCGGGTTATCGAATGGTTCGATTAAAAAAAGTACACGAAGGTCAGAAACCTCAACCATTTGACACCATTTTGACCTTTGCAATGGTGATTTGCAGTCTGATTTTCTTTTATATTGCGTGTAAATACCTTATAGCAAAAGAACTTTTTGGATTGGTTTTTGCAGGATTCGGATTTGTAAGCTTACGGTTGTGTTATACCGAATATAAAGCATACGTCGGAAAAGTAACGGATAAAAAATACTGGTTAAAAAACCATATTGGCCGAATGACTGGAGCTTATATTGCAGCTTTTACGGCATTTTTGGTGGTAAACAACACCTTTCTTCCTCCTATTTTGGCGTGGAGTTTACCAGGAATTATAGGTGGAATATTCATCTCAAGAGCCATTAAAAAACTAAATTAAAGCATGAAAAAACAACTACTTACACTGATTATTATTTTTACTGGAATAGTTATTCAAGCCCAAGAAGTCGAGGTTGATACGATTCCATTCTCACTACAATCATCATTATTAGTTTTTAAAGGAAAAGTCAATGGAGTTGAAACCCATTTTGCCATGGACACTGGAGCAGGAACAAGTGTCATCACAACCAATCAATCCGAACGAAGTGGCGTAAAACCATCCGGAAAAATAAAAGTAAATGACAGTAATGACAACAATAGTAAAATTAAAAAAGCTAAAATAAATGAATTGCAAATTGGTTCACAAACCATCAAGAATTCAAGCTGTGTTGTATTTGATATGCCATTTCTAGCTTGCAATGATTATTTTTTGTTGGGTGCAAATGTCATTAACCAACTTAACTGGAAAATTGATTTTGAAAACAACGTGCTTTACATCTCCAAAAATGCTTTTGAACCTTCATCAGAAATGGTTGAAATGAATGTAAAATACCATAAATTCAGGCACTTTACCGATTTTAAAATTCAAAATTTAAACATCACCAATTGTTTAATCGATACTGGTTATAATGATTTTTTAGAAGCGTCTATCGAAGATTCCAATTTCGTTCAATTAAAAAACAAATACAACGAATCGGTAGTTTCGAGTAAAAAATTCGCCATGGGATTATCGAGTATGACCAGTGCAGACAATTTCTGTTTTAGTTTTGATGGATTGCAAATTGCCAACACCACTTTTGACGACGTGAAAATTGAAATGAGAGCCAACATCGAAAACAAAATAGGCATCAAATTCTTTTCAACGCTTACCAAATTTTTAATCATGAACAACACTAATTCTAAATACCATTTAGCATTATCCAACCAACCCGTTTCACTTTCTATCGGTTTTGATGCGGATTATCATTTGAAAAACGGAAAATTGTTGATAGTAGCCAAAACATTTAATACAGAAAGTTCCGCATCTATTTTAGAACTTGACGAAGAAATCAAATCGGTTGAAGGAAAATCAGCGACAGATTTTAAAGACGATTGCGAATTTTTACTCTGGAAATTTGAAAATCGAGTCAAAAATGAAATTGAAATCGAAAAAATAAACGGTCAAAAAATAATGGTAAAAAAACAATTTCTTAAAACAAATTAATCAAATAATTTTAGACCTTTAGTATTTCATTCACCATAATCATGTACGTTAAAAATCAAAATAGTACGCTTCCTGAAGATCCAAACACTATTATTTGGAAATACCTTGATTTGTCTAAGTTTTTAGATTTATTGCTTTCGCGAAAGTTATTTTTATCGCGTTCAGACAAGTTTGAAGACCAATACGAAGGTACTTTTAGCGAACCCACTTTTGAAGAGATCAAGCGACTTTCTGAAAACAATCCTGAGTTTTTATCGTATTACAAATCGCATCGTGAAAAAGTAGTTGTAAGTAGTTGGCACATTAATGAATATGAATCGTTTGCCATGTGGCAAATTTTTACTCAAAATAGCGAAGGTTTAGCCATTCAATCCACCATTGGAAGACTTCAAAAAGCGTTGGAAGTCGAGCAAGATACTCAACAATACATCGGCGAAGTCAACTACATCGATTATAAAAAAGAATACATTCCCTTTGAAGACACGTTTTTCCCTTTCCTATTCAAGCGAAAAAGTTTTCAGTACGAAAGAGAAGTACGTGTTTTATCCGATTTATCCGATCAACAAATCAAAATCAACGACGGAATCAAAATTGACATCGATATCAATCAACTCATTGAAAAAATTTACATTCATCCCAAATCGGAAAATTGGTATAAGAAATTAGTCATTGAATTGGTATCCAAATTAGGATTCGACTTCGAAATTGAAAAATCAGATTTGGAAAGCGATATTTTAATTTAATGTTTCGATATAATTCTACATTAAAAAAGGAGTAACATTAAGTAATTTCTTATATTTACACGACAATTATTATCATTGTGGAACTGAATTTTTTCAAACCTAAAAACGAAATTCTCAGCAACTTCATCGAAGGTTACTACTTCTTGACCCAAAAAGAAACCGATACTAGTGTAGAATATTTAACGTTCCCTAACAATTATAGCATTATTTCAGTGTATGAAAATACAGAAATAATTTTCTCGGAAAATCAGGCTATTTTAAGAGGAAAAAAAGGCAATCCATTCGAATCGGATTTAATTTGTCACTATAAAAAACCGATTAAAGTCATCTGCGAAGGTAATTTGAACGAAATTACTTTTTATTTCAAGCCTTTGGGTTTGAATGCTTTTCTGGAAAAATCATTATGCCATTATACTAATGATTTTTTTTCGCGATTCATTCCTTTTGATGATTATCAATCGACCATGACAACCATTTTAAATGAAGTTGATTTTGAAAAACGAAGAACTCAGATTGAATACTATTGGTTATCTAAATTGGTTGGGTTTCAACATCCTTTCTTGCATGATTTAATCACTGATATTAAAAAAGAATATTCCATCACCGAATTGGCGGAGAAATACAGAATTTCAAGGCAAAACTTAAACAAACATTTTGAGTCCAACCTATGCAAGTCGCCTTCCGATTTTAAAAAAATCCATCGTTTTAGGGAAGCTTTAAAAGCCCATATGAAGAAAAACTCAAAAGATAACTTAACGTCATTGACTTATGATCTGCTATTTTATGATCAATCGCATTTGATAAAAGACTTCAAAGCATTGACCGGAATGACCCCGAAAAAATTCTTTAAAAGTATTTCTCCACAAGAAGACGGACAAATTAATTGGTTATTTGTTTAAGATTACATTTTTACAATTTTTTGATTTTTATATTGACTTATTTTACTAAAAAAATAACACACTTAAAGCTATGGTCAATCTAATCGTTAAAATCGTTGTGGCAACTTTATCTTTTATAATTGTTTGCTTGTTTTAGGGAAAAATTTGTATTCTGTTTTCAATCATCAATCAAATCACTATTTTCACTAGTTATGAATAATTGACGTAAATTTATTTTCTTAAACTATTGAATAAATCTTAAATTTGACACATTCAAAGAAATTAGTATTTTAGCGAGAAATCAGTCCCTACATGCACCAAGAACTTTGTAAAAACTGCACACACATTTATCAAGGTAACTTTTGCCCAAATTGTGGTCAAAAAGCAGCAACTCATGAAATCGATTTTAACTTTGTAATGCATGAAGTTCCGCATTCTGCATTTCACCTGAGTAAAGGGATTTTCTTTACAATTAAAGAATTATTTACTCGACCAGGGAAAACCATCAGAGAGTATTTCGAAGGCAAACGCATCAATCATTTTCCACCATTGACGTATTTGCTAATTATTACTTCCTTATTTGTGTTTGTTAAAAGTCTTCAAATTACATTTAATTTTAGAGAGGTAAAGAAAACTGATTTAAGCGAAATCAATCAATTTATCGACAAAAACTTCATACTTGTTCTATTAATAATGATTCCGTTATATGCTTTAGTATACAAATTATTCCATTTAAAATTCAAATACAACTATTGGCAATTATTAGTGGCACAAACCTTTATCATTGGGCATATATTTCTAATTATGCTGATTCCGCAATTGGTATTTTTCTTTTTTCCAGAAACAAGAAGCAGTTCAAAAAATTATTTTTTCCCTTTGATAATGGCATTTCAAATAATTGCATATTACCAATTATATTCAGACACTAAATCATTAAAAATCGGATTAATCGTAAGAGAAATAATTTGTTATGTGGTTGCCACACTAATCGCAGTCGTTTTTACCGTTTTTCTATTGGGAGTCATTTCTGAACTATCCAAACTAATGCACCGTTAATTAATTTAATGAGAGAGGTCTATTGAGAAAAAAAGGATTCTTTTACAACGGATTGTATTCTTCAACTTTAAGTTCTTTTGCTAACAAATCAACAAAATGATAATGTACTTTGTCGTCTTTGTCAAAAGCGCCGTTTTTATTACTATCTTCAATGGTTCTGAAGTATAAACGATTTTGAACTTCAACCATACTCCAATCAATAAGCTCCTGAAAATCAGCAGATAATTTTGTGAAATTTTGTCCATCAATAGTGCTGATGTACAAATCTTTAATGTCACTACCATCCACTTTACCGTCTTTGTTGGAATCCATATCTTCTAAGACATAAACCAAAAATTGTTTTTTGCTCTTGTCTGCGAATGATTTAAGATAAGTAATTCGCTCAATCATCATCGGTTTATCGGTAAGTACTTTTAGGGAATCAGAACCTATTTGTTGAAATTTCAAATTCGACAAAAAACCAGTAATTTCGTATTCGCCATAATTGGAAACTCTAAAACTATCTTTTCCTCCACCTTTTGAATTGCTTCCTACACTGTACTCACCAATGGGATGAATTAAAACGGAAGTTCCATCCATTTGTACTGGTAAATCAGAAACTAAAATCGTATTCACCTCATTTGTTTTGGGCTCTTCGGCAGTAATTTTAGTATCGTAATTTACTTTTGGCTTTTTCGGTTCTTCTTCTTTACAACTAACAAAAAGCGCAACTAAAGCAAGCAGTATGTATTTTGATATGATTTTCATTTCGAAGAATTTTAGTCAAAAATAGTGAAATAATTACAATCGAGCAGTCAGTTTTAAATTAAAAACACGAGTAGTCATGTAATTCGGAATTCCGTATTGATTCTTAGTATAGGCATCACGAACCCATGTATTGGTAATCGCATTTTGGTTGTTGAACAAGTTAAAAATTTCAAAACCGAGTGACAAATCTTGGAATTTTTTCAACCAATGCGAATCGTCACGGTCTTTATTTTTTTCGGTAAATACATACGAAAACCCAACGTCTGCTCTTCGATAATCACGCAAACGACTTTGATATTGATACGCATCAGCATACGACGGAGAACCGCCAGGTAAACCAGTACTGTACACCAAATTCAAATACAATTTAAAATTAGGTAAGGTTGGCATATAGTCTTGAAAAAGGATTCCGAATTTCAATCGTTGATCGGTCGGACGCGCAATAAAACCTCTGTTATCTTGATTTTCTTCGGTTTTCAAATACCCAAAACTAAACCACGATTCAGTTCCGGGAACAAATTCTCCATTCAATCGCATATCAAATCCGTAAGCATAGGCTTCAGCATTGTTGTTGGCTCGATAACGAATTCTAACATTCTCAACTGTATAGGTATTTACATCACTCATTGTTTTGTAATACGCTTCGGTAACAAACTTAAACGGTCGTTTCCACATTTTGAAATTATAATCAGCTCCAGCCACAAAATGAATCGATTGCTGTGCTTTGACATCTGGGTTCACTACTCCATCTTCATCGCGTAGTTCGCGGTAAAACGGTGGTTGGTAGTACAATCCTGTCGCCAATCGGTACACAACACTATGATCACCCTCTAGTTTTGGTTTCAATGCCAATTGCAAACGCGGTGAAAAGACAATTTGGTTTTTACCATCGGCAATTTTATCGCCTGTTACTTGCCAATTGTGTGCACGAACACCAAAATTAATCCAGAATTCACTTTCACCCAAGTACGTTTTGGTATTCGATTGAACAAATCCTGAAAAACGATTGATGTCTACAAAGTTAGTGGCACGAACATTTTTAAACGGAACTAATGGTCCAACATACGGATTATAAGGTTGGTCGTTCACAGGTAAATCAATAATGGGTGGATTAATTGAAAATCCGGCTGAATCTATCACTTCCCACTCAACAATTCGGTCGCGAATATTTTCACGCGTGTATTTGATTCCCCAATCAATCTGGAATTTCTTTTTGGCGTTGTGACTTCCTTTAATTTCTGCATTTACAATCACCGCATCCAAATCGTTTCTAGCGTGATTCAATTGTGAACCGATTCCGCGATTAAAAGTGACATCTCCAAACGTTTCAGAACCAATATTCGAATCGACTTCGCCTAAAAAATAAGCAGCATCAATATCGAAATATTCTTGTTCCTGTGTGTGATAAGCAGAAGCAATGAACTTATAATTGCTGTTTTCAGTTGCAGTAAAAGTGGATTTAAAAGCACCAAAAAGAGTTCGATACTTGTCGTTTTCCTGACCTTCATAAAAAATTTGAAGAGCAATTGGTTCATTCAACGTACCAAAATTCGTTTGTCGAGTTAATGGTTGGTAATTGTATTTATTTTGAGAAATATTTCCTAAGAAACTGAGTTCCCATTTTTGGTTTAACTTATAATTCACATTGGTTTGAACGTCGATGAAAGTCGGCCTGAAATTGGTTTCTGTTTCTTTACTATTCACTAAAAGCGAATTATCGCGGTAACGAACTCCGGTTATCGCCGACCATTTTTGGTTTTTCGAGGCCAAATCTACTGTGGCACTTCCGCCCAATAAACTGGCTTCAAAAGCGGCACCAAATTTCTTTGGTTTTCTGTAGGTGATATCTAAAACAGATGATAATTTATCTCCGTATTTGGCTTGAAAACCACCCGCAGAAAAATCAACACTCTGAATCATATCCGAATTAGTGAAGCTCAAACCTTCTTGTTGACCCGAACGAATCAGAAACGGACGGTAAATTTCAACTTCATTCACATAAACCAAATTCTCGTCGTAATTTCCTCCACGAACGGTGTATTGCGAACTCAAATCGTCTGGACCACCTGTTGAACCCATAAGTTTGATTACATTTTCAACACCCGGATTTAAACCCGGAATTTTTTTAATGGTTTCGGGTTCTAAAGAGGTAATTCCTTGTACACTTTTTCTGTTGCTTGTAATGATAACATCATCCAATTGTTCGGCATTTGAATTCATTACTGGATAATACTCTAAAATTTCACCCGTTTTTAAATTAAACTTAGCTACAATTTTCTTTTGAGTGATGTGAGTAAAAACAACTACTACTTCTCTATTTGCTGGTATTTGAATGATATACGAACCATCTTTATTGGAAGAAACTGTTTTCCCTTCACAGGTGATGTTGGCACCAGCTACTGGTTCTTTAAATTCGTCTGAAATAACTCCAACTACTTTGGCTGTTTGAGCCGTAATGACTGAGGTTACCATTAAAAATAAAGCAACCCAAACTATTTTAAATGTCTTCAATTGTATCTATTTATTGTTTTTGACTTCTGAAAAATGTAGTTTCAAAGGTAGTAGAATTTCCTACATTATCCGTCACGATTAATTTTAATTTATTTTCTCCTTCAGCAACAATTCCGTCCTCAAATTGATGAGTAAGTCGGTTTAATTTGGATTCGTATTCAAACAGCATCCATTTTCCATTGAGGTAACCATTATAGGATTTTATTCCCGAAAGATCATCTGAAATGGTAAAAACTAGTAATTTCTGTGCTGAAATCCATTTTCCCTCTATACTCTTTGCACTACTGATTTTGGGTGCAACAAAATCTTTCAGCAATTTAAATTGTCCTAAGGTTTTGGTACTTGCAGTAAACGTAGTTCCATTGCGTTTTGTTGTGATGTAACTCCATTTTGTTCCGTTTGTTGATGCGATGAACGACTTTTCTCTTTGATTTTCAGGAACATCCTTTGCATCGTAACTGATTGTAAATGCTTTGTGAATTCCGATATCGTCTTGATGTAAAAAGAGTACATCGTTTTTCACATCAAAATTCAAATAGAAATCATCGTAAAAAGTACCTTCGGGAAAAGTCACGGTGTAGTTGTCTTTTTCAAAAATAAAATCGCGACCATTTTTAACTAAATACGGAGTAATTACAACATCAGGTTCCACTATACTTTTTTGATTGGAATATTCAACCGGAATTCGAATTATCGTTTTGTTACCGTTGAAATCAGAAACTTCTATTTGATTGGTCTGTGCGTAATTCGGAACCACATCTAAAACACCATTATTTACTTTTTCATAAATATTTGTCAAGGCATACGGTTGCTTCATGAATAATTTTTGGATGCGACTTTTGGTTTTTTTATAGCGCGTATAGTCAATAAAAGCATTGATGTAACGACCTTCATCGAAAGCCATTTCGTCGAAACGGTATTCAAAAATGGGTTTTCCATTGGTGAGTAATTCACCTTTGTAAGTTCCGTTGCTATTATAGGAGACATCGTCTAAATCATACGCATTGATACCGAAACCAATTTTTCCTGTAGCCAAAACTTTTTCTGAAATATAAGTGCCGTCACTTTGCAACGATAAATTTAAATTGATTGGGCGTTTTGATTTATTTACTATTGACTCAGCATCTAAAGGATAAGCAACCAATGTACTCACAATTGGTTTTTTGGTGTCTTTTATCAATTGATCATAGCCAAAAAACTGAGGGTTTATTGCTTTTTCTGTAGCCGAATCACGAAACTCAAAATGCAAATGCGGCCCTTGAGAACCGCCAGTATTGCCCGACAATCCGATTATTTCTCCTTTTTTCACAGGCAATTCATTGGGCTTGAGAAAAAGTTCAACTTCGTAGGAACTTTCTTTGTATTGTGTTTCTTTAATTTTTGCTTCTATCGCACCCATTGCCTTTTGAAGGTGACCATAAACAGTAGTAAAACCATTTGGGTGTGTGATGTAAATTGCTTTTCCGTAACCATAAGTTGATATTTTGATGCGAGAAACATAACCATCACCAACCGCATACACATTGAGGCCTTCGCGTTGATTGGTTTTAAAATCAAAACCAGCGTGAAAGTGATTCGGACGCAATTCACCAAAGTTTCCAGCCAACTGCATTGGAATATCCAAAGGTGCACCAAAATCTTTGGGGTAATTTTTCTGACCAAAAACAGAGGCGGAAATAAGTAATAAGGCTAGTAATCTCATGATATAAAACTGTTTTTGCTAAAATATAAAAAGTTTATGGGTAAAAAAAATAATATAGAAACGATAACAAACTGTATACCAATTTATTAAAAATAAATTGATTTAAAATTCATTTTTTTTGATAAAAAATTGCTTTAATAGATTAGGAATTATAAATTTGTAAGATAAAGTAGTGAAGAAGATAATAAATGAGTGAAATCGTACAAATAATTGATTCTCTTGAAAGTAAAATTGGTTCACTTCTAAGCAAAATAGACCGTTTAGAGGAAAAGAATAAAGCTTTGGAAGCAGAATTGAGCAAAAGTACTTTAGCCAATCAAACCCAATCGCAACAATTGGAAAAGCTAAAAAAAGAATACGAATCACTTAAATTAACTAATTCATTGCTGGGCAGTGAAGATTATAAACGAGATACGAAGCTTAAAATAAATTCATTAATTCGAGAAATTGATTACTGTATATCACAGTTATCCGATTAAAACTATGGATGAAAAGCTTAAAATAAAAATATCAATTGCCGACAGAGTTTATCCGTTAACGGTAGATGTGTCGCAGGAGGAAGGTTTACGAAGTGCTTCCAAAAAAATTGATACGGTGATTAAGCAATATGAAGAAAATTATGCTGTACGCGATAAACAAGATGTATTAGCCATGTGTGCATTACAATTTGCCGCTCAAGCAGAACAAAAGCAAATCAACAATTCAATTGATGGTACGGAAGCCATAGAAAGATTGACCAAATTGAATGATTTATTAGAGCGTTATCTCTCAAAATAAACAACAAAAAAACACGTTCTTTACATAACTAAAAATACTGCCTACATTAGTTCATTTTTGGTAAACTCAACACTAACAAATTAAAATGAGTGAATCGTCGCTACTATAGTATGTCCGCCTAGGCGGAAAACTTGAACAGTGAGTTAACTCAAAACTTGTCTTTACGAGTTTATTCAAGCAATTAATGTAGGCTTTTTTTATAATTTTTTTTACACACTATGGATATATTAAGTATAATTATTGGAATTGTAGTAGGTGTCGGCGCCGGATTTGGAATAGCAAAATATTTAGAAAAGAACAATGTTTCTAATATGATTAAAAATGCTAAGAAAGAGGCCGCATCCATACTAAAAGACGCAAATTTAGAAGGGGAAAACATCAAGAAAGACAAACTTCTACAAGCAAAAGAGAAGTTCCTAGAATTAAAATCAGAACACGAAAAAGAGATTTTAAACAAAGATAAAAAGATTGCGGAAGCCGAAAAACGAACTAGAGACAAAGAATCACAAGTCTCAAGTGAATTAGCAAAAGCAAAGAAAATCAATGATGATTTTGAAGCCAAAACTAAAGAATACGAATCAAAAATAGAATTCTTAGACAAAAAACAACAAGAATTAGAAAAACTCCACAAGAGTCAGGTAGATCAACTGGAAGTAATTTCTGGTTTATCTGCTGAAGAAGCAAAAGAACAATTGGTTGAAAGCTTAAAATCAGAGGCAAAAACCAAAGCAATGGCTTATGTTCAGGAAACGATGGAAGAAGCCAAGTTAACTGCGCAACAAGAAGCCAAAAAGGTAATCATCAATACTATCCAACGTGTTGGAACGGAAGAAGCAGTAGAAAACTGTGTATCGGTTTTCAATATTGAATCGGATGATGTTAAGGGTAGAATCATTGGTCGTGAAGGACGAAATATTCGTGCATTAGAAGCTGCAACTGGAGTTGAAATCATAGTTGACGATACGCCTGAAGCAATTATTCTTTCATGCTTTGATCCTGTTCGAAGAGAAATTGCCCGTTTATCATTGCATAAATTGGTAACTGACGGACGTATTCACCCAGCACGAATTGAAGAAGTAGTAGCAAAAACGACCAAACAAATTGACGATGAAATTATTGAAGTAGGTAAACGTACGGTTATCGATTTGGGTATCCACGGATTACATCCTGAGTTGATTAAGATTATTGGACGAATGAAATACCGTTCGTCTTATGGTCAAAATTTACTACAACACTCTAGAGAAGTGGCTAAATTATGTGGTATAATGGCAGCCGAACTCGGATTGAATGTCAAATTAGCGAAACGAGCTGGTTTACTTCACGATATCGGAAAAGTGCCTGATACAGAAAGTGATTTACCACACGCATTGTTAGGTATGCAATGGGCAGAAAAATATGGTGAAAAAGAAGAAGTATGTAATGCCATTGGAGCTCACCACGATGAGATTGAAATGAAGTATTTAATCTCTCCAATTATTCAAGTATGTGATGCAATTTCTGGTGCACGTCCTGGAGCAAGAAGACAAGTATTGGATTCGTACATCCAACGTTTGAAAGACTTAGAAGACATTGCTTTCGGATTCAATGGAGTGAAGAATGCTTATGCTATTCAAGCCGGAAGAGAACTACGTGTTATAGTTGAAAGTGAAAAAGTAAGTGACGATATGGCATCTAGTTTATCGTTTGAGATTTCACAAAAAATACAAACTGAGATGACCTATCCGGGTCAGGTGAAAATCACCGTAATCAGAGAAACTAGAGCGGTGAATATAGCGAAGTAATCATTTTACTCATAAAACCCAAAAAGCTGTCAGCAAAAGTTGACAGCTTTTTTCTTTAACAAAACAATCTAATAAAGCAGCAATCTAACGCGCTTTATTTCTTTTTAAAATAGACTTTGAAAATAGAGCCTTCATTGACTTTGCTCTCTACTTCTATTTTTCCATTCATACTTTCAATTTGATTTTTGGTAATGTACAAACCAATTCCATTCGAATTTTCTTTTCTATGGAAGGTTTTATACAAACCAAAAACGTCGTCCTTATAGCGCTCTAAATCTATTCCTAAACCATTATCTTTTACATTCAAAACGATAAATTCGGGTTCATCGGTAATGAAATATTCAATACTGACTTTTTTATTCTCATCAGAATATTTTATGGCATTGGTGGTCAGATTCAGCATTATACTTTCCAAAAAAGCGGGATTACTGTTCACCATTAAATCACTTGGAATTAGATTTACAATAGCAACATCTTTTTTCGTAATTTCTTCCGATATTACAGTCAGCACTTTTAACAAAGCATGATGTAAATTTAGATCTTCGGAAACAACCTCTTCAATGTTTTGAATTTTAACCAATTCCATCAAATTATGAATGGTTTCATTGAGTTCAACTGAAACCGATTTTATGTAACCAAATGCTTCTTCAACATCAAATTCACCTTCCTCTTTCATCTTAATCAACAACGATAAATTACCTGTATGATTACGAAGGTTGTGTGAAACGATATGAGCAAAATTGCTCAACTTATTGTTTTGATTACTAACTATTTGTAATGTTTCGTAGGCTTTACGTTCATTTTCTTTTAGCAATGTGACATCGGTATGCGTACCAACAATTCGCAATGGTTTACCATCTCTATCTCTAGAAATTACTTTTCCTTTATCCAAAATCCACTTGTATCGATTGTTACATAACACTCTGTGGTAGGTTTCGTAATAAGGTGTTTTGCCTTCAAAATGCTGTTTGATGTTGTAGTAATATTCTTCTCTGTCGTTAGGATGCACGCGTTCATCCCATTTTTCTGGTGAATCAATGAGATGTTTGGACGCGTTATCAAGCTCTAAAATGCGCAGAGACTCTTTTGAATAGAACACTTTATTGGTTTGTAAGTCCCAATCCCAAACTCCAGCTCCAGATGCTTCATTGGCAAACTGATTTCGCGCATCAGAAATACGAAGATTTTCAATTTCAACCTTGTATTTTGTGACATCATAAGCCATTCCATAAAACGAAGTTCCCAATTCAGTCTCTTCAGTTTTGGCACTAGCTTTAATCCATTTTAATTCATTGTTGGAAGTAACAATTCTAAACTCAACAACAAAATCAGTCAGATTTGCCTGAGCATAAAACACCGAATGTATGAAATGATTGTAATCTAAAGGATGAATTCTTTCGTCTAGAAAAATATCACTGAATTGGTTTTTGTTTTCCAAATTGACATCCAACAGATCAAATAAATTATCTGTAAAAAAATCCAATGAAAAAAAAGCTTCTTTTGAAATAGTAAACTCAAAAAAGCAGCTCGATTGGGAATTGATTATTTTATTCAAATGGGAATTTGTTTTTCTCACATCAACTGGATTAAAAACAGGTCGAAAATTTAGTTTGCAAATAACACTATTTATTTTTACAAACCACAACAGAAACTGTCAAACTATTACTACACAAGGGCTTAAAATATGTTAAAATTATTTTCTTGGATGATACGAATTCATAATTTGTGTTAAGTGCTTACGATCTAAGTGAACGTATACTTCGGTGGTAGTGATGGACTCGTGACCTAACATTAATTGAATCGCTCTTAAATCGGCTCCATTTTCGAGTAAATGTGTTGCAAATGAATGTCGAAAGGTGTGCGGGCTGATGTCTTTATCAAGATTAATTTGCACTGCCAATTGTTTGATGATTGTAAAAATCATGGCTCTGGTAAGTTGTTTTCCTCTTCGATTAAGAAACAAGGTATCTTCAAATCCTTTTTGGATGTTGAGATGAGAACGAACTTGGTTTTTATAGATTTCAATGTATTTTTGAGTGATTCTACTAATGGGTACAAACCGTTGTTTATTCCCTTTACCCGTTATTTTTACAAATCCTTCTTCGAAAAACAAATCTGAAATTTTGAGAGTAATCAACTCTGAGACGCGCAAACCGCAACCGTAAAGTGTTTCTAGCATAGCCCTGTTGCGCTCTCCTTCTTCTTTAGACAAATCGATGGCATTGATTATAGCGTCTATTTCATCAACTGAGAGAGTATCGGGTAATTTTCTACCGATACGCGGTGCTTCAATCAATTCCATCGGACTATCCGCACGATAATCTTCAAAAATCAAATACGAAAAAAAACTCTTTAACCCCGAAATTATCCGAGCTTGACTTCGGGCATTTACTTCTTTAGAAACTGAATAGATGAACTGTTGAATGGTTTCTTCGGATATTTTTATGGGAGAAACTTCAATGGAGTTTACTTCTAAAAACAGACACAATCGCTCAATATCAAAAGAGTAGTTATCAATCGTGTTTTTCGACAACCCTCTTTCTATTTTGAGGTACGATTGAAAACTTTTTATATAGGAATTCCATTTCATTACTACAAAGATAGAATGATAAATGATAAAAAAAAAGCCACTCGAAGAACGAATGGCTTTGAATGAATCAAAATTTAGTTTTATAATTTAAAAACTCCACCTACGTTAAACGAACTAGCTGCATTTTTAATATTAAAAACTCCTTCTTTATCTATTTCTGACAAACCGGTCATTCCTTGAAAATCAACCAAAATACTGAATTTCTCATTAACTTCGATTTTATAACCAATACCATAACTTAAACCGAATTGGGTTGAATTCACAAGATCTTTTAAATCTTGACCTTGATTATTTTCTGCCGACATTAAAAAGCCAATACTTGGCCCAAAATTCAAATTCCATTTTCGAGTACTACCAAAGTGCCAATTGGCGTTTATAGGCAATGTTAGGTAATTCAATTTCTCTTCATAACCAAAAAACTGAGTTCCCATAGTTTGATACAACAACCCTGAGCGAAGACTCCAACGATCATTAAAAAAATAGTCCATACCCAGACCAAAACTAACCGAAGATATTGGATCATTGTTGTTCAGTTCTTAACCGTAATAATTTGCAGAAGTGTAACCAATTTGCGGAATTAATTCAATTGCCCCTTTTTCTCTATTTTGAGCGTTTACAGAATATAAACCAAACGCACAAAATGCAAATGCAATAATTTTTTTCATTTCTCTTGTTTAAAAGTTAAGTAACAAATATATAATAGTTGATCGAATAAGTAAAATAACACTACTGTTTTTGGGAAAAAGATCACAAAAAAAAGCTCTGCAGAAGCAGAGCTTTAAATATTAAAATCTAAAATTTAGATTAGAATTTGTAGTTTAAACCAAAGTTAATTGCAGTAAGGTCGATAGCTAAACCAAAAGAGTTAGTTTTTTCAGCACCATCACCACCGTTATCGTTAGTGTTGTAACCTAATCCAGCCCAACCAGCTTCGATAGACCAGTTGTCAGATAAGAAGTAGTTAACACCAACACCAGCGTTGATACCAAAATCTTTTGTTTTGAACTCAGCAGGACCTTGCTCAACTTTGTTAGAACCAAAACCAACAGCTAATTCTCCGAATACAGAAAATTGAGAAGCTGGAGTCCAGTAGTAACGACCAAATACTTCAGCACCAAATCTGCTAGTATCTGTATCATCTACTCCTGGCTCAGACTCAGTAGAACTTGTAAAATCTAATCTTGCTCCTAAAGCAATGTTTTCAGTTACAAAGTAACCTAAAGCTGGAGAGAAAGTGAAACCTGAAGTTTCTAAATCACCTGTTTTTTCAGAACCAAATCCTACAGCACCAGAAACAAATAAGTCACCTTTAGAAAAACCAGCACCTGAATCTTCTTTTTTGTCTTGAGCATTAGCAAATCCGAAAGCGAATACTGCTGCTACAGTTAAAACTAATTTTTTCATGTTTATTTTGTGTTTAAAATTATTGGCGCAAATGTAAAACTATTCTTTTTTCTTACAAAGAGAAAAAATACTGGAGTTATCAACATAGTTATTAACAATTTTATCAACAACTTTACCTAATTAACTCATGTTCAATAAAATACAAATACAGTAAAACGAAATTAAAAAAATGTTAAAAAAAAGCCGTTCACGAAGAACGGCTTTGTATGAAAGAAATGGGCTACAAAATTAGAATCGGTATCCTATAGCAAATGCCAAATTACTGTTTGCATTTTTATCATCACCTTCTTTGTTTAAGTTAGACACACCAATAGTATATCTTAACCCAAGATTAATGTTTTCTGCAACATCATAACCTGCTCCAACTCCAATTCCGAAGTCAGTTGAATTTATCTGATCTTTAACATCAATGCTACCACCATCAAATTTAAGTTTAGCCGACATTAAGAAACCAATTTGTGGACCCGCTTCTAAAGTAAATTTATCAGCCACTTTGTATTGAGCCATAATTGGAATATTTATGTAATTTAGCTCAACAGACCCATCACCTGGACCATCAATTTTATTCCCTTGAGTTGAAAATAATACTTCTGGCTGAACTGCAAATTGTTCAGAAATACCAATATTGGCAAACGCTCCAACTTGAAATCCAACTTTCATTTTGTTGTCGTCTGTGTTATCACCTGTTACGTTTGACAAGTTCAAACCAGCTTTAGCACCAAACTTAGTTTCTTGCGCATTAGCAAATGCAAAACCGAAAACAGCCACCGCTGTCAATAGAATTTTTTTCATGTTTATTTTGTTTAAAATTAATAAGTTAAAGGTAAAACTATTCCTTTTTCCTTTAAACACAAGGTTTTACACAGTTATCAACACAATTATTAACATTTTAAAGATTCGTAATTGCAAATACTAAATTTTAAAAAAAGTCGTTTCTAAAAAAAAAAACGCATACTATAAAAAGCACTAAATTAATTATAAAACACTGATTATGAAGAAGTTATTTTTATTTATAATTACCCTTGCATCAATTGAAGGACATGCCCAAGGAATAAAAGTCGGACTAAAAGCTGGTGTTAATTATGCCAATTTCAACAATTCCGACATCCAAACTGATGCAATAACGAGCTTTCATGGAGGATTAGTAACGGAGTTTTCATTACTGAAAAATTTTTCATTACAACCTGAACTACTGTATTCTACACAAGGTGCCGAATTGAATGATTTTGGACAACAAATTAAAAATGAATTGGGCTACATTAGTATTCCGGTATTAGCAAAATTTTACCTAAACGATAATTTGAGTTTGGAAATTGGACCACAAGCTTCTTTTCTTTTAAGCGAACGAAATGAGGTTGAAGCAGGAGATTCCAATACTTTCGACTTTGCAGTTGCTGGTGGGCTAACCTATAAATTGGGAAAACATTTCTTTGTTCAAGGAAGATATGGTTTAGGATTGACAGAACCCAAACGTGATGCCGCTGTAAAGAATTCAGTTCTTCAAGGCTCAATTGGATTTATGTTCTAAAAAAAGCATAATGTTTTCTAAAACCGCTTCATTTGTTGAGCGGTTTTTTTATTTTTACTCAAAACTATCCACAACTATGAACATCATTATTATTAATGGACCCAACCTCAACTTATTAGGTAAAAGAGAACCAGAAGTATACGGAAATCAAACTTTTGAAAACTACTTTAGAGACTTAAAATCCAAATATCCATCGGTGAATTTGGATTACTTTCAGAGTAATATTGAAGGCGAATTGATTGATAAAATTCAGGAAATTGGTTTTCATTACAACGGAATCATTCTCAATGCTGCAGCCTATACTCATACTTCTGTGGGAATTGGAGATGCCGTAAAAGCAATCACAACTCCAGTTATTGAGGTTCATATTTCGAATACTTTTTCAAGGGAAACCTTCCGTCATCAATCGTTTATTTCTCCTAATGCTAAAGGAGTAATCATTGGTTTTGGTCTCAAAAGTTACGAATTAGCCTTACAATCTTTTCTTTAAACTCAACACTATTTTTTATTCTTCTATTCCATGAAAAAAATTACAACACTACTCTTTTTATTGACTTCATTTTTTTCTTTTTCACAAATCAAAGGAATTGTTTCTGACGACAAAGGAAACCCAATGGCTTTTGTAAATATTTATGTTCAAAACACATACATCAGCACCACTTCTAATGATCAAGGTCGGTTTGAATTGAATGTAAAAACACCAGGAACTTATGTAGTTCTTTTTCAATATTTAGGATACAAGACCGAAAAAAAGGTAATTGAAGCTCAAAGTTTTCCACAAAGTGTTGACGTGACTTTAGTAGAAGAAGAAATTAACCTCAAAGAGGTCATCATTGACCCGAAGGTGAATCCAGCCGATGAAATGATTCGTAACGCCATCAAGAACCGAAAAGAAAACTCAGAAAAAACAGCAAAATACAAGGCTGATTTTTATTCACGTGGAATTTTTAGAGTAAAAAATCTTCCTAAAACTATTTTGGGTCAGAAATTGGATTTTTTTGATGATGTAATCGATTCTACTCGAAGCGGAATTTTGTACTTATCCGAAACCGTTTCCAAAATCACTTTTCAAAAACCAGACAAACTAAAAGAAGTAATCGTAGCTTCAAAAGTCAGTGGAAACGACAATGGCTTCAGTTTCAACAACGCCGCACAAGCCAATTTTGATTTTTATGAAAATTACCTCGATTTTGATGTAAAAGTAATTTCTCCAATTGCTGATAATGCCTTCAATTATTACAAATACAAATTTGAAGGTTCGTTTACTGATGAAAACAACAAACTCATCAATAAAATTAAAGTGATTCCGAGACGCGACAGTGAACCAGCGATGAACGGTTACATCTATATTGTCGATGATTCCTACGCCATTTACGCAGTCGATTTGTCTATTAATGGAGGTCAAATGTCAAACCCAGCCTTGAACAAACTCACATTGAAACAAAACTTCAGCTATAATAATTTAACTCGAATTTGGGCCAAAAATACACAAACCATTGATTTTGAAGCAGGGATTTTCGGAATTAATATGTCAGGAAAATTTACTTACGTATATTCTAATTTTGAGTTTGAACCCCAATTTGAAAAGAAAACATTTACGGCAGAAGTTTTGAAATTTGAAGAAAATGCCAATAAAAAAGAAGATGCATTTTGGGAAACCATTCGACCTGTTCCTTTGACCAATGAAGAAACTACTGATTATTTGAAAAAAGACGCTCTTCAAACCAAAAAGAAATCGAAAGTCTATCTCGACTCTATTGATGCTATACGGAATAAATTCCGCTTTTTTGACATCATCAACGGTTACAGCTACAACAATTCATATAAAAAACAATTCTTCAACTACAATGGTCCGTTGTTCAGCACATCGTTCAATACGGTTCAGGGCTGGAATTCATCAATTGGTTTTTCCTATTTTACCAATAATGAAGAAAAACGCACGTATACGAGTATTGGCACTCGCATCAACTATGGCTTTTCTGAAGATAAAGTGCGTGCAACAGCCAGTTATACTCGAAAATTCAACAACATTGACGATAGTACACTGAGTATTTTCGGAGGAAGTTCGGTCAATCAATTCAATTCTAGCAATCCTATTTCGAAAAATATAAACAGTATTAGCAGTTTGTTTTTTGTAAACAACTTCATGAAATTATACGAAAAAAACTTTGTATCGATCAATTTTGGAAGAGAAGTCATTAATGGTTTGAATTTGAATTTAGGAATGGAATATTCAGAACGCAAACCGCTGTGGAATACAACCGATCAACGTTCGGTAAAATCGGAAGACGAATACACTTCCAACAATCCGTTATTGCCTTTTGATTTTGTAACTCCCGCTTTTGAAAAACACAATTTAGTAAAAGGAAGTGTAACCACGCGTATTCTTTTTGGTCAACAATACTGGACGCGTCCCGATGGAAAGTTCAGTTTGAGAAACAACAAATATCCAACGCTCTCTTTGGGTTATGAAAAAACATTCGCAGCGACTGATAAGAAATACGAATACGATTTTGTATCGGCGAGAGTAACACACGATATGTCAATTGGTAACAAGGGCGAAATGAAAATGAACTTCAGAACAGGCAAATTTTTTAATGCCGAAAACATAGCTTTTACTGATTACAAACATTTTAACGGAAACCAAACGCATGTGGCTAGCGGTGATAGTTACACTAATGTGTTCAACAATTTGCCCTATTATCAATTGAGTACCAACGATAGCTTTTTTGAAACTCATATTGAGCACAACGACAAAGGGTATTTGATGAATAAGATTCCGTTGCTCAACAAACTGCAATCACAATTGGTTTTAGGTTTTCACAATTTATCCCTTCCTAATCAACAACCGTATCAAGAGTTTTCTATTGGATTGGATAATTTAGGTTATGGCAAATTCCGACTACTTAGAGTTGACTATGTGCGTTCGTATCAAAATGGTTATCAAGGTGATGCTATTATTTTTGGATTGAAATTTTTGAATGTGATTGAATAATAAATACGTCAGAACCACGTTTTTCTTTCAGAATATTTGAGTTGCCACGAATTCACGAATACTACTTTTAAACAATTCGAACACATTCAAATAAATAGTCTTTGACGATATTAATTTTAGAGATATAAAGAATAAAATTCGTGTATTCGTGGTAAAATAATTAACCTCCGTATTTCAAAATCCAGTTTTATGAAAAAAATTCATTACTTTCTTGCATTTATTGTAATTGGATTTATAATTCTGGCGTTACGACCCATCGACACTTCAAAAGAAAACAGTGTAGTAGTAATTGGTACAGTCACAAAAGTGTATGAAGGTGGTGTAAAGGATTTAGTATTTAAATTAAAGGATGACAAAACATCCTATTACATCAACCGAGGTTTGGAAAACGGATTTGATTTACAAAAAGCTAAAAACGATTTTGTTGGTAAAAAAGTAGTATTGAATTACGCTAAATGTTGGACACCTTTGGCTCCATTAGGAACTTCGTGTAAACACATTACTTATTTAACAATTGATGGAAATGTGATGTATTCGGAGTGGAAATAGCAAATCAAAAAACGTGAAACTCTATTTAAAAAACACATCATAACCAAATCGAATCAATGTTCCGATAACCACTATCAAAAAGAAAATCCGAATAAAACCATTTCCTTTTTTTATGGCTAACTTGGCTCCGAGAAATCCGCCTAAAGCATTACAAATCGCCATCGGAATAGCAATAATCCATATGATTTTTCCTTTCAAAACGAATAAGCAAATCGAACCAAAATTAGTGGCTAAGTTGACCATTTTGGCATTCGCGGAAGCATGAAGAAAATCAAATCCCAAAACAGAGACAAAAGCCAAAACGAGGAAACTTCCGGTTCCCGGACCTATGAATCCGTCGTAAAAACCAATAATTACACTAATTAATAGCGCTAAAACCAATTGCTTTCTTGAGGAAAAATTTTTGTCTTGGTGTTGCCCGAAATCTTTTTTAGTAAACGTATAAATGGCGATTAAAGTCAGAACCAACAAAAGCAACGGTTTCATAAAATCATTACTAACCATTGTTAACACCTGCGAACCCAAAAAAGCAGCACAAAAAGAAACAACTGCCATCATCGAAAGCAACTTCCAATTCATATCTACTTTTTTCAAATACTGGCGTGCAGCAAAAGAAGTTCCGCTGAAAGCCGGAATTTTAAGTGAACCGATAATTGAAGAAACGGCAACATTTGGTAATAAGATCAAAGCCACCGGAGTTTGAATGAGTCCGCCGCCACCTACAATTGCATCAACAAAACCTGCAAAAAAAGAAGCGATACAAAGTAGGATTATGATGTAGGTTTCCATGAATTTAAAGTATAAAAACCATTAAGGTATTAAGTTTCATTAAGTTTTTCTTAATCATCTTAATACCTTAATGGTTTTAAAAAAATAAAATTGTTTTTATACTCTTACAATATTAGCTCCTAATGCTCTTAAACGCTCGTCAATTCGTTCGTAACCGCGGTCAATTTGCTCGATGTTTTGAATGGTAGAAGTTCCCTTGGCCGAAAGCGCAGCAATTAACAATGAAATTCCCGCTCTAATATCGGGCGAACTCATCACAGTGGCTTTCAATTGTGATTGGAAATTATGTCCCATAACAACGGCTCTGTGTGGATCACACAACATGATTTTGGCTCCCATATCAATTAGTTTATCCACAAAGAACAAACGGCTTTCGAACATTTTTTGGTGAATCAACACGTCACCATTAGCTTGGGTTGCCACCACCAAAACGATACTCAATAAATCGGGTGTAAATCCTGGCCAAGGCGCATCTGCAATGGTTAAAATAGAACCATCGATATCGGTTTTTACTTCGTACCCATTTTCATGAGTGGGAATGTAAATATCGTCACCTCTTCGTTCTAAAGTAATTCCGAGTTTTCTAAACACATTCGGAATCACACCTAAATTATCCCAAGACACATTTTTGATCGTGATTTCGCTTCGAGTCATTGCCGCCAAGCCAATCCACGAACCAATTTCAATCATATCAGGAAGAATCCGGTGTTCGCATCCACCTAAACTTTCTACACCTTCAATCGTCAATAAATTCGAACCAACACCCGTGATTTTGGCTCCCATTGAGTTCAACATTTTACACAATTGTTGCAAATACGGTTCGCAAGCAGCATTATATATGGTTGTAGTTCCTTCCGCTAAAACTGCTGCCATGACAATGTTGGCTGTACCAGTAACAGAAGCTTCGTCCAACAACATGTACGCTCCTTTTAATCGGCCTTCATTTTCAACACCATAAAAGTGATCTTCTCTTTCGTAACGGAATTTTGCACCTAAGTTGATGAACCCTTCAAAGTGCGTATCCAATCTGCGTCGACCAATTTTATCGCCTCCGGGTTTCGGAATGTATCCACAGCCAAAACGGGCTAAAAGCGGACCTACAATCATAATTGAACCCCGCAAACTTCCACCTTCTTTTTTGAAAGCTTCCGTTTTCAAGTAATCCACATTCACCTCATCGGCTTGAAAAGTATAATCGCCCGGACCGTTTTTCTGGATTTTAACGCCCAAATTTCCTAGTAATGTAATTAATTTATTTACATCAATAATATCAGGAATGTTTGTAACTCTAACTTTTTCTGATGTTAGCAAAGCCGGACATAAAACCTGCAATGCTTCATTTTTGGCTCCTTGTGGTGTAACATCTCCTTTAAGACGAATGCCTCCTTCAATTTTAAAAGTTCCCATATCTTTATGTTGCAAAGTCGCAAAGTGGCAAAGTGGCAGAGTCAATAAGCATGAACTTTGATACTCTGCAACTTTGAAACTTTACTACTATTTTTGATTATTGTTATTTTTCACAAACGGCTTTTTACCATTTTGTGGCTTTTTGAAATTATTGGATTTCTGAATTTTTTGACCGTTGCCAACCTGACTTTTGTTGGATACTTTTTTGTTGGTTCGCATCAAATCGGTAGTATTGAGCAACTCTTCTGAACTTTGCAACAAATTAATTCGTCCATCTGAAAGTTCGTATAAATGCTCAAATATCACTACATCTTCTACGGTATCTTTGTTCCAACTCAAGTACGATTTCTTCATGTGATTAGCAATCACTTTAACCAAAGCACTTTTCATTTCACCTTCTTCCCAACTGTTGGCCACATTAATCATGTATTTGATGTTGTTGCCATAAAATCGGTATTTCGGATTCTTTTGAGGATAATCCAAACGCTCGGGTTTTAGATTAATTACTTCGCGCGTTGGAATTGGGTAAGGTGAATCAACATCCAATCTAAAATCGGACATGATGAAAATCTGATCCCATAATTTGTGCTGAAAATCGGGTACATCACGCAAATGCGGATTCAAACTCCCCATTACTTGAATGATGTATTTGGCCGCTTTGTTGCGCTCTTCTCTATCTTTAATAAAAGTAGCTTGATCGATTAATTTTTGCAAATGTCTTCCGTATTCCGGAATGATCAAATGCGGACGCTCGGCATTGTACTCTAAAAAGTGTACCACATCGTTGGCGTTTTCTTTATAATATTTTTGTTGATTCATTAGAGTGATATTATCCCTTCAATAGTAGATACATCAAGGTATTTTTGAACCACGTCATCTGGAGATTCCATCATGACATTTACCGAAACACTAGTGTATTTTCCTGTTTTAGATTGATTCGTATGTATTACCGCACCCAAATTATCAAAAGCATTTTCAACTTCTTCAATTTTTTTGGGTTCAGAAGGCACGATAAATTTAAATAAGTATTCGTTGGGCCATTCGGAAGTATTTTGTAATTCTTCGCGAAGTCTGTTGTAAAAATCCTCTGTTTTTTTGTCCATTCCTAAAATAAAATAAAGGCAAATATACAATTTACATATTAGAAGTCGGAATTTAGAAGTTAGATTTTTTGGAGCGAACGGCTTGGGCTTTCTTTGAATCCATTTTCCCGCTATCCGCTTTACTTCGTGCCGCTGCTATTGGGGCTAAAAAGTCGTTGTCGTACACTAAAATAAAATTTCTAAAACCCGTTCAATTATCTAAAACAATTCAATAAATTTGCGCCTTTATTTCTACAACGTTGAAAAAAGAAATTATTGTTATTACTGGCGGGCCAGGAACAGGGAAAACTACTATTATCAATCAATTGATTGAACAAGGACACACGTGTTATCCCGAAATTTCGCGCCAAGTAACCATGGAAGCCAAAAAACAAGGCATCGAACAATTGTTTCTTGAAAAACCACTTTTATTCAGCGAACTCCTTTTGGAAGGCAGAAAAAAGCAATACTATTCGGCTACCGAAGAAACTTCAAACACCATTTTTCTCGATCGTGGTATTCCCGATATTTTGGCGTACATGCATTACATTGGCGATAGTTATCCCTCTTTTTTTGATTTAGCTTGTAAAGAACACATTTATTCAAAAATATTCGTTTTACCGCCTTGGGAAGAAATTTACGAAAGTGACGAGGCACGTTACGAAAATTTTGAACAAGCAAAACTCATCTTTGAGCATTTAAAAGAAACCTATCAAAAATACGGTTATCAATTAATTGAAGTTCCGAAAGGAACTGTAAACGAACGCATTCAATTCATCTTCTCTGAACTGGAAAAGGCATAAAAAAGGCAATTGTATATTTTTTTATATATTTATACTTTCAAAATCAACGCCTAGTCCACTATTATCATGTCATCCGCAGTAGAAATCTTAAAAAAATACTGGAATCACGATGCGTTTAGAACGCCACAAGAACAAATCATCGCATCGGTTGTAGCAGGAAATGACACCTTTGGATTACTACCCACAGGCGGCGGAAAATCAATTTGTTTTCAAGTTCCGGCATTGATGATGCAAGGCATTTGTATTGTCATTTCACCATTGGTTGCACTTATGAGAGACCAAGTACAAAATCTTCAAAACAAAGGTATCAAAGCGGTTGCTTTAACGGGCGGAATTTACGAAAACGACATTATTGATATTTTAGACAATTGTCAATTTGGCAACTATAAATTCTTATACCTTTCACCAGAACGACTTCAAAACGATTGGATTGTTGACCGAATTAAAAATTTACCTGTTAATTTAATTGCCATAGACGAAGCGCATTGTGTATCGCAATGGGGACACGATTTTCGACCTGCGTATTTGAAAATTGTAAAGCTAAAAGAATACTTTCCTAAAGTTCCGTTTATTGCATTAACTGCTTCGGCAACCCAAAGAGTTCAAGACGATATTGTGGTTCAGCTTCAATTGAAAGAACCCCAATTTTTTACCAAATCATTTGCCCGAGACAATCTGGCGTATATGGTTTTTGAAGTAGAAGACAAACTATTCTTAATTGAACAAATTCTGAAGAAAAATCCGCAACCGTCCATCATTTATGTCAATAATAGAAAGGCGTGCAGTGAAACTGTAAAACAATTGGAAAGTTTAGGCTTTTCGGCTACATTTTACCATGGCGGATTAACATCAAAAGACAAAGAAAACCACATGAAATTGTGGATGGACGAAAAAGTACAAACAATGGTTGCCACCAATGCCTTTGGAATGGGAATTGATAAAGCCAATGTAAAAACAGTGATTCATCTGCATTTGCCACAAAACATAGAAAATTACTATCAAGAAGCAGGTCGCGCCGGACGAAACGGTGAAAAAGCATTTGCGGTTCTTCTAGTCAATCCATCGGATGCCAAACAATCGGAATCGCAATTCATTTCGGTTTTACCTGATAAAGAATTCCTGATTCAGGTCTTTAAAAAGTTATGTTCTTTTTTTCAAATTGCTTACGGTGAAGGAATCGATGAACAATTCAATTTCAATATTAATCAGTTTTGCCTGAAATATAATTTTCCGGCTTTAAAAACCTACAATGCGTTGTTGTTTTTAGACCGACAAGGAGTGATCACTTTATCTCAGGAATTCTCCGAAAAGATTTCCATTCAATTTGTAATTCCGTCGAAAGAAGTAATTCGGTACATGAGTTTGAATCCCAACGATGAAGAGATTATTATGACCATTTTGAGAACCTATCCCGGAGTTTACGAAATGCCGACAACTGTAAATCTATCGTTGATAGCAAAAAAATCAAATGCTGACGAAAAAAAAATAGAGCAGTTGTTTCAAAATCTAAAAGAAAAAGAAATTATTGATTATGTGGCTAAAAACAATGATTCGACCGTAACTTTCAATGAGGTACGCGAAGATGAAAAGACAATTAACCGAGTTTCGAAATACTTAGAAAATCAAAATCAGCTGAAAAAAAATCAGTTTCAAAGTGTACTCTATTATATAAAGGAGCAAAATCAGTGCAAAAGTAAACTTCTACTGGAGTATTTCGGGGAAACCAAAAAAGAGCCTTGTGGCATTTGTTCGTATTGCATCACATTGAATAAGAACAGGGAAAACAAATCGGTGGAAGAAAAAATTCTATCCGTTTTGGGAAAACAAGATTTAAATTCGAGAGATATTCAAAAACTTCTGAAATATCCTCAAGACGATATTATATTTGCACTTCAAAATTTACTTGAGAACAATAAGGTTGTAGTAAATCTGAATAATTTATATTCTTTAAAAAAATAATACTGAAGCGGAACACAATTCAGAACCAAATAATAGCATGGAAAAATTACGCATCATTTTTATGGGCACGCCCGAATTTGCAGTTGGAATTTTAAATACGATTGTAAAAAACAATTTTGAAGTGGTTGGAGTTATCACCGCTGCCGATAAACCGGCAGGTCGTGGTCAGAAAATTAAATATTCGGCCGTAAAAGAATATGCTTTGGAACACAACCTAACATTACTGCAGCCAACCAACTTGAAAGATGAAAATTTCCTGAGTGAATTAAAAGCATTGAACGCGAATGTGCAAGTTGTGGTTGCCTTCAGAATGTTGCCCGAAGTAGTTTGGAGAATGACCAAATACGGAACATTCAATTTACATGCTTCATTGTTGCCCAACTATCGCGGAGCAGCTCCAATCAATTGGGCGATTATTAACGGAGAAACTAAAACAGGTGTTACAACTTTTTTTATTGATGATAAGATTGATACTGGAGCGATGATTTTGAGCAAGGAAATCGAAATTGGTTCAAATGAAAATGCTGGAAGTTTACACGATCGTTTGATGGAATTAGGCTGTGGGACAGTCGTAGAAACGCTACAACTCATTGAAAAAGGAGACGTTGCCACACACATTCAAACCGATAACCCTAACATTAAAACTGCCTACAAACTCAATAAAGAGAATTGTAAAATTGATTTCGAAAAATCGGGAGAAGAAATTTACAATCTTATCAGAGGATTATCACCCTATCCGAGTGCTTGGTGTTATATTAAAGATGGCCAACAAGAATGGAATGTAAAAATTTACGAAGCATCATTATCCTCGGAAAGCCACAATTACGGTATCGGAAGTCTACTATCAACTAAAAAAGAGATGAAAATTGCAGTTAAAAATGGCTTCATCAACTTGATTAGTTTACAATTTCCAGGAAAAAAACGAATGAGTGCGGCTGAATTACTCAACGGAATTTCATTTTCTGACAATGCAAAAGCGCTATAAACCTATATAAACAGTACGATTGCTGCCTTTTTTGAATGCAAATTGGCTTGTTTATCAACAAATGCGCAGAGTTATCAACAAAAATGTCAAAAAACGCGCTTAGCGCTTGTGCAGTCTGTTTTTTCTATTAAATTTGTTATGATTAACAAAAAAAATGTTTAACCAACAATTAATAACTATTTATTATGAACAAATCAGAATTAATCGATGCTATTGCTGCTGACGCAGGAATTACAAAAGCTGCTGCAAAATTAGCTTTAGAATCATTTTTAGGAAACGTAGGAAAAACTTTGAAAAAAGGTGGTAGAGTTTCATTAGTAGGTTTCGGATCTTGGTCAGTTTCTAAAAGAGCGGCTAGAGATGGAAGAAACCCTCAAACTGGAAAAACAATCAAAATCGCTGCTAAAAATGTAGTTAAATTTAAAGCAGGTGCTGATTTAGATGGTTCAGTAAACTAATTTAGTTTATATCTATTATAATTAAATCATCCCGATTGTTCGGGATGATTTTTTTTATTATGTAGCATAGTTAATAAAAAATTAGTAATTTTATTAAAAATTAAAGCTGATTATGACAAAAGATTCAATTAAAAAAGGACTACTTCTTTTAGCTGAACCCTCAGTTATAGGAGATGTATCATTCAGCCGATCGGTAATATTATTAGCAGACCATAACGATAGTGGCTCGGTTGGATTCATACTGAATAAACCCTTAGATTTCACTGTTAATGATTTGATTCCCGATGTAGAAGCTTCATTCATTGTATACAATGGTGGACCAGTAGAACAAGATAATTTATATTTTATTCATACTATTCCAGAACTAATCACTGATAGCATTGAAATTTCTGATGGAATTTATTGGGGTGGCGATTTTGAAGTTACCAAGCAATTAATCAATAGCGGTTCTGTTCACAAAGACAACATACGCTTTTTCTTAGGCTATTCTGGTTGGACCACCAATCAATTGGATGAAGAAGTGGAAGCGAATTCGTGGATATTAACCAAAAACAATTTCAAAAATCAGATACTAAAAACACCTAGTATCGAATTTTGGAAAGAAAAAATAATGGAGTTAGGTGGCGAATACATCATTTGGTCGAATGCTCCTGAAAACCCAATTCTAAACTAAACTTTCATTCAGCTTTTCTATCAATTGCTGTGAAAAAGCAGTTGCGTATTCTTTTTTTCTGTACTTGGTTATTGGTTGAATTCCGGAAATTACATTGGTAATGAATAATTCATCTGCTTTTTGCAGTTCAAATGCTGAAATGGATTGTTCCACTACTGCAATTCCTTCTATTTTTTTGGCCAACGAAAGAATTTGTTTTCGCATTACACCATTCAAACAGCCATCAGAAACTGGTGGAGTGATGAGCGTCGTATTGTTCAACATAAAAAGATTTCCATTTAAAGCTTCTACTACATTTTTGTCATCATTCAAAAGAAGACAATTCTGCAAATCATTTTCTTGCGCAAATACACTACCCGTAATATTTATCATCCGGTTAGTTGTCTTTATAGATGATAATAACTGTTTACTGACATAAAAATCTTTATACAAATCCACTTCATACGGTTGGTTTCCAATTACATAAGCAGAAATTTGAATTGGATTTGCCGTAATAGTATAAGATACCGAATTGTCTTTTGGTAGGTACAACCCGCCATCATTTCTGTACACAGTGATCCGTATCCTAGCATTTGAAACTTCAATTGCCTCTACTAACGACAGGATTTCACTTTCTAAAAATTCCAAGGTGAAGTTCATGGGAATTTTCATTCTCACAATTCGCATAGACGACATCAATCTAAAATAATGATCTTCAAAGAAAAGCACCTTTTTGTTGACTACTTTACAGGTTTCAAAAACCGCATCACCATACAAAAAACCTCTGTTTGAAGTAGTCAAAACAGTTTCCTCATTCACAATTTGTCCGTTACAATTTATCATAAAAAATCCCGATTAAAATCGGGACAAATATAGTTTGAAAAAAGGAGTTTAAATAGAACCTATCACATGTTTTAGTTCGGACACTTGATTTTCCCACAACATTTTGGACTCTTCCACTTCATCTTTTTCAGCAAAATCAGTAATCATTAAGGACACATCTTTGGTAATTTCGTCTTCTAAAATTCGCAATTCGAAAAAATATTCGGTGTCTTTTTTATTTTCATCCACCCATTTGAATTTTACTTTTTCTCCTGTTTTCTTGGATGCTAAACGAGCATTTTCTTCTGTATCATCCCATTCGAAAGTGAAAAACTCACCTCTTGAATTCACCGTATCAGCAAACCATTCTTGCAAACCTGAAGGAGTTGAAATGTATTGATACAACAATTGAGGCGAAGAGTTTATGGGGAATTCTATTTCGTAACGTATTTTTTCTGACATAATCATTAATTTGGTCGAAATATATAATATTTATTTATAAAATAACAAGTATAAAAAAAATATTTTTTTTCCTTTTAATATTTGGAACGTGTGATATTAGTCTTATATTTGCACCCGCATTCAAGGATGCACCGACTATGGCGAGGTATTCGCCGCGGCGAAGCAGGATTCATATCCGCCCAGGCGGACAGGAGTTCTTAAATTAGAAGGCGAGGTAGCTCAGTCGGTTAGAGCGCAGGATTCATAACCCTGAGGTCGGGAGTTCAAATCTCCCTCTCGCTACAACAAGAGGCAATAGCCAAATGGACAATAAATCCCATCCACTTTCGTGTTTGGGATTTTTTTTACCTTAGTTTTATGGAATTTATTGTTTATATTTTATACTCTAAAAAATTTGATAGAACATACGTTGGATATACATCCTCTTTAATTGAGCGTTTTAAAAGTCACAATGAATTAGCAAAATCTGGATATACTCTACGATTTAGACCATGGGAAGTTGTTTACTTAGAAGTTTATCAAAATAAAAATCAAGCTATACTTAGAGAAAAATGGCTCAAATCTGGACATGGCAGAAAATTTATTTCTGATTTGAAAAGCACAGGATTCATATCCGCCTAGGCAGACGGGAGTTCAAATCTCCCTCTCTCTACAACAAGAGGCAATAGCCAAAAAAGTAAATCCCAATCATTTGAATGATTGGGATTTTTTATTATTGTCAATTCCATTTTCTTCACAATTTCATTTATTAAATCCTACTTCAAATAAGCATTAAACTACTTTTTAAAAAAATTAATTTTGTAAGTATTTATTTTCATTTATTATTTTAAAATGTATTTTATCGATTATATATGTATTTTATCGATAAAATATTTTGTCAGAAATTAAGTATTATTTAGGTTTGCCTTTCAAAAACCCTAGAAAAATGAAAAAAATTACCCTAATTCTGTTTCTAACTATCCTATTTTCTAGCATTTCCTATGCTCAAAAAGATAGTTCCTACGAAAAAGCCATGTACTACTTGCGCGAAAAAGGTGAAGTCATACTAACCTTTAAAGCCAATAGTAAAGAACAATTCATCGAACTGAGCAGAGTAGTTTCCGTCAGTCATAAACATGTAGACGAAAACCTCTTAGAAGTGGAAGCGTATGCTAACAAAGATCAGTTTCAACGATTTTTGTCTTATGGATTGTCCTATAAAGTAACTCAAGAAGACAACGAAATTCCAGTAGATATTACTTCAAATTATAGTACTCAGGCTGTAAATGCTTGGGATACTACTTGGGACGCATATCCAAGATATTCTGAATATGTTGCCAAAATGCAATATTGGGCAGCCACTTACCCAAGTTTATGTACATTACAAAATATTGGTGCTACTCCAAACGGTAGAGCTTTGTACGTTTTAAAAATTTCTGATAACGCAAGTTCTGACGAAACTGAACCTGAATTCTTTTACACCTCATCGATGCACGGTGATGAGATTACGGGTTATCCAACTATGTTGCGTTTCATTGATTATCTTTTAACCAACTATGGTTCTTTATCTGAGGTAACTAATTTAGTTAATGGAACTGAATTATACATCAATCCACTTGCTAATCCTGATGGTTCATATAAAACTGCTGGTAATGACATATACAATCCTGGTGGAGCTGCTAATACTCCAACGAGAGGAAATGCAGCCGGTGTGGATTTGAACCGTAATTATCCTGATGCGATCGGAGGTTTACACGATGATGGACTTGATTATCAAACAGAAACAAATGCGTTTTTGAATTTTCAAGCCACTAGAAATTTTGTTTTATCAGCAAACTACCATGGTGGAACTGAAGTAGTAAACTTTCCTTTAGATACTTCTTACACACCTGGAACAGGGAATTTTAGTTACCATCCACACGACAACTATTTTAAATTTGTTTCAATTGAGTATGCACAATTGTGTCAAACCGCCGATGGAAACTTAAACTATATGGATGCCGTGTACAATACTGGTCAATTTCCAGGAACAACCAATGGAGCCGCTTGGTATTCAGTATATGGTGGAAGACAAGATGCTAGTAATTATTTTGAACACAATAAAGAAGTTACAATCGAAATTTCTGATCTTAAAACTCCTGCCGCTGCTAACTTACCTTTCTTCTGGACACGAAACAGACAAGCTTTACTTAACTATGTTAAACAAGCCAGTTATGGATTACACGGAGTGGTAACTGATCAATCGGGTAATCCAATTCATGCTAAAGTATATATTGGTGGAACCTTTGATAATTTTGGATCATGGGTAGAAACTTCACCTACAAAAGGCGATTATCATAAAGTACAAATTGCTGGAACTTATGATGTAATATTTGAAGCGCCAGGTTATGTTTCACAAACCATTTCGGTGACATTAACCAATAATGCAACAACGACTTTAAACGTGACTATGGTTCCGACAACCTCGGTTCCGACTGCTAATGATGCTACTATTTGTACCGGACAAACTGCTGCTTTATCAGCCACTGGAACAGGAACAATAAGATGGTACGACAGCGTAAATGCAACTACTCCATTAGCAACAAATGCTTCTTATACAACACCTGTATTAACATCAAACAGATCGTATTGGGTAGAAAGAGAAGTCACTCCTGCCAATGTGGGTCCAGCCACTGTATCGGGAACAGGCGTAGCGAATACTACTATAGCCAATCGCTATTTAATTTTTAATTGTACTGCTCCAACTAAATTAAAATCCGTTTTAATCTCGGCTACTATAGCAGGTCAATTATTGATTGAATTACAAAATAGTTCGGGCGTGATGCTTGAATCTAAAGTAGTTCGTTTATCATCTACTGGAGCTCAAGACGTCGAATTGGATTTCTTTTTACCAGCACAAAATGGCTTACGATTGGTTTCGAGAGAAATAAGTAACGCCGGAATAACAGGCACGATAAATTTAACCCGCGCCACTACAGGAATTACCTATCCATATACTAATGGAACAGTAACCATCACAGGAAATAGTGGTACAGGAACTTTCTTCCAATTCTTTAACTGGAAATTTGGTCCACAAAAAAGCAACAGAGATGAAGTTGTGGTAACTGTAAAACCAAATCCAACCAACGACTCTGTAAACCCAACTTCAGCACTAGCTGGTTCAGGTGCTTTTACGTTAACTGTAAACGGAACCAACTTTGTAAATGGAGAATCAATCGTACGATGGAATGGTTCGAACAGAACAACTACTTTTGTTAGTCCAACTCAGCTAACTGCCGCTATCACTGCTGGTGATGTTGCAACAGCCGGAACAGCAAACGTTACAGTATTCAATACGTGTAACTCAACTACATCATCGGCACGTACATTTACAATTACTACTAATTGTTTACCTCCAGTTCCAAATGTAAGTTCTTTACCAAATGCAACTGGTCAATGTTCGGTAACTGTTACACCTCCAACCGCTACTAGCAACTGTGTAGGAACTATTACAGGAACAACTCCAAGTCCGTTGACATACAACACTCAAGGAACATTCAACATTACATGGACGTACAACGATAACAATGGAAACATTGTAACTCAAAACCAAACCGTTATTGTTGATGATACCACAGCACCAGTTCCTGTAGCTCCATCATTACCAAATGTAACTGGACAATGTTCGGCTACTGTATCTTCTACTCCAACGGCCAACGACAACTGTGTTGGAACAATTACAGGTACAACTAACAATCCGCTCACTTATACGACACAAGGAACTCATACAGTTACGTGGACGTATAATGATGGTAATGGAAATACTTTTACTCAAAATCAATTAGTCATTATCTCCGACACTATAGCTCCAGTACCAAATGTTACTACTTTACCAACTGTAACTGGACAATGTTCGGCTTCGGTGACTGCTCCAACGGCTACGGATAACTGCGCAGGAACAATTACTGCAACAACTAATAATCCATTAACCTACAATACACAAGGAACTTACACTGTAACTTGGACGTATAATGATGGTAACGGGAATTTTTTCAATCAAAATCAAACCGTTGTAGTGGACGATACTATTGCTCCTGTGGCTAACGTAACGACTTTACCAACTGTAACTGGACAATGTTCGGCTTCGGTGACTGCTCCAACTGCTACGGATAACTGCGCAGGAACAATTACTGGAACAACTAACAATCCATTAACCTACAATACACAAGGATCTTATACAGTAACTTGGACGTACAATGATGGTAACGGTAATACTTCAACGCAACAACAAACTGTGGTTGTGGACGATACGATTGCTCCAGTAGCTAACGTAACGACTTTACCAACAGTTTCGGGACAATGTTCGGCTTCGGTGACTGCTCCAACTGCTACGGATAACTGCGCAGGAACAATTACTGCAACAACTAATAATCCATTAACCTATAATGCACAAGGAACTTATACTGTAACTTGGACGTACAACGATGGTAACGGAAATACTTCAACGCAACAACAAACTGTCGTTGTGGACGATACGATTGCTCCAGTAGCTAACGTAACTACTTTACCAACAGTTTCGGGAGAATGTTCAGTATCAGTAACGGCTCCAACGGCCACAGATAACTGTGCTGGAACAATTACTGCAACTACTAACGATCCTTTAACTTACAATACACAAGGAACTTATATAGTAACTTGGTCTTACAACGATGGTAACGGTAATACTTCAACGCAACAACAAACTGTGGTTGTGGACGATACGATTGCTCCTGTGGCTAACGTAACAACTTTACCAACAGTTTCGGGAGAATGTTCAGCATCAGTAACAGCTCCAACAGCTTCGGATAACTGCGCAGGAACAATTATTGCAACAACTAATAATCCATTAACCTATAATGCACAAGGAACTTATACTGTAACTTGGACGTATAATGATGGTAACGGTAACACTTCTACTCAACAACAAACTGTGGTTGTGGACGATACGATTGCTCCAGTAGCTAACGTAACTACTTTACCAACAGTTTCGGGACAATGCTCGGCTTCTGTAACGGCTCCAACAGCTACAGATAACTGTGCTGGAACAATTACTGCAACTACTAACGATCCTTTAACTTACAATACACAAGGAACTTACACCGTAACTTGGTCTTACAATGATGGTAACGGAAATACCTCAACGCAACAA
>NZ_DATGWY010000018.1:0-53849 GCF_035299245.1 Flavobacterium sp. | reverse complement strand
TAATTTAACAGCTACATTAGCTGAAGGCGAAACCTACATCGCTATTGCTAATGGAATTGTAAGTGCTACTGGTTATACTAACCCTAACTCTTTCGCACTTTCGGTTTTTGCTCAAGGTCGTGAAGCTGCTTCCAATCCAGCAGAAACGGATGTACTGGTGAATCACGGTTCGCCCGATGCTCCAACTGTTGATGTAGTTGAAACTTCTGTTCCTGCAGGAACTATTGTGAACGATATTTCGTTTCCAAGTTTTGCAGGTTATTTAGAACTTCCTAATTTGGACTTTACTCTAGACGTTAGAGACGCAACCGGAACTACAACTGTTGCCAGTTATTTAGCTCCACTACAAACATTAAATTTAGACGGTGCAGCCATTACTGTAATTGCTAGTGGATTTTTAGATCCATCAACCAATAGCAATGGTCCAGCTTTTGGACTTTGGGTTGCCACTGCAGCTGGTGGAAATTTAATTCCGTTGCCTACAGCACCACTTAGTGTTACTGATTTTGATGCAGAAAATGTAAAAATTTATCCAAATCCAACTAATACAGTAGTAAATATTGATATTCCGTTTAGTTTTGAAAAATCAAAAGTTGCTATAGTTGATGTAAATGGCAGAACAGTACTTACTTCTGCAAGTGACATAACTACGATAGATGTTTCTGCACTAACGGACGGCGTTTATATGCTTTCATTAGAGTTAGACAATATACTAATCAACAAAAAAATAATTATTGCTAATTAATTCCAATTGCTTAATTAAGTCAAAAGGTCGTTTTTAAATAGACGGCCTTTTTTTATATGTTGTAAAACGTATCTTTGCAAAGAATTACATTTTAATCCATTGAAAATGAATAACGCCGTATCGGGATTTTCAAAATTATCTAAAGAAGACAAAATCAGCTGGATTGCCAACGAGTATTTTTCCAATCCAAAAGAAGCCATTACCACAATCAAACAATATTGGAACAGCGATGTCAAACTCCAACAATTACACGACGAATTCATAGAAAACACCATTACCAATTTCTACTTACCCTTGGGAATTGCACCTAATTTTTTGGTAAACGGAAAGTACCACTCGATTCCGATGGTGATTGAAGAAAGTTCAGTTGTAGCTGCAGCGGCCAAATCGGCTAAATACTGGAGTACGCGCGGCGGATTCAAAGCCACCGTACTATCGTCTGAAAAAATCGGACAAGTGCATTTCATTTTTAAAGGCGATGCTCAAAAACTCGAACTTTTCTTTCAAAAGACAAAACCAAAATTCTTCACTTCTACCGAAAGCATTACCAAAAATATGCAAAAACGCGGTGGTGGAATTTTAGACATCGAACTCAGAAACAAAACGACTGAGTTGGAAAATTACTATCAATTGCACACCACTTTTGAAACAAAAGACAGCATGGGCGCCAATTTCATCAACTCTTGTTTGGAGCAATTTGCCACTACTTTAAAAGAAGAGGCTTTAGATTACGAAGCTTTTTCAGCAGAAGAAAAAAACATCGAAGTGGTGATGAGTATTTTGTCGAACTACGTTCCGAACTGCATCGTCCGTGCGGAAGTTTCGTGCAAAGTTGAAGAGTTGGCCGACAAAAAAATTGATAATCCTTTGCGTTTTGCTGAAAAATTCGTTCAAGCCGTAAAGATTGCCGAGATTGAACCATTTCGAGCCGTAACACACAACAAAGGAATCATGAACGGAATAGACGCTGTGGTTTTGGCTACCGGAAATGATTTTAGAGCTGTCGAAGCCGGAATTCACGCTTATGCTTCAAAAAACGGCCAATACTCTAGTCTATCACACGCCACAATTGAAAATGGCATTTTTACTTTTTGGATGGAAATTCCGCTGGCATTGGGAACCGTTGGTGGTTTGACTTCATTGCATCCTTTGGTGAAAATGGCGTTGGAAATTCTTGGTAAACCTTCGGCACACGAATTGATGCAATTGGTAGCAGTAACTGGTTTGGCACAGAATTTTGCCGCTTTGCGTTCGCTTACCACAACCGGAATTCAAGAAGGTCACATGAAAATGCACATCAACAACATATTGAATCAATACCAAGCGACTGATGAGGAACGAAAATTAATCGCCACTCATTTTGAAACCAACACCATTTCGCATTCGGCTGTGGTTAATTTTATACAGAAAATGCGGAATTAACTGAATTCTTTAAGCTAAGATGACAAGTTGCATCACATATTAATCGTGAAATTTTGCTGCAGATTCACAGATTAAAACAATAAAAAATCAGTGAATCTGTGGCGAAAAAATAATTATTAGAAGCTATTCCCGCTGAAACCTGCCCGCCGTAGGCTGGTCGGAGCTAAAAAAATACAGTTTGAAACAGACATTTTACAGTAACGGAAAACTCCTTATCACAGGCGAATATGTAGTTTTAGATGGCGCAAAAGCGTTTGCTCTACCTACCAAATTTGGCCAAAATCTAACCATAGAAAAAGCCGAGAACGAGCTCATTCATTGGAAAAGTTTCGATGCTGATGGAAGCAGTTGGTTTGAAACTGTAATTCCGTTTGCTGCAATCGTCAAGAATCAACGCTTTGATGAAAAAGACAACATCAAAAATACGTTGATTGAAATTTTGCACGAAGCGTACCTGATGAACTCTGATTTCATCACCAATTCTACTGGTTACAGCATTCAAACTGAATTAACGTTTCCTAAATCTTGGGGTTTGGGAACTTCATCCACTTTGATTAACAACCTTGCTCAATGGCTGCAAATTGATGCTTTTGATTTACTACGCAGAAGTTTTGGTGGAAGCGGTTACGATTTGGCTTGTGCTCAAAACGATTCGCCCATTCTTTACCAATTGGTAAACGAACAACCTGTTGTTGAATCCATCACTTTTCAACCTTCGTTTTTGGATAAGATTCACTTTGTATACCTCAACCGAAAACAAAGCAGTAAAAGTGCTATTGCATCGTATTTGAACCAACGTGGTAATATCGATAAAACCATTCAGAAAATTGACCGCATTACCAACACAATAATTCATGCAACAGAACCAAAAGAATTTGCCTTAGCCTTACAACAACACGAAATTGAAATGAGTTCGGTTTTAGAGCTTCAAACCGTTCAGGAAGTTTTATTTCCCGACTTTAAAGGAATAGTAAAAAGTTTGGGCGCTTGGGGCGGCGATTTTGTAATGGTCATTTCAAAAGAAAATCCAACTCATTATTTTAAAGAAAGAGGTTTCGATGTTGTACTTCCTTACAACGATATGATTTTATAAAAAGAAATCCCGACTGTAAATGCAATCGGGACTGTTTTTATTAAATATAACCTTTATCTATTAATAAAATTCTGCTCTTTTATCTTCAATTTTTGCTTTGTCTTTTAATGCTGGAATAACTCTACCCGCAGCTTGTTGAGCCATTGGTTTTAATTTATTCACATAGGCATCATGTTTAGCCAATTTTGGTGCTTTTACAACTGATTTTGTTTTAACAACATAAACACCTGCATTTCCTTCAACTGGAGCAGAAACTTTGTTTGCTGGAGTACCGAAAGCAATACCAACCACTTTTGGTTCCATTCCAACATTAGGAATCATTGCATTTTCAATGGTCAAATCAGTTGCTTGTTGAACGGCAACTTTATTAGCTGAAGCGATAGCCTCAAGAGAAGCACCTTTCATTTTAGCGATGATTTTCTCGGCTTTCTTTTCATTTTTAACAATAAACTCAATCATTGGTTTTGCTTCTTCAACGGTCATTAAACCTTCTTCATTGATTTTGGTAAGTTTAGCAATAACGTGACCAACTTTTACAATTTCGAAACGTTTTACATCTCCAACATTGGTATCATCATTGTACGCCCATTTAACAATTTGTCTTTGATTACCTACTGAACCAAAAGCTTCATCCATTGGTTTTGCTTTGATTGCAGGATTAACAGTTAATTTAGCCGCTTTTGCAACTGCAGCAAAGTCTTTACCATTAGCGTCCATTTCAAATTTGGTTGCTGTAGCGTAAATACTGTTTGTAGTGGCTTCAGAAGGCTCGATAAGTTGACCTACAGTTGCCAATAAAACAGCATCTTGCTTGTCAGTAACATTAATAATGTGATATCCAAATTCAGATTCTACTAAACCAATTTTACCTATCGGATTACCAAATACGAAATCGTTGAATGGTTTCACCATTTGGTTTGGACCAAAATAACCTAAATCACCACCTTGTTGAGCAGATGAATCATCAGAGTTAGTCAAAGCCAACATCATGAAACTTCCTGGATTAGCTTGGGCTTGAGCCAATAAACTTTGAGCTTTAGCTTGTGCTTGCTCTTTGGTTCTTTTTTCTTTTTTCTGAACGCGGTCAATTCCTTCCCAACTGATCAAGATGTGACTTGCTTTAGCTTTTGCGCCTGATTTTCTTCCCATAGCTTTAGAAATACAATAGTAATTTCCGTTCATGTAAGGACCATAAATTTGACCTACTGGTAAATTGAACAATTGCTCAGCACTTTCAACTGGTAACTCTTGTTTTGTTTTGTAGATAGAATCAAATGGAATATCAGAATGTTGAGAAACATATTCCGCTACATTAGTAGCAGAACTGAAACTTGGAATTGTATCGTTTTTACCTGTTTCATTATTGTAAACTACATCACCAACTAATAATTTGTTGACTTTGTCTTTCACTTCTTTTTCATCCGCTGCAGATGGTTTATCTTCAATAATTACATACTCGATTTCACGTGTACCATCCGATTTGAATCTTTTTGGATGTTTTTTCATGTAGTTCAAGTAATCTTCATCTGTTACTTTGATGTCGCTATCTTTAATTGAAGCAAAAGGAACAGATACAAAATCAAAGCTTACTTTGTTGGTTTCTAATTCGTATTTGAATTTACCTTCAGCATCAGTAGTATACATTCCACCTTTAATAAGTGAGCTGTAGATTTGATATTTCGAATTTAAAATTGCATCTTTTTCACGATCGCCCAATAATTTAGCTTGCTCTGGATTTGATTTAAAGAATTCTTTAAACTTTTTTATATCAAATTTACCCGCTGCATTTTGGAAAGCAGGATTTTGCCCAATATTAGGATCATTTTTGAAGTTTTCAATGATGTGGTTTTCACCCGCTCTGATTCCTAATTTTTCAAATTCCTCTGTCAAAAGCGCAATTGAAATTTCTTGTTCCCAGACTTGATTTGCGGCTTGAACACTTGTCATACCTTGACCTTGTTGTCCATTTTTTTCTAGGTTCGCCACTTTCACTCTAAAATCTTCGTAAATAATGTCTTTTCCGTTAATACTTCCAACATCATTTGAAAAAGAAGTGTAATTATTTGAGAAGAAATCTTGTACTACAAAAGCAAGCAAAGCAAAACCAATAACACCCAAAAGTATGCCTGAACGATTTCTAATTTTTTGTAAAACTGCCATTTTTATATTTGTTAATTTTTATTTCAGTTTGCGAAAATACAATTATCTGTGAAATAACAATAAATCTAAAGTGAATTTTATCAATAAAATTTGATTTTTATCGAAAATTAATCCGATACTGTCATTTTGACCAATTCTATTTTATTATTTGAGGCTTCTTCAATATAAAATTGAAAATTATTTATCACAATTACATCTCCTTTTTGTGGAATTTCTTTGGAAAAATTCACGATAAATCCGCCTAAAGTTCCGTAGGAATCACTTTCGGGAATTTCAAGATCATATTCCTCATTCAAATAATTGACATCCAATCGAGTAGAGAAAATATAATTGTAATCATCAAGTTGTGTTTCAGTTAATTGTTCGTCCTCATCGTGTTCATCGTCAATTTCTCCAAAAAGTTCTTCTATTATATCTTCAACAGTGATTATACCCGAAGTACCGCCGTATTCATCCAGCACAACGGCCACACTTTTTCTTTTTTTGGTCAACAGATTAAGAACATCTTTAATTAAAATGGTTTCTGGAATGAACTCAACTGGAATCATGCTGTTTTTAATGGTTCGAGGTTTTTTGAACAATTCAAAAGAATGAACATAACCCAAAATACTATCAAACGTATTTTGATAAATAAGCAGTTTTGAATAGCCCGTTTGGATGAATTTCTCTCTTAATTGCGACACTGAACTGTGGATTTCTACGGCAACTAATTCGGTTCTTGGCGTCATAATATCACGCGCTTTTACAGTTGAAAATTCGAGAGCATTTTGAAAAATTTGTATTTCTGAATCTACATTTTCTTGATTAGAAAACGAGTTAATTTGCTCGTTGATGAAATTCTCTAATTCAACTTTACTAAAAAGAGATTGTTGGGAATTGACATTTGATTTAAAAAAACGAGCCAAAATAGTATCCGAAATCCAAATAGTAAAGGATGAAAAATAATTTAGAACTCGGTAAAAAAAGTAGGCTGGAAAAGACAAATATTTAATTAGAGAATTGGAAAAAATCTGGAACAACAACTTTGAAATGAACTCGGTTGTTACGATTATTATCAGAGTTGAAAGTACCATCTGTGCTACAACCAATTGCCACGAATTGAGTTCAAGATTTTGCACAAAGCTCCATTGAGGAATACTTCTACTGATGTAAAACCCATACACAACAATTGCAATTGTATTTCCTAATAGTAATGTAGCAAGGAATTTTGAAGGGTTTAAGGTAAGTTTTGCAACGAAATTTGAGAAGAAATTGTGTTGCTTTTTTTCGATTTCAAGATAAATTTTATTGGAGGAAATATAGGCGATTTCCATTCCTGAAAAAAAGGCAATTAGTAATAGGCATATTATTACTATTGTTAGTTCCATTTACTCATTGGGTTTGTTTTGGTTTTGTTGATTTCTACGATCTTCAAAACGCTTTCCAAAATTTCTTCTGAAGAAATACATGAAAATGGCCAACGCAGCTAACACAAGACTTAGTGTATAGTCTTCACCTTGATTCCATTTGGTAACAGCATCATAAATCATGATGAGACCTACAACTAAATAAATGTATTTTGTAATGTTTAGATAATTCATTTTTAAGGTTTTTGATATACTTGTCCCGAAATTCGTTGCGAATTGATGATTTTGAAATCTTTACTAAAGTCGACTCCTTCTCCGGTTGAATTCCCTTTTGGATCCGTAAATTTATAACTTTTTTCGGTATAAAACCACTCGTTCATTTGGTCGTAAAACATCTGATCCGTTTCAAGCAATTGTCCATCATCATTTCTGATTTTCACATTTCCTTGCAGGTCGATAATTTTAGTTTCTTTATAACTTACCGCATAATTAGACGTTACGTATGTCTTTTTCCCATTGTTATCATAAATGGTCAAATTAATTCCTTTTGGAAATTCGGTAAACGGAAAATCAATAGCTCCAAATTCGAGCATTTTGGGAGTGATGAGTACGGCTTGAATTTTACCCGAATCCGTATATTTTAGGTTGATAGAATCGGCGTCGGTACTTGGAGTAAATTCGGAGAAATTTGATTTTTGAACTTCTTTAAAATTGCTTTCACAAGAGAAAAGTGTAATCAAAAAGAGACAAGGAAAAAGAAGTATGTTTATTTTATAACGACTCATTTTAAAATTCAACAGTTTCGTTAATCCAGCAATCGATGGTTATTTTATTGTTGGATTTTTTAATTTGTTCTTTTTCTTTATCGGTAAAAGCAAATTTTTTGTACTGATCCGAAAGCGCATTTGACGCTGGTTTTAAACTTGGCTGAACTTCTGACGCTTTTTGAGCGTATTTATTGGCTAAATAGTATACCGCTTTCTGTTCAATTGGTGTGGTTCCGCATTCTTGAGCAGCGCTGGAATATAAATTGGCTAAAAACAAGTAATTTTCTCCGTTGGTTACATCATTTTGAATGGCCAACAGAGCTGATTCTTTGGCTAGTTTCTTATCAAATCCGAATAAAATAGATGCGTTAGTTGCATAGATTTTGGCTTTCTCTTGTTTATCTGAAGCTAGTTCGGCTGCTTGCTTAAGGTATTCTACTGCTTTTTCGCGGTTGTTATTTTTCAGATTAAATGCACCTAAAGCATAAGCCGATTTAGAACTGGGTTGAATAGTGTGTAAATAGTAAGCAACTTGCCCAAAAATGGCTTTATCCGAACATTTCTCCATCATTAGATCGACAGTCGAACTTAACCAAACTGCGTTATCTTTATTTTGTTTGAGGTTTCGCTCAGCATAATCGGTTAAATTTTCAACTGTAAGGTAATTTTTTACCATTGAATTCACGCTAATTCTTACGTTTTCGAACTCAATTGCATTATTTGCCGAAAGTGTTTTGTTCTTCTCAATAACCGATATTACTTGTCCGTATTTGTCCAACATTTGATCAAAACTGCTGTCTTCTCTACTTTTGTAATTCTCATTAAAGAGTTTGAAGTACGTATATAATGAAAGAGAATTTACAAATTGGAATTTATCTTTTGCAAAAGCTTTATCGAACAGTTTGAATGTTTCCTCATCGGTTCCCATTCCGTATTCGTAATAAATTGTTGCTTTATTTATTAGATTGTTGCTCGCATTATTTGGGAAATACTCATCGTGTTTGTCGTAAAGAGCGATGAGTTCTTTGATGGCTTTTTCTTTGTCGTCGTTGGTTGCCAAATCAATTTCATTCTGAATTACTTTAGCGCCAAGCAAGTATAAGTTTTCGTCTTTGGTTGGACATTTACTCAGTAGTGATTTCATTTTAATTGAAGCTTCTTTGAAATTTTGAGCTTCAACTAATTCTGCCAATTCTTGTTGAGTTGCAACGCAATTGATTTCTTGAGATTGAATACATCCGAAGCTGATTAGCGTAAAAAATAAAATCAATTTTGTTTTCATAATTCTCTGTATTAGTTGTATTTTCTTCTTTGGAACCAACTATCATTAAACGAAAAACCTACTGATATATTGCTGTAATTTTCTTCAACTAAATTAGCATTTGTTGTTCCTTTTTTACCCAATTCAACTCCAATGTTAATATTAGAAAATGTTCCGCTCAAAGGTAATCCGAAACCAAAAGTTACCGAGCGGTCTAAAATGGATAAATTGTTAATCACTAAACCTGTATTTTCATATCTAAATCCTGCTCTGTAATTTACTCTACTCCAATAACTTGTAAAAGAAGAATATTTAGGAATATAAAAACCACCAATACTGTATCGTAATGAATTTTCGAATTTGACATTAGAAAGATTTTGGAATCTGTTTCCAAAATCACTTGAAGATTGACTTGTTATTTGTACTCCAAGAGCCCATTTTTTCAATTCTCCAACACTGGTACCGAAGGTAATTTTAGAAGGCAATTTCAATTTTGAATCAGGAACAACAACGTCTAAATCATCGTATACTAATTCTTGCCCAGTTCCCGTATACTGTAGCACAGCGATATTTCGTGCGTTCTCTAAATTCAAATTTGATTCTGGTGTATAGGTCAATCCAGAAAAAATAGAAAGTTTATTCGTTAATTTTGCTTTGTGAGAGATTCCTAAATTAAAACTAAATCCGCCAACAGAAGATGTATTTGTTTCTCTTGTACTAGTTTCTATAGTCGTTACAGAAGTATTTGTTGTTTCTATTTCACCAAAGTTATAGTTTGCTTCAGCACCAATATTAAATTGATTATTCAATCTAAAACTTACAGCTGTATACACTCTATTTACGCCTCCTTTTCCGCTGAAAGAATTGGCATTGTCTGAATCTCCCCTATAAATATTATATCCAACAGACGAATAAGGCAATAAACCAAAACCGACTGCAAAACGTTTAGCAGGTAAAACCACCGACAAATAATCGAGTGTAGTTCGTTGCGCTTTTTCTTTTTGAGTTTTTGTTTTCAGTATCGTTGGCGAAAAAGTTCCAGCTGCAGAGAAAGTGGTTAATCTTATATTAGACATCATTGCTGGATTCTGCAAATTAATGTGAATACTATCGGGTATAACACTTAGTTCTCCCATTGCTCTATTTTCAATAGTTCCTCTAAATCGAATGTCTCCAATTCCGAAGTAAGAATAAGGTGAAGAAGTACCTTCTTGAGCAAATGAGCAGAATGTAATTAATAATAATAGGCTAAGAAAAAAATTTTTAATCATTTTGATTGTATTGAAATGTTTGGTTCAGACTCTCTAATAAGAAATTTGAATTGGCAAAGATGGTATTTTTTAATCGTTTAGCCAAAAAATCTGCATCACCACCCGTTAAAATTATGATAAAGTTTTTTTGATTTTCTGAATAATTGTTAATAAACCCTTCGATTTCAAATGTCAAGCCGTTGATTACACCGGAATGTATGGATTGATGGGTTGAATTCCCTACAGTTTTCTGAGGCTCTTCTTTAGTCAAAAGAGGAAGTTTTGCAGTATAATTATTCAAGGCTTCGTAGCGCAATCGGATTCCGGGTGAAATGGCTCCGCCAAGGTAATTATCGTTCTCATCAATATAATCGTAGGTCACACAAGTTCCTGCATCAATAACTAATCGATTGGTATTCGGAAAGCGCAAAACCGCACCCGATGCAAGCACCATTCTATCTATCCCTAACGTTGTTGGAGTTTCATACTGATTGGTAAAGGGAAAATTCATTTCGCGCGAAACGAAAAATAATTTATAGTTAGAATTTAAAAACAAAAAACTGTCTTTTCCAATTTTTGACACACTAGAAACCACTATATTTTGAATAGTTGTATTTTTTTTCAAAATACTTTCAATTGATTTCTGCCAATTATCGTAATTGATAATTTCTTTTGATTTTAGTGTATCTTGCTCAAAAACAGCCGCTTTAATTTTGGTGTTCCCAATATCAATAATTAGATTCATTCCTCTTTATTTGAAATGCAAAGTTACAAATAGATTTTTTTTAAAATTTGTTTTGGATAAATTAAAAATCGTTCTATATTTGCACCCTCATAAGAGAAGAAGGTACCTTAGCTCAGTTGGTAGAGCAACGGACTGAAAATCCGTGTGTCCCTGGTTCGATTCCTGGAGGTACCACAAAAATAAAAAGCCCTAAATTACTTAGGGCTTTTTTTATTACTTAATTGGAACTGAAAGCGCTCCTTCTTCGTATTCGGTTTCTTCTATTTCTTCTTTGTTTTTTCCTACTTTAACTTTTGGATTGTCTTGTGTTCCTGTAATGGACAGTGGAATTCCGATGATTCCCAATGGAGGTAAACCCAATCGCATTTTGATGTTTAGCTTTCCATCGAAACTGGTTTGACCTTCAATTCTGGGTCTGAAACCTGCTACTTTGAACTTAAAGCGATCAATCGTGATGATGTTATTTTTGATGGTAGATTTGATATCCACTTTGGATACGTCTGGATTTTTAATTCCGTCTTTCCCAGTTTTTTTGCTTACTGCATTGAACATTTTGAACCCTTTCATTTTTACATCTTTTACAGAAAGCGTTCCGCCACCTACAAGCGATGGGTAAATTGGTTGCATTTGATCGTTTAATTTTCCGGCTACTTTATAGTCTAATGAAATAATTCCTTCTGCACTTTCGGCGGCCGAAACCATTTCTCTAAACATTTTAACCTCGTTATAAGCGCGTTTTACATCAAAGTCTTTGGCTATTACCTTAAAGTCAAAAAAAGCTCTATTAACTGATTCATTTCCGTAAACGATGTCCATATCAACTTTGGTGCCGACGACTTCAAATCCTGATTTATTCAACATCAATTTTCCGTTATTGATAACCACTTGGCTTTTTAAATTTTGAAGTTTTAGTTCATCGAAATCAACTTTAGAAGCAATACAATTGAATTGTAAATCGAGGTTGGGCGGAATAACAACAACACCAGACGCTGCTTTGCTTTCAGATGGAGTTGTGTTAGTTGGAGTAGTTTCAGAAACTGTAGTATTTTGCGCCATGAATTCATCTACGTTGATGTAATTTGAATTCAGATTAAAATTACCTTTCAAAACTGCCTTTTGCGACAACACAAAATCGATTACATTTTGAAGATAGCCGTTCATTTTTAAATCCGACTGACCGTAAATGGCGTTGAAATTATTAAATTTCATCTTATCCTGATTGAAAACAAATTCTCCTTCTTTGATGATAAAAGGTTTTGGCAAATACTCTGATTGCGTTTTAATGTTTCTTAGAATAAGTGTTCCTTTATTGTTCAATTTATGATAGTTTCCTTTGATTGCATCGGATTGAGTTCCTTGAAAAGAAACGTCGGCTTTAATGTAACCCTCTAAATCAAGACCTTTGGTTGAAAACACTTTGCAAATTTTGGCCAATTCGAGTTCGCCTTTGGCTTTAATGTCGTAGTTGATATTTTCCAAGTTTTCCAATTTAGCATTGACAAAAACAGGCTTTCCTTCAAAGTCAAAAGAAGCTGGAGTAATTTCAATTTTCAAATCTTTGAGCGAACCCGTATGATCGGAGAAATTGGTAATCAAATTAATGTTTGTGATTGGATTGGGGTAATAATTGGTTTTGATGTATCCGTTTTTAAGAACTACTTTTCCTTTTGTAATAGGGACAATCTTATTGATTTTATCGTAAATACCTTTTGAATTTACATCTGCATTCAATTGACCTTTCAAATCGACAGTTCCAATTCCGAATGCTCTGTCTAAGTTCGCCAAATTGACAGCAGTGTTGATTCGGGCATCAATTTTTGGTTTGCTCAAACCTTCCGTTTTGATAATGGCTTTTACATAATCTTTATCTAAATTGAAGAAAATAGAATCGACGTTTACCTTTAATCGTTCGGTGTTCAAAGCGGGCAATCGAGTATCAAAATTCAGAAAAATATTAGTTGCCGGAATTTTGGCTTCTTTATGATTGATTGCGCCGTCTCTGATTTTCATATTGAACGCCAAATCAGGTTTCTCGTTGGTTGAGGCGATGTACTTTCCTTTTAAAGTCAATAGTAAATCGGCAGTTCCTTTGACTTTTGTTTTCTCGAGCCAAGTCACGTATTTGGGCGGTAATGCTGTAAAAAAGTCGTTGAGTAAACTATTTTGGGATTGGACTTTAAAATCTAAGTCATAACCATTTTTAAGAAAGTCTAATTGACCGACAAAATCAATGGGAAGTTTGTTGATTTTTAAATTATTCTGCTCAAAAATGATGGAAAGTGAGTTGGTATTGATTTTGGTAATTAAATCGGCATTTACCTTTTTATTTTTGAGGTATTGTTCATCACCAAAAGTAAAGTTGAAATCGTCAATTTTGGCTTCTGTTTTTAAGTCGAAGATGGCCTTTTCTAAATCGCCTTTTCCGAGGTAATTAAAACCCTTGGCATCAATTAAAATTTGGGTTGATTGGTCGTTGTAAACCAAATGAGAATTCGTAATCGAAATCTTATCCAATCGCACTTTAGCGGATGAAGTTGTGTCATTGGATTGCTGCTTGTTATCTGAAATATAAACGTTGTAATTGGCTTCTCCATTGGCATTTACTTTGACATTAATATTCGCCTCGGAAAGAAAAATTTTGTTGATGGTAACTTGACTGTCAAAAATGAGATCTTTTAAGTTAATTCCGAATGCAATTTCATCGGCAGACAATAAGGTTTCTTTTTGGTATGGCGCAGAACCTTTAAGATCAAATTCAGTTAAAGACAGTGTTAGTGATGGGAAATGATTAAAAAACGACAGATTGGCTTCTTTGAAATTGAGTTCACCGTTTAGTTTATTGTTGGCAAAAGCTTTGACTTCTTGTTCGATTTTTCCAGGAAACAATATAGGAAACAGAAACATCAGCAACAAAATCACTGCTATGGTTACTCCGAATATTTTTAGTGTTTTTAATGCGATTTTTTTCATTCTACTGACTTCTTTTCCTTGGTGCAAAGCTAAACAAGTTAATTCATAAAAAAAACCTTTCAAAAAAATGAAAGGTTTTTAGGGAAACGTATTATAACTAACTCAAAATTTATTGTTTAACTAATTTCACTACTTTTTCGTTACTATTAGAATCGGTTATTTTTACTAAATAAACACCTTGATTTAAATCAGAGATATCGTATTCAACATTTTCGATAGTATTGGTAAATGACTTCACTAATTGTCCTGTCAATGAGAAAATATCTGTTTTTGCAGTATTAACATTAATCGAGAAGAAAGAAGTAGTAGGATTTGGAATCAATTGAACGGTACTTAGTTGATTAAAATCTTGATTAACTAATGCTTGTGCATTTCCGTAAATTCTGAAACCACCAGAATCAACATTGATATTCATTGCGGTATTAGTAACAGAAAGCGTTGAGTTGTCCATTAGATTGTACCAAGTTCCGGCAAAAGGAAAATCAGCTACAATATCAAGATTCGCAACAGAGAAATTAGCTAGTATCACTACATTGGTTAATGGAGATGTACCACCGTATAGATAAACACGTTGTCTAACATTATTATTATTTCCTCCTGGAGAACTGATGGTATAATTAGCATTAAATACATCATACGTATTTTTTAAATCAATCATTCTTGCCCAGTTATTATACACTACACTTCTGACTGGATCGGACAACCAATTTTCTGCCCATTGAGGTTGTGGTTTTGTTGCTAATTTACAATCTCCAACTGGGTTACCGCCGTCATAATCTGAGTTTACAGTTCCGTTAGTACATGTCCAAATTGAGTCATCCATTCCTAATGCTCCAAAATGCCAAATCATTTTTGGCCCTGGAATTAGTAGACTAACAGCTCCTATTGCCGACATTCTTTTGATTGCATTATTAAGGTTTCCTCCTACTGGGAAAGCTCCGGCACCGTTTCCAAAAGTAACTCCTTCGTAGACCATTCTGTCTTTATCATGACTTTCTGGGTAACCAATTAAACGTTTACCAGCAAAACCTCTTGAAACGTGTCCCATTCTAGTAATGTCTTTATCGTCAGAACCGCCTTTCATTAACGCTCCATATTTTGACCACATTTCGCCCCACATCATGATTCCTTTTCCTTCACCTAAACGATAGTTAGCCCATTGTTGTTCTTCATTATCCGAACCAAGGTGTTCAAAAATCACGTAATGATTGTTATCTAACGACCATGAATAATCAGCATATTCTTTTAAAACATCTACTCTGTCTTGTTGATAATTATTTGTACATGTGTCGTCTCCAGATGAACAAGCTTGTGTAAATCCTTTGGTTAAATCCCAACGGAAACCATCAATTTTAAAATCTTGAATCCAATGTTTGATAACTCTTTTTACATAGTTTTTAGTTAATGCGGATGAATGGTTAAAATCAGATCCAACACTATAACTGTGGCGAGCAAATTCATTAAAATAAGGATTGTCAGCAGCAGGATCACCCCAACCGTTTCCGTCAGGATCTTTCATCCACATTCTCACCATTGGATTTCTACCAAAAGCGTGATTAAGAGCAACATCAAGAATAACAGCGATTCCATTTTGGTGGCATAAATCGATAAACTCTTTGAATTTATTTTCAGTTCCATAGAATTTATCTAAGGCCATATGAAAAGCCGTATTATAACCCCAAGATTCATTTCCTTCAAATTCCATTACCGGCATCAACTCAATTGCGTTTATATTGAGATTTTTGAAGTAATCAATTTTATCAATTAAATCTTGAAAATTTCTATCAGAATCAAAGTCTCGTATTAATACTTCATACACTACCAAATTGTCTTTGTTTGGTTTTACAAAGTTAGTAGTTGCTGAACTCCAATTGTAAGGAGTTTGACCCGTTTGTAAAACCGTAACTTCTCTTTCTTGTGTAGAAGGATAAGCTGGAATATTTGGGTAAGTTGTTGATGGTATGTATTGATCATCAAAAGGCGAAAGCACTAAAGTAGAAAACGGGTCTGCTGTTTTAACTACTGCAGGTGAGTTCACAGTAGGTGTTTGATCTACCACCCAATATTGATAACTGTATTGTTGTCCTGAAGTTAATCCAGTTAACTCCAACCAAAATTTTTGTGAAGTTGGATCTTTTTTCATTAGGTAGTTTGTTCCTGGCACCCAGTTATTGAAACTTCCGGCTACATATACAAAGTCTTTTCCAGGCGCACTCAGTACTAAAGTTGCTTTTGTTGGATCGGAAGAGTTGTAATTAATCCCATCTTCTAAACCAGAAGGCATAGCTTCAGTAGTTGTTCCTGCATTCACAATAACACCAAATCGTTTAGAGAAAAAAGTTGCGCCTTGAGTAATTTGCAGTTCATAACTTTTATTAACCAAAATATTAGTATCAGTAAAAGAATAACTTGAACCCGAAAACGTATTAATACTAACTCCGTTTGCGAGTAAATTATAATTTGCTGTTCCGTTCGTATTGTTAGCTGTTACTGTCAAACTTTGACCACTATTCACGATGGTATTACTTCCTTCATTAGGAGACATTAAAGCTGCTTGAAAAGCACCAACATTGAGTTCTAAATCGGTTGACTGCACATTACCTAATGCATTTCTAAAAACAATATTAACCTTTGTAATTGTTCCAGATGAAACTCCATAATAAGCCAATATAGTTGGAGTCAAATCTAATTTGTAAATATTCCCTGAAACTAAAGTCAATGCGGGTTGTGTTGTATTGTTACCCCATGAACCTTTTACGTTTTGCCAAGGAGTTCCATTTACTGTAACACCAGTATGGGCATAAATTGTTCCTGAATATGTTGCTAACCCAGTTCCTGTTTTATCAAATAGTATGGTAGCTGAAGCTGTAGCATCAGGATTCGAACCTCCTTGCCAAGAAACTTGAGCGAAGGAAAAATTAAACAAAAATCCTAAAAGGAGTGATAAGTGTATCTTTTTCATATTTTATTTATTGGCAAAACTCTACATTCGAATTATTGAAAAACAGGGCTTCCCTTATGAAAGCCCTGTTTGGTTTTTATTAATTTTAAACTATTACTGAAGAGTAACAGTGTAAGAGTATTGTCTTGGGTTAGACAAATCTAATACTACAGAATAAGTTCCAGCAGCAGACACTGATAAATTTGGCCCATCATAGTTCATAGAACCATCTTCATCAGGATCACCTCCAAGGTTAATGGCCCAAGCATTATTAGCTCTGAATTTGAATTCACCAGCAGTCATAACAACAGTTCCTTCCCATTTCTTAGTTGTTGAGTTGTATGTTAAAGCAGTACTATTATCCCAAGAACCAGGTGTTGCAGCACCAACGATTCCCCAAGTTGTAGGCTCAACAGAATAAACTAAAGTTTCTGTATTAGCTCTAACTCTGTAATAACCAGCAGTTGCAGTACAGTCAGACTCTCCAGACTCTGCTAAAGCTCCGCTGAAAGTTCCATCATCACCCCAATCAGTATTTCCCCAATTGTAGTTTCCAGCTGGGTCTGGGCCAACAAATTTAAACCCACCGTCTAACCAAATATAACCTTCGTAGTCAGTTTCACCAAAAGCCGAAGAAGCGATTCTTGGAGCAGTTGGAGGATTCCATCCTTGGTGATTGCCCGGCACAGCCAATTTAGGTAATTCAGTAGAATAAGGTGTAACTAAATATGAAATTACATCAGAAAATTGTTCTTGACTTCCTGTTGTACCAACTGTTGAACGTAATCTAACTTCTAAACCACCTTGAGTAAATGGAGTCAATCCAGCAGCAACAGCAGCACTATTTAGAGCATCAGAAGAAACTGTAGCATAGGTATTGGTAGTTGATACTACATCAATTGGAGAATCGAATTCATCTCCACTCTTATCTACTTGGATAGTATATGTGATTTCAGTAGGAGAACCATAGTTAGCGGCTTCCCATGTCATTGAAAGACCAGGATTAAGTGGAGTATCCGGACTCAAAACAACTCCTTCACCAGAAACTGGTGATAAAATTTTAAATTCTCCTTCTGGTTGAGAGAATAATAAATCTTGTTCGTCTTCACATGAAGTGAAGCTGAAAACTAAAGATAAAGCTAAAATTGACTTAAATATATTTTTCATAATTATAGTGTTATTTTTTAAAATTAGAATTAGTAACCTTGATTTTGAGTTAAATTAGGATTAGCAGATAATGAACCTGAAGGAATTGGATATACTTTCAAATTATTAGAAATCGCGATTCCATTTACTCCATTTCCTTTCCAAGCCCAGTTATAGCTTCCTCCTGTATAACGCCCAAAACGAATTAAGTCTTGTCTTCTATGAGATTCCCAATGTAACTCTCTTGCTCTTTCATCTAAAATAAAATTCAATGTTAAATCAGAAGCTGAAATATTTGCTGCAGTCGAACCATTGTTAGCTCTTTCTCTAAGAGCATTCACATAAGTCAATGCTTGTGCTGATGTTGCTGTTGATGCTCCTCTTAAAGAACACTCAGCATACATTAAATAAACATCTGCCAGACGGAATAGAGGAAAATCAGTATTTACGAAAGTTGTACTTGGACCTGCAACTCCAGTTGAGCTAATATTTGAATACTTTGCAAGGATATATCCTTGATCTCTGTTTGCAACATCAGCAATATCAATTGGACGCGTACCCGAAATTATCGTTTTTCTTACATCGTTGTCAAATTGACTTCCATCAAATTTTTGAACAAATTGCTTTCTTAATCTTAAGGCACCACCCCATCCACCAACTCCGAATGAAGATCCGTTACCTTCAAGTGAGCCAACTTGACCATTAACCATAACAGTAGTTGGTCCATAATTTTGAGTTGCAACTCCATCAGACTGTAACGTAAAAATCATTTCTGGAGAAATATGATTATCAGCCTTAAAGTTGTTTAAATAGTTAGAATTAAGAGTATAACCTCCAGCAATAATAGCGTTACATTGAGTAACACACTCATTGTATTTTGCTGTTCCAATGTAAACTTCAGCATTTAAATAAATTTTAGCTAAAATCATTCTAGCTACAGCTTGATCTAATCTTCCGTATTCATTAGTACGAGGAGCTTTTAAATTTGGAATAACTGCAGTAAGCTCACTCTCAATAAAATCAAACAACTGTTGTCTATTGTATTCAGGTCCTGCAAAATTTAACGGGTCATTTTCAGTTATAAAAGGAGCCTTTCCGAATAAGTCCATCAAATTATAGTAAGCATAACTTCTTAGAACTCTTGCCTCATTTCTGTAGTCTTGGATATTTGCTACATCGGTTGGGTTCGTGATTCCTCTTGCGCTTAATTTTTCAGGAGTAGATTGTCTTAGGAACTCGTTAGCAATAGCAACTTCCGCCATCGTTCTACTGAACATTCCTAATAAGATAGGATTTGACGCTGTCCAAATGTTTCTATTAAGCTCTTTTGTCCCTTCGTCATTTTCATAACTCCAAATTACCTCATCGGTTGTCAAATCTTGAAGATACCATAGACATCTACCAAATTGACTTGTACCTGCATCTATACCTTGAAGGAAGGAAGATCCAGCGTCACCAGTACCTGTTAGGGATAAATTCCCATAAACACCAGCTAAGCCTTGTTTATAGCCTTCAGGTGTAGAGTATAGAACATCTGGAGATAATACTCTCGGATCTTCTGATACTACATCCATATCTTTTGTACAAGATTGCAATCCTGCTAAAAAGATAAGTCCTAATAATAAATTAATTTTTTTCATAGTTTTTATTAAAATTTTACGTTAGCTCCAAACAAAAACGATCTTTGTCTTGGGTAAATAGTATTATCAACTCCGTTATTAGTTATTTCGGGATCTAATCCACTATACTCTGTTATCACAAAAACATTTTGACAACCTGTGAATAGTCTTAAAGAAGCTTTTCCTTCTAACCATTTAGGGAAAGTGTAACCCAATGTTATGTTATCCATTTTTAAATAAGACGCATTTTCAACATATATATCAGACAAAACAACGTCGGATGTTGTAGTAAAGTTGGTATCCAAAACTGAAGTTGGAATGTTTCCTAATGCTCCACCTGTTGTTAATTGATCATATTGAGCACCTCTAGCCGCAACAGAGTTAAACACTCTATTACCAACACTTGCTCTTAAATTAAATGAAAAATCCAAGTTTTTATAGTTCATTGTTGATGCCAATCCAAAAGTTGCATCAGGATCTGGATTTTTATAGATGTATTTATCATCTGCATTGATTATTCCATCTCCATTTAAATCTGCGTATGCACCTTCAATTGGATTTCCAGCAGTATCATATAATTGTTTGTATAACAGATAAGAATACGGAGTATATCCATCTCTGAATACCTGCCCTTGTGTTCCTGTACCTGCTAAATTATCTCCAACTCTAATGTCTGCATCATAAATTAATTCAGAAATTCTGCGCTCAAACTTTGTTGCATTTAAATTCAAATTCCAATTTAAGTTATTACTTTTAATAACATCGAAATTAAGTCCTAATTCAATACCTTTTGTTGTAAAGCTACCAACGTTTTGCCATGCAGTGTTAGAGAAATTACTTCCATCTGCAACCGCAGCTTCCACTAACAAATCTTTTGATTCTTTGTAGAAAACATCTATAGTACCTGTAACTCTATTATCTACTAAACCATAATCTAAACCTAAATTGTAAGTTGTTGTTTCTTCCCATTTCAAATCAGGACTCAATTTAGCTGAAATAGCAATTGGTGTAACTGCTGGACCAAAGAAATATTGTGATGATCCAGATCCAATATTGTATTTTTGTAAATAATCATTCGCAGCTGGAATATCTTGCTGACCTGTAATACCCCAACCCAAACGCAATTTAAAATCAGAGATTAACTTGCTGTCTTTAAAGAAATCATTTTTCATTTTCCAAGCAAAAGCAACAGAAGGGAAGTTACCAAATCTATTGTCTTTAGAGAATCTTGACGAACCATCTCTTCTGTATGAAAGTGTCAATAAATACTTATCATTATAGTTTAAGTTTGATCTTCCAAAGAAACCAACTAATACTACATCTGTATCTGGAGTAAATCTTGGGAATCCTGTTGGACCTGTTGGTAAGTTTGGATCATTTACATTTCCTGTTTCAAATCGACTGGATTCAAATTTTTGATACGAATAACCTCCAGTTAAATCAAATACTAAATTGTTAAATTTCTTGTTGTACACAAAATAGGCATCTAATAATTTATTTCTTCTTGTACTCTCAGAGTATTCATTAGTACCGTAAGGGATGTTATTGTTTGAACCAGAAGAAGCAGCTTGTAATCCAGCTAATCTTGTTCTTTCACCATTTGCTTCATCAAAAGCTAAATTAACCACACCTCTTAAAGCTGGGAAAAAGTGAAGCTTATAATCTAACTCAAAATTACCATAAAAACGATTATTTTCACCTTTATCATATGTTTGCAACAATTGAGAAACAGGGTTTCTAACTGTTTGCGGTGTTAATTGATTGTTTGATGGATTATAATATTCGAAGAAACCACCATAAGGAGACGAATCATCATAAACTGGTTGTGTTGGATCAAAACGAATAGCCGAACCTTCTACACCATCAGCAAATCTATTGTTTTCATTCGCATAGTTTGCATTTACTTTAAATCGTAAGTGATCATTAAAAAAACTTGGATTTAATGCTAATGAAATTGTATTTCTATTGAACTTGTTCGTTAATCTAAGTCCTTCTTGATAAGTATTACCAATTGTTAGTCGAGCAGGAATTGCTTTAAATAAATTACCTCTTACAGAAAGGTTGTTATCAACAAAATCGGTTCTTCTGTAAATTTCTTCTTGCCAATCCGTGTTAGCAGTTCCTAAATCAGAAACATCTCCTGGTCGTTGTTGCGCAATTATTTCTCTAAATTCATCCGCACCAAAAACATCAACTTTATTCATTAATCTACCTGTTCCGTATTGGAAATTGTAATCAACTGAAAGTTTTTTTCCACCTTTTTTGGTTGTAATCAAAATAACACCATTTGATGCTCTTGATCCATAAATAGCTGTTGCTGACGCATCTTTTAAAATTGAAATCGATTCAATTGTAGATGGGTTAATAGAAGCTAATACCGAAGTAGAACCAGTATTTGTAGTGTTATCAATTGGCAAACCATCAATAACAATTAATGGACTGTTACTCGCAAATAATGATGAACCACCTCTAATTCTGATTTCTGAACCTGAGCCTGGTGCACCACTAGTATTAACTGTAACACCAGCTACTCTACCGTTAAGCAAATTTTCTGCAGTAACGTTAGTCCCTTTGTTGAAATCTTTTGTTGTAATCAAAGCAACAGAACCCGTTGCATCTTTTTTCTTTACAGCACCATAACCAACTTGAACCACAACCTCTTGTAGTTGGTTGGCTTCTTCGGTCAGGGAAACTGTGATTGAATTTTGTCCAGAATACTGAACTGTTTCGCTTTTGTAACCAATAAAAGTGAACGTAATTGCGTCACCATTTTTGATTTTAGAAAGCTTGAATTTACCGTCTAAATCGGTTGAAGTACCTTGGTTAGTACTCTGAACTACTACATTTACCCCAGCCAAAGGTTGGCTAGTTTTGGCATCTAAAACGACACCTTCAACTGTGTTTTGAGCTAGCACACTAAAGGGTAATAAAAGTAATAAAAATAACAACTTTTTATAAATTGTTTTCATACATTTTGTTTAGGTTAATAATTAGTTTTTTATGCTTGTATTCCACTTCGAATGTTAAATTTAAGTAAAAATTTTGTTTAAAAAAATAAACACTTGTTAAAGAGGTTTCGCAAACGTTTTCGTGTTGAAAACTTTCTCAAATTCATACTAAAATCCCCTAAAAATTGTCATACCAAAAAATATATTCTATCTTTATTCAAAATTCATAATTTTACACTTTTACCATGAAAAGAAAGGTTACGCTAAAACAAATTGCTAAAGAACTCGATGTATCCATTTCAACTGTCTCAAAATCATTACGAAATAGCCTTGAAATTAGCGAAGATACTCGACAAAAAGTTCAGGCTTTTGCAAAACTTTATAACTACAAACCTAACAACATTGCACTCAGTTTAAAAAACAAAAAAACCAAGACCATTTGCATTATAATTCCTGAAATTATTCATCATTTTTTTGCTACTGTAATTAGCGGAGTAGAACACGTTGCCAATGAAAATGGATACAACGTAATTGTATGTTTATCAGACGAATCTTTCGACAAAGAAGTAATCAATATGGAAATGCTTGCTAACGGCAGTATCGACGGCTTCATCATGTCATTATCAAAGGAAACGCAACAAAAAAGAGATTTTCACCACATTCTCGAGGTCATTAACCAAGGGATGCCTGTGGTAATGTTTGATCGAGTAACCAACGATATTTTATGTGACAAAGTAATCATTGACGATAATCTTGCTGCTTACAACGCAACACAATTCTTAATCGAAAAAGGGTTTAGCAAAATTGCTTTAATTACGACCATAGATTATGTAAGTGTAGGAAAATTGAGAACTGACGGCTATATCAAGGCGATGAAAACCAACGATTTAAAAGTAAATGAAAATTTGGTTTTAAAAATTGAAGACATCGACAACTTCGAAGAAAAAATTGATTCTTTAATCAAAAATAACGAAATTGATGCCATATTTGCCGTAAACGAACTTTTCGCAGTTACAGCCATCAAAATTGCCAATAAATACGGAAAAAAAGTTCCAGAAGACATTTCTGTAATTGGATTTACAGATGGAATTATATCCAAATACTCATCACCATCTATTTCAACTGTAGGTCAAAACGGAATCAAAATGGGGGAAAAAGCAGCAAAAATGCTTATCGAACGTCTGGAAAACGAAGAAGAAGAATACGAAGAACATTACAAAACCGAAGTTATTGAAACCGAATTAGTAATCAGAGAATCAACTTTGTAATTTTATCAACAAAAAACGTTTTCGTAAAATAGACATCCTATTTTATGACTAATAGTATTCAATTATCCAAAATCTTATTTATATTTACACCAATTATCAAAGCTTGTATTTTACTTCGAAATAAAATGAGTTTTGATAAGCACTAAAAACGCTTATCGTAGTATTAATCAATAAATTACGATAATGGAAAAGCGTAAGTTAAGTTTCTGGGAAATTTGGAACATGAGTTTCGGATTCTTAGGAATACAGATGGGTTTTGCCCTACAAAATGCTAATGCTAGCAGAATTCTTCAAACTTTTGGCGCCGATGTTCACGAATTATCTTGGTTTTGGATAATTGCTCCTCTTATGGGTCTAATCGTTCAACCAATAATCGGACACTATAGCGATAATACTTGGGGAAGATTTGGAAGAAGAAAACCTTTCTTTTTAGCTGGTGCTTTATTGGCTTCAGTAGGTTTAATTTTAATGCCTCAAGCTGACATATTTATCGCATTCATGCCTGCCTTGTGGGTTGGAGCTGGAATGCTAATGATTATGGATGCCTCTTTCAACATTGCAATGGAGCCTTTTAGAGCTTTGGTTGGTGACAATTTGCGTTCCGACCAACGAACTTTAGGCTTTAGTATTCAAACTGCAATTATCGGATTTGGTGCCGTAATTGGCTCTTGGCTTCCATATGTTTTAACCAATTGGTTTGGAGTTTCTAATGCAGCTGAAGGCGAGAAAATACCTCAACATTTAATTCTTTCATTTATCATTGGAGCATTAGTTTTAGTAGCCTCCATTTTAGTTACTATCTTCTCAACCAAGGAATATTCTCCAGCAGAATTAGCCAAATTTGAAGATGAAAAAGCTCACTTAGAAGCCGTTGAGAAAGAAGGCATTGAGAAAAAAGCAAGACTGACTGATATATTTGAAGACTTCGCAAAAATGCCCACTACAATGCGCCAATTAAGTTGGGTTCAGTTCTTTTCATGGTTTGGATTATTTGGAATGTGGGTTTTTACAACTCCAGCAATAGCTCAACACATTTATGGCCTACCAGTTGAAGATCACTCTAGTGCCGCTTTTCAAGATGCAGGCGATTGGGTTGGAGTCATTTTCGGAGTATACAATTTAGTTTCTGCTTTGGTTGCTTTGTTCCTGTTACCAATGTTAGCCAAAAAATACGGAAGAAAGACAACGCACTCTATTTCCTTAATTATTGGTGGTTTAGGATTAATCTCGATTTACTTTATGCCTAATAAAGACATGCTTATCTTTTCGATGATTGGCGTTGGAGTGGCTTGGGCGAGTATTTTGGCGATGCCTTATGCTATACTTGCAGGAGCAATTTCTCCAAAGAAAATGGGCGTTTACATGGGAATATTTAACTTCTTCATTGTAATCCCACAGATCATCAACGCTCTTATCGGCGGACCTTTAGTAAAATATCTATACAACGATCACGCTATTTACGCCCTAATTACAAGCGGTGTCAGTTTCTTAATTGCCGCTGCTCTTGTGGTAAAAGTAAAAGATGTTGATGATGTAATTCAAAAAAAATGAGTAATAAAAAAGCATTCATATTCGACCTCGACGGAGTAATTGTTGACACTGCCAAATATCATTTCTTGGCGTGGCAAAAATTGGCTCAGGAATTGGGAATCGAATTTACACCCGAACACAATGAAGAACTAAAAGGAGTAAGCCGTGTTCGATCTCTTGACATTATATTGGAACTTGGCGGAATTCAAGCTTCACAAGAAGATAAAAACAAATGGCTCATCCAAAAAAATGAAGATTATCTATCCTATTTGGTAGATATCGATGAAAGTGAAATTTTACCCGGAGTACTTCCTGTATTGCATTATCTAAAAGATAAAAATCAACTGATAGCGTTGGGTTCAGCTAGTAAAAACGCTCGACCCATATTAGAAAAAACAGGTATACTTCCTCTTTTTGATGCTATTGTTGACGGAAATGACGTTTCTAACGCCAAGCCCGATCCAGAAGTATTTGTAAGAGCAGCACAACTATTAAACACTAAAAATGAAGATGCTATCGTTTTTGAAGATTCGGTAGCCGGAATTCAAGCGGCAAATATCGCTAACATGATTAGTATTGGTATTGGCGATTCGGAGATTCTACACGAAGCCAAATACAATTTTGAAGATTTTACTTTTATTGATGTTTCTTTTATAGAAGCATTAATAGATTAATTTTTATTTCAAGCTTCAGGTTTCAAATTGACGGAACCTGAAACTTGAGACCTAAAACTTGAAACTTTTTAAAAAAAAGAAGAATGAACCAAGATTATATACAACCAGACAATTGGTCCATCCTAGAAGAAGGATTTGATGCAGAAAGAGTAAAATCGTCTGAAAGCTTGTTCAGCATCGGTAATGGTGCCATGGGACAACGCGCCAATTTTGAAGAACATTATTCGGGAGAAACTTTCCAAGGAAGTTACATCGCCGGAATATATTATCCTGATAAAACCAAAGTGGGTTGGTGGAAAAACGGTTACCCCGAATATTTCGCCAAAGTACTCAACGCTCCAAATTGGATTGGTATTGACATCGAAATCAATGGTGAGAACCTCGATTTAGCGAAATGCAAAACCGTTTCCAATTTCAAACGCGAATTGAACATGAAAGAAGGTTTGTACCGACGTTCATTCAACGCTGTATTGCAAAACGGAACCGAAGTGGCCATCAATGTACTTCGCTTCCTTTCTTTAGACCAAGACGAATTAGGTGTAATTCATTTTGAGATCACTCCTCTAAACAGTGATGCCAAAATCAATTATAAACCTTATTTGGATGCTGGCGTACAAAACGAAGATGCCAACTGGGAAGAGAAGTTTTGGGAACCATTAAACGTTCAACATTCGAGCAACAATGCTTTTGTAACGGCACGTACGTTCAAAACGCATTTCACTGTTACAACTTACATGCACAATTCTATTTTGCTCAACGAAACTGTTTTGGATGCAACTCCAATGAACGTTGAAAAAAACTCCGATAAAATTCAATTCACTTATGAAGTAAATGTCCCAAAAGGACAAACTTCATCGATTCAGAAATTTGGCGGATACACGGTTTCATTAAATCATGATGATACTCAAAAAGCAGCTGAAAATTCAATTGCAAAAGCAGCATCAACAGGATACGATCAATTATTAGAAAATCAGAAATTAGCCTGGTCGAAAATCTGGGAAATGTCAGACATCACAATCGATGGTGATGTAAAAGCACAACAAGGAATCCGTTTCAACATTTTCCAACTCAATCAAACTTATCTGGGTAAAGATTCGCGTTTAAATATTGGACCGAAAGGATTTACAGGCGAAAAATACGGCGGGTCAACCTATTGGGATACCGAAGCCTATTGCATTCCTTTTTACATGGCTACCAAAGACCAACAAGTAGCACGTAATTTACTAACCTATCGTTACAATCAATTAGGCAAAGCCATTGAAAATGCTGAGAAAAATTTAGGTTTCAAAAACGGGGCAGCTCTTTTCCCAATGGTAACGATGAATGGTGAAGAATGCCATAACGAATGGGAAATTACCCACGAGGAAATCCATAGAAACGGAGCCATCGCATTTGCCATTTTCAACTATTACCGATACACGGGTGATTACAGCTACATTCCAGAAAAAGGATTGGAAGTGCTCATCGGAATTGCTCGTTTTTGGCACCAAAGAGCTTCGTATTCAACCCAGAAAAACCAATACGTGATTTTAGGTGTTACTGGACCGAATGAGTACGAAAACAACGTCAACAACAACTTCTATACGAATTACATTGCCAAATGGTGTATTGATTATGCCATCGAACAAATCAATAGAGTTGAAAAAGAATACAATACCGATTACGTTCGTGTGATGAACAAAGTTGGTTTATCAAATGCCGAAATTTTACATTGGAAAGCCGTAGCTGAAAACATGTATTTCCCTTATTCAGAAGAACACGATGTGTATTTACAACAAGATGGATTCTTAGATAAAGATTTGGTAAAAGTATCCGATTTAGACAAATCACAACGCCCAATCAACCAAAAATGGTCGTGGGACAGAGTGTTGCGTTCGCCTTACATCAAACAAGCGGATACACTACAAGGTTTCTATTTCTTTGAAGACCATTTCACCAAAGAACAATTGGAAAAACACTTCGATTTTTACGAACCATTTACCGTTCATGAAAGTTCACTTTCTCCTTGTGTTCACTCGATTCAAGCTTCTGTTTTAGGAAGAATGGAACAAGCGTATACGTTCTATTTACGAACTTCACGTTTGGATCTAGACGATTACAACAAAGAAGTGGAAGAAGGCTTGCACATCACATCCATGGCAGGAACATGGATGAGCATTGTTGAAGGTTTTGGCGGAATGCGCGTTAAAAATGACCACTTGCATTTTGAACCTAAAATACCCGCTCAGTGGCAAGGTTATTCGTTCAAAATCAATTTTAGAAATCAAATTTTAAAAGTTTCGGTTCATCAAAATGAAACTAATTTTTCGCTTGAAGGTGATAAAGAAATTACCGTATTCGTTAACGGAAAAGAAGTTTTAGTAGAGCCGAATAGTTTGGTTACAGTTTAGTTTCCGACTTATTAATTTAACCCTTTCAGAGTTTAAAACTCTGGAAGGGTTTTTAAATAAAAACTTATGAAAAAAATCTTCTATCTTTTATTGATTGCAAACTTCTCTTTCGCACAAGTTGACCGCGTTGAACCGCCTTTTTGGTGGAGCAATATGAATCTTTCGGAGGTTCAAATCATGTTCTACGGAAAAAACATCGCCCAAAATGATGTCACTGTCTCCAACGGAATCATAATCAAATCCATCCAAAAAACCGAAAATCCTAACTACGTTTTCGTAACCATCGACACTAAAAATACTGCGGCTCAAGATTTTGTTTTCACTTTCAAAAACAAAAACAAGTCGTTTACTCAAAATTATTCGCTGAAAGCCAGAAAAGAAAATTCACGTTACCGTAAGAGTTTCGACAGTTCTGATTTAATATACCTCATCATGTCGGATCGTTTTGCCAACGGGAATCCTAACAACGACAGCAATCCCAACTTGTTTGAAAAAGCCGATCGAAATAATAAAGACGGTCGTCATGGTGGCGACATCGAAGGCATCATCAAAAATCTTGACTACATCAAAGAACTTGGAGCAACCGCTGTTTGGCCTACTCCACTTTGCGAAGACAACGACGAAAGAGGTTCATACCACACTTACGGTCAATCCGATGTATATAAAATCGACCCACGTTTCGGAACCAACGAAGATTACTTGAGATTGAGTTCTGAATTACACAAACGCGGGATGAAAAACATCATGGATTATGTAACCAATCATTGGGGCTACAAACACTGGATGATGAGCGATTTACCGACTTATGATTGGATCCATCAATTTCCGGGTTACGCTCAAACCAACTACCGAATGGCATCGCAATTTGATTCGAATGCTTCAAAAAAAGATTTCGATTTGTGCATGGACGGTTGGTTTGTAAAATCAATGCCCGATTTGAATCAGTCCAATCCTTTAGTATTAAACTACCTAACTCAAAACGCCATTTGGTGGATCGAATACGCCGATTTAGACGGATTTAGAGTCGATACGTATTCGTACAACGACAAAACTGCAATCGCCAAATGGACCAAATCCATAACCGACGAATATCCTAATTTCAATATCGTAGGTGAAGTGTGGATGTACGACCAAGCGCAAATGGCGTATTGGCAAAAAGACAGTAAAATTGGCGCTATACAAAGTTTTAATTCCAATCTTCCAAGTGTCATGGATTTTACCTTGCAAGATGCGATTGCCAACGGTGTTTTCAACGAAGACAAGCAAGAATGGCGTAACGGAATGGTAAAAGTATACGAAAATTTCAACAACGATTTTCTGTATCCCAACATCGATAACTTATTAGTGTTTTTTGAAAATCACGACACCAATCGCCTCAACGAATTTTACAAAAATGACTTCAAAAAATACCAAATGGCAGTGGCTTTAATTGCTACAGTACGAGGCATACCTCAAATTTACTACGGTTCCGAAATCGGAATGGCAGGAAGCAAAAATGCAGGCGATGGCGACATTCGCAGGGATTTCCCTGGCGGTTGGAACGGAGACACCAACAACGCTTTTACAGCTTCTGGAAGAACTGCCGAACAACAACAATTTTTCGATTTCAGTGCCAAACTATTCAATTGGAGAAAAGGAAAAACGGTAATTCACACAGGGAAAACCACACACTATGTCCCAGACAACAATGTATACGTCTATTTCCGTTACAACGAAAAAGAAAGCGTAATGGTCATCGTTAACAACAATCCCGAAAAACAAACGGTGAAAACGGCGCGATTCAATGAAAATATTCAAAAATACACTTCCGGAAAAGAGGTTATTTCTGGAAAATCATTGAACGTTAAAAACGATATTGAAATCGACGGAAAATCAGTTTTGATTCTTGAATTAAAATAATTTTTTGAAGCTATTTCCCGCTTTCGCCTTTATCTCACTTCGTTGCACTGCGTGAGGATATCGGCTCTATCGGGGCTAAAAAACCCAGTATGAAAAAACTCTTATTTTTACTATTACTCTCCAGCATATCATTGGCACAAAATGCCAATCGGAAGTACATTTCACATGAATTCAACAATGGAGAACTGAAAATTTCAGTTTCTGATGGAGATTACCGCATCAAATTAAAAAACGATAAAATAGCCGAAACCACATTCATTCCAAAAGGAGAAACCTACAATCCAACTTCTCATGCAGTAGTTTTGCTTGACAATAATTATCTAGAGTCCAATACAAATCAAGATAACAATAGTCTTCAACTTTCTTCAAAAGGAATAACTATAGACGTTGTCCTTAGTCCTTTTCAAATAAAATATTCGTATAAAAACAAACCGATTCTTTCTGAAAAAAACGGGTATTTTAAAAAAGATTTGAGTGAAGTAATCGACTTCACTATTTCATCAGATGAATACCTTTATGGTGGTGGCGCGCGCGCTTTGGGAATGAATCGTCGTGGTCATCGTTTACAACTTTACAATCGCGCACATTATGGCTATGAAACAAAAGCCGAATTGATGAACTTTTGCATTCCATTGGTGCTTTCTTCTAACTTGTACGCTGTTCATTTTGATAATGCAGCCATAGGTTATCTCGACCTCGACAGTAAAAAAGACAATTCCCTAAGTTATGAAACCATTTCAGGTAGAAAAACCTATCAAGTAATTGCAAGCGATTCTTGGGATGAATTGATGAAAAATTACACCGATTTGACCGGAAAACAACCTTTGCCCCCGCGTTGGGTTTTTGGAAATCTCTCTTCTCGATTTGGATATCGCTCTCAAGAGCAAGTGGAAAAAACCATCAAACGGTTTGAAGACGACAACATTCCAGTTGATGGAATCATCCTCGATTTGTATTGGTTCGGAAAAACGGTTCAAGGCACTATGGGAAATCTCGAATGGGACAAAGACAACTTCCCAAATCCCGAAAAAATGATAGCCGATTTGAATGCAAAAGGAGTCAAAACAGTACTCATCACCGAACCTTTTATCTTAACTACTTCATCCAAATGGAATGAAACCGTTGAGAAAAAAGTATTAGCAACCAATGCCGATGGAAGTCCAGCCACTTGGGATTTTTATTTTGGAAATACCGGAATCGTGGATGTTTTCAAACCCGAAGGAAAAGAGTGGTTTTGGAATGTTTACAAACGACTCATCAATCAAGGCGTTGGCGGATTGTGGGGCGATTTAGGCGAACCCGAAGTATTCCCTTCTTCAGCTATTACTGCAGGTGGAAAAGCTGATGAAATCCACAACATTTACGGTCATAATTGGGCCAAACTCATCGCCGATGGTTACAAAAAAGATTTTCCAAACCAACGCCCGTTTATTTTAATGCGTTCAGGTTATTCGGGAAGTCAACGTTTCGGTATGATTCCGTGGAGTGGTGATGTTTCTAGAAGTTGGGGCGGATTACAAAGTCAAACCGAAATAGCACTTCAAATGGGAATGCAAGGAATGGCGTACATGCACTCTGATTTAGGCGGATTTGCAGGCGATTATTTTGATAATGAATTGTATTTACGCTGGTTGCAGTTTGGTGTTTTTTCTCCACTATTTCGTCCGCATGCCCAAGAAGATGTAGCGTCTGAAGTAGCCTACAAAGACGTAGATACCAAAGCCAAAGCCAAAAAAGCAGTCGAATTACGCTATCAATTGCTGCCATACAATTACAACTTAGCATACGAGAACACTCAATTTGGCACACCATTGATGCGCCCAATTTTTTTTGAAGAACCAACAAATACAAAGGCATTAAATTCAGCCGCTGGTTATTTTTGGGGGAAATCATTTTTAGTTTATCCCATAACTGAAAGAGGTCAGAAAGAAAAAGAGGTATATTTCCCAAAATCATCTAACTGGTTTGATTTTTATACAGGGAAAAAATATTCAGCCGGAACCACTGTTAAAGTGAAAACTGAAGAACTCTATATTCCCACTTTTGTCCGTGGCGGAAGTTTTATTCCTATGTATAAAGTGGCACAAAATACATCCAAAATAAATACAGAAGAATTGGACGTACATTATTTCAACGAAAGCGGAATCTCTACAGAAACCACAATGTATTCTGACGATGGTTCCACACCTTTCGCCAATAACAAAGACCTTTTTGAAACGGTTAATTTCAAAAGTGGATCCACTCAAAACCAACTCGTTTTGTCAATGTATGTAACAACCGCATCACAATATACATCATCGCAAAAGAAGATTAATTATACTGTACACAACATCAACAAAAAACCAAAATCAATTCTAGTAAATAGTAAACCAACGCCTTTTGAATACGACTACAAAACAAAAACCGTGGTTTTTTCGGGCGTTCAAGAAGGAAATTATTTAGCTAGTATCATACAATTTTAATTATGAAAAAATACAGTTTACTCCTTTTAGTAGCTACATTATGCATCAGTTGCTCTTCTACAAAAGATAGTTCCAAAACCGAAAAAAAGCCTTTTGTTTGGGGAAGTGCCAATGTCTATTTTCTGTTAATTGACCGATTCAACAACGGAGATACATCCAACGACAACCCATTAAAAAGAGACAAACCAACAGGAAAGTTACGCGGATTTATGGGAGGCGATATTCGTGGTGTAATTCAGAAATTAGACGAAGGCTATTTTACTGATTTGGGAATTAATGCCATTTGGATGACTCCTGTAGTAGAACAAATTCATGGTTCGGTTGATGAAGGAACAGGAAACTCTTATGGCTTTCATGGGTATTGGACCAAAGATTGGACCGCACTTGACCCAAATTACGGAACTCGTGCCGACTTAGCTGAATTGGTTGAAAAAGCGCATGCACGCGGAATCCGAATCGTTTTAGATGCCGTAATCAATCACACTGGTCCGGTTACCGATGTTGACGGTGTGTATCCAATTGATTGGGTACGAACGTATCCAAAATGCCAGTACAATAATTACGAAAATACAATTACATGTACACTGGTTGACAATTTACCCGATGTAAAAACCGAAAGCAATAAAGAAGTAGGCTTGCCTCCGATGCTCATTCAAAAATGGAAAAAAGAAGGTCGTTACGAGCAAGAAGTAGCCGAATTGGATGCGTTTTTCAAAGCAACGGGTTACCCAAGAGTGCCGCGTTATTACATTATGAAATGGTTGGCAGATTACATTACCGATTTCGGAATTGACGGTTATCGTGCCGACACTGTGAAACACACTCACGAAGACGTTTGGGCTGATTTTTACAAAGTGTGTGAGGCAGCTTTTGCCGAATACAAAAAAAATAATCCATCAAAAGTGTTAGACAACAACCCGTTTTTTACAGTGGGTGAAGTCTACGGATATTATATTGGAGGAAAGAGATTGTATGATTTTGGGGATAAAAAAGTAGACTATTTTGCCAACGGATTTAGTAGTTTAATCAACTTTGATTTTAGAAACGAAGCTAAAATGAATTATGAAGAATTGTTCTCCAAATACAACAACATTCTTCAAAATGATTTGAAAGGAAAAAGCGTCATGAACTACGTTACTTCGCACGACGATGGTTATCCTTTTGACAAAAAAAGAGAAAAAACCTTTGAAGCAGGAACCAAATTGTTATTGGCGCCTGGAATTGCTCAAGTTTACTACGGCGATGAATTGGCACGACCACTGGAAATCGAAGGAACTCAAGGCGATGCAACCCTGCGTTCATTTATGAATTGGGATGATCTTAAAACCGACAAATCAAAGTATTTATTACTGTACCATTTTCAGCAGTTGGGCAAATTCAGAAGCAATCATCCTGCTATTGGCGCTGGAGTACATCAACAAATTACGAGTGCACCTTATGTATTCAGTCGTGTGTATAACAAAGATAATTATACCGATAAAGTGGTAGTTGGTTTGGATTTACCGATTGGAAAAAAAGAAATCTCTGTGGGAACTGTTTTCGAAAACGGAACTGCTCTTACTGACGCTTACAGCGGAAAAAGCGTGACGGTTGCTAACGGAAAAGTTGTTGTCGATTCAGAATATGGAATTGTCTTATTGGAGCGAAAATAATTTAATCAAAATATAACTTCATAAAGTAGTATGTTGCTTCGACAGTCAATTATCTTCGTTGTAAATCAACTAATTATGAAGTCAAGTTTATATTTTTACGGTCTATTTTTACTTTTCATCAATTGTAAACCCATGCAGAAACCAGTTAACATAGGACATCGCGGAGCAATGGGTCATGAAACCGAAAACACTATTGCTTCCATAAAAAAAGCTTTGGATTTGGGTGTTGATCGAATTGAAATTGATGTTTTTGTCATTAAAACTGGTGAAGTAGTGGTTTTCCATGACGAAATTCTTGACAGTTTAACCAATTCATCTGGGAAAATAGAAGAATACAATTTTGAAGACCTTCAAAATGTGATTGTAAAAGGCAATCATAAAATTCCAACTTTAGCAGAAATCATTGATGCAATTGATAAAAAAGCTCCACTAAACATAGAGTTAAAAGGAAAAAAAACTGCAACACCAACCTTTGAAATTTTAGAAAAATACTACCAGAAAGGATGGAAAAAAGAAGACTTCATCATTTCAAGTTTTTTATGGGATGAATTGGAAACCTACCGAAAGTTAGACTCTACTATTGCGATTGATATTTTAACAGAAGAAAATCCGTTAGATGCCATTTCGATTGCTAAAAAACTGAATGCAACTTCAATAAATCCTTGGTTTAAAACCTTGACACAATTTAATGTAGATGAAATCCACAAGGCAGGTTTTAAAATCAATACCTATACCGTAAACGAGTTTTCAGACATAAAAAAAGTAATTGCGTTGGGCGTCGATGGGATTTTTTGTAATTTCCCCGAAAGATTACACTAATGTATGATGTTATAATTGTTGGCGGAGGTGCAGCAGGTTTTTTTACAGCTATCAACATCGTTGAGAAAAACCCTAAACTAAAAGTTGCGATTCTCGAACGCGGAAAAACGGTACTCGAAAAAGTGCGAATTTCAGGCGGCGGACGATGCAATGTTACTCATGCCTGCTTTGTCCCAAGTGAATTGGTTCAGTTTTATCCACGCGGTGAAAAAGAATTGCGCGGACCGTTTCATCAATTTTGCTCGGGCGATACAATTGAGTGGTTTGAACGACACGGAGTCGAATTAAAAATTGAAGACGATGGCCGAATGTTTCCTACTTCCGATTCATCGCAAACCATAATTGATTGCTTTTTGGGTGCGACTCAAAAATTAAAAATCGATGTCCTCACAAGTCAAAGTGTTCAATCCATTTTCAAAGGAACCGATTATTGGAAAGTAGCAACCAATCACGATACATTCTCCTGTCAGAAACTCGTTATGACAACAGGTAGCAATCCAAAAATGTGGGATGTTTTAGCAGCAATTGGTCATACGATTGTTCCGCCAGTTCCTTCTTTATTCACTTTTAACATCAAAGACAAACGCATCGCCAATTTAATGGGTATTTCAGCTTTTGCAAACGTGAAAGTTAAGAACTCTAAATTATCGGCATCCGGACCATTATTAATTACGCATTGGGGTATGAGCGGACCCGGAATTCTGCGACTTTCTGCTTGGGGTGCGATTGAGTTATTTCAGAAAAATTATCAGTTTGCCATTGTAGTGAATTGGCTAAACGATGTCACTTTTGAAGAAGCCGAAGAAGAACTCAAAGAACTCAAATTGGAACATTCAAAGAAAATTGTCAGTAAAAAATCACCTTTTGAATTCCCCAATCGCTTATGGGAAAATTTGGTGTTGGCAGCTGAAATTTCAGAAGAAACCAAATGGGCTGATTTGACCAAAAAACAACTTACAAGTTTGGCGAATCAATTGGTGAATGCCGAATTTCAAGTCAACGGAAAAAGCACTTTTAAAGAAGAATTTGTAACTGCTGGCGGTATCGATTTGAAAGAAATCAACTTCAAAACCATGGAAAGCAAAATCCACGAAAATTTACACTTTGCGGGTGAAATTGTGAATATTGATGCCATCACTGGTGGTTTTAATTTTCAAAATGCATGGACCGGCGGATTCATTGTTGCTGAGGCAGTTAGTTAAAAAAATTGATTAGTTATTGAAATAAACTCTATATTTGAGTTAAAAATTTCACTGCTATGAAAAAACAATTACTCTACACATTACTTTTATTTTTAAGTTTTTACTTAGGCCATTCAGAATCAAATAACCCTACAAGTACAACTTGTCCAGTCCCAACTTCATTGACAGTAACAGCTAATCCAAATCTTACTGCTCTCGCTTCATGGAATGAAGTTGGATTTGCTACACAATGGCACATTTTAGTTTTACCATGTGGTTCTCCGTCTCCTTCAGTAAATGCTACAGGTTATATAGTTGCAAGTTCAAATCCATTTAACATAACAGGATTGTTCCCAGACACATGTTATGATGTTTACGTGAGGTCAGTGTGTGCTCCAGATGATGTGAGTCTCTGGTCAGTTGGAACGCTTGTAAATACGCCTATTTTATCTCCCATTTGTGGTGGTGTTTTTTCAGATAATGGCGGACTGACGTCGAATTATTCTAACAACACAGACCAAACCATAACCATTTGCCCCAATGTGCCTAGTGAGGTTGTTACGGTAACATTTACTTCCTTTGATGTGGAAAGTGGAAATGATGCTTTGTATGTATATGATGGATTTGACGCTACTTTTTCACAAATACCAAGTTCAAACGAAGGCACTACCAATTTACCCTCGGGTGGATTTTGGGGAACTACAAATCCGGGACCATTTACAGCAACCAATTTTAGTGGATGTTTGACTTTTAGATTCAGAAGTAATGATTCAATTACAAGTTCTGGCTGGATTGCTAGTGTGAGTTGCGGTCCGATTAGTGACATTACATTAACTGCTTTTATCGATGCCAATAACAATGGAACCTTCGACAACAACGAAGCTACATTTAATGGTGGTTCTTTTGTCTATGACATTAATGACAGCGGAACCTATAACTATGTTACTTCAAGCACCGGTTCGTATAGAATCATCGATACTACTTTCAGCAATAGTTATGATTTCAGTTATTCCATCAGTCCCGAACTTACATCCTATATTTCTAACACAACCACCTACAACAACATAATCATTACTCCTACAAGTGGAAATCAAATACTATATTTCCCAATTTCTGTCACCAACCCATTTAACGATGTCTCCATTGCGCTAATCCCATCAACTCAGCCAAGACCTGGATTTACCTATACCAACACAATTGTCTACAAAAATATTGGTGTTGATACTTCATCAGGTTTAGTAACATTCGTGAAAGACCCAGCTGTTTTCATCACTGATGTTTCTCAAATTGGCACTACAACCACAGCAGAAGGGTTTACTTACAATTACACCAATTTGGCTCCGAATGAAACCCGTTATATCGTGGTTACTATGAACGTACCCATAATTCCTACCGTAAACATTAATGATGTTTTAATCAATTCTGCAACAATTACTACAAATACAAATGATATTTTCTTGACAAACAATAACTTTTCAAACACCCAAATAGTAGTTGGCGCTTACGATCCTAATGATAAAATGGAATCACACGGTGAGCAAATTCTTCATTCTACTTTTACTTCTGCAGATTATCTGTATTACACCATTCGCTTTGAAAATACTGGAACTGCAAGTGCAATCAATGTAAGTATTGAAGATGTTTTAGACGGAAACTTAGATGAAAACACGCTTTCAATGATTAGTGCCAGTCACAATTATAGTTTAAAAAGAAATGGAGCCAATTTAAAATGGACTTTTGAGGACATACTACTTCCTCCATCTATTCCTGACACAACAGTTGGAAAAGGTTATGTCACTTTTAGAGTGAAACCAAAATCGGGCTACGCAATCGGAGATATTATTGAAAATACTGCTTCCATTTATTTTGATTTCAACCCCGCAATTATTACCAACACCTTCAGCACTGAATTTGTAGCCGCATTAGATCGTTATGATTTCAATTACAACACTGTTTTTATAGCACCAAACCCAGCTAAAACTTCTTTTGAAATACAATTGAAAAATACAGATGAAGTAGTGGCTTTGGTTACCATTAATGATCTTGTTGGAAAAACCATTAAAACATTTCAATCAGAATCAGAATCAGAAATTATCATTGATGTTTCCGATTTATCAAAGGGCATTTATTTGATTGAAATCTCCACTAAAAACAATCAAAAATTATCAAAAAAACTCATCATCGAATAATCCTTTAAAACAAATAAGTTTTTAATAAGCTGCACTATTTTTTAAAATTTTATGTAAAAGCCCCAATTCAGTGGTGAGGAAGTTATTTGTTAAAAAAAAGTGAACTTTTTTTCGTAATATGTTAAAAATCAATGTATATTTGATTTGCTAAAAATCAAACAATTATGAAAAAGAAATTACTATTAACGCTTCTGGCGGTAATAGGTAGCGTTCATTTTGCTGCTTATTCACAAGCTGGATTTACCTGTTCTGAACCGATTCAGGTTACTTCATTGCCATTTGTAACAACAGACAACACCGCCAATTATGGTGACACGTATGATGTGCAACAACCCCAAGGTTGTGCCACTTCGAGTGGAAATTATATGGGTGGAAATGATGTTTTTTACTCGTATACGCCAACATCAAATGGAACTATTAATATTACAATGACTCCAACTGCTGGTTGGTCTGGAATTTTTGTTTACGACGGCTGTTCTAACTTAGGAGTTGCATGTGTTGCGGGTGTTGCCAATGGCAGCAGTACCGTACGCCAAATTCCTGCTTTAACCGTTATTGAAGGTCATACTTACATTTTTGCTATTTCTACGTTTCCAACACCACAAACCGTTGGCTATACGTTACAAATTCAAAATTCAACATCGTGTCCTGCGCCTACTCAAATTACGGCTTCAAACATTACAGCATCCTCTTTTGATTTGGATTGGTTTGACCCAACTAATAACAGTACTTGGGAAGTATACGTTGCTCCATGTACTGCAGCAGCTCCAACAGCAAACACAGTTGGAATGCCAGTTACTACACCAAATTACACTGCTGGAAATTTAACGTCAACAACGTGTTACAAAGTATATGTCAGATCATTATGTTCAACAAATGAATACAGCGCTTGGTCCACTGGACTTACAGTAACGACCATTGGCGAAGTAGTTCCTCCTCCTGTTTGTGGCGGACAATTTATAGATCAAGGCGGACTTACAGGTAATTACCCAAACAGTTCAAATCAAATTTATACCATCTGTCCTACAAATCCTGGCGAAATAGTAACTGTAACATTTACTCAATTTGACACTGAAACTAACTGGGACGGAATGTATGTTTACGATGGTAATTCGACTTCTTCTCCTCAAATTTCAAGTACAAATGACGGCGGCAATGTTCCTGGTGGTTTACCTGGTTCTTTTTGGGGAACAACTATTCCAGGGCCATTTACTTCATCAGATGTATCGGGTTGTTTAACTTTCGCTTTTTTAAGTGATTCTTCAGTAAATAGATCAGGTTGGGTGGCAGATGTAACTTGTGAACCAGCTCCAACATGTCCTAAACCAACTTCGGTAGCTGTTGAGGCTAATTCATTCACCTCTGCAACACTTAGTTGGAATGAAAACGGAAGCGCAACACAATGGGAAGTTTTAGTAACATCTGCATCAAACACAACTGGAACAAGCTATACAACTGGAAACAACCCTTTTGAAATTACAGATTTAATTGCTGGTGAGGCATATACAATTTCGGTTCGTGCGATCTGTTCTACAACCGATTTGAGTAATTGGTCGACTACAACACTAACTATTACTCCTTGTGAAGTTCCTTCCAATGTGAATGCGATTGTAATATCATCAAACAGCGCACAAATCAACTGGAACAATACTAATAGTTTGAATTCTTGGGAAGTTTTAGTTGTACCTTCAGGATCAGTTGCACCAGATTCAACCACAAGCGGAACTGCAACTAATCTTGCTAGCTATACCGCTGTTGGATTATCAGCTAACAGTTCCTATGATGTATACGTTCGATCTGCATGTTTATTCAACTCTTTTTCAGATTGGTCAACGGTAGTTTCGTTCTCAACACCAGAACCAGAAGCATTCCTAGTTGGAAATACCACTTTATACAATGCTGAACAATTAGTATCCAATGTTTTAATCAATAACCCTTGTATTACAATTTCAAATGTGACTTCAAGTACGGGAACTAACTTTGGAACTTCAAACGGAATCGGATATTTTACCAACAGCAATTCAAATTTTCCTTTAGAATCTGGAATTGTTTTATCAACTGGAGATGCACAAAGCATCGCAGGTCCAAACACAAATACATTAGGTCAAGGTGGTAGCAATTGGACTGGCGATCCAGAGTTGGAAGCCATCATCACCAATGCTACTGGAAATGTAATGTATTCGTACAATGCCACTAAATTGGAATTTGACTTCACAAGTTTAAATGAATTTATGAGTTTCAACTTCTTGTTTGCTTCTGAAGAGTACGGCGTTTTTCAATGTCAATATTCGGATGCTTTTGCATTTTTACTTACTGATTTAGTAAACGGAACAACAACCAATATCGCCGTTGTTCCTGGAACAACTACTCCCGTTTCGGTTGTTACCATCAGAGATGGTGCAAACAATACAGGCTGTTCATCTCAAAATCCTGATTTCTTTGGAAGTTTCAACGAAGGAGCAAATGCATTAAGTTCTGCTTCTAATTTTAACGGGCAAACGGTTTTGATGACGGCTTCATCAGCCATTATACCAAATCATCCGTATCATATTAAATTAGTTGTAGCGGATCGTGGAGATTCTCTTTTTGATTCGGCTGTATTCATTCAAGCAGGAAGTTTTACCTCTGGCCCACCAGAATGTAATGAAAGAGTCCAATTAGTAGCTTTTGTTGATGAAAATAACAACGGCGTGAAAGATTCTGGAGAAAATAACTTCACTTATGGTTCATTTGGAGTTGAAGAAAACAACAGCGGAACAGTAACTAATGTAACTTCTCCATTTGGAAGCTATACCATTTACGATTCTACTGCAACTACTTACGATTTTAGCTACGCAATCGATTCTGAATACAGTTCTTACTATTCTGCGTCTGGAGTTAGTTATAACGACATCAACATTGCTTTAAATACGGATCCGATTTTATATTTTCCAATCACATTAACTCAAGGTTATAATGATGTTACTGTAACCATTACCCCAATTGTTCCGCCTCGACCTGGATTTAATTACACCAATAAAGTAGTATATAAAAACCTAGGTGTAACAGCAACTTCTGGAACAGTAACGTACAACAATGACCCAGCAACAACCATTGTGAGTGTGAGTCAAGCGGGAACAGTATCAACTCCAACTGGATTCACTTATGATTTTACCAATTTACAGCCTTCAGAATCTCGTTCGTTTAATGTAACGATGAGTGTTCCTGCGATTCCGACAGTAAACATTGACGATATATTAACTACTACTGCTTCCGTTTCGGCTCCAGCTAACGACATTAATTTGAATAACAATTTGTTCACTAATGCTGAAGTTGTGGTTGCGGCTTACGACCCGAATGATATTTCTGAAGCTCATGGTGGAAAAATTCAATTTGATCAATTCTCTGCGAATGATTATTTGTACTATACTGTTCGTTTCCAAAACATGGGAACTGCTAGTGCTATTAATGTACGAATTGAAAATGAGTTGGACGCTCAATTGGATGAAAATAGCATCCGTATGGTAAGTGCAAGTCATAATTATATTATGGAACGTGTAGGTAACCAATTGACTTGGAGATTCGATTACATCAACTTAGTTAGTCATCTTCAAAACGAAGATTTGAGTAAAGGGTATGTTACTTATAAAATCAGAGTAAAACCAGGTTTTGCCGTGGGTGATATTATTCCAAATGCAGCAGGAATCTATTTTGATACTAATCCAGTGGTAATTACCAATACGTTCAACACTGAATTTGTAACTACATTAGGCACTGGCGATTTCGGGTCAAGTAACATGATTGTTTTCCCAAATCCTGCTAACAGCACTATTCAAATTAGTTTGCAAAACACCTCTGAAACTATTGCAAATGTTACCATTACTGATGTACTTGGCAAAAACATTCGCACACTAAAAGCTACAACCGGCAATCAAATGAGTATAGACGTTGCTGATTTATCGCAAGGCGTGTATTTTATAGAAATCACAACAGCCAACAATTTAAAACAAGTCAAAAAATTAGTAAAAGAATAAAAAACTTTTTTAAGTAGAAAAAGCCCTGAAATTCAGGGTTTTTTTATTGTAAGTAATTGAAAATTAAGTTAGCTTTGATTAAAATTTGCGCTATGAAAAAAATTACAATCTCTATTTTGTTAGTTCTTTATTCTGTAGTTGGATTTTCACAAGTCTTGTTTGAAAGTTTTGAGAATACGACTGGGCCAGAACCTGCACCATCCACCAATTGGACGCTGGGAAGTGGAAATTGGGCAGTTTTTGATACTAATGTTGGTGGAACAGTTAATTGGTCTACAAACATTATCAGTAATACTGGTCAGAAATGCGCATTCATGAATCGACAAAATATGGGTATTGGAATTACTACTGAGGAGTATTTAGCAACTCCAATGATAACAGTTCCAACAAATGGAAAATTAGAATTTTATAGCCGAACTTTTACTGCAGGAAATCAAGGTTCTTTATACCAAGTAAAAGTAGCCATGGCTACAAGTCCTCAAAACAATCCGTCATCTTACACTATTTTGTTGGAAGAATTTGGAGAAAGCCAAGTATCACCTGCATTCAATATGTATTGGAAAAAAACTTTGGACTTATCAGGTTTTGCAGGACAAAATATATACATAGCTTTTGTTCTGAAGCACACACAACCAAATTCTTCATTGAGTGGCGATCGTTTTTTACTGGATGATGTTAGTGTTACAGACGGCACTGACTGCCACCAACCTTCAAATTTCAATATCGAATATATTGAGTCCAATTCATCCTATAATTTGACTTGGAATACTGACAATGCAAATGCTTGGGAAGTACTTGCCATTCAATGTTCTCAAGAAATTCCGTTTCAAAATCAAAGCGGTATCCAAACAAACACAAACACCTACAACTTTTCGGGATTAACAGAAGACTATTGTTACAATTTTTGTGTAAGAAGAATCTGTGATGATGGCACAACTAGTAATTGGTCTATTATTACTTTAAATAATGCCAATTCGGTATACAACGATTACTGTCTTTATATAACTTCATTTATTGACAATAACATTAACGGCATCTATGATGTAGGTGATGAGCCCTTTAGAAATGGCATCATTACTTACAGCAACAATCCCGAACCTATTGTAGACTATACATCCAATAATTATTGTAGTACACCTTCAAACACCGCTGATTTTGAATTTCAAATTATGCCAGAATATTTACCTTATTATTCTTCAACTGTATCATCCTATACTAACGTCTCTTTTAATGATAATCAAAATTATTACTTTCCAGTTACTTTAGTTCAACCGTTTGAAGACCTTGGTGTTTATGGTTTCAATTCGTCAACCCCAAGAGCTGGTTTTAACTACAGTGTTCGTTTTTACTATGGAAATAGTGGATTAATTCCAACAGATGGAACCATTAATTTCACAAAAGACCCACAAGTTTCAATAGTTGCGGTTTCTTTACCTACTGCGGATTATTTGATTACTGCGGATGGATTCAGTTATGTTACCAATATTCTACAACCCGGACAAGGAGGTTATATTAATGTAACGTTGAGTGTTCCCCCAATTCCAACAGTAGCCATTGGAGATTTATTGACCAACTCTGTTACAATAACTCCAAATTCAGGTACAGATAATATATTAAGTAACAATAGTTTTTCTGAAACTAAAGCAATTATTGCCGCTTACGATCCAAATAATAAAACTGAATCTCACGGCGGACAAATAGAATTTGACCAATTTACTTCAAATGATTATTTGTACTATACCATTAATTTTCAAAACTTAGGAAATGCATCCGCTATAGACGTTAGAATCGAGGATTTACTTGACCCTAAAATTGATGAGTCAAGTTTTCAAATGATTGAATCCAGTCATAACTATTCGTTGGAACGAAATGGAAGTAATTTAATATGGCGTTTTGATAATATTCAATTATTACCTTCATTCGTTAGTGAAGATTTAAGCAAAGGCTTTATCACTTTCAAGGTGAAACCAAAACCAGGTTATACTGTGGGTGACATCATTCCGAATTCTGCTGCTATCTATTTTGACACGAATCCTGCCATTATCACCAATACTTTTAACACCGAGTTTGTTGATTCTTTGGGCAATCCAAGATTTGATAGTAACAATGTTTTTTTAGCGCCTAACCCTGCTAATGAAACCGTTCAAATTCAACTGCAAAATACCTCTGAAACTATTAAAAGCATTACCATTACTGATGTGCTTGGAAAAACCATTCGCACGCTAAAAGCCACAACAGGTAATCAAATAAGCGTGAACCTTGCTGATGTATCACAAGGTGTGTATTTTGTAGAAATTATCACACAAAACGGACTAAAACAAACCAAAAAATTGATTAAAGAATAAATTCCATTTTTTACAATTTCAATAAAAGCTCTGAATTTTCGGGGCTTTTTTATTTTATCTTCAAATTAACTATAAAATTTTTAAGAAATCCCTTTGTAAGTTATTAAAAATCAATGTATTTTTGATTAGAACAAAACAAAAAATCATGAAAAGAAAATTACTCTCAACCTCAGTAATTCTGCTGTTTGCCTCGCTATACAGCTTGAACGCTCAAACCACACTTTGTGGACAACTATTCACCGATTCGCAAGGACCGAATGCTAATTACATCAATAATGAAGATTACACCGTAACCCTTTATCCTTCTAATCCAGGTGAGGTGGTAACTGTTTCTTTTGTTTCTTTTGACACTGAAGTCAATTATGATGGACTGTATATTTTTAACGGAGATTCAACATCTGCTCCTCAAATAGCCAGTAACAATCCTGCCGGAAATGTTCCTGGCGGTTTAGCTGGCGCATTTTGGGGAACTACCAACCCAGGCAGTTTTACTTCAACCCATCCTTCAGGAAGTCTAACTTTCCGATTTAGAAGCGATACCAGTGTAAATAAAGCAGGTTGGGTTGCCAATGTAACGTGTGGTTCGCTTAGTTCTTGTATCGTTCCAAACAATTTATTCGCAACCAATTTCACTGGCACTACAGCAACTATCGGTTGGGTAGAAAGTGGGAACGCAACCAACTGGGAAGTACTCATTGTTCCTGCTGGCACGCCTGCACCAACTCAAGCCACTTCTGGAACTCCAACGACAAACAATCCTTACATAGCATCGGGTTTAACTCCTGGAGTAGTTTATACAGCTTATGTTCGAGCTGTTTGTAGTGACATTCCGGGCGATGTTAGCAATTGGTCGTATGGCCTAACTATAACCACAACCACAACTAGTTGCACACCGCCAACCAATTTAACGGTTTCCAATATTACGAACTCCGGAGCTACATTGAATTGGGCTTTCAACTCAGCACCGCAATGGGAAGTTGTTGTTTTACCTTCAAATGGAGGCTTACCAACTCCTAATACAACGGGAACAGTTGTAACCACAAACTCATTTACAGTGACCGGACTTAATCCTAATACGGCTTATAATTTCTTTATTCGTTCATTGTGCAATCCTGCTGTAAGCATTTGGTCTAATGGCACTTACTTTTTAACGGCTCCTGCCGTAATAATTCCACCAGCTTGTGGTGAAGCGTTTTTTGATAATGGTGGCCCAAATGCTAATTATGTTAATAATTCAGACAACACTTATGTAATTTGCCCAACTAATCCTGGCGAAGTCGTTACTGTTGATTTCAATTCATTTGATGTAGAGCCAACTTGGGATGGATTGTATGTCTATGACGGAAATTCAATAAGTGCTCCACAAATATCAAGTGGAAATAGTGGCAATAGTATTCCGGGTGGAGTTCCTGGTGCGTTTTGGGGAACAACTGCTCCTGGTCCATTCACATCAACCAGTCCAGACGGTTGTTTAACCTTCCGATTCAGAAGCGACAATGTGGTAGTTAAAGCAGGTTGGTCAGCTAGTGTAACTTGTCAACCAGCAGCAACCTGTCCAAAACCAACAAGTGTAACCACTTCCAATGTTACTACTAATTCGGTAGTTGTTGGATGGAACTCGAACAGTACTGCAACTTCTTGGGAAGTATTGGCTTTACCATGTGGCACAGCACCAACAGCAACTTCAACAGGAATTGTTGTGAGCGTAAATCCATACACTTTAACTGATTTAACAGCTTCAACTTGTTACAACATTTATGTGAGAGGAATTTGTTCGGACACCGATACCAGCAATTGGTCTACTGCAGCTACTGTGACTACTTTGGCAACTTGTCCTAATCCGACACAAATTAGCGCAAGCAACGTAACTCAAAACTCTGCGACTATAAATTGGTTTGAAACCGGTTCAGCAACATCTTGGGAAGTAATTGCATTACCTTGTGGAGTTCCAGCTCCATTGGCAATTGCAACAGGAATGATAGCGACCGATGTAAATCCTTTTGTTTTGACTAATTTGTCTCCCTATACCTGTTATGACGTCTATGTACGTTCCATTTGTTCAGAAACAGACATGAGTGTTTGGTCTGGACCACTAACCATTAATACTCAGCCATTACCTCCTGTTTGTGGTGGAAATTTCTTTGATCCTGCTGGACCCAATGCTAATTATGCCAACAATACCGATTCAACTGTAACCATTTGCCCAAACAATCCAGGTGAATTAGTAACTGTAACTTTTACTTCATTCGCATTAGAAAATAATTGGGATGGATTGTATGTGTATGACGGAAATTCAATTGCTGCTCCACAAATTGCTAGTTCTAACCCTGCGGGACAAGTTCCTGGTGGTTTACCTGGTGCATTTTGGGGAACAATAATTCCTGGTCCATTTACCTCTTCTAGTCCTGACGGATGTTTGACATTCCGATTTGTTAGTGATAGTAGTGTTGTAATGGCAGGTTGGTCAGCTAATGTAACGTGTACACCTGATGCAGATAAAATCATTTTAGTTGCCTTTGTCGATTCTAATAATAACGGAACCAAAGAAGCCGATGAAACCACTTTTTCACATGGCTCTTTCATGTATGACATGAACGACGCAGGAACACCAATGATGGCCTACTCTCCAACAGGACAATTTGCCTTGTACGATACCAACCCCGACAATTCCTATGATTTCACTTATCAACTTGAATCATCGTACGCGCCTTACTACAGCGCAGGAACCACTAGTTACAGCAACGTATCTATTCCGGTTGGAAGTATCTATCAGATTTTATATTTCCCAATTACTGTAACTCAAGGTTATAATGATGTTACGGTTTCGATTGTAGCTCAAAATCCTCCACCTCGACCCGGATTTACTTACACCAATAAAATCGTATACAAAAACGAAGGATTAACTCCAACATCTGGAACATTAACTTTTACTAAAGGTTCGGTAGTAACTATTACTAATGTTACTCAAGCTGGAATTGTAACTACTACTGATGGATTCACCTATAATTTCACCAATTTAGCACCAAATGAAACGCGTTACATCACAGTAACAATGTTGGTTCCAACCATCCCAACGGTTAGTTTAGGTGATGTAATAACCAATACGGCAACCGTTTCGGCTCCTGCTGATGATATTGATTTAGACAATAACGCTTTTAGTATTAGCCAAATCATCGTTGGTTCTTATGACCCGAATGATAAAATGGAATCGCATGGCGGAAGAATTCTCATCACAGAATACAACCCAAGTGACTATTTATACTACACGATTCGTTTCCAAAATGAAGGAACTGCTAGTGCCGAATTTGTAATTTTAGAAGACGTTTTGGATGCTCAAATCGACGAATCATCCATACAGATGGTAAGTGCTAGTCATGATTATGTGATGACTCGCATGAACAACGAAATAACATGGGATTTTAGAAATATCAACTTGGTTCCTAAAACAGTTAATGAAGAAGCAAGTATGGGTTATGTAATGTTTAGAGTACGTTTACAACCCGGAATTGAAGTTGGCGATGTAGTTCCGAATACGGCTGACATCTTTTTTGATTTCAATCCGGCCATCACGACAAACACATTCAATACCGAGATTGTAGCACCTCTTGGAAATCCAACTTTTGAAACAGGAAATTTCGAAATGATTCCAAATCCAGCTGATTCAATGGTACAGATTAGTTTGGAAAGCGCTTCGGAGCAAATCAACAATATCGCTATTTATGACGTGATGGGCAAACAAATCCGAAACATCAATAATAGTCTTTCTAATGAAGTTGCTGTAGATGTTTCTGAATTATCAAACGGAATTTACTTTGTAGAAATTACGACTGATTCGAACGTAAAAACCACTAAGAAATTAGTTGTGAAATAACATAATTACAAAAATCATTTAAAATCCCGAGAAGTAATTTTCGGGATTTTTTATTGATTCAACCACCAAATACTGGCGTTCAGAATTGTGGCAAATGTTACCCAAGCTAAATACGGAACCATAAGCATACCCGCAATTCGATCAACTTTTTTGAAAATCACATAGGTTTCAAAAATCATTAGCAAAAGTAAAATCACTTCAATCAATGCTAAAAACGGATTGTGCAAACCAAAAAATAAATACGACCACAAAGCATTCAATCCTAATTGAATAATAAAAAATAAAAAACCTTTTTTCACTAATTCAGGTTGTGCTTCTATCTGGTTCCAAACCAATCCACCAGCAACTCCCATCATGATATAAAGTGCTGTCCAAACTGGTGCAAAAATCCAATTGGGCGGATTAAAAACAGGCTTTACTAAAGTAGGATACCAAGTAGTTATACTTTCTCGAGTAACTATTCCTGATAAATAGCCAATAACCACACAGGTCATTACAACTAAAAGAATTCGGAGCGCTTTATTCATTTTGTTTAAATTTTTCACAAATATACTAAACAAAATGTTGTGGTTTTTCTAAAATAAGTATCTTTGTGTAAATTTTATGACTACTATGTCCGAAAAGGATTTTATTGCAAGCCAAAACAGAACTACATTAGAAAGTGGAGCTTTTAAATGGAGCGCACCGAGCAACATTGCTTTAGTAAAATATTGGGGGAAAAAAGAGCATCAGATTCCGGCCAATCCTTCAATCAGTTTTACATTGAAAAATTGTAAAACAATTACTGAATTAAGTTTCGAGAAAAAGGAAGACTCAAATTTATTTTCCTTTGATTTATTGTTTGAAGGAAAACCCAAAGAAGAATTCAAACCCAAAATTCAGAAGTTTTTTGAACGAATTGAATTGTACTGCCCGTATTTGAGAGACTATCATTTCACTATTGACACTCAAAATACGTTTCCTCATAGCTCCGGAATTGCCTCTTCTGCATCAGGAATGGCAGCTTTGGCGATGAACATCATGAGTTTGGAAAAAGAATTGCATCCTGAAATGACTAACGACTACTTTTATCAAAAAGCTTCATTTTTAGCTCGATTGGGTTCAGGAAGTGCCTGTCGAAGTGTAAAAGGAAGTGTTGTTGTCTGGGGAAAACATGCTGAAACAGAAGGAAGTTCCGATTTATTTGGTGTTGAATTTCCATTTCAACTACATCTTAATTTCAACAACTACCAAGACACCATTTTACTAGTTGACAAAGGCGAAAAACAAGTTTCGAGTACTGTCGGCCACGATTTAATGCACAACCATCCGTTTGCCGAACAACGATTTGCTCAAGCGCATCACAATTTATCGGCTATAAAATCCGTTTTAGAGAATGGAAATCTGGAGCAATTCATACAAATTGTAGAAAGTGAAGCTTTAACATTACACGCCATGATGATGACTTCGATGCCTTATTTTATTCTAATGAAACCCAACACACTAGAAATCATCAACAAAATCTGGAAATTCAGAAGTGAAACCAAAACACCTATTTGTTTTACACTCGATGCGGGTGCAAATGTCCATGTTTTGTATCCCGAAAACGTTAGAGTTGAAACTTTGCAATTTATTCAAGACGAATTAGTTGGCTATTGTCAAAATGGTCAGTATATTTGTGATGAAATTGGTTTTGGAAGTCAATTGATAATTGATAATTGATAATTGATAATTGATAATTGATAATTGATAATTGATAATTGATAATTGATAATTGAAAAACCTGATTTCTATATTTTTAGTATAAGCCAAATAGAATTAATACATGACGAAAAATGCAGTTAAAGAAAAATCATTTTCTTTTGCAATTGAGATTATTCATTTTTATAAAATTATAAGCCAAGAAAGAAAAGAGTTTGTTTTATCTAAACAATTGTTACGTGCAGGAACATCAATCGGAGCCAATATTAGAGAAGCAGAACATGCAGAAAGTAAGGCTGATTTTATTCATAAATTATCAATTGCACTAAAAGAGGCAAATGAAACAGAATATTGGTTGGATTTGTTATTTGAAACGAAGTACATCAATATAGAAGAATTTGACAAAATTAAACCTAAAGTTGTTGAACTACTGAAATTATTAATCAGTATAATCAATACATCAAAGAATAAATAATTATCAATTATCCATTGCTAATTGTCAATTAAAAACTATGAAAGGACCGCTATTTTACTCAAAAATATTACTCTTCGGAGAATATGGAATCATCAAAGATTCTAAAGGCTTATCCATTCCGTACAATTTTTACAATGGTGCTTTGAAAGTGGACGAGGATCTATCATCAGAAGCCATTAAATCAAACCAAAGTCTACAAAGATTTGCCGCTTATTTAGAGCAATTACAGCAAGAACAACCAGATTTGGTTACATTCAATTTAGAAACTCTAAAAGCGGATGTTGAACGCGGAATGTACTTTGATTCTAGCATCCCACAGGGCTATGGTGTTGGAAGTAGTGGCGCTCTAGTTGCTGCGATTTACGACAAATATGCCAACAATAAAATTACAGTTTTAGAGAATTTAACTCGTGAAAAACTGTTGCAGTTGAAAAATATTTTCGCTCAAATGGAATCGTTTTTCCACGGAAAAAGTTCAGGATTGGATCCATTAAACAGTTATTTGAGCATTCCAATTTTGATCAATTCGAAAGACAATATTGAAGCAACCGGAATTCCAACACAAAGTACAACTGGAAAAGGCGCTGTGTTTTTGTTAGATTCTGGAATTGTGGGTGAAACCGCTCCAATGGTAAACATCTTCATGGAAAATCTAAAAGATCAAGGTTTCCGTACAATGTTGAAAAACCAATTTGTAAAATACACCGACGCTTGTGTAGAAAACTTTTTGGGTGGCGACATCAAATCGTTGTTTTCCAACACTAAAAAACTTTCTAAAGTAGTTCTTAACAACTTTAAGCCAATGATTCCGGAAGCATTTCATGGAGTTTGGCAAAAAGGAATTGACACCAACGATTACTATCTAAAATTATGTGGTTCTGGCGGTGGCGGTTATATTTTAGGTTTTACAGAAGATTTGGAAAAAGCCAAACAATCCTTAAAAGACTATAAACTCGAAGTGGTTTATCAGTTTTAAACATGGAAACGGAATTTGACATCAATTCAGTCAAAGGACTAATTTCATACCAATGCTAAGCCGAAAAACCAAACTTACGTTACTGAAAATCCTCAGTATGTTTTCAGTGGTAAGAGGTTATAACATTCCCGTTATGGCTTTGGCTCAGTATTTATCTGCCATTTTCATATTGGCTCCCGAAAAAAGAGCATTGTCGGTGCTACTCGATTTTAATTTATTCATCATCGTTTTAGCATCAACTTTAACCATTGCCTCGGGTTACATCATCAACAACTTTTACGACAGCAAAAAAGACTTAATCAATCGTCCTAACAAGTCCAAAATTGATCGATTAGTCAGTCAGAAAACCAAATTGCAATTCTATTTTGTAGTTAATTTTTTTGTCGCATTAATTGCATTTTTTGTTTCGTTTAGAGCCGTTTTATTCTTTTCGGTATACATTTTCCTGATTTGGTTTTACTCACACAAACTCAAGAAATACCCAATTATCGGAAACCTAACCGCATCCTTTTTGGCTGTTTTGCCTTTCTTCGCCATTTTACTGTACTACAAAAACTTGTATCCGCAGATTTTCGCACACGCCACCTTTTTATTCCTTCTGATTTTAATCCGTGAAATCATCAAAGATTTGGAAAACATCAAAGGAGATATTGCCAATGACTATCAAACCATACCTGTAAAATACGGAGAAGAATTTGCTAAAAAAATCATCACTTTTTTAACTATTTCAACCATCATTCCCGTCTACTTTTTAATAGAAGTGTACAACGTAGGTTATATGGATATTTACTTTTACCTAAGTTTAATGGTGCTGATTTTCTTCTTGTTTTTGCTTTGGAAATCCAATAGCAAACCAGAGTACATTCAACTGCACAACATTTTGAAGTTTTTAGTGGTTTCGGGAGTATTTTGTATTGTATTGATTAATCCAGAAGTGCTCATTCACGGTAGAGCAATGCTTCGGATATAGGAGCAAAAGGCTTGGGCATTCTTGCAATCCATGTTCCTGCTGCCTTTCCAAAACTTTTTGCCTGCCAATGCTACATCCAACGACAAAAAGGTTTTTCCCTTGCATCAGGGCTAGAAAATATTCTTTTGGCTGCCATTCAGAAGTGCTAACTACTCCTCTTTAAACCAACTCGAATACATTACATAGTTATTGGATATGCGTTCAATCTCGCCCGCAAAATCAGACGCATTGATGTCTTTTACTTTCTTCGCCGGAACTCCAGCATAAATCGTTCCCGATTCAACCACTGTATTCTGAGTTACTACTGCTCCAGCCGCTACAATCGAGTTACTTTCTACCACACAATTGTCCATCACAATCGCACCCATTCCAATCAAAACATTATCGTGTAATGTACAACCATGAACAATAGCGTTGTGTCCGATAGAAACATTATTTCCAATATTAGTGGGATGCTTTTGGTACGTAGCATGTATTATTGCTCCATCTTGAATATTGACTTTGCTTCCAATTTTAATGTAGTGAACATCGCCTCGAATTACGGCATTGAACCAAACACTGCATTGCGAACCCATTTGGACATCACCAACAATAGTAGCATTTTCTGCCACATAGCAATCGTCTGGTATGTTAGGTGATTTTCCGTTAACTGACTTTATTATCATAAGTATGGTTTAAAAAAAATCCCAATAGAAAACTACTGGGATTATATTATTAATTCACTGCCGGACAGTTACAGTGGTATTTCTCTGGTTTGCAGAACAAGTTGATTCCAAGTGTGATGTTGTGGAATCCTCCGTTGTCAAACTTCACATTGCCTCCTAAATGAGAATACGTGTAAGCCAACATAAATTGATTGTAGTTCAAGCCCAATATCGGTGAAAAATACTGTAATTTCTGCGTCTGTATCGCGTTGCCTTCAACATACTGTGCGCCGTCCAAACTTCTTCTATACGAAAATCCTCCCCATACTTTCCCAAACTCTAAATTCTTATAGGCCTTAATGTTCAAATCAACCATCGATTCCTTAGTCTGACTGATG
>NZ_DATGWY010000017.1:0-1517 GCF_035299245.1 Flavobacterium sp. | reverse complement strand
CATCATAAAGTTCACCAAACTTTTGAATCCCAATATATGTGTTATCCATGGTATATGTATAAGAAAATGTCTTAGACTGAACAGTATGAATCTCAAATATTAAAACTACAAAAAAAAGAAAAATTTTAGATTTCATAAAATTGATAATTTAATTAAATGATTATCCGATATTTTACCTATAATGATTATCTTTGTAAGGACTAATCAAAAACGGCATGAATTTACTAAATTTTGTTGCACAATATCCCGACGAAACAAGTTGTAGAGTCAAATTTAAAGAGTTCCGAGACCAACAAGGCGTTGTTTGTCCCCATTGTGGAAGTACAAGTCATTATTGGAAACAAGACAAAGAATGCTATGAATGCAAAAAATGTGGTAAACGTCAAAGTTTACGCGCTAATACAGTTATGCATGGTTCTCAATTACCATTTCGTTATTGGTTTATAGCTATTCACTTGTTGACAAGCACAAAGAAAAGCTTTTCAGCGGCAGAACTTCAACGTCAATTGGGTCATAAGCGTTACGAACCAATCTGGACTTTGCTCCATAAACTACGTGAGATCATGGGAAAACGAGACGAAATGTATTCATTATCAGGTATAATCGAATTAGATGAAGGTTTCTTTTCTACGGAAACTCCTGATGACGAAAAGAAAAAGCCATTGAAAAGAGGTCGTGGAAGTCAGAAAAAGAGCAAAGTTCTTGTAATGGCAGAAAGTCAACCCATTGAAGGACAAACAACCAAAAAAGGTAAACCCAGGCAAGTTGGGCACATTAAGATGATTGTCATAAATGACTTGAGATCGGTTACGATAAATTCATTAGTTGAGAATAATGTAACCAAAGAATCAACCATTGATTCTGACGACTCAACTTCTTACGTCAAATTAAAAGATATTGTCAAAGAACACCGACCACAAGTAATACCAAAAGAAGAAATTGGAAAGGTATTGCCTTGGGTTCATATAGCAATCAGTAACGCTAAACGAATGTTACTGGATATTTATCACGATATTAAACCTGAATATCTTCAAAATTACCTGAATGAATTTTGTTATAAATTCAACAGAAGATATTTTGGAGAAAATTTATTTGACAGGCTTATGATAGCCTCGGTTACATACAAAAATCAATTTAGGTAGTACAACGGATAATCATAAAATTTAATTTCTCAATTATTAGTTATTATCAATTATCGTTTGAATTTCCGCCAATGTAAGATCCGATCCTTTTGTTGCTTTTGCAGCAGCAATAGCAGTGTTATAAACAGCTATCTTAGAGCCATCTGCTCCGGTAACCCCGGCACTGGTAAAATCATCAATGGTTTCTGCGCCGGCATTAATCAATCTTAAAGCAGTAATGGCTATTTGTGCTTTGATGCTAGTCAGCTGGTTCTGCAAATCGGCAATTTGCGAATCCTTCGCTACACCGCTTTTTGTCAGGGTATCAATCTGCGCTTTCAATTGTGTAATCTGGTTGCCAAAATCTTGTTGTGTAGATGTCAGTTGAGCGTTTGC
>NZ_DATGWY010000016.1:0-261394 GCF_035299245.1 Flavobacterium sp. | reverse complement strand
GAAATGAATAGCCCGACCCAATTGAACATAACTAATTTTCTATTTACTACAATCGCACTGTTCAATTGGGGCACGCCCCGATTAGCAAAAACTACGTTTTTCAAACTTGTTTTTGTCTATCGGGACAAGCCCAAATAAAAATATTAACCCTCAAAAAGAATTTTCTCAATGATATCAGTGTATTGTTTGGTATGATGATTGAATTTTCTAACAAAAATAGCATCACAATTAAATTCGAAATTGACATCAATCACATTGAAAGTACTTTTAGCTGCATTCATTCTTTCATGATCAAGTCCTCTAGCGATGGTTAGGTGAGCATTTACTGTGTTAGTTTTAAAACCTAAATTGTGGTGTAAATTACTAATTAGTGTATTCAAGTATGTTTTTGATCTTTCATCTGGAGCAATAAAAAATGTCTTTTCTCCAAATGAATCCCATGAATTAAAAGTTACTTTTTGAGGTGTAATATTTTTACAGCACTCTCTAATTTGTTGTATGTAAAGAGCTAATGCTATCTCGTTTTCAAAATTAACGACCGTAATATGAGCTGCAGCATTGGCACTTCCAAACCAACCAATTTTACTTTTGAGTAATTGTTTGTAGTCTTTTATAAGTAGTTTTTGAGCCTCATTTGGGAAAATTACTAATGAATAAAGAGGAATTGATTGCATGTAAGAAAATATAATCTAACTTAAATGGTTTTTAATGGATACTGACAATGCTCTTGAATAGGACAATCTGCACACTTTGGATTGGTGGGACGACAGATTTCCCTTCCTAAAAATGAAATTGCCATACCAATTTCACCCCAAATTTCTTTGGGTAGTACTTGCATTAATTGCTTTTCTACTTTATTACCGTCTTTAGCTTCAGTAATTAAACCAATTCTTGGAGCAACACTAATAACATGCAGATCCGCAATAATACCTTCTGCGGGAACTTTCATTTCACGCATAATTACGTTGGCCGATTTTCTTCCAATTCCTTTCAAAGCAACCAAATCCTCCAATTGAGTCGGAATTGCAGCATTTGTTTTTAATGTTTGGGCAATTTCAATCAACCAACTGGCTTTTGTATTGAAATTTCGAACCTTACTAACAAAAGGAATTACCTCTTCGATTGAACTAAAAGCGAGTGATTCTAAATTCGGAAATTTTTCAAAAAAAGCAGGAGCAATTTTATTAATATTTGCGTCTGAATCTTGAGCTGATAAAACGACAGCAACCATTAATTGATAGATATTTTCATAATTTAATGGATGTTTTTTTCCTTGGTATTGATCGATAAGCGGTTGTAATTTTTCCGACCAATTGTTTTCAAATAGTTCCATTTTTATTTCTTTATAAATTCAACAATTCTATTTATTACTTCTTTATTACCGAGAATTTTGCGATGTCCCAATCCTTCTGTAATCATAATTTCAGAATGAACCAGATTATCATTAATGTTATACGCCGCTTTAACATTAACATCTTCATCATTCAAATCATGAATCACCAAAACTGGAATTTTAACTTCCTTTGCAGCAAATGAAGCCGCATAATTCTCCATTTTTTCTTGATATTTATTTTCAAAGTAATCTCTTAAACGGATGGCAATGCTAGGTTTCAGTTTCAAATTCATTATAAAATTATCAATAATATCTTGAATAATATCACCACTTCCAATAATTACTGCTTTTTTTACTTGCAGCTTTTGCTTTATTGCATTCAAAATGGACATTCCTCCCAACGAATGACCAATAGCAATTTCAAACGAACCATAGTGTTTTTCAATTTCCAATATAGAAGCAATAAACTCAATCATTATGCTTGAATTCCCTTTTGATTTTCCGTGTGCTGGTGCGTCAAAACTTACTACTGAATAGCCATTTCTGACTAATTCATCAGCAATTTTAACCAATTGTGTTCCTCTTCCAGACCAACCATGGACTAATAATGCTTTTTTTTCTCCTTCTCCATAATGATACACTACAATTTCTTTATTGATTGAAGGAATCAATAGAGTATTTTGTTTGCTTTGCGAATCCATATGAAATTCTCGTTTGGGAATTTTATACTTTATTGGAGTTGTAAATAATTTGGCCGCAAATAAAGTTGCGAATTTGGGAGTAATAACCTCTAAAAATTTAGCTGTTATTAGTATTATCTTCGGAATTTTCAATGATTGCGCTTTTACATCATTATTTTTTGACATTTCAATAAATTTTTAAGCAAATTATTTGTTATAGTATTTTTTTGTAATTTACGACATTATAAATATAACTTAAAATGTTAAATCAAAGACGCGTAATTATTGAAAATGTTTTGCCTCAACTAGACAATGGGGCATTTTTTATAAAAAGAATTGTTGGTCAGAAAGTGGATGTTACTGCCGATATTTTATCCGACGGACACGATGTTATGGCTGCTGTAGTTCAATACAAATATGAAAAAGATAAAAAATGGTCGGAAGTCCGAATGACCGAATTACCCAACGATGCTTTCGAAGCCACTTTTACAGTTGAAAAACAAGGTTATTATTCTTATTTTGTGGAAGCATGGATTGATTATGCACTGAATTGGCAATACGGAATAGGAAAAAAAATCAAAGACAATCAGCAAGTAAAGTCAGAGTTATTAGAAGGAGTAGAGTACATTAAACCTTTACTTTCATCAGTTTCAGCTTCTGAAAAAAAATACTTGAATGAGTTGATAGATTTATTTTCGAATGAATCAAACTACGAACAAGCTATTATTGAAGCAGTATCCGATCGTTTGAAATCCATTTTTAAAGAAAATCCAACCAAATTTTTAGCCAATCAAACCGAAGAATTAAAAGTGTATGTGGATCGTCAAAAAGCACTTTTTAGTACTTGGTACGAATTTTTTCCACGTTCAGCTTCTCGCGAAGAAGGCAAACACGGAACTTTCAAAGACTGTGAGTTGATTTTACCTAAAGTCGCTAAAATGGGATTCGATACCTTGTATTTTCCGCCCGTTCATCCCATTGGTGAAGTGAATCGCAAAGGGAAAAACAACGCTACTGATGCACAACCAGGCGATGTGGGTTCTCCATGGGGAATTGGTTCGCAATTTGGAGGTCACAAATCCATTCACCCTGAACTCGGAACTATTGACGATTTTAAATCGTTAGTAAATAAAGCCAAAGAACTCGGAATCGAAATAGCCATGGACTTCGCGCTTCAAGCAGCACCCGATCATCCGTATGTAAAAGAGTTTCCTCAATGGTTCAAATGGCGTCCCGATGGAACAGTACAATACGCCGAAAATCCACCCAAAAAATACCAAGATATTTTACCCATTTATTTTGAAAGTGCCGATTGGAAAAACCTTTGGAAAGAACTGTTGGATTGTGCTTTGTTTTGGGTAGAAGAGTGCGGAATTAGAGTCTTCCGAGTTGATAATCCACACACAAAACCGTTCTATTTTTGGGGTTGGTTGATTTCAGAAGTGAAGAAAAAGCACCCCGATGTTTTGTTTTTAGCAGAAGCTTTTACGCGTCCGAAAATCATGCACGAATTAGCCAAACAAGGTTTCACGCAATCTTATACTTATTATACTTGGCGCAATACGAAAGCCGAATTACAAGAGTATTTAACGGAACTAACGAAAACGAATCAAAAGGAGTTTTTCCGTCCGAATTTCTGGCCAAATACACCTGATATCAATCCGTTTTCATTGCAAGGCGCAAACGAGAGCACACATCTTCAAAAATACTTTCTTGCAGCTACACTTAGCTCATCTATTGGAATTTACGGACCAGTATTTGAATACATGGTTTCAGATGCAATTCCGGGTAAAGAGGAATACATGGACAGCGAAAAATACCAAATTCGCCTTTGGGATTGGGAAAAAGAAAACAAAATTACGATGCTTATTTCGAAGATCAATCAAGTCAGAAAAGAACAAGCCTCTTTACAGCAAACCAACAATATTGAGTTTTGTGATACCGACAATGATCAAGTAATAGCCTTCTATAAATTTGACGATACTAAAGAAAATGAAACCCTCATGATTGCCAGCTTGGATGCTTATTATTCGAAACAAGCTTGGGTGAAATTACCGTTGCAATCACTCGGTATTCACGAAGGACAATCGATTACTGTTATCGATCAAATTACAGGAAACAGTTACCATTGGGACAAAGAGTGGAACTTTGTTGAGTTGCATCCAACACTTCCATTTCATTTGTTCAAAATTCAAAAATAATCAGCAATAATTTTAATGTGAGGCTAAAATTATGAGTTTAAAAAACGACAATCAAGATACCTTTACCACTTCGTTTAAATTTAAAAACGAATGGAAAGATGCGTTCAAAGACGACGAATTTATTAAAGTATTTTCGTCTGATATTCTCGAAAATTACATCATCAATAAACGTTGGTACGGCGGAAAAGCCAGTACACTAAAGTACATCGAGATTGTAGATCATTTTAAAATTAATTCGAAAAAGAACACTTATTACGGAGTTTTATTGGAAGTCAATTTTAAAGAGGCGTTTTATCAGCATTATTTTATGCCAATTGCTTTTATGACTACCGATGAATTGGATACTAATACCATCATCGCTCCAGCTAAATTTGGTCATATCGAAGGTTATTTAGTTGATGCCTTACACCAAGACGATTTCCGTAGATTGTTGTTTGAAAATATTGCGCAATCTACCGAAAGTAAAGAACTGAAGTTGGTATTTCACAAAGGCTCTTTTTTAGAAGATAAAGAATACAAATCCTCACGTTTTATGGGCGTAGAGCAAAGCAATACCTCCATTATTTACAATGAAAAATTTGTATTAAAAATCTTCCGACGCATTTATGTAAGTACCAATCCTGATTACGAGTTGAGTCGTTTCTTAACCGAACGCATGCATTATCAAAACACTCCTGCCTACACTGGAAGCATCAATATTGCCATGACCGAAGGAAATATCACTTTGGGTTTGATGCAAGAATTGGTTCCGAATCAAGGCGATGCCTGGAAGTTTATGCTCGAACAAATGGACGGCGTTTTCGACAATCTTTCTCGTAAAAAAATTAAGATTGATAAATTACCCAATGTCGATTTATTCAAACGGTTAAAAATCAACGAAATTCCACCCGAAATTATTGATTGGGTTGGACTGAGTCTGTTTTTACGAGTACAAACTTTAGCACTTCGTACAGCCGAAATGCACATTGCACTCGGAAGTGATATTCACGAAACAGCTTTCACACCAACAACTTACAATGGAGATTACACGGTTTGGTTGAAAAACAGGTTGTTGTACCAATTCCAAAACCGACTCAACATCATCGAAAACAGTTTGCACAAACTCGACGGAATGGCTTTAGATTTAGCGCATCAATTCCTTGAAAATAAAAAACTAATTCGTAAGCATTTTGTTGATTTTGATTGGACCAAAATGAAATCAGAACGCATCCGAATTCACGGCGATTTCCACCTCGGACAAGTTTTAGTAAACGGAGACGATTTCTATTTACTCGATTTCGAAGGCGAACCTGAAAGTACCATTCGCGACCGAAAAGTAAAGCAACCTCCATTAAAAGATGTGGCTGGAATGTTTCGCTCGTTTCATTACGCCATTTACGCCACGATTTTTAATAACGCCGATAAATATCCTTATGAACAAGAAGACTTGTTTAAAGCGGGCGAATTGCTGTTCAAATACCTAGTCGGAACGTTCTTAGAAACCTACATCGAAAAAGCGCAATCGGGTAACTTAAACATCGGTTACAGTCACGAAATCAATTTCTTACTCAAATATTGCATTCTCGAAAAAGCAGTATACGAATTAGGTTACGAACTAAATTCTAGACCAAGATGGGCAGTCATTCCGTTACGCGGAATCCAAACGATTATGGGGTATTAATTCTAATTAAAAATCAGTATAAATCCGCGCATGAAATCAGCTTCATCCACGTTCTAAAAAAAATAAAAATCTGCGAATCAGCGGCAAAAAAACAAAACAATGAATCCAACTCAACCCTATTCCTTATTCACCGATTTTGATATCGACCTATTCAAAGCAGGAAAACACTTTCGTCTCTACGAAAAACTCGGCGCTCATCTCACCGAAGTCAATGGAGTAAAAGGCGTTTATTTTGCCGTTTGGGCACCATCAGCCAAAAAAGTATCCGTAGTGGGCGACTTCAACTACTGGGTAGAAGGGCAACACGATTTGTTTGTTCGTTGGGATGGTTCCGGAATTTGGGAAGGTTTTATTCCCGGAATTGATAAAGGAACAACCTATAAATATAAAATTCAATCGCACAACAATAGTATCATTACCGAGAAATCGGATCCGTTTGCATTGTATTGTGAAAAACCGCCTCATACAGCTTCCATCATTTGGGATTTAGACTACAAATGGAAAGATGCTAAATGGATGGAAACTCGAGCCGATAAGAATGCGCTCGATAAACCACATTCGGTTTATGAAGTGCATTTGGGTTCGTGGCGCCGCAATGCAGAAGGCAAATTTCTAACCTATGTTGAATTAGCCGATCAACTAGTAAACTATGTAAAAGAAACTGGTTTTACTCACGTTGAGTTCATGCCAGTGATGGAATACCCTTACGATCCTTCTTGGGGTTACCAATTGGTAGGCTATTTTGCTCCAACATCGCGCTTCGGAAAACCGCAAGATTTCATGCTTTTGGTCGATAAATTGCACCAAGCCGGAATCGGAGTCATCCTTGATTGGGTTCCATCGCATTTTCCAAGTGATGCTCATGGTTTAGGTTTCTTTGATGGGTCGCATTTATACGAGCATCCCGATATTCGTAAGGGTTATCATCCTGATTGGAAAAGTTTGGTGTTCAATTACGGTCGCAATGAAGTACGTTCTTTCTTAATCAGTAACGCCATTTTTTGGTTGCAGCAATACCATGTTGACGGACTTCGGGTAGATGCTGTCGCTTCAATGTTGTACTTAGATTATTCACGAAAAGATGGCGAATGGGAACCTAACATTTACGGCGGAAGAGAAAACCTTGATACGATTAGTTTCTTAAAGGATTTCAACGAAGCAGTTTATTCTAATTTTCCAGATGTACAAACCATTGCCGAAGAAAGTACAAGTTTTCCAATGGTTTCACGTCCAACGTTCCTTGGCGGTTTAGGTTTCGGAATGAAATGGATGATGGGTTGGATGCACGATACGTTACAGTATTTCGGAAAAGAACCGGTTTACAGAAAATACCATCAAAACGACATTACATTTTCAATGACGTATGCCTTTACTGAAAATTTTATGTTGCCACTTTCTCATGACGAAGTGGTGTACGGTAAACACTCCATTCAAGGAAGAATGCCTGGTGACGAATGGCAACGTTTTGCTAACTTACGATTATTATACGGTTATATGTTCACACATCCCGGAGCGAAATTATTGTTTATGGGAGGCGAATTCGGACAAACTTCTGAATGGAATTTCGAAAGTAGTTTAGATTGGCATTTATTACAATACGGTTTCCATGACGGAATCAAAAAATGCATTGCCGATTTAAATGCACTCTACAAAAACAACCCAGCCTTGTACGAAAAACAATTCTCAGCCGAAGGTTTTGAATGGATCAATTATTCAGATAATGAAAATTCAGTCTTAACCTACATCCGTAAAGGAAACAACGAAAAAGAGAATTTAGTTGTTGTGTGTAATACGACTCCAGTAGTTCACGAGAATTACCGTATCGGAATTCCGAAAAAAGGAAAGTTAACCGAAATTTTCAATTCCGATAAAGTAGAATACAACGGAAGCGGAGTTTCAAATGCCAAAGCCATAAAAATTGAAGCCACACCTTGGAATGGTAAAGATTTTTCTGCTGAAGTAGTGCTGCCACCATTGGGAATTTGCGTTTTCAAAATGTCCTAAAAATAGGTTACAATTTCACAAAGGCACAAGTTAATATAAAAAAACTTTGTGTCTTTGTCTCTATGTGGCACATCCAAACATCCGCAAACGTTATAGTTAAAAAAACCTCACTTTACATGTTAAATTATAGTAATCAACTTTGTAAATTTGGCACTTTGTCAAAAATCAACTTATGATAATCAACACCGAACTAGAATACAAAGGCGATTTATTTCCTTCCAAAATTGTTTCCTACAAACACGAAGTCGACTCCATTGACTTTCATACCGATAATAATGTTATTTTACGAGTTACGGTTCTCCGCGACAGTATGATTCGGTTTCGCTTCACCGCAAAAGGATACTTTAGTAACGACTTTTCGTATGCCATTGATAAAACACAATCGCACGGATATAATGTTTTAGAAGTATCTGAACAAGAAGATCATTACCGAATCAAAACTTCAAAAATATATGTTGTCGTTCAAAAACACGATTGTCGTGTTGGAATGTATGAACTCGACGGAACTACAATTCTAGAAGATGAAATCGGTTTTCATTGGGAAGAAAGCTACGAATTTGGTGGTAACATCGTGAAAATGAGTAAAACATCGCGCGATGGCGAAAGTTTTTATGGTTTAGGTGATAAAGCAACACACATGAACCTTAAAGGAAAACGTCTTGAAAATTGGGCAACCGATCAATACGCTTTTCAAAAAGACCAAGAACCACTGTATAAAGTAGTTCCTTTTTACATTGGTTTGGTGGATACTAAAGCCTACGGAATCTTCTTTGACAACACATTTCGCTCGTTCTTCGATTTTAGTCACGAACGTAAAGGTGTAACTAGTTTTTGGGCTGATGGTGGTGAAATGAATTACTATTTCATCTACGGACCAAAAATGAGTGATGTAGTAACTACTTACACGCATTTAACAGGAAAACCGGAACTTCCACCATTATGGACATTAGGGTACCATCAATGTAAATGGAGTTATTATCCAGAAAGTAAAGTAAAAGAGATTACAGGTAAATTCCGCGAACTCCAAATTCCGTGTGACGCCATCTATTTGGATATTGATTACATGGACGGTTTCCGTTGTTTTACTTGGAATAAAGACTATTTTCCTGATCCAAAACGCATGGTTTCTGAATTGTCAAAAGACGGTTTCAAAACCATTGTCATCATCGATCCAGGAATCAAAATTGATAAAGAATATTCGGTTTACAAAGAAGCTTTAGAAAAAGATTATTTCTGTAAACGCGCTGATGGTCCGTACATGAAAGGAAAAGTATGGCCTGGCGAATGTAATTTCCCTGATTATACCAACCCAGAAGTGAGAGAATGGTGGGCCACTTTATTCAAAGAATTAGTAGCCGAAATAGGAGTGAAAGGTGTTTGGAACGATATGAACGAACCAGCGGTTATGGAAGTTCCAACCAAAACATTCCCGCTAGACGTTCGTCACAATTACGACGGAAACAATTGCAGTCATAGAAAAGCTCATAATATTTACGGAACTCAGATGGCACGCGCTACATACGAAGGCGTAAAACGATTTGCGTACCCAAAACGACCATTCATTATCACACGTTCGGCTTATTCAGGTGCACAACGTTATACTTCATCGTGGACAGGAGATAATGTGGCTTCTTGGGAACATTTGTGGATTGCCAATGTGCAGGCGCAACGCATGTCCATTTCCGGAATGGGATTCACAGGTTCTGATATCGGTGGATTTGCAGAACAACCATCGGCAGAGTTGTACGCACGCTGGATACAATTAGGCGTTTTTCATCCGTTTTGCAGAACGCATTCGTCAGGTCACCATGGTGAACAAGAACCGTGGAGTTTTGGTGAAGAAGTGATTGATATTACGCGTAAGTTTGTTGAACTTCGTTATCAATTATTACCGTATTTATACACCATGTTTTGGCAGTACATCAACGATGGTGTACCGATGTTAAAACCATTAGTATATTTTGATCAAGAAGATGCTCAAACGCATTACAGAACGGATGAGTTCATTTTTGGAAATCAGATTTTAGTGTGTCCAATTTTAGAGCCTAATGCATTGGGCAGAAGAATGTACATTCCACAAGGAAATTGGTACAACTTCTGGACTGAAGAAATCGTAAAAGGGAAAAAAGAGCTTTGGGTTGCCACCGATTTTGATCAAATTCCGATTTTTGTTAAAGAAGGAGCAATTATTCCTAAATATCCAATTCAACAATATGTTGGACAAATAGAATCGCCTGAATTATCGTTGGACGTATATTTCAAACTTGGAAAAGAAAAATCCTATGTCTATGAAGATGCACAAGACGGCTATGATTACAACAAAGGACGATTCAGCTACAAAACGTTTACCCTGAACGGGAAAGAAAACGAATTGTTCATCACACAACACAAGGAAGGCTCGTATGAAACCAATTATCAAACCATTAAATTGAATCTGAAAGGTTTGCCATTCAAAGTGAAAGGAATTGAGATTGATAATGAAAAAATAATTTTTGACAAGAACCTATTAGACCTTGAAAATGGCTTAGTTGTTGATAAAGATTTTACCGAACTTCATTTTATTGGTATATAATCTTTAAATTTGTTAGACAAAATAGACAACAATGAATAAAAAAGTAATCGTTCTAGGATTAGCAGTTTCAGCTTTGATAATTGCTTGCGCCACCAATCCATTCACAGGAAAAAAAACAATGGCATTGGTAGGAAATAATGAAATTTTCCCTTCGGCTTTCCAACAATACAATCAGTTTTTGTCAGAGAACAAAGTTGTAACCGGAACAGCAGATGCTAAAAAAATTGAAACTATTGGAACAAAAATAAAAGTAGCTGCCGAACGTTGGCTTACAGCTAATGGTCATGCTGATTATTTGAATGGTTACCAATGGGAATACAAACTTGTAGAAAGCAAAGACGTTAATGCTTGGTGTATGCCAGGTGGAAAAATTGTATTCTATACAGGAATTTTGCCGATTTGTAAAACGGATGCCGGAATTGCATGTGTAATGGGGCACGAAGTTTCGCATGCTCTTGCTAATCACGGGCAACAACGTATGAGTGCCGGTTTATTACAACAATTAGGTGGAGTAGGTGTTGCTGTTGCTACTGGAGGAAAAAGTGAAGAAACTCAACAAATTGCTATGACAGCCTATGGTGCTGCCACTCAATTAGGAGGAATGCTACCGTTCAGTAGAGCACACGAAACGGAAGCCGATCAAATAGGATTGTTATTAATGGCAATTGCGGGTTATAATCCAGATGAATCAGTTGTTTTTTGGGAAAGAATGTCGGCTAGCGCTGGAGGAAACAAACCGCCAGAATTCATGAGCACGCACCCAGCAGATGAAACGCGTATTGCTAATTTAAGAGCTTTGATTCCACAAGTGAAAGCTGAAGCTGCAAAATTTGGCGTAACGTTTAAATAATAATTGACGTAAAATAAAAATAGTATATTTGAAGTCGTTCGTATCAATGAACGACTTTTTTATTTTAAATAATTCGACCCTATGGCAAATCTCGAAAAAGGAAATCCAAAATTAATCAACGCTTGGGCATTTTATGACTGGGCAAATTCTGTGTATAGTTTAGTAATTGCAACTGCAGTTTTTCCTATTTACTACGAATCAATAACCAGTGAAAATGACGGGATTGTTCGCTTTTTAGGAACCGAGTTTCACAATTCAACATTGCTGTCGTATTCTTTATCTTTTTCATTCTTGATAGTAGCTATTCTCTCTCCAATATTATCCGGAATTGCCGATTATACAGGAAACAAAAAGAAATTTTTACAGTTTTTTTGTTATTTAGGATCGCTTTCAGTGATGAGTTTGTTTTTCTTTAAAGATGTGGAAACTTTGTGGATTGGTATCGTTTTTACCATTTTGGCAAGCATTGGTTTTTGGGGAAGTATTGTTTTTTACAATTCCTATTTGCCTGAAATTGCTGAACCCAAAGATCATGATAGAGTGAGTGCCAAAGGTTTCATGTTTGGTTATACAGGTTCGGTTTTGCTGTTAGCTTTTAATCTAATAATGGTGATGAAACCCGAATTATTTGGGATTTCAGATCCAGCATTACCCGCTCGAATTTCATTTTTAATGGTTGGAATTTGGTGGATGGGATTTGCACAAGTGACTTTTTATCATTTACCAAACAATGTATTCCACAAAAAACCTGAAAAAGATTTTATTTTTAAAGGATTTAAAGAATTAAAAGAAGTACTTAAAAGTCTAAAACAAGAAACCAGTTTAAAACAGTTTTTGACAGCGTTCTTTTTATACAGTACAGGAGTACAAACTATTATTCTATTAGCAGGACTGTATGGGAAAAAAGAACTCGGAATTGATACTAACAAATTAATCATAACAATTCTATTGATTCAAGTGGTTGCTATATTTGGAGCTTTTTTATTTTCTCGAATTTCTGAGAAAATAGGAAACATTAAGGCTCTTAAACTAACCATAGCTATTTGGGGTTTAATTTGTTTTGCGGCCTATCTTTTAGACAAAGATAACAAGTACATTGATTTACAATTTTATTCGCTGGGAGCAACCATCGGAATGGTGTTAGGAGCCATTCAATCGTTATCAAGATCAACTTACTCTAAATTATTGCCTGATACTGAGGATCATGCAACCTACTTCAGCTTCTTTGACGTAACAGAAAAAATTGCAATTGTCTTAGGAACATTTATTTTTGGATTTGTTGGTGCGATTTCAGATAGTTTAAAGAACTCAATTTTTATTTTGGCAATATTTTTCCTTTTGGGTTATATAGTGCTAAGTTTCATGAAAAGAACTCATTTAACTAGTAAATAATAGTGTAAGAAAAATTTTAATCCTATCAGAATTTATTTATATTTGAAAAAAATAATTCACAATGAACAAAACAAAATTTGTATCAATTTTAGCATTTCTTTTAGTCTCAATCTCATTTATTTCATGTGATAATGAACCAATTGATAGCATGATTGATTTAGATGATTTTACGGATGTAGTCGTTGATGATGATGATGGTGTTTCGACAGGCGATTATTGGCCAGCAGCTTTAAATAATCAATGGACTTTTAGTCAGAATGGAGTAAATCAAGAGCCAATGAAAATAGTTTCAATCAATTCTATTGATGGAAATACATATTACACTTTTAATGCAACTTTTGGTACAAGCTTGAATGGAGCAACTGCTTCACCAGTTAGCCGATTAAGAAAATCATCGGGAAATTATTATTTAAAAATTGATCCATTTGAGATTGATTACGGACAAGGATTGACAGGTAATATTTCAGGTTTTGAAACATTGTTGTTAAAAGATAATTTATCCAATGGCCAAACTTGGACAGGAACTTACAATCAAACTACAACTTTTAGTGACCCAACATTTCCGGCTATCGTAATGAATACTAGTTATACAGGTGAAATTCTCAATAATAATACAAGTATTACTGTAAATGGTGAAACTTTTAACAATGTAATCAACGTCAGAATTACTCAACTAACAAGTGTGTCAGGAGCGCCAACAGCAGAAGTCCAAACGGATTATTGGTTTGCTAAAGATGTCGGCCCAGTGAAAACAATTAACTACGACACAACAACTAATTTACCCGCTTACACAAGTTTGTTACAAAACTATATACTAAATTAATCATTTAATAAAATTGAATTAACCGCTTTTAAGCGGTTTTTTTATTATAAAAAATTAATTACATTTGGAAAAAATTTTAAAATGAGAAGAATTCAATTTATATCATTACTTTTTTTAGTTTTTGCATCGATTTCATTTGTATCGTGTGACAACGAACCAATTGATAGCGCTATTGATCTTGATGATTTTGGTGGAGATGGTAATGGTGGGAATAATCAAGGTAATTCAGTTTTCAAGGCCACCATTGAAGGTGAAGTTTTTACTTCAAATAATCTAATTGCAAGCTATTCTGATACTTCTTTCGGTCCACAATTAGCAATCACAGCAATTAATTCTGTTGGAGAGTCGATTTCAATCCAATGTATTAACCCTTCAGTTGGAACTTTTTCTGCAAATACAACAGCTTCTACTTTGTTATTGTTTCAATACAATTCAACAATAACTGGAGGTAGCGCGTATTCATCACTTAACTCTTCTAATAATACATCTGTAGGAAGCTTAACGATTACGTCATTTAATACTACAACAAATAAAATTTCTGGGACATTTAGTTTTACTGGGTTTAATGCAACAAATTCTTCTTTGCAAACTCAGATTACCCTTGGTGAATTTACAAATATCTCTTTTTCAAATACAACAACCAACAATACATCGGTCAATGGTACTTATAAATTAACCGCTTTTAATACATCAATTCCCACCGATCTAAATGGCGATGGAACATCTGTTACAAACCAATTGAACGAAACAACGTGTTTAAATGATATGTTTTTGACTTTAAACGCAAACAATACATTTACCGCAGATTCCAAAGGGGTAGAAATTACCATTAATAATGTAATAGGTTGTTTTACTGACCCCGATATAACTGGAACATGGTCAGTGACAGGTAATGTCCTAACGTTAACCTACGTTGATGCTGGCGACACCTATAATGATTCGTATACCATAAATGGAAATACCTTATCTTTAACAGTTCAAGATGGAACAGTTGTTGGTACTGCAGGAGGAAACCCTGTCGAACTTACATGTGACATTACAATTGTGTATACAAAACAATAATGAACAAAATATCAAAAAAAATCCGTCTTTTTGGCGGATTTTTTTTTACGGCATAGTCATTGCATTTGTATTAAACTCATCGATGAACTACACATAGCCCATTTTTAAAGGCTTTTTTATTGCTGTACATCGATTTTAATTTATTTTTTTAATTAGTTAAAGTACATTTGTTTTATATTTAATGTCATTTTGACAACTATTACTTTTATTATGCCAGATCATAAAATTATATCTTTTGACAATTTGTCGCTTCAAGAGTTCGATACGGAAGCCGAATTGATTCCGTTGATGACTCCAGAAGACGAAGAAGAAATGTCGAAAGAGAAGTTACCTTCATCGCTGCCTATATTACCCCTTCGTAACACTGTATTGTTTCCTGGTGTAGTTATTCCAATTACAGCAGGTCGAGATAAGTCGATAAAATTAATTAATGAAGCCAATGCAGGTGATAAAATCATTGGCGTTGTTGCTCAGAAAAATGAAGAAGATGAAGATCCTACCAAAAACGACATTCATCAAATCGGAACGGTAGCGCGAATCCTTCGTGTGTTAAAGATGCCCGATGGAAACGTAACTGTAATTCTTCAAGGTAAAAAACGGTTCGAAGTGGACGCTGTGATTCAAGAAACTCCTTACATCAAAGCAACCATCAAAGAAGTACAGGAAATTCGTCCTAGTTTTCACGATACAGAATTCAATACTATTGCTGATTCTATCCGTGATCTTGCCGTTCAAATCATAAAAGAAAGCCCAAATATTCCAACCGAAGCGACTTTTGCCATCAAGAACATTGAAAGCCAATCGTTCTTAATCAATTTTGTTTCTTCTAACATGAATCTTTCAGTTGAAGAAAAGCAGAATTTATTGAAGATGAATGTGCTCAAAGAAAGAGCATTAGAAACTTTGCGTTACATGAATGTTGAGTTTCAGAAATTGGAGCTTAAAAATGACATTCAATCTAAAGTTCGATTTGATTTAGATCAACAACAACGCGAATACTTCTTGCACCAACAAATGAAAACCATTCAAGAAGAATTGGGTGGTGTTTCCAATGAACAAGAGTTTGAAGAAATGCGTACGCGTTCTAAAACAAAAAAATGGAACGAAAAAACACAAAAACATTTCGAAAAAGAATTCAGTAAGTTACAGCGAATGAATCCACAAGCGCCCGATTTTGGTATTCAACGTAATTATTTGGAATTAATTCTTGATTTGCCTTGGAATGAATTCTCAAAAGATAAATTTGATTTAAAAAACGCTCAAAAAATTCTTGACCGCGATCATTTTGGTCTAGAAGATGTAAAAAAGCGCATGATTGAACATTTGGCTGTTCTTAAATTGCGTAACGATATGAAATCGCCAATTATTTGCTTAACTGGACCTCCAGGTGTAGGTAAAACTTCCATCGGTAAATCTGTAGCAGAAGCATTGGGTAGAGAATATGTACGAATTTCATTAGGCGGATTGAGAGATGAAGCTGAAATTCGCGGACACCGAAAAACCTATATCGGTGCAATGCCCGGACGAATCATTCAAAGCATTAAAAAAGCCAAAACATCCAATCCGGTTTTTATTTTAGATGAAATTGATAAATTGTCAGTTAGCAATCAAGGCGATCCATCTTCAGCATTACTCGAAGTTTTAGATCCAGAACAAAATAATGATTTCTACGATAATTTCTTAGAAATGGGTTATGATTTGTCTAAGGTGATGTTCATTGCAACATCCAACAATATGGCAACCATTCAACCTGCTTTGAAAGATCGTATGGAAGTCATCAAAATGACTGGTTATACGACCGAAGAGAAAGTGGAAATTGCACGTCAACATTTATTCCCAAAACAATTAAAAGAACACGGATTGAATGCAAAGCAATTAACAATCGGTAAAAAGCAATTGGAAAAAATCATCGAAGGCTATACTCGAGAGTCAGGTGTTCGTAGTTTAGAACAAAAAATAGCACAAGTCATTCGTAATGCAGCTAAATCAGTTGCAATGGAAGAAGAGTACAATGTAAAAGTAACCGACGAAGATATTGTAGCCATTTTAGGTTCTCCAAAATTAGAACGAGACAAAGCAGAAGGTAATGATGTGGCTGGAGTAGTAACTGGTTTGGCATGGACATCAGTTGGTGGTGATATACTTTTTATTGAGTCGTTGATTTCTAGTGGAAAAGGGACTTTAACCTTAACCGGAAATTTAGGTACTGTAATGAAAGAATCAGCAACAATTGCTTTGGAATACATCAAGTCAAATGCTGATTTATTTGGAATCAATCCTGAGATTTTGGGCAAATACAATTTCCACTTACACGTTCCCGAAGGTGCAACACCAAAAGATGGTCCGAGCGCCGGAATTGCCATGTTGACTTCATTGGTTTCTCTTTTAACTCAAAGAAAAATCAAGAAAAGTATCGCTATGACAGGTGAAATTACACTTCGTGGTAAAGTTTTACCAGTTGGCGGAATCAAAGAAAAAATTCTGGCTGCTAAAAGAGCTAATATTAAAGAAATCATCTTGTGTCACGAAAATAAAAGTGATATAGAAGAAATCAAATCCAGTTATTTAGAAGGATTGACTTTTCATTATGTGAAAGAAATGAGCGAAGTTATAGCTATTGCCATTACCAATCAAAAAGTAAAAAACGCAAAAAATCTGTAATTTAGCTTCAAAATAATCAGAAGGCATAAGTTTTTCTTATGCCTTTTTTTTGCTTTTACCTTACGTTTAAAAATAATATCTTCGCAACTCCGTTATAGGATAGGTCAAGTTGTAAAACATATATGTTAAAAAAGCTAATTATCTCTTCTTGTATACTTTTTTGCGCTGTAAATTACAGTCAAATAGGAGGTAATTCTGTATATCAGTTTCTCAATCTTGTAACTTCACCCAGACAAGCAGCTTTAGGAGGAAAAGTAATTACGATTTACGATAGCGATGTTAATCAAGCGCATTTCAATCCAGCTACTATCAATGCTGAAATGGACAATCATTTATCATTGAACTACGGAAATTTGTACGGTGAAATTACTTATGGCACGGCTTCTTACGCCTATACTTACGATCGACACGTACAAACATTTCACGCTGGAGTCAATTATGTCAACTATGGAAAATTTGATGGTTACGACGAATTAGGTCAACCTACATCTAGTTTTACGGGAAGTGATATTGCGTTGTCGTTTGGGTATGCCTATAATGTTCCGTTTACCGAATTGTATGTGGGAGCCAATGCCAAACTCATCAATTCAACTTTAGAAAGTTACAGCTCTTTTGGAGCAGCTGTCGATTTGGGAGCATTGTACATCGATACTCAAAACGATATCAATTGGGCTTTGGCCATTCGTAATCTGGGAACACAAATCACAACGTATGCTGGAACACAAGAAAAATTACCTTTAGAAATTATTGCAGGTGTTTCGCAGGAAGTAGAAAATGTTCCTATTCGTTGGCATTTAACTTTAGAAAATTTACAGCAATGGAAAATCGCTTTTGTAAACCCGAATCGCGCGGTTGGAAATATTGATGGTGGTTCAACAGAAGAAAAAGTGTCATTTTTTAATAATGCATTGCGTCACGTTATTTTTGGAGCCGAATTATTTCCAACCAAAGGATTTAATATACGACTGGGTTATAACTTTAGAAGATCAGAAGAATTACGTATTTTAGAACAACGAAGTTTCTCGGGTCTTTCAGTAGGTTTCGGGTTGAAAATGAGAAAATTAAAATTTAATTATTCGTATTCACGATATACTTTAGCAGCCAACACCAGTTTATTCGGATTAACGATTAACTTTGGCGACGAATATTAAACTGTAGCGTATTGAACACAATTACTATTGCCATCGACGGATTTTCTTCAACAGGAAAAAGCACTTTAGCTAAACAATTAGCCAAACACCTAGGCTATGTGTATGTTGATACTGGCGCTATGTACAGAGCAATTGCACTTTTTGCCATGCAAATGGGTTACATTACAAACGAGTTTTTTGATAAAGAAACCTTAATCAATAGTTTACCCAACATCAAATTACATTTTGAGTTCAATTCTGAATTAGGTTTTGCCGAAATGTATCTTAACGATGTCAATGTAGAAAAAGAAATCCGAACCATCGAAGTTTCCAGCTTTGTTAGCAAAATAGCCGAAGTTTCTGAAGTACGCGCCAAATTGGTCGAACAACAACAAGAAATGGGCAAAGGAAAAGGAATTGTAATGGACGGACGTGATATCGGAACCGTTGTCTTTCCAAATGCGGAACTCAAGATATTCATGACTGCTAGCCCGGAAACTCGTGCGCAACGTCGTTTTGACGAACTTCAAGCCAAAGGCGATTCGGTAACATACGAAGAAGTCTTGAAAAATGTCCAAGAACGTGATTACATTGATACACACCGCGATGATTCTCCTTTAGTCAAAGCCGATGACGCCATAGAAATTGATAATTCGTATTTGACACGTGAAGAACAATTTACCGCCGTTTTAGAATTGGCTGAAGAAATTATTTCTAACTAATTTTCTTTTTGAACTTTGTCATTTCGACGAAGGAGAAATCTCACAATAAAATTACATTATTAATGGCAGATTGATTTTTTTGCAAATCTCATTTTTAATAGTAGATTTACAATCTATTTACATTAACTATATCTATAATTATGAGTTTAAAATTGAGATTAACAATAATGAGTTTTCTCCAATTCTTTGTTTGGGGTGCGTGGCTGATTACCGTAGCCAATTATTGGTTTGGAACGAAACAATGGAGTGGAGCCGAATTTGGCGCTATTTTTTCAACTTTAGGAATTTCGTCCATCTTCATGCCAGCCATTACCGGAATCATTGCTGATAAATGGATGAATGCTGAAAAACTTTACGGAATATTACATATTTTAGGTGGTGTTGCCTTGATGTACATACCACAAGTAGAAGATCCAACTACATTTTACTATGTGATTTTTGCAGCGATGTTGTGTTACATGCCCACAATTTCATTATCCAATTCGGTTGCTTATAACATTCTTAAAAATAATAATTACGATGTTGTTAAGGTATTTCCACCGATTAGAGTTTGGGGAACAATAGGTTTTATTGCCGCTATGTGGCTGACCAATTTGTCTGGAAATAAGGCTTCTGCAAATATGTTCTATATATCAGCAATCGCTGCCTTTATTTTAGGAATTTATTCTTTCACATTGCCTAAATGTCCACCACAAAATTTAATTGCTAAAGATGCCTCATTTGCTGAAAAATTTGGCTTTAGTGCTTTTAAATTATTTGGAACTTACAAAATGGCGTTGTTCTTTTTGTTTTCTATGTTTTTGGGTGGAGCATTGCAATTGACCAATATGTACGGTGATGTTTATTTGTCAGAATTTGCCAATGTGGCAGAATATAAAGACTCATTCGTAGTTAAATATTCAACCATTATCATGTCGATTTCTCAGATATCAGAAACTTTGTTCATTCTTGCAATTCCGTTTTTCTTGAAACGATTCGGAATCAAACAAGTGATGTTAATCTCAATGATTGCTTGGGTTTTGCGTTTCGGACTTTTTGCTTATGGCAATCCAGTAGATGGTTTATGGATGATTATTGTTTCGTGTATAGTATACGGAATGGCATTCGATTTCTTCAATATTTCGGGTTCATTATTTGTTGAAACCACAACCGATTCCAAAATTCGTTCTTCAGCTCAAGGATTATTCATGATGATGTCCAACGGATTTGGTGCCTTTTTTGGTGGATTGATAAGTGGAATTATCATTGATAACTATTTTACTCACGATGGAGCACGCGACTGGCACAACATTTGGCTTTCGTTTGCAGGTTACGCATTGGTAATCGCAATTTTATTTGCTGTTTTGTTCAAACACAAACACAATCCTAACGATGTTAAAGATGTAAAACATTAAATAAAGAATCCTCTCCAACGAGAGGATTTTTTTTAACTCAAATTCTTAGCTCCTATTAGTTCACTGGAAATAATTCCTTATAATAATATATATTTGTTTATCTTTAATTCTACTGCTATGAAAAAGGTATTCTTTCTATTTATTTTTTCTTTTGTTTTGCATCTAAATGCACAAGTAATCAATTTTCCTGATACTGTTTTAAGAAGTCGATTGGTTGCGGCTAACCCATCAAGTTATACTGCTTTTAATTTTAATGACGCTCCAGTAAAAGTAGACACCAACAACGACGGACAAATACAAGTTAGCGAAGCATTACTCATCAAAAAATTAAGTTTAAGAAGTCAATCGTTTAATATATCCTTTCCACACATAACTGATTTGACTGGGATGGATTTTTTTACTAATTTGGAAGTATTGGATATTAATACTAACTATATTTCTACAATAAACTTATCATTGCCTAACCTTAAAGAGTTATTGTGTGGTGTAAACATGTTGACATCTTTAAATTTAAGCAACTTAGTTAGTTTAGAAAAAATAGATTACAGCTACAACACACAACTTCCACCAGTTAATTTTAGTGGTTTAAATAACGTTAAACATGTTATTTGTACTAATAATCAATTGTCTTCAATAGCCAATTTAAGTTCGTTGAGTAATCTTCAATCATTAGAATGTTCCTATAATAATTTTACTGAATTAGACCTGAGTTTATTCATCCATTTAGAATCTTTAGAATGCTATAACAATCAATTGACTTCGTTGAATCTTTCAGGTTTAAATTTGAAACGACTTAATTATAGCAATAATACTCAAGTTCCATTAGTTGATTTCACTCAATTCCCTAATCTTGAGTATCTTGAGTGTTCGAATAATGCATTGCAGAACATTGTAAACGTTTCAAATTGCCCTAATCTGAGGTATTTATCGTGTAATAACCTTCAACTTACTACACTTGATTTGAGTAATTGTTCTGACTTACAGTGGATTTATTGTACTAATAATTTATTAACAACATTAGAGTTGAATCATTTGACCGATTTGATTGTGCTATCATGCTCTAACAATCAGCTCAATACATTGTTTCTAAAAGGATTTACCAATCCATTTCTTGGTATCTCTGATATTTTCTTTGGTGGAAATCCCAATTTGAATTACATCTGTTGCAATGAAAGTCAAATTGATTATTTTCAATACAGAATTAATGGTTATGGCTATACTAACTGTTTTGCAAACACTTACTGTACATTTACTCCTGCAGGCAATTATTATGTAATTGAAGGAAATGAAAAATTAGACAGTAATCAAAATGGTTGTGATTTATTAGATATCAGTGTTCCCAATTTGAAATTCAACATTAATGATACGTTTTCAAATTCAACAACAATATCTAATTTATCAGGTGCTTATTCACTTCCTTTAGCAGCGGGTGATTATACCATTACTCCAATACTTGAAAATCCTAATTATTTTACTATTCTACCTACATCATTTGACGCCCAATTTCCGGCTGATCCAAGTCCTTTTATTCAAGATTTTTGTGTTTCAGTCAATGGTGTTCATCCCGATTTAGAAGTTATTTTATCTCCAAATAGCGCAGCAAGACCGGGAAATGATGCCCAGTACAGGATTTATTATAAAAATAAAGGAAATCAAATTCAGTCAGGTTCAATTCAATTATCATTTGATGATAGTACCTCAGATTTAGTGTCTTCAACTCCAGCAGTTTCAAATCAAATTGCAAACCAATTGTCATGGGATTTCAACAATCTTCAACCATTTGAAATGAGACAAATTAATTTGACTATTAATCTGAATTCACCTACCGAAATTCCGCCATTGAATAGTGGTGATGTATTAAGTTATACAGTAACTATTGACGGTGGAGCAGATGAATTGCCAGTTGATAATACTTTTTCTTTAAATCAAACCGTAAGTAACTCGTACGATCCCAACGACAAAACTTGTCTTGAAGGAGCAACAATTGCGCTTGATAAAGTAGGTGAGTTCGTACATTACCTAATTCGTTTTGAAAATACAGGAACTGCCAATGCAGAAAATATTGTGGTAAAAGACTTATTTGATACTACAAAATTTGATGTTGCTACATTAATTCCGATTGATGGAAGCCACGAATTTTATACTCGAATAACCAATACAAATCAAGTAGAATTCATTTTTGAAAACATACAATTGCCTTTTGATGATGATAATAATGATGGTTTTGTAATTTTCAAAATTAAAATTAAATCAACGTTAACAGCAGGAAGTTCTTTTAGCAATACCGCTAGTATCTACTTTGATTATAACTTCCCAATTGTCACCAATATAGCAACTACAACTATTCAAGCTCTTGTTAATCAAGATTTTGATTTTTCAAATTACTTTGAACTAGCACCCAATCCAACAAAAGATATTTTGAATATTCATACTAAAAATGATATTGAATTATCTTCTATCAGTATTTACAATGCATTAGGTCAGTTAGTGGTTATAATTCCAAACGCTAAAGAAACAACGAGCATCGATGTATCCAATTTAACATCTGGAACTTATTTTATAAAAGTAATGTCAGACAAAGGAAGTTCAAACTCTAAGTTCATCAAACAATAAAAAAAATCCTCTCATAACGAGAGGATTTTTTTATATCACTTTTTTAATAACTCTAAGTCGGTGTGTATGTCTGTTGGTCTCGGCATTGTAAATACCTAAATGGTCCAAGCGGTCAATTCTGACTTTTCCACTGGCGTGAATGATATAGTTGTTTTCTAAAATGATTCCAACATGAATGATATTTCCTTCTTCATTGTCAAAAAACGCCAAATCACCTGGTTCACTTTCTTCAATAAAACTCAACACTTCACCTTGGTTGGCTTGTTGTGATGCGTCTCTGAATAATTTATAACCATTCAATTTATAAACCATTTGTGTAAAACCTGAACAATCAATTCCAAACGGTGTTTTTCCACCCCATAAATAAGGAGAATTCAAATACATATAAGCCGTTGAAACTAAATTTGACTTGGGTTTTACACCGCTGATTTTCAATCCTTCAAACTCGTAATTCTGAGTATTTAAATCGGTATGATTCAAAAACGATAATGACGCGCCTAACGAAATCGGAATTAAAACATTGGTAGGAGTAGAGACGTATTCTACCAAATCAGAATTCAAAATAATAGCCTCTTTTGAAAGTAATTTGTAATTTTCTTCCGATATAATTTGGTACTGTTTACTATCTACCCAACCTTCATAATCATCATAGTGTAACTTGATTTTTGACCATTGATTGAGTGTGTCAATAATTTCAAAATGTTCGCCAAATAATACTTGCGATACAATCTCGCTTCGATCACTAGGCTCAAAACGCAGCGGAATTATTGATAAATTACAAATACCAAACATGTTTTTAATTGATAATGGATAATTGATAATTGATAATTAATAATTAATAATTAATAATGGATAATTATCAATTGTCAATTGTTAATTATTTAGGCTCGTTCAATCACAATTGCAGATGCTCCACCTCCACCATTACAAATAGCAGCAGCACCGATTTTAGCATTGTTTTGTTGTAAAACATTGATTAGTGTCACCACAATTCGCGCTCCCGAACAACCCAGCGGATGTCCCAATGACACTGCACCACCATTTACATTGATTTTGTCATTCGATAAACCTAAAATCTGAGCATTAGCCAATCCTACTACCGCAAAAGCTTCATTAAACTCAAAATAATCTACATCCGATATCGAAATTCCAGCTTTATCCAACGCTTTTGGCAATGCTTTTGCTGGAGCAGTAGTAAACCATTTTGGTTCTTGAGCTGCATCGGCATACGATTTTATATAAGCCAATGGTTTTAATCCCATGGCATTTGCTTTTTCTTCAGTCATTAAAATTACAGCAGCAGCGCCATCATTAATTGTAGAAGCATTAGCAGCAGTAACAGTTCCGTCTTTAGTGAAAACGGCATTTAAAGTTGGTATTTTATCCAAACGAACATTTGTGTATTCCTCGTCTTTAGTAACCATAATTGGATCGCCTTTGCGTTGAGGAACAGCTACTGGAATAATCTCAGCATCAAATTTTCCGGCTTCCCATGCTTTTGCTGAACGTTCATACGATTGAATTGCGAATGCATCTTGTGCTTCACGAGATATTTTGTATTCAGACGCACATAGGTCGGCAGAAACACCCATGGCGTTACCATCGTAAGCATCTTGCAAACCGTCTTTCTGCATTCCGTCAACCATAGATGTTGGCCCAAACTTAACACCATTTCTGAGGTGAACGTAATGCGGAATCAAACTCATGTTTTCCATTCCACCTGCAACAACAATTTCAGCATCACCAGCCATAATTGCTTGCGCTCCCATCATTATCGATTTCATTCCAGAAGCACATACTTTATTTACTGTAGTACAAGCAACATTAGTAGATAAACCTGCGTGTAAAGCCGCTTGTCTTGCTGGAGCTTGTCCTACACCAGCTTGAACTACATTACCCATAAAAACTTCATCAATTAGATTGGGATCTAAATTTATTTTTTCTAGTGCTCCTTTAATAGCTGCAGCTCCCAAATGAGAAGCCGAAACAGTTGATAATGAACCCATAAAACTTCCAATTGGAGTCCGTACTGCCGAAACTATAACTACTTTTTTGCTCATATTCTTATTATTGAAAAGTTGGTTTGTTTATTTGTTATGCAAAATTACTATTTTTTGAGTAAAATAGTACTATTCCTGATTGCAATTCCAGTTGAAATTGGCTAATTTCTCAAGATTGCCTCCGTTCAAGTTGTAATGCCACCATTCCGAATCAAATGATTTAAAGTTATGTTTGAGCATTATTTCCTTCAGTAATTTGCGGTTCTTTTTTACTTCTTCTGAAACATTGGTGTAATTATGGCTTGATGCTTCTCCAAAAAAATCAAAAGAAGTTCCCATATCCAATTCTTTTCCTTTACTATCAACTAATGTAATGTCAACAGCACAACCGCGATTATGAATAGAGCCTTTTGCAGGATCAGCAACATAAATAGGGTTTGGAACAATTTGCCACATTTTTTTCTGAATCGAAAGCGGACGGTAGCAATCAAAAATTTTAATTCGATAACCTAAAGTGATGAATTCTTTGTTGGCTTCAATTAATGAAAGAATGGTTTTTTGGCGCAAATAACATTCGGGACAATCATATACTGCTTGCTTCAAAAAATTATCGTTGGTTGCGTATTTCATGTCGTATACAAAATCGGCACTCATTGCCCTAAGACTGATAAAAGTAGTATCGCTTATTATTGACTTTGTAGAAATGATTTCGGCTTTAAGTTCTGGGTTAGAAACTGGAATTGTATTGTTTACTGTCTTACAATTCATGAATAAGAGAACAAAAAAGCTGAAAAGAAGGTGTTTTAGGGGAATCATATTCTTTTTTTGTACAAGATAAGAAAATATTGGAAACAATAAAACCTACTCAGAGATGAAGTTTGTTTTCTGATTTTAAAAGGATTTGCTGCGCACATCCATCAAAGCTCCGCTTTGAAAATAATAAGCCCAAAAAATAAAATTAGAATGAATTCCATTTTATTTTTTGGGCTTATTATTTATTCGTGATCTCAGAAGGATTCGAACCTTCGACCTACTGCTTAGAAGGCAGTTGCTCTATCCAGCTGAGCTATGAGACCATTCCTTCAGTAGTAACTGAAAATGACTTTTAAAGTCGGGGTGGCAGGATTCGAACCTGCGGCCTCCTGCTCCCAAAGCAGGCGCGATAACCGGGCTACGCTACACCCCGAAAAAAAGCGGAGAGACAGGGACTCGAACCCTGGCGACGGTTACCCGTCGACAGATTAGCAATCTGCTCCGTTACCACTCCGGCACCTCTCCTAAACTTTTAATTTTTATAAAAGAACTTTCGCTTTAAGCGGTTGCAAATGTAACTTATGATAACAATATTTACAAGTATTTCAAGTGTTTTTTTTTGTTGTTATTGCAATAATAAATAAAATGCTTAATAATCAATCATATAGATTCTGAATTTCTTTTACTCAATGCATTTTAAATAATCCATAAAATAGGTTGCGGGTTTAAAAACAGACCGATCCGCCTCAGAAACAAACTCTTCTTTGATGATATAATCTACAGTTTCAGTTGAAAATTTTATTCGCATAAGTGATATTGGTGAGTTCTTAAGTTCTTCAAATGTATCTTTCATAAATAAAAAATAACCTGATAATATTCTGCAGTTTTTATTGTCAATAAAAATGGAGTTCCCACAGTTTTCTTCATTGATACTTATTAAAGTTACAATTTTACCATTTTCTAGTTGGAAATATATTTTTGAGGTTGAATCAAAACATGCAACCGGAATGAACTCGCTACTTTTTTGTATTATTTTGATATTTAAAGAAGGGAACTCACCACTATCAATCAAAGAAAAGAATATTGATTTTTCACTTCCTCCAAAAAAACGTTCATGTGCTAAAAACTCTTTTGTCGATTTATAAGTACCAATACTGTCTGTAACATTAGTGTTATATTCGCATTCTTTTTGTGCGAATAAAGTTGAGAAATTAATTAAGAAAAGAACTAAAAAAAACTTTTTCATTATTCATTTATTTTGGTGCAAAGTAATACAATTTTATCATTATTTATGTTTGTAGTAAAAAAACAATACAAACTTCCTCCATCTTTAATTTTCCATTTTTTTCTGAGGTTTTCTACTGTTTCTGGGAAATTTCGTGTGGTGATATTAGCTTTAGTATTCTCTAAAAATTGTTTCATTGATGATTTCGAATAATCAATTACTTTATTCAACTCAAAAACTCTACCGGGAAATTCAACTAAATCATTGGATGTATATAAATGTGAGTGTTTGTGCAATTTTGACACTTTATATAAATCACAAATCACATCAAATTCACCTGATTTAAGAACGGCACTATTGGGTTCGTATAGGTACTTTTGAGGTAAGGAATAAAGAGCTTCCGAATCCGAATTCAATAAGAATACTGAGTTGTCTGTTTTGGTTTTCTGAATGTTTACTGCTTTGATTTTTATTGAATTAACATAGTTTTTTTCAAGTAGCCAAAGCAATTCTTTAACTTCGTTGTCAACAGCAATTATATGAATTTCTTTGACGTTTTTCAGTTCGTTTAGCCCAGAGGAAAGATCTAAAATTGGAGCCGTTTTTATTAAAATATTAGCGGAAAATTTGAAGTATTCATCAAGCAATTCAGGAACATTAGGCAAACAATCTTTGAGCATGAATACTTTTCCTTTAGCATCATTCCTACGCGATGGATCAATATAAATCCAATCAAAAAGTTGATTTAATTCACGTAAAATAGATGAACTATTTCCTTGAAAACAACCAATATTATTACAGTTTAATTGTACAAAATTATGCTTAACAATCTCTGAAAGTTCCTCGTTGATTTCACAATGAATAATTTTTTTAATTTTTTTTGAAAAATAATAATCATCAACACCAAAGCCACCTGTTAAATCTATTAAAGTTTCGCCTGATAGCAAACCCGATTTATACAATGCTGCTGGTTCAGAAGAAGTTTGCTCAATTGAAATCTTACTGGGATAAATTATTTTTTTTGTTCCATACCAAGTAGGAAGTTTATCTTTACTTTTGGTTCGAGCTTCAACTTGATTCAATAGTATTTTGTAATCAATTTCAGGAAACGGGTTTTTCGACAACGCCAATTTAGAAATATCAGAACCAGTTTTTTCAACGATGAATTCCTGAATATTGGGTTGCAAAATTGTATTGATATCCATTTTGGAAATTTGAAATGTGCTTAAATATTTCGTGTTAATGCTTTGATGATTTTTACTTCTGGAAAAAATTCCTTGCCAATGACTTTCAAGATAGTGTAGAGTGGAACTGCGATAATCATCCCAACGATTCCAAATAAAATTCCAGCAATCAAAATTACCAAGAAAATTTCTAATGGATGTGAGTTGACGCTTTTAGAAAAAATAATAGGTGAAGAAACATTATTGTCAATTAATTGAACAATAAAAAATCCAATCATTACATAAATAGTTGTTGGAAGAGTAACGGTTTGAAAGTCGTTATTAATATTACTTAACATAGTTAAAACTCCAGCTAAAATGGATCCAATAAGCGGACCTACATAAGGGATGATGTTTAGTATAGCACACAAAAAAGCAATTACAAATGCATTCTCAACTCCAAAAATCAACAACACAATTAGGTATAAAATGCAAATAATTGTCAATTGAATAATCAATCCAATAAAATACCGTGTCAATAAATCTCGAATTTTATCAATGGAATTCAATATTTTATCTTCTTGACTTTCTGGTATAATGCGTTTGACACCAACAATGAACTGAACTTTGTCTTTTAAAAAGAAAAAACTAATAAAAAATACAGATACTATACCAATCCCCAAACTGCTTATGGTTCCGATGACTGAGTTAAAAAAATCAGTAAAATAGTTGAACCGCAATTTCGAAGTCAAATCGGCTTCTTTGACCACTTGCTCTATATCAATATTATGAGAATCTAAATAAGTATTGAGTTGACCATACAAACTGACCAATCGTGTTTGGATGGATTGGGTATCTAATAATGACAAATTATTTCCTTGTGAGGTGATTAATGGGACAAAAAGCAAGAACAAACCAATCAACAAAAATATAAAAAGAACCAAAGTAGTTGAAACCGCTAAAGTATTTGAAAATTTAAGCTTTTTTCGAAGAAATTCAATTATAGGATTGGCTATCATTGAAAAAATAATAGCCACAATGATATAGATAATTACGGTTTGAATTTGATAAATAAAATAGAGTAGAAGTACTATCAAAGTAAGTATTCCGATGGCTCTTAGAATTCCGTTAGCGATGGTTTTTGAAGTAAGCATTTTTTAAAATTTCCTAAAAATAAAAAAAACTCACCAATTAATGATGAGTTTCTTTTTAAAATATGCTATTTCTGTTATTATGGTTGTGCGAATGAGTTTCTAGCGCCACCAACAGCAAATATAGCTTCCATTCTTGCTTTTTGACCTAATGAGAACATGTACATTCCAGCATCATCGGTATAATCCATATAATTCATAGTCATTTCAACTGGTGTTCCAGCACAAGTACTGTAATGAGGATAAGCTGGAATTCCGTAATTAGCAGTATTGTGAGTTGGAGTGTCAGCAACTAAGTCATTTCCACAAGTAGTATCGCCCCAAATGTGACGTAAGTTCATCCAGTGACCTACTTCGTGAGTGGCAGTTCTTCCTAAATTAAAAGGTGCAGTTGCTGTACCAGTAGTACCAAAATAACGATAGTCAATAACTACTCCATCAGTAGCAGAAGCACCTCCAGGAAATTGTGCGTATCCTAAGATTCCGTTTCCAATTGTACATACCCAAAGGTTCAATTTAGTTGTAGGAGATGTAGGAGCAATTCCGCCTTTGCTAGTTTTTTTCATCGCGTCTGCTGTTCCCCAAGATGTTTTAGTTGTTGATTTTCTAACTACTTGATCCAAAACAAATGTGATTCCAACATTTGCTTTTACGCCAGAGAACAAAGCAGGAACTGAATTATAATCCGTATTTTGGGCGTTAAAATCTTTATTTAAAACGTCAATTTGTGATTGGATTTGAGCCAATGAAACATTTTGAGCTGCTGTTTTGTAAAGTACATTAACAACTACTGGAATTTCAATTTTTCCGTTCACTAAACGATTGTGATGACCGTGTGAAATGTACTCATTGGTAAAGTCTTCAATTTCTTGCAATCGTTGAGCCATTCCTGGATTTTCTAACAATTGTCTTTTTAAAACTTCGTCTGACTCACATTTTCTTTCAGAAGCAACTGGAGTTGAATCATCTGCGCTTAATTTTTCTTCGTTTTGACATGAAAACAACATCATCAATAAGGATGCTGATAATAAGATTTTTTTCATAAATAAAGTATGGTGTTTGGTTAATTATTAGCAATTTTATAATAAATAGTTTTAAAAAGAAAACATTTGGTAATTTTTTTATTAAAAAATCGACGAAATGCATTGTTGATAACTATTTAGTCTGCTGTAATTAGTCCTGACTTTATTTAGATATTTAGTTGCAGAAGATGTAATTCAAGATGTTAGTTCCCATTTTCAAAGCTTTTTCACGTACTTCTTTTGGGTCGTTGTGTACTTCTGGATCTTCCCAACCATCGCCCAAGTCACACTCAAAAGTGTATAAAAGCACTAATCTATTGTTTTCAAAAATACCAAAGGCTTGAGGTCTTTTGCCGTCGTGCTCGTGAATTTTAGGCAATCCGCCAGCAAAAGTGTAGGGTTTTTGAAAAATAGCATGATTAGCAGGAATCTCAACTAAGTTATTATTAGGAAAAAGTTTCTTTATTTCTTTGCGTATGTACTCATCCATACCGAAGTTGTCATCAATGTGCAGAAAACCTCCTGAAAGCATATAGTTTCTGAGATTGATTACATCACTTTCATTAAAAACAACATTTCCATGTCCGGTCATGTGTACAAATGGATAGGAAAATAATTCGGGACTACTTGGCTCAACGGTTACTGCTTTAGTTTTTATTTTGGTGTTGATGTTTTGATTGGCAAAACGAATCAAATTGGGCAATGAAGTTGGGTTGGCATACCAATCGCCTCCGCCACTGTATTTTAAAAGAGCAATTTCCTGTGAGAAAACAGAAGTTGAAAGCAATAGCAATAAAAATAAATAGTTTTTCATTGATTTATTCATTTGTATAAACAACACTATGACAAGCTACAATGGCAGCGGTTTCAGTTCGTAAACGAGTGCTTCCCAAAGATACAGGAATATAATTAGCATCCAAAGCCAATTGGATTTCTTTAACAGAAAAATCACCTTCCGGACCAATTAGGATTGTACAATCGCTATTCGATTGCAATTCATTCTTCAGCGATTTTTTGTCCGTTTCTTCACAATGAGCGATGAATTTTTGCCCGCTAAAGTCTCTTTTTACAAATTCTTTAAAATAAATCGGCTCGTTTAATTTAGGTAAATAATAATGCAACGATTGTTTCATAGCCGATTCAATTATCTTAACAAAACGATCGGTTTTGACTACTTTTCGCTCCGAATGTTCGCAAATAATAGGAGTAATTTCTTGTATGCCAATTTCGGTTGCTTTCTCCAAAAACCATTCGTAACGTTCGTTCATTTTAGTCGGAGCAACCGCTAAATGCAAGCGAAACTTTGGTCGTTCTTGTTGTTCAAAAGAAACAATCTCAACCGTACATTTATTGTCCGAAGCTAGTTTTATTTTGGTAGTAAATAAAAAACCTAAACCATTGGTTACGTGTAAAATATCATTTTCTTTTTTACGTAAAACTTTAATAATATGTTTGCTTTCTTCTTTATCAAAAATAAAAGAAGTTTCGGTCGAATTTATGGTTGGGTTGTAGAATAATTGCATCTTAAAATTCGATTCTGGCTTTCGATACAATTGAAGCATCGTTAAACTTATTTTCTAAAAATTTATAGTAGCCCACAATTCCTATCATTGCAGCATTATCAGTTGTGTATTCAAACTTCGGAATAAAAGTCTTCCAACCGTATTTGGATTCAGCATTTTTCAAAGTAGTTCTAATGCCTGAATTTGCCGAAACTCCACCACCAATCGCAATTTGATTGATTCCAGTCTCAGCCACTGCCAATTTCAACTTATCCATTAAAATTTCTATGATTATATTTTGAATAGAAGCACAAACATCCGCTTTGTTTTCTTCAATAAAATTCGGATTTTCTTTTACATTTTTCTGTACAAAGTACAAAATCTGTGTTTTCAATCCCGAAAAACTAAAGTTCAAACCTTCCACTTTGGGTTTGGTGAAAGCAAATCGTTTCGGGTTACCTTCTTTTGCTAATTGGTCAATTAACGGTCCACCAGGATAAGGCAAACCTAATATTTTTGCGGTTTTATCAAATGCTTCACCAACAGCATCATCTGTAGTTTCACCGATGATTTCCATATCAAAAAAACTATTAACTTTTACGATCTGTGTATGTCCGCCGGAAATTGTCAAAGCCAAAAAGGGAAACTTGGGTTTATCAAATCCTTCTTCATCAATAAAATGAGCTAAAATGTGAGCGTGCATGTGATTCACAGCTATCAATGGAACATGCAATGCCATCGATAATGATTTAGCAAAAGAAGTTCCAACAAGCAGCGACCCCATCAATCCCGGACCTTGAGTAAAAGCAATGGCTTTTAATTGGGAACGATCAACATTGGCCTTCTTGAGTGCAACATCAATCACAGGGACAATGTTTTGTTGGTGTGCTCTCGAGGCCAGTTCAGGTACAACTCCGCCATATTCTTCATGAATACTTTGGCGCGCAACAACATTCGATAGTACTTTGTCGTTATTAAGAACTGCTGCTGCTGTATCATCGCATGAACTTTCTATTGCAAGAATATAGACATCGGACTTACTCATTGGGCATAATTTTTGTTTACTATTTGGAAAACCGCCATAAAACGTTAATTTTACTACGTTTACAAAAGTAACTATTTTTCAAGGTTTCTGGCAAAACCAAAGCTTATTTTGGAAGAAAAAAAATCAAATACCCGTTTTAAAAAGATACGAAAAATAGTCTTTCGCACTCTCATAGTGCTGATACTGTTATTGTTGCTTATAGGGTTTTTATTGTCGCTTCCTGTCGTACAAACTAAAATAGCACATTATCTTACAGAACAACTCAACAAAGATTTTGGTACCAATATCAACGTAGAACGTGTAGAAATTTCCATTTTTGGTGGTGTTCATCTGAAAAATGTATTGGTTTTGGATGAAAAAAAAGATACTTTAATTTCCTCAAGTCGAATTAAAACCAGTGTAAAAGACGTCAATCAACTGTTGGATGGGAATTTAATTTTCGGACCGATTAAAGCGGACAATCTGCGACTCAAAGTAATAACATATAAAGGTCAGAAAGACACCAATCTCGATAAATTTGTAGCTGCTTTTGATAACGGAAAGAAATCGTCAGGTAAATTTTTGATGACTTCCAAAGAAATTACATTGGTAGACAGCCGTTTTACCTTACTTGATTACAATAGGAAAGTGCCGTTAGATGTTGATTTTACAAAGTTGAATGCTGTAGTGTCTGACTTCAAAATTAAAGGTCCGGATGTGACCACTTCCATCGATAAAATGTCGTTCAGAGACCACCGCGGATTGGAAGTTGAAAACCTAAAATCCAAATTCACCTACACCAAAAAGAACATTCGTTTGGAAGAATTGGATCTAAAAACTAAAGAATCTGAATTCAAAGGAGATATTATTTTAAAATACAATCGTAAAGATTTTGCCGATTTCAACAACAAAGTGATTTTTGATATAAATACCGAAAAAGCTTCTATTGCTACCAACGATATTCGCTACTTCTATAAAGAAATAGGGAAGAATCAGCAGTTTGCACTGAGTGGTAAAATTGATGGAACGCTTAACGATTTAACAGCAAAAAACCTCGTTCTTAAAGACAATAAAAACACTCAAATTATTGGGGATGTTAATTTTAGAAACCTGTTTCAAAAAGAAGGAAAAGGCGGGTTTTATATGAACGGTTCTTTTGATAAAGTGTCTTCTAATTATACTGATTTAACTACTTTATTGCCTAATGTTCTTGGGAAAAAACTGCCCACTTCATTAAAGAAATTAGGTCAGTTCAATTTAAAAGGCGATGCCGAGATTACTACCACTTCAATTGACACTGATTTTGAATTAACTACTCAATTGGGTAATGTAAAATCAAAAATGATTATGACCAACATCGATAACATTGACAATGCCAAATACATTGGAAATGTTCAGTTGGATCGATTCAATTTGGGTAGTTTCATGAACAGTAATGATTTCGGAATTGTAACTCTTGATATCGATGTAGACGGAAAAGGATTTACCGAAAAATACATTGATACTAAGATGTCGGGTACAATTTCTAGTTTTACTTACAATGGCTATACCTATAAAAACATCATTGCTGATGGGAAATTCAAGAAACCAATTTTTGAAGGAAAAGTCAATGTAAATGATCCCAATTTATTTTTAGATTTTGATGGTAAAGTCGATTTAAGTAAGCGCGAAAACATTTATGATTTTAACGCCAAAGTCGATTATGCCAATCTGAAAAATCTCAATTTCATCAACAACAAAATTTCAGTTTTTAGAGGCGATGTTCAGATGAATGTTTCAGGAAGTTCCATTAATAACCTAAAAGGCGATGTAATCATATCGAATGCTTCTTATCAAAATGAAAAAGACATTTATTTCTTTGATAATGTAACGGTTAATTCACAATTTGATCAATTCAATGAACGTACTATCAGTTTGTATTCGCCTAATGAAATTCGCGGTCAAATAGTAGGTAAATACGATTTCAATCAGCTGGCCAAAATCGTTCAAAACTCACTCGGAAGTTTATACACCAATTACAAGCCCAATAAAATAGGCAAAGGTCAATACATTAAATTCAATTTTTCTGAATTCAACAAAATCGTAGAAATCTTCCGCCCGGATATAGTTTTATCGCCCGATGCGGTTTTGAGTGGAAGTATAGTAGGTGATAATAACGATTTCAAACTCAAATTTGCTTCCGATTCGATTGCGGCTTTCAATACCCAATTCGATAAAATTATAGTTGATATTGACAATAAAAATCCGCTTTACAATGCCTACGTTCAGATGGACAGCATCAAAACGAAAAATTACAAAATTCGTGATTTCTCTTTAATTAATGTTACTTCGAATGATACGCTTCACTTTAGAACGGAGTTCAAAGGCGGACGATTGGGCAACGATTTCTACAACCTGAACTTGTATCATACCATAGACAAAAGCAAAAATAACATAGTCGGATTTAAAAATTCGGAAATGATGTTTAAAGATTATTTGTGGAATGTAAATGCAACAAATAATGAGAAAAATCGAATTATTTTTGATAAAACGCTTTCCAATTTTACTTTTGATGATATAGTTGTTTCACACGAGAATCAATCGATGTTGCTCAGTGGAATGCTCAAAGGGGAAGATGATAAAGACATCAACCTCGTCTTTAATGATGTCGATTTAAATAAAATTACTCCCGATGTAAATAAATTTAATTTCCAAGGATTTGTCGATGGAGAAGTAAATATTAAGCAGGTCAATTCCGTCTATAAACCAACATCCAATCTTCGCATCAATCAATTGGAAGTAAACGACAATTTACTCGGCGACATGATTTTGAATATTGAAGGCGATGAGAATTTCAGAAAGTTTTTAATCAATTCAACAATCGAAAACGAAAATTTTGAATCCTTTAGTGCTATTGGAAATCTTCAAATCGTTAATGAAGAAGCTTTGCTTGATGTAGTTTTGAATTTCCGTAAATTTAATTTAGGTGTTTTGAGTAATTTAGGTGGCGACGTGTTTAGAAACATTAGAGGTTCGGTTTCAGGAAGCGCTCGTTTGGATGGAAATGTAAACAATATTGATTACAACGGACGTTTGTTTTTGGAAAAAACCGGACTTACAATCCCGTATCTAAACGTCGATTTACAACTCGAAGACAATTCAATTGTAGACGTAACCCAAAGTAAATTCATTATTCAACGAACTTCTATTTTCGATACCAAATTCAACTCAAAAGGATTCATCAACGGATTTGTAAAGCACAAACAATTTGGTGAATGGGAATTGGACATCAATATTGATTCCAACCGATTATTGGCATTGAATACTCAAGATAGTGAAGATGCAGCGTATTACGGAACTGCTTATATCAATGGTAATGCAAAAGTGTATGGTCCGACAGATGGTTTGGTAATTGATGTTGTTGCCAAATCAGAAAAAGGAACCGACATCAAAATTCCTATCAACGATGCCAGTGCAATCGACGAAAAAGAATACATTCATTTTATCACTGAAGACGAAAAATACAATCGTGTTGTAAGCGAAGAAGCCAGAGGCAGAAATTACAAAGGTTTGGAATTGAATTTTGAATTTGATATTACTCCCGATGCTAATATTGAAGTAATTCTGGATAGAGCATCAGGACACGGAATGAAAGGAAGCGGAAGAGGTGGACTTTTATTCAGAATCAACACTTTAGGAAAGTTTTTAATGTATGGTGACTTTGTAGTTGAAAAAGGAACCTATAATTTTAAATACGGTGGTTTATTTGATAAGAATTTTACTGTAAAAAAGAACGGCTACATTGCTTGGGAAGGCGATCCGTATCGCGCTAATTTAGATTTACAAGCAGTATATGAAACTCAGGCTAATCCCGCTGTTTTAATCAATAATTCCTCGCTGAATAAAAAAGTTCCAGTAGAAGTTACGATTGATTTAAAAGGTACAATTAATAGTCCGGAGCCTGATTTTATTATCAGTTTTCCGACTGTAACAAGTACACTTAAGTCAGAAATACAAACCGTTTTAGATGACCCATCAACACGTCAAACTCAGGCTTTAGCTCTTTTATCAACGGGTTCATTTATCACAGCAGAAAATGCTAGTAACGCTGCTTATGGTTCGTTGTACGAAACTGCAGGAAATATGCTAAGTCAACTTTTTGGGAATAGTGGAGACAAATTTCAATTGGGATTTGGATACAATCAAGCCGACCGAACTCCAGGTCGGGAAACCGATGGTAGAGTAGTAGCCAATATTTCTACTAAAATTAACGAGCGAATTACCATAAATGGAGTAGTAGGTGTTCCTGTAGGCGGAATCAACGAATCGGCTGTTGTGGGTAATTTTGAGCTTTTATACCGTGTAAACGAAGACGGAACTCTTAATCTTCGTGTATTCAACCGTGAAAACGACATTAACTATATCGGACAAGGTATCGGTTATACTCAAGGGCTTGGATTGAATTATGAAGTAGACTTCAATACATTTAAAGAATTAGTCAATAAAATTTTCACCAAACATCAAATTGAAGTGGAAAAAAAAACTGAAGATGTTGACGATTCAAACTTCTTTCCTGACCACATCGAAATGAATGGAGATGATTCTGAAGAACAAAAAAAGAAAGAAGAAAATAAACACAACAAAGAAGCCATTCCTCAAGAAGAATAATTCTTAAAATGCATATTTTTTCACATTGCACTTCCCATTTTAAAAACTTATCAACGAAAACGTTTGAATTTCGATTTTTTTAATAATATACTAAATATCACCTATTTTATATCGCGATTGTTTGCTAATTTTACATAAAATTGTAAAAAAAATGTCAAAAACAATAAAAAAAATAGGTGTACTTACTTCGGGTGGAGATTCTCCTGGAATGAATGCAGCCATTCGCTCTGTTGTTCGAACGTGTGCTTTCCACAATATTGAATGTGTTGGGATTTACAGAGGTTACCAAGGAATGATAGAAGGTGATTTTAAAGAAATGGGTCCACGTTCTGTAAATAACATTATCAATAAAGGCGGAACCATTTTAAAATCGGCTCGTTCAAAAGAATTCATGACCAAAGAAGGTCGTGAAAAAGCCCACAATCATTTAGTAAAAGCAGGCATTGATGCTTTAGTTGTAATTGGCGGAGACGGAACGTTTACTGGAGCTGAAATTTTCAATGAAGAATTTGCTTTTCCAGTAATGGGAATTCCAGGAACAATTGATAACGACATCTTCGGAACCAGTCACACTCTCGGTTATGATACGGCTTTGAATACTGTAGTAGAATGCATCGATAAAATCCGCGACACGGCCAGTTCCCACAATCGACTGTTTTTAGTAGAAGTGATGGGAAGAGATGCAGGCCATATTGCACTTAATGCCGGAATTGGAGCTGGAGCAGAAGAAATTCTAATTCCAGAAGAAGATCTAGGTTTAGAGCGCTTACTAGATTCATTGCGAAAAAGTAAAGCATCAGGAAAATCATCAAGTATCGTGGTCATTGCTGAAGGCGATAAAATCGGTAAAAACGTATTTGAACTCAAAGATTACATCGAAGAAAATTTCCCAGAATACGACATCAGAGTTTCGGTTCTTGGTCACATGCAACGCGGTGGTTCACCATCATGTTATGACCGAGTTTTAGCCAGTCGATTGGGAGTAAAAGCGGTAGAATCTCTATTGGAAGGCAAGTCTAATTTCATGGTTGGAATGCTCAACGATAAAGTGGCATTAACTCCATTAGAACAAGCCATCAAAGGCCATTCTGAAATCGACAGAGAGTTGCTTCGTGTTTCAGACATCATGACAACATAAATCATAAATAATAAAATAACACTATTAATATTCGCTTAAAGCATAAAGCTTAAAGCATAAAGCTTAAAAAAATGTCAAAAGTAAAATTAGGAATTAACGGATTTGGAAGAATAGGTAGAATCGTTTTCAGAGAAACCTATAACAGAGATAATGTAGAAGTTGTAGCCATCAACGATTTATTAGACGTTGAACATTTGGCTTACTTATTGAAATACGACTCAGTTCACGGTCGTTTCAACGGAAAAGTAGAAGTGAAAGAAGGTAAATTATACGTAAACGATAAATTCATCAGAGTTACTGCTGAAAAAGATCCTAAACTAATCAAATGGGACGATAAAGATGTAGATGTTGATGTAGTTGCCGAATGTACAGGTATTTTCACCACTTTAGAAACTGCCCAAGCACACCTTGATGGTGGTGCCAAAAAAGTAGTTATTTCAGCTCCTTCTGCAGACGCTCCAATGTTTGTAATGGGTGTAAATCATACCGAAGCAAAAGCAACTGATACTATCGTTTCAAATGCTTCATGTACCACCAATTGTTTGGCTCCATTAGCAAAAGTAATCAATGATAATTTCGGAATTGTAGAAGGTTTGATGACAACAGTACACGCTACAACTGCTACTCAATTAACTGCTGATGGTCCATCACGAAAAGATTGGAGAGGCGGACGCGCTGCTAGTGTAAACATTATTCCATCATCTACTGGTGCAGCCAAAGCAGTTGGAAAAGTAATTCCATCGTTAAATGGTAAACTAACAGGAATGTCATTCCGCGTGCCAACCGTAGACGTTTCAGTAGTTGATTTAACAGTAAAAGTAGCCAAAGAAACTTCATACGATGAAATCATGGCAGTTCTTAAAAAAGCTTCTGAAAACGAAATGAAAGGAATTTTAGGATTTACAGAAGACGACGTAGTATCTCAAGATTTCGTTGGCGATTCTAGAACTTCAGTAATTGATGCAAAAGCTGGAATTGGTTTGAATTCAACGTTCTTCAAACTAGTTTCATGGTACGATAACGAGTACGGGTACTCAAGCAAATTAATCGATTTATCAGTTCACGTTGCTGGTTTAAAATAATTCATACATTTACAAATCCTGTTCGCAATTATGTGGATAGGATTTGTTATTTTTAGAAGCTTTTTCCCGCTATCGCCTTTATCTTTTTATTGCTTATCATCTTGTGTGCAACGGAAAGGCTTTTCTCAAAGCAATAAAAAGGATATCGGCTTCTATCGGGGCTAGGGCAACAACAAACTAAACAAACCAACCAAACACTAAAATAATAATGAAGTTACTCGTAGACAGCGGTTCAACCAAAGCCGATTGGATTGCAATAGACGAAAACGGCAAAGTTCTTTTTACCACTCAAACACTTGGTTTAAATCCCGAAGTGTTAGATAAAGAAGAAATTATTGCTCGTTTAGATGATAAATTTGACATCTCGCACAACAAAGACAAAGCATCACACTTATTCTTTTACGGCGCAGGTTGCGGAACCGATCGCATGAAAGATTTTTTAACTACTGTTTTTAAAGAATATTTTTCAAATGCTGCTGTTTCAGTTCATGAAGACACCTATGCTGCGGTTTATGCAACCACTCCAAAAGACGAACAAGCCATTGTTTGTATTCTTGGAACAGGTTCTAATTGCAGCTATTTTGACGGAAAAATTCTGCATCAAAAAGTGCAATCATTAGGCTACATTGCCATGGATGATTGTTCTGGAAATCGTTTTGGGCGCCATTTATTACGCGGTTATTACTTCAACAAAATGCCAAAAGAAATGGCACGCGAATTCGAAGAAGAATACAATGTTGATGCCGATTACATCAAACATAATTTATACAAAGAACCCAATCCAAATGCTTATTTAGCAACGTTTGCTAAGTTTTTAATCAAACACAAAGATGCACCTTTCTGTAAAGAAATCATCAAAGCAGAAATGAAAGACTTTGTTGAAAATTACATCATGCAATTTGAAAATTGTCACGATGTATTAGTTCATTTTGTTGGCTCAATAGCTTTCTATTTAAAAGACGAATTAGAAGAAGTTTTAGAACAATACGACATAAAAGTGGGTAATGTACTACGCCGACCAATTGACGGTTTAATTGCTTACCATATTTTAAATAAATAAATTTATCCTAACAGGTTTTCCAAAACCTGTTAGGTATTCAAATAATTAATCAACCAAACGAAATTCAAAACTTGTTTGGTTTTTTTATTACTTACATTTGTAAAAAAAATCAATGGAAATCGCCATCATAGCACACGACGGAAAAAAAGCCGACATGGTTCAGTTTTTAAACAAAAACAAAGCCATTCTTCAAAAAGAAAACATCAAAATTATTGCTACCGGAACCACAGGAAGTAAAGCAGAATTGGCAGGGTTTAAAGTCAAAAAAATGCTTTCAGGACCACAAGGTGGTGATGCTCAAATTGCAGCACGCGTAGCCGAAGGCAAAACTAAAATGGTGTTGTTTTTTAAGGATCCCAATTCAAGTCACCCACACGAACCCGACATCAGTATGCTCATCCGCATTTGCGACGTTCACAACATTCCGTTGGCTACGAATGAAGCCACTGCTCAATTGTTGTTGTTAGGTTTAGATGAGATAAAATAAAAGACCGCAACTAAAACAATTACTTCACCGCTACCATCGAAATTTCAACATTAACACCTTTAGGTAAACCGGCAACTTGTACTGTTTCTCTAGCGGGTGCATTCGATTCGTCAAAATAACTGGCGTAAACCGAATTAATTCGGGCAAAATCGCCCATATCCATAATGAAAATAGTTGTTTTTACTACATTTTCAAAAGTCATGTCAGCTGATTCTAAAACCGCTTTCATGTTTTCCATTACTTGTTGGGTTTCGGTTTCGATGTTGTCAAGAATCAATTCCATCGTTTCTGGATTCAAAGCAATTTGTCCCGAAGTATACAAAGTGTTTCCAATTAAAACGGCTTGGCTGTAAGGTCCAATTGGCGCTGGGGCTTTATCAGTGTAAATTATTTTTTTCATATTAAATTGAATCTGATGCTATTATTTTAATTATCTCAAAGTTCTATCCGGAACCGAACGTTTGTCCCATTTGATATCGCTCAACACACTCGATTTGATTCCGATAAAAAATCCCCAATATGTATATTGTCCAAACGGAACCCAATTGAAATTCATGGTCCAGCTCAATAAATCACGATCCATGCGGATTTGGGTTTGACTCACTCCTTTATTGACAAAATCATAACCTGAAGAAACTCCCATTTTCCATTTTGGTGTCAGCTGTGAATTCACCGAAAGCATCAAACTGCTACTTGAGATTTTATTTCCAAAATCGTTGTTAGCATAGGTGATAGTAAATGCCATGGTCACATCCCAAGGAATGTCCGATTTAAATAGTTCGGCTGGAGCTTCCGTTTCTTCTTCATTTTCTTCGCCTGGTTGATTGTTGATTTTATCACTAAAATCCTCATTCACACCAAATAAGTCATCTTCTCGACCTCCATTTCGCAAACCTTGCGTGTTTTTCTTTTCTTTTTTCTTACCAAATGCGCTACTTGCCAAAGCATAATTCATCGATAAATTGGCACCCGAAACCGCAAATGCTTTTCTCACAAAACGAGCATTAGTTGTGCTGTTGGTTCTCTCAAATTCATAAGGATCGATTGTTCCACCAAAATTCACCGACATTTTTTGGTCAAAAAAGGCCGTTCCACCATTAAACGAAATGGTACTCCATTGTTTGGTTTTAAAATCATAACTCGAACCCAAATTCAAGCGCAATAATTGAATTTTTTTAGGTTCAGTTTTAGTTGAATCCTTGTCCGTTACTTTGGCTTCAAATAAATTCCCTAATGAAAATCCAACGCTATTGGCATCAACTAAATTAGGAGCGCCATAAATTCCGGTATCAAATCGGGTATAATTCCGGTATTCACTTTGAGTATTCGGCCCAGTAAAACGGCCGTAGGTTCTTGAAGCTTCGTACTGCTCTAGATATTGATCAAATTTTGGTGTGTAACCGTGCGAAACCGAAGGAGTAATAGTATGTCGGATCACTTTTACTTTTTTATCTTCACCAAAAGTATACATTCCGTACAAAGTGGTGGATATTCCGTTAGAAAAAGAATACGTTCTAAACGAATCAAATCCATTTACGCGATCATCAACTATTTTATCCGTTTCAAAATCAGTACGTCTTTTGATGGTTTGCAAATACCAAACTTCTTTGTAATTAATGGCTGTATTGACATTGAAATGCTTGAAAATCTTAAAATTGGTACTCAACGGTATATTGTGTTGAAATCCTGTTGTTCCATCCTTAAACATCTGTGATTTAAAGAACAATGAATCACTCGTGTTGTAAGAGTTACTTCCTGTTAAGTCGTAACGGACATTGATATTTTGGATGAAACCTTTTTTGGGTTTAGTATCACTGGCAAAAGGAAAAACACGATCAACATTTAAAGTCAAAGTAGGCAATGTCATTGAAATCTTCTCTGTGTTTGTGTTTTGCGAATGAGTGGCAGCAAGGGCAAGATTGACTTGCGGAACTGTATTGAACGTTTTGCTATAAGATATCGAAGAGTTTAAAGAGTTGTTCAGATTTGATCCTACGTTTACTTGGTTCAAAGATTGTCGGAAATACTTGCTACTTCCTAAGTTTACTGAAGCCGTAAAACGTGAGTTTGGATTTGATTTTGCGTCTTTAGAATGCGACCATTGAATATTATAAATTGTACCTTTTGAATAGTTAGGAAAACCGCGTTCGCCATCAATTAAATTCTCATACCTGAAGTTAAAATTCCCGTTGAATTTATAGCGCTTAGCGTATTGACTTTCAAATCGTAAGGCGTAACTTCCATTAGTATAATAGTCACCTAAAACTGCTAAATCATAGTTATCACTTAATGCAAAATAATAACCTCCGTTTTGCAAAGCATAACCGCGTTGTTCGGTGTAAGTGTAATTCGGAATTAATATTCCCGAACGCGCTTCTTCTGTCATAGGGAAAAAGGCAAATGGCAATGCTAATGGAGTGGGAACGTTGTAAATCCACATATTAGTAAATCCAACTACAATTTTCTTTTTGGGAACAAATTTTACTTTATTCGTCAAAAAATAATATTCAGGATCATCTAAGTCTTTTGCAGTGGTAAAACGAGCACCTTTCATAAAATAAACAGAGTCGTTTTCCTTTTTGGTTATTGCTGCATTGACATTAAATTCGCCTTGATTGGTTTTTGAATTCCAAACCAATGCTTTTTTTGTAACTGTATTGAATCGAATTGAATCGGGTTCAATGACGTTACTACCTTGTTTAAAAACCGGATATTGATAGTATTTTCCTGTTGAGTCTTTCAAGCGACCGGCATAGACTTCATTCTTTTTATAGTCAAAAACAATTTTACCTGCTTTTAACTCGTAGTCTAGATAATACAATTCGGCACCATCAGATAAAGTCAGAAGCTTGTTTTTTTGATCAAATTTTGCGTAGTCTTTGGCTTTGTATTTTACTTTACCTTCTAAATAACCTTTTCCTTTTTTTAGAGAATCCACCTTAATAGAATCAATAATTGTAGTTGAAACTACAGCGCCATTTTCATCTTTTTTTGAATTATCTGTTTGATTTTTAGAAGGAATGGGTTTTGAATTTTTTGGTAATTCTTGAGCGCTGATTTTCCCAGAACTAATTGTTAGGAAAATTGCTGATAAAACGATATAAAATAAGTTTGTACGCAAAGGTTTAAATACTATTTTTGTAAAAATATGGCTTGATTTTTGACTTACCAAAACTAAATCTAAATTCAGGCCAAAAATAAGTAAATAATACTTTTATAAGTAATACGTTTTAATTAAAATTAACTTTTGCAAATGAAATTCAATTCTAAGAACCCGCTTTTGAGCATTATTGTGATGCTAGTTCTTTGTAATTCAGTTTTTTCGCAAAAAAACCACACGTTTACAATCATTTTAGATGCAGGTCACGGTGGAAAAGATCCTGGAAATTCCTATCACGGCTATAAAGAAAAAGAAATAGCACTTAAAACGACTTTAAAAGTGGGTAAATACCTTGAAAAAGACAAAGATTTTAAGATTATTTATACTCGAACAAGTGATGTTTTTATCGAATTAGCCAATAGACCTAAAGTGGCAAACAAAGCCAATGCTAACTTGTTTGTATCGATTCATTGTAATTCGGTTAAGAATTTTGGTCCATCAGGAACTGAAACATTTGTGATGGGTTTAAGTCGAGCAGATATGAATCTGGAAGTGGCAAAAAATGAAAACTCGGTGATTCTTTTAGAAGATAATTACAAAGAAAAATACCAAGGGTTTGACCCAAAGAAGCCTGAATCACTCATTGGTTTAACCATGATGCAGGAAGAAAATTTAAACAGTAGTATCAATTTGGCTACCAAAATACAAGATAATTTTACCTCCAATTTGAAGCGAAACTCAAGAGGAGTAAAGCAACAACCTTTATGGGTTTTAGATGCGGCCTATATGCCAAGTGTATTGATTGAATTAGGATTTTTATCCAATAAAGAAGAAGGTGCTTTCCTGAATTCTGATGCTGGTCAGGAAAAAATGGCCAAACAGATAGCCGATGCCATTATTAATTACAAGAATGAATATTTTGGAGATGGTTTAAATACCTCTAATACGAACCAAAGAGAAGATATAAAAGACATTAAAGAAGAGATTAAAGAGCTTTCTAATCCCAAAAACAATTCGAATGAATCAGTTTATAAAGTGCAACTTTCTGCTAGTTCAAAGAAATTAAAGTTAACGCCAAGTAATTTCAAAGGCTTAAAAAATATTTCCAGCACGTATACTAATAAAATGTATAAATACATGTACGGTGAAACTACTGATATTGAAGAAGCTCGAAAACTGCAAAAAGAAGCGAGAAGAAAAGGTTTTGCAGATGCTTTTGTTGTTGTAATTAAAGATGGAAGATGCGAAAGAGTAAGTGATGTGGTTGTAAATAATAACTAACTTTGTGAATTATTTTGAAATTAATGAATAACTATAGAAACACATTTTATCTACTTTCAATTGTATTTTTGATGGTAGGTAATTCTGTTTTGGCACAAACGGGTCAAAAATTCAAAGTCACTTTAGATGCGGGTCACGGTGATCATGATTTTGGGGCTGTATATCATGGCCATATTGAAAAAAATATTGCTTTGGCAGTTGTTTTAAAAGTGGGCAAAATATTAGAGAAAAATCCAAATATTGAGGTAGTTTATACCCGAAAAACAGATGTTTTTATTGATTTGGTAGAAAGAGCTAACATCGCCAATAGAGCCGATGCCAATATTTTTGTATCCATTCACTGTAATGCTAACAAAAATACTGTAGCCGATGGCTCAGAAACTTATGTTATGGGTTTGACCAAAAATGCATCCAATTTAGAAGCGGCAAAGAAAGAAAACTCAGTAATTACTCTAGAGAAAGATTACAAAGAAAAATACGAAGGTTACGATCCAAATTCGCCTGAAACATTAATCGGTATGACCTTGATGCAAGAAGAATACCTTGAAAACAGTATTGCGTTAGCTGGAAAAGTTCAAGATAATTTCCGTAATCTTTTGAACCAAAAAGATCGTGGTGTAAAACAAGCGCCGTTCATGGTATTGCACAAAGCCTACATGCCTAGAGTATTAATCGAAATGGGATTCATCTCCAACCCAACTGAAGGTGAACGTTTGGATTCTGAATTAGGTCAAGAAGAAGTAGCGCTTTGTATCGCAAATGCTATCATCAATTATAAAAAAGAGTTCTTTGGGGAAGAACCTAACGAACCTATTATGGAAATTCCTAATGTTCGAAAAATTGAACGTGTTATCCCAACACCAAAAGTGCAAGATACTGCTGTAATCGCTGTCGACACTCCAAAAGAAATAATTGATGCAACTGCAATTGTATACAAGGTACAACTTTCAGCTAGTGCCAAAAAATTAGACTTGGTTCCATCAAATTTTAAAGGTTTGAGTGATGTTTCAAGCACTTTTGAGAATAATTTTTACAAATACACTTATGGCGAAACCAACGATTATGAAGTAGCCAAAAAGAAATTGACAGAAGCTAAAAACAAGGGATTTGCTACTGCATTCATTATTGCATTTAAAGACGGAAAAAGCATTAATATCAAAGACGTTATTAAATAATACACTATTTTTATAAAAAATTATCATTTTGAAACTATCAAGAGAAATAAAAACCGCCATTCTAGTAATTTCTGCAATTCTGTTGTTCATTTGGGGATATAGTTTTCTAAAAGGCCGCGATTTGTTTACTAATTACAAGACGCTTTATGTTGAATATGCTAATGTAGAAGGTTTGACAATGTCAGCACCAGTTACTATCAATGGATTAGCTGTCGGAAAAGTAAATAAAATCGGTCTGAACAATGAAACGGGAAAAATCAAAGTGGAACTGCAAATCAACTCCGATTTTCCAATCAGAGTAACAAGTATAGCCGAAATTTATGCTCCAAGTCCGATTGGTGGTAAACAAATTGCTATTATTCCTTCTAATGCAGGTAAAATGGCGGAAGAAGGTGATTTTCTGGTTTCTTCCAGTAAATTGGGTTTGACCGATGAATTGGCGAAACAAATCGAACCACTTAAAGATAAAATTGAAAAGTTATTGGATAATGCTAACGTAATGTTAGTCAATATCAACGAGGTTTTGGATGCCAAATCGAAACAAAATTTGCGCAACAGTTTGGCTACTTTAGATCAAACGATGACTGAATTCCACACCGCTTCAAAACAACTCAATACTATTTTAGCAGATAATAAATCCAAAATGAGTAATACCTTTACTAATTTGGATAAAACGGTAGCTAATTTCAATAAAATTTCATCAGATATTGATCAAGCCAAATTGGGTGAAGTCGTTCAAAACATGCAAACTACACTCAATAAGGTAAACGGAATTATGGGTAGCATCGAGTCGGGAAAAGGAACTATGGGTAAGTTGGTCAAAGACGAAGCACTGTACACCAACATGACCAAAACATCAAAAGAATTAGAATTACTATTACAAGATTTACGTCTGTATCCAACACGTTACGTCAACGTTTCATTGTTTGGAAAGAAAAACAAACCGTACGTCGCACCACCAACAACTGATACTATAAAATAGCATTGTATGAATCTATTATCTACTCTATTTTTTGCACTTTTACTCATCATCGGATTTGGTTATTTTACCATTAATGTAAAAAAACTCATCCGTAATATCAAACTAGGAAAAGACATCAATCGTTCTGATAATTCTTCCGAACGATGGAAAAACATGGCGATGGTTGCACTTGGGCAATCCAAAATGGTTAAACGTCCGTTAGCTGCTTTTCTACATATTATTGTTTATGTTGGTTTCATTATCATCAACATCGAATTATTAGAAATCATCATTGACGGATTGTTTGGAACGCACAGAGTATTCGCTTTTATGGGCGGATTGTATGATTTCTTAATCGGTTCTTTTGAAGTCCTTGCGTTATTAGTATTAATAGCTGTCTTGATTTTTTGGACCAGAAGAAATGTCGTAAAATTAAGTCGTTTCGCAAGTTCAGATTTGAATGGAAAACCAAGAAATGACGCCAATTATATTTTGTATTTCGAAGTGGTATTGATGTCGTTATTTCTATTAATGAACGCAGCCGATTTCCACCTTCAAAATTTAACCGAAGTTTTTGGTCACTACGAAAAAGCGGGTTCGTTTCCAATATCACAGTTTATTGCTCCAATATTTGACGGAATGAGTAATGAAGCGGTGTATATGTTGGAACGTACTTTTTGGTGGTTGCACATCATTGGAATCTTGATTTTCTTGAATTATTTGTACTATTCTAAACATTTACACATTTTGTTGGCATTTCCAAATACGTATTTTGCCGATTTGAATGCCAAAGGAAAATTAGATAATTTAGAAAGTGTTACCAACGAAGTGAAATTAATGATGGATCCGAATGCCGATCCGTATGCAGCACCAGCAGAAGATGCTGTTCCGAGTAAATTTGGTGCTAGCGATGTACAGGATTTGAATTGGGTGCAACTTCTAAATGCTTACACTTGTACCGAATGTGGTCGTTGTACTTCGGCTTGTCCGGCGAATCAAACGGGCAAAAAGTTATCGCCACGTAAAATTATGATGGATACTAGAGATCGTTTGGAAGAAGTGGGGCGTAACATCGATAAAAATAAAGGTGTTTTCATTCCAGATAATGTCTCGTTATTGAACGATTACATCACAGCAGAAGAATTGTGGGCGTGTACTTCGTGTAACGCATGTGTTGAAGAATGTCCAGTAAACATAAGTCCATTATCCATTATCATCGACATGAGAAGGTATTTAGTAATGGAAAAAAGCGCGGCTCCACAATCGTTAAATGCAATGATGACCAATATTCAAAATAACGGTGCACCATGGCAATACAATCAGATGGATCGCCTAAATTGGAAAGACGAATAATCCCTGATGCGCAGCATCTGAATCACAACGGACTTCAGTCCATTGAAAAAATAAATAAAAAAATATCATCCCATAAATGTGAGGCTTGGGATGGTGTTGAATTAGTAAAATTAAAATGTAACAAAATGAAAGCAGACGAAATTGAAAAAAGCCTCCAAGAGCACACTGAAAACGGACAAAAAGTAAGTCCGATTTTACCCGAAGGAATTAAAAATTACTTGATTGACATTGATGGAACCATCTGTGACGATATTCCAAATGAAGAGCCAGAGCGCATGCTAACTGCAGAGGTTTATCCTGATGCATTAGTCACGTTAAACAAATGGTACGATGAAGGTCATATTATATTCTTTTTTACTTCTCGAACAGAAGCACATAGAGAATATACTGAAATTTGGTTGAAAAAACACGGATTCAAATACCACGGAATGGTCATGGGAAAACCTCGCGGCGGAAATTACCATTGGATTGATAATCACTTGGTAAAAGCGACTCGCTACAGAGGAAAATTCACTGATTTAGTGGATAAAGAAGTAACCATTCAAGTATTTGATGACGAACATCACGAATAATGTTATGACGACACAATTGTTGTCACTCAAAAAATAAGAATATGTCAGAAAATTTAATTGTGCCAACAATGGCAGAAATGATGGCTCAAGGCAAACAACCCGAAGTATTATTTTGGGTAGGTTGTTCCGGAAGTTTTGATGATAGAGCAAAACGAATTACTAAGGCATTTGTGCGTATTTTGAATCGTGCGAATGTTGATTTTGCTGTTCTCGGAACCGAAGAAAGTTGCACTGGAGATCCAGCCAAAAGAGCCGGAAACGAATTCGATTTTCAAATGCAAGCCATGATGAATATTGAAGTCATGAATGCATACGAAGTAAAGAAAATAGTAACCGCTTGTCCGCATTGCTTCAACACAATTAAAAATGAATATCCGGAATTAGGTGGAAAATACGAAGTAGTTCACCATACTGAATTTCTGAAATCATTATTAGATTCAGGAAAATTAACCATTGAAGGCGGACAATTCAAAGGAAAACGGATTACGTTTCACGATCCTTGCTATTTAGGAAGAGCCAACAATGTCTACGAAGCACCAAGAGATTTAATTCAGAAATTGGATGCCGAATTAGTCGAAATGAAACGTTCTCGTGCCAATGGTTTGTGTTGTGGTGCCGGTGGTGCTCAGATGTTCAAAGACGCTGAACCTGGCAACAAAGAAATCAACATCGAACGAACTGAAGATGCATTAGAAACAAAGCCTGAAATTATTGCTGCTGGATGTCCTTTCTGCAATACGATGTTAACTGATGGTGTTAAAAACAAAGAAAAAGAGGGCGAAATTAAAGTATTGGACATTGCCGAATTAATTGCTAATGCCCAAGATTTATAACTTCTAATACAAATAAAAATGTACGTTCCATTTGAAAGTTTACCGCCAGAATCCCGTATTTGGATTTACCAATCCAATCGCAAGTTTTCTGACGACGAAATGGTTGAAATTGAAAAGGATTTGAATGAGTTCTTAAATAATTGGAGTGCTCATGGTGCTGCACTTGAAGCGTCGTATCAATTAAAATACAATCGTTTTATAATTATTGCCGTAAATCAAGAAGTTCAAGCGGCAACTGGCTGTTCTATAGATTCTTCGGTTGCTTTTATTCAAAGTTTAGAACAACGTTACAATGTTGATTTGTTGGATAAAATGAACGTAACATTCAAAAATGGTGAGCATGTAGCGCACAAAACACTCATCGATTTTAAACGAATGGCTAAAGAAAAAGCAGTTACTGCCAATACTATTGTATTCAATAATCTCGTTAATACCATTGAAGAGTGGAACGATAATTGGGAAGTTCCAGCTGGCGATAGTTGGCACAGTCGTTTCTTTTAAATCCATTCAATGAAAAAAATAACCCATTTATTTCTGCTTTTTGCAACGCTAATTGTTATTGTCAATTGTTCCTCTTCCAAAGGAAAAATGAGCGATACGACTAATAGTTTAAAGAAAGAAGCAATTCAATACGAAGACGATGAAGTATACGTTCCACATTTAAAATCAGAGCGCAAAACCTTTTTCAAAGGAAGTTCTTCCGAAGACAAATGGGTAGATAGTGTATACAATCAATTGTCGTTCAATGAGAAAATTGGGCAATTGTTTATGGTCGCTGCATATTCCAATAAAGATGCAGAACATTTTAATACTATCGAAAAATTAGTTCAAGACTATAAAATTGGTGGTGTCATTTTCTTTCAAGGTGGACCAGTGCGTCAGGCGCGATTAACCAATCGTTTTCAATCCAAATCTAAAGTACCTTTATTCGTCGGAATTGACGCTGAATGGGGAATGAGTATGCGTTTGGATTCGACCTATCGTTTTCCTTGGAACATGACTTTGGGCGCCATTCGCGATACCAAATTGATTGAAAGAGTGGGCGCACAAATGGGTAGAGAGGCCAAACGAATGGGTGTTCACTTCAATTTTGCTCCTGTTTTAGACATCAATACCAATCCGTTAAATCCAATTATTGGGTATCGTTCATTTGGTGAAGATAAGAAAAACGTAACCGAAAGCGCTATTGCTTTGATGACTGGTGTCCAAAATCAAGGCGTATTTTCAACAGGTAAGCATTTTCCGGGTCACGGCGACACTTCAACCGATTCACATCATACCTTACCAGTAGTAAATTTTCCAAAAGAGCGAATTGATAACGTCGAATTGTATCCTTACAAACGAATGTTCGATGAAGGTTTAGAATCGGTTATGGTAGCGCATTTGAATGTTCCCAATTTGGAACCGCGTGAAAATTATCCAACTTCCATTTCCTATCCTGTTGTAACTGAATTACTTCAAAAACAACTCGGATTTGATGGTTTGATTTTTACGGATGCCTTAAATATGAAAGGAGCAAGTAGTTTCAAAAAGCCTGGAGATATTGATTTGGCTGCTTTTATGGCGGGAAATGATATTCTGTTGTTTGCCGAAAACGTTCCAGTTGCTGTTGAAAAAATCACTCAAGCGTACAACGATACTTTAATTACTGACGATCGCATCGAACAATCGGTAAAAAAGATTTTAAAATACAAATACAAAGTCGGATTGAATAGTTATAAACCTATTGAAACCAAAAATTTAGTTTCTGATATTAATCCGGTTGACAATAGTTCGCTTCAGTACGAATTGTATGAAAATGCAGTAACTGTTGTAAAAAATGACAACGCTATTTTACCCATTAAAGACTTAGCAAGTTCTAAAATTGCTTACATCAAATTAGGTGATTTTCCGGGCACATCATTTTTATCAACATTGAATAAGTACACCGAAGTTACTGAAGTTAGCGTTATTGATAACTCAAAAGCTTTGGAACAATTGAGCAATTATTCAACTGTAATTTTTGGTTTCCATTCTTCGGATGTTTCGTGGTGGAAAAAACAAGAATTCTCCAAAAATGACATTGAATTAATTAACAAAGTAGCCGCTTCTAAAGATGTTATTTTAGATATTTTTGCTAAACCTTATGTTGCATCGGATTTACCTTCGTTAGATGCTATAAAATCAATTGTTGTTTCGTATCAAAACAGTGATATTTCCCAACAAGTTTCAGCCGAAATCATTTTTGGAGCGCTAGGAGCAAAGGGAAGATTGCCTGTTTCAATAAGCGAAAAATATCCTGTAAATCATGGTTTGACAACAGAAAGCACAAATGTATTAGGATTTTCGACTCCAGAACGTGTGGGAATGAGTTCTGAAAAACTAGCCAAAATTGAAACCATCGTCAACAAAGCCATCAACGGAAAAATGGCGCCCGGAATGCAAGTTTTAGTAGCTAGAAAAGGAAAAGTGATTTATCAGAAATCATTTGGATATCACACCTACGATAACAAAACTAAAGTGCAAAATTCAGATATTTATGATGTAGCTTCAGTAACCAAAATGGTTTCGACTTTACCCAATGTAATGCATTTGTACGATCACGGAAAAGTAACTTTAGAAACGAAGTTGGGTGAAATGCTTCCTGCTTTTGCAGAATCAAATAAAAAAGACATTACGTTCAAAGAATTATTATCGCATTATGGTCGTTTACAAGCATGGGAACCTTTTTACAAATCGACTTTAGATATTGAAAAATGTCCGGCTGATAAATATTATAGCCTATTTTTTAAAGAAGGTTTTACTAAACAAGTAGCCGAAAATCTCTACATCAGAAATGATTATCAGGATACCATCATGAGTAAAATCATTTCCAGTAAATTAATTGATAAAAAAGAATACAAATACAGCGATTTTACCTTCATCATTTTGAAAGATTACGTCGAAAAAATGACAGGAAAATCATTGGATGTTTTAAGTACAGAACAGTTTTTCAAACCATTAGGAATGAGCAGTACGATGTACAATCCGTTGTTGAAGTTTGACATGAGTATGATTCCACCAACCGAAATCGACAACTATTTCCGTCATACTACTATTCAAGGTTATGTTCACGATATGGCGGCAGCAATGCAAGGCGGAATTGGTGGTCATGCCGGAATTTTTTCCAATACAATGGACATTGCCAAAATGATGCAACTCTTTCTTCAAAAAGGTAATTATGGTGGACGTCAGTATTTTTCGGAAGAAACGTTTCTAACGTTCAACAATTGTCATTTTTGTTTGGAAGGCAATCGTCGTGGTCTCGGATTTGATAAACCTCAATTGGGTAAAGAAGGCCCAACGTGCGGTTGTGTTTCTAAATCGAGTTTCGGTCATACCGGTTTTACCGGAACTATGGCTTGGGCTGATCCTGAAACTGAAATTGTTTATGTTTTCTTATCCAATAGAACGTTCCCTGATTCCAATGCAGCCAACACACTTTCTAAAGAAAACATCCGCGAAGACATTCAACGCATCATCCAAGAAGCAATTATCAAATAATTTAACGTAGCTTTCACGGTTAAGCATCGCTTATTTCACTAAATTAGCACATTAATTTTTTAGAATGAAAATAGCTATTGTTTGTTATCCAACCTTTGGTGGAAGTGGTGTTGTGGCAACCGAATTGGGTTTAGAATTGGCACATCGCGGTCACGAAATTCATTTTATTACGTACCGTCAGCCTGTTCGTTTAGCCTTACTGAATCAAAATGTGCATTACCATGAAGTAAACGTTCCAGAGTATCCTTTGTTCCATTATCAACCTTACGAATTAGCACTTTCGAGTAAATTGGTTGATATGGTAAAATTATATAAAATTGAGCTACTTCATGTACATTACGCCATTCCACATGCTTATGCGGGTTATATGGCGAAGCAAATGCTTAAAGACGAAGGCATCAATCTTCCGATGGTTACTACTTTGCACGGTACGGATATTACGTTGGTTGGAAATCATCCGTTTTACAAAACAGCCGTAAGTTTTAGTATCAATAAATCCGATATTGTGACTTCCGTTTCTCAAAGTCTAAAAGACGATACTTACAAGCATTTCAACATCAAAAAAGACATTCATGTCATTCCCAATTTTATCGAATTGAACAAAACAAGAAATGAATCATTGATTTCATGCCAGCGCTCGGTTATGGCTCATAAAGACGAGCGAATTGTAACACACATCAGTAATTTTAGAAAAGTAAAACGAATTCCAGATGTAATTAAAATCTTTTTTAAAATTCAACAACACATTCCAGCTAAATTAATGATGGTAGGCGATGGTCCAGAGAAAGAAAAAGCTGAGCAAATGTGTGTCGAACTCGGAATTCAAGACAAAGTAATCTTTTTTGGTAACAGTAATGAAATTGATCAAATCTTATCGTATTCTGATTTGTTCTTATTGCCATCCGAAACCGAAAGTTTTGGTTTGGCCGCTTTAGAGGCGATGGCGTGGAGTGTTCCGGTAATATCAACTAATTCAGGAGGATTACCCGAAGTAAATTTTCCAGGGCAATCGGGTTATTTAAGCGATGTGGGTAATATTGATGAAATGGCCGAAAATGCGTTGAAGATTTTAAGCAATAATTCAACTTTAGCCACGTTTAAAGAGAACGCTTTAACGGTTGCTAAACAATTTGATATTAAAAATATTTTGCCGTTGTACGAAGAATTGTACCATCAAGCGCTCAATAATAAAAATATGACAGTATGAAAAAGATCATCCCAATTCTAATTTTAGCCTTTTTATATTCGTGTTCAACAACAAAAAAAACGGTAGATAATAAATTGTATAACGTACTAGTTTCTAGTGAATACGGAGGTGGAAATTTTCGTTTTTATGAAATCATTACTGAAGCCAAAGAATTTAAAATGTTGTTAGGCGACGACGAAATCAAGAAATTTGTCAAACCCGACGATATCAAAACAGCCAATTTTATTTTGGTTAATTTAGGCGAAAAAAACAATGGCGGATATGGAGTTGAAGTGGCGAATGTTGTTGAAGAAGCTGATAAAATAGTAGTTACCATCAAAGAAATAGAACCCAAAAAAGGAAATGTTACTATGGCCATTACTAATCCGTATGCTGTGATTAAAATCAATTCTAAAAAACCGATTGAAATTAAGTAATTAGATATTCTTACATATAAAAAAAGACGCACTATACTGCGTTTTTTTTTGTTTTAATAGTAATGTTCTAAAACGGATTAGACCATTTTGCATCTACATATACATTTGTGCCACTTAGTGTTTTCAAAAAGGCAATCACCGCATTCACTTCTGTCGCATTTAGATTGAGATGTTGACCAAAACCATTAGGCATTAATCTTGGGTCTAGATTGTTATTTCCAGGTGCAATAGTAATGGTTCCGTAATGGCCGATTGCCGCTTGTAAAGTAGTAATCACTCCAGTATGCATCATTGGTCCGTTTGGAGTACCATCAGGTTTTGTTAAATCGCGCAACGATGGAGCTCGAGTGTTCGTTACATCCAAACCACCATTTATTGAACCTGCTATGCCATTGTTTTTGGTATTGGGATCGATGTCAAATTCGGGAGCAGCATGACAACCTGCACAGCCTAAACCACCGCCAGTTCGGTTTCCTGTAGCATCAAAAATAGGCGGAGTTAAAAATAAATTTTTTCCATTGTTTTCTTGAGCTGTATAATTGGGAAAAGGCACATTGTTATTGGCAACTTGCGCACGTCCAATATCAAATTTGGAATCAAACGATTGTATGCTTCGGATGAATTGTGCCAATGCCAATTGTACTTTATTTTCAGTTATTTCTTCGCTTCCATACACAAATCGGAATAATTCTTTATAATATTCTATTGCGCTTAACTTTGTTATTAATCCAGAAAAAGGTTGATCGCCATTAGTACCGCTAAATCCCATTTCGCCATGATCTTTAATAGGCATAGTTGTTTGAGTTTCTAAATTGATGGCTCTTTCGTCCCAAAAGAATTTCGTTTCAACTGCAAATCTCGAATTGATCAAACGCATCGAATGTCTTCCAGTAGTTCCGTTTACACCTGTACTAGCAACGGCTACATCTCCAAAAGCATTGGCTTGCTGATGACAACTTGAACATGAAACAGTGTTGTTCGAAGATAGATTTTTATCATAAAAAAGTACTCTTCCTAAAGTTGCACCTTTGTTGGTTATCGAATTGCCTTGTGTATTGTCTTTGGTAATGTAAACAGGAACCGTTTGATTGGCATAATTGTATAAATTATTTAAATCGATTTTGGTGCCAAAAGTAGCTACTACATTGGGATAAGAATTCAAATCAACGTATTGGTCATCATCATTTCCGCACGAAATGAAAATCATAGAAACAAGTAAAACGGAGAGGCGTTGCAACATAATCGATTTGGTTTTAGGGTTAAAAACTATTTTTTAATTACTATTTTATACGATTTCGATTCATTGCCATCAGAAATAGTCACAAAATAAGTACCATTATAAATAGTATCAGTTTCAATGATGGTCAATGTGCTTCCTTGAACAATAGTACTGGTTTTTACAACTTTTCCTAATGCATCAATCAATTCAACTTTAAGATCTTTTTCAGCCATTTGTGTCTGAATGGCTATGAACTCTTGTGCAGGATTGGGTGCAATTACCACTTTAAAATCAGTGTCGTCAAAATTTGAAACGCCTAAAGAAGGATTATAAACAGTAGTCGTTTCGGTAATTGAAGTCACTTTAACGCCGGTTTTGTTTCCGTAAAATGTAGGTCCAACCACATACGGATAAGCAGAATTGTGATTAGCATCAACCGTAGCAAAGTAGCAATAAATTCCGTTTGGATATTCAGGAGTCACACAAAAACGGCCATTGTGTTCGTCTAAATAATCGGGTTCTGTATGTGCAACATATTCATAATCTTCTCTAAAATATCCCAACGGATAAGTAGTGCTTACAACCGGACCACTTGTAACACTTGCTCCTGTTGGAGAAGTAGTTCGCGTAGTAATAGCGCGCAATTGATAACTCGATTTCATTCGAGTAATTCCGCCCGTTCCATTCGTATTAGCATAACCATAAGCACCATAAATAGGGAATCCATCATAGGCAAATCCTAATAAAGGCGAATGTTGAGATGGATTAATGACGTACAAACCATCCGAAGGATACGTGTCACAAATGGTTGAAAGTACATTTAAATCGAGGTTGAACGCACTCGGATTTTGATGGTGATGGTAGTTTCCCATTGCTGGATGTGCTTTGGCGCAATCAAATCCTGCTCTTTCAGCCGGAATGGCATCTCTGTTCCAAGCTTGAGTTGCTGTTGGTCCACCAGGACAAGGCGGATTTCCTGGTCCGCCACAAAGTGCATTTGTAGTAGCATTCCAAGCCACGCCGTCTCTGTAATCAAATAAAGCTACACCATTGATGAAAATTCCGATATTTCCTCCATTGGTAGGTGTTGGTGTTCCTGTATTTTGAGTCGGATTTAGAGGTAATTTAAAAATGGCATTTTGTGAAGTTGCTAAGGATGGATTTCCATCTAAAAATGGTCCCGTAATGTAAGCTGGAATTCCATTAGTAGAAACGTATACCCAATTTGCAGAATATTGCACAGTTTGTACATTGGCCAAAACAGCATCATTAATAGGAGTAGGGTTTCCTGAAACATAATGACGTCCCGTAATTCCTGTTGTGTTTCGCAACCAATTAACAATGGCTGGATTGGTTTGTGCATTCATAATTGAGCAGCTGAAAAGCACTAAAAAGAGTATTTTTTTCATAGTTGAAGATTGGTTTATAGAATTAGACGAAACTTTAAATTAATTCTTGCGCTTCCTCTAAATTATTTTTTTGAATACGAAAAACGCTCATCAAACAAGAATTCTTTATCGGATAATGTTTTTAAAAATGCTACTAAATCGGTTCGGTCATCATCAGTAAGCTGAATCGGTTCCAGTAATTGTTTTGACAAAGTTTTGCTTTGGTGAATTCCTGAGTTATAATGTTTGATTACTTCGGTTAAGGTTGAAAATCGTCCATCGTGCATATACGGAAATGTAAATTGAATGTTGCGCAATGTGGGTACTTTAAACTTCAATGAATCGGATGACTTTTGTGTAATTTTCATCCGACCATAATCATTCAGAGTTGGATCGACTTCCAAACCATTATTTTCAAAGTGTTCATTAGAAAACAAAGGTTCCGTATGACATGAAGCACAATGGTTCTTGAACAAAATGTAGCCTTTTTGCTCACTTTCATTGAATTTTTCTTCGTTGCGCATGACTTTGTCGTATTTTGAATTGGATGTCGTGAGCATTACCAAGAACTGTGTTAAAGCTTTTAATGTCAATTGTCCAGTTACTTTTTTAGTTCCAAAGGCTTTTTGAAATAATTCTGGATACTCTTGATTTTGATTTAATTTATTAACCACATTTTCAAGTGTTTCATTCATTTCAACTTCACTAGTAATAGGAGCTAAAGGTTGCACGTCTAAATGATTTACACCGCCATCCCACATAAAAGTAGTTTTCCATGCAAGATTTTGCAAAGTCAGTGAATTTCGGGTGCCAATTTTACCGTCAATTCCGTGACTCAAATCGTGGTCAACATGAGTAAAACCATTAGCTTGCAAATGACAACTCGCACAAGAAATAGTGTTATCTTTTGACAGAATTGGATCGTAAAATAATTTTCTACCCAATTCAAAACCTTCTTCAGTCAAAGGATTGTTTTTAAAATCATATACCGGTTTTGGAAATCCTTTTGGAACTTCAAAATAAATAGGCGTTACTAATGATTTGGAAAAAGAAAAAAATCCAAGAGCTACAATTCCAATTCCAAAAATCAATGTTATTTTCTTCATTCGACCGAAAACATTTTAGTGGATAAATCGGCTATTTTCATGGCTTCTTTACCCGCAATCATTATCGAATTTGTTTCTGCTAGATTGATGTTTTCTAATAATTTAGATACATCCATTTTAATAGAAACTTCATTTTTTCTTTTGTCATTGTCATTGAGATTAATACTAACTTTTCTCAACGCACAATAGGGATGCAAATAACCACCAATATGAAATTGAAAAGCATTTTTTCTTGTTTTGCAACTATTGCTTTTCCCTTCTAATTTTAAATTAATATAACCACTTTGCCACGCCCAATACATTCCGTTTTGTACATCTAAGTCACCGGATAAAGCTCCAGAAACACTGGTTGTGCTATCAATTCCGATGTTGAATTGCACCTTATTGATCTCATTTTTATTGGGAAGATTAATTTGCAGTGTATTTTTATCAGAAGCATCAATCAAATGAAAACTATTTTGTTCTGTATATGAACTTCCGTCTTTATACTGTAATTCCAATCCTGATATATAAAACTTCAACATTGAAATTTCCAAACTATCCGTTTTAGAACTGTACGAATGATTAAGAAGAAAAGGCTGATTTTTAAAACATAAATTTAATTTTAATTGCAAAGAATCCTTTTCAATTTGTGCCGAAGCCATACAAAAGAAAAGGAAACTTGCAATACAACTAACTACTTTATTGTTCATGTTTTCGAGGATGTGGTTTCGAAAATAACCGTGATAATTCTTCTGTTAATGCATTAAAATCATCCAATTGTTCAGGTTTGCATAATTTTTTAATATCGTTGAAATGATTGAAATGAATCAACTCAATTTCTTTTTGATATTGGCCTAATGCATTAATAAGACTGTCTTTTCTTGTTGCATCAAGTGTTGTTGAATTCAAAAGTGAATACAATTCATTTTTAGTAACTCTAATTTTATCTTCTGTAGCAGAGATTTGTTTACGGTGTTGTCGAATTAACACTTCGTAATCGGCTTGTTGCTGAGCGTCCAAATGCAATTGCTCGATGATTATTTCTTTAGGTTTTGGTCGACCACCATCAGGAGGAAAGTGCCCTTTTTTAGGTCCAGAAAACAACAAAAATCCCAATGTAACTATGTTAATGATTAACAAAGTAATGATTGAAAATGTGACTAATTTTTGCTTTTCCATAGTTGTTAATATAATTGATTACTCTTGTGAATGGACTTTTCTAATTCGGTTATTGAAGTATCGTACGTTTTGTTTTTTGTGGATAAAATGACAATGTTCAAAGACATCAAAATCACTATTGACGCTGCAACCAACCACAGGGTTTTCATTGGAACTACTGATTTTTCATGAATTCGAAGCTCAATCTTAGATAACAATTCGTCATTCGGGCTCACTTTGGTAATTTCGTTGGTACTATTTAGAATGTCGTTTATGAATTTTTCAGCTTCCATATTTTTTTTAGACGATGTTAATTATTTTTTCTTGCGGTACTCTTCAAACTTTTTGCTTAATTTTTCTTTTAAAGAGGTTTTGGCTCTAAAAACTAATGATTCTACAGATGAAATACTCAATTGCATGATCTCGGCAATTTCAGGATTACTCAAGCCATCAAGTTTCGATAAAATGAATGCAGTTCTTTGATTTTCAGTTAATTCATCGATTACTCCAAACAGAATTTTAGCATTTTCTTGTTGTTCTAAAGCAATGCCGGGATGTTCAAATGTCGAAATGGAATTCAATTCTCTTTCAGAATCGGATTTAATTCCGAAAATGAAAAGTCGTTTTTTACTCTTTTTGTATTTGATAAAATCGAGACTTTTGTTGATGGTAATTCGGTAAATCCAGGTCTTTATGGATGAGTTATTCTTGAATTTATCCATTGATTGATGCACTCGAACGAATACATCTTGGGTAATTTCTTCAGCGTCTTCGATGTTTTGTACATAATGCAATGCCACATTGTAAACCAATACTTTGTACTGATTATAAAGCAATTGAAAATGAATACTCGAATTCGACATAGAATTATTTGTGGTAAATGTAATTAGACTGCCGACATTAACAAAGGTTTAAGTAGGAAGTAATTTTTTTAAATTTAAAATAGTGCTATATTTGACTTCTAAAATTTCAAACAAATAACTCAAAACAATATGAAATTACTTGAAGGAAAAGTAGCTATAATTACAGGCGCAAGTCGCGGAATTGGTAGCGGAATTGCAAAAGTATTTGCTCAACACGGTGCCAATGTGGCCTTTACTTATAGTTCGTCTGCCGAATCAGCGATGGCTTTGGAAAATGAATTGAATGCATTAGGTGTAAAAGCCAAAGGTTACCAATCGAATGCGGCCAATTTTGAAGAAGCTCAGAAATTATCGGATGATGTGATTGCCGAATTTGGAACCATCGACATATTAATCAACAATGCTGGAATTACCAAAGACAACCTTTTGATGCGTATGTCTGAAGAAGATTTTGATAAAGTAATCGAAATCAACTTGAAATCGGTATTCAATATGACCAAAGCAGTGCAAAAAGTAATGCTTAAAAACCGTAAAGGTTCAATAGTAAACATGAGTAGTGTAGTAGGAGTGAAGGGAAATGCAGGGCAAGCCAACTACGCAGCTTCAAAAGCCGGAATGATTGGTTTTACTAAGTCAATTGCTTTAGAATTAGGTTCGCGTAACATTCGTTGCAACGCCATTGCGCCAGGATTCATCGAAACCGAAATGACAGCAAAATTAAACGAAGACGTGGTTCAAGGTTGGAGAGATTCTATTCCGTTAAAACGCGGTGGAACTCCAGAAGATGTAGCCAATGCATGTTTGTTTTTAGCTTCTGATATGAGTGCTTATGTAACTGGACAAACATTGAATGTGGATGGAGGAATGTTGACCTAAATAGTTTTATACAAATGAAAATCAAGTTTTTAGTATCAATGGCAATTTTCGCCGTTACAAGTTTTTCAGTATCAGCTCAAGAAGTTGAAATTAAAGATGACAAAGTGTTGCTCGATGGCAAACAAATTTTGAAATATGAAAAAATAAATATTTTTCAGCATTCTTTTTATTCATTAGATGATAATGAAATTTTACTTTATAAATACAACGACAACGAGACCAAACAATACAGTCAAGACGATTACCTTGTTTTGAATTTTCTTACCGAAAAAACAAAAGTAGAAACAAAAGATATCATGAGAGCTACTTCTGGTATGGGAATGAACTCTAGAAAAAACATGGAAAAATTGGTTGGATGGTTGTTGAAAGAAAAAGTGATTGATGCTAATGGAGTCTTGAATCCGGAAAAGGTTCAAATTTTCTTTGAAAAATACGATCAAAATATTACAGAACGAACAGTACGATACTAATAAATAGAGTTCTCTGAACACACATTATGACAACATCCACAATAGTTTTACTACTTCTTTCAGTTTTAGTTGCTGTTGGATTGTCGTATTTACAGTATTTTTATAAAAACAAAAGCCAATCCAAATTGATAAAATGGTTGGCTTTTTTGCGTTTCTTGGCTATTTTCGGAATTTTATTACTCTTAATCAATCCGATAATTTCTCGAAAAACCTATGAAACAGTCAAAACACCGTTGGCTATTGTTGTTGATAACTCCAAATCGATAACCGAACTCAAAGCCAATGCTATTTCCAAAGAGGTTTTTGAAAAATTAGCTTCCAATAGCGATTTAAAAGACAAGTACGATGTACAATTGTACCGTTTTGATGCTGACTTTCAATCGATAGAAGAATCAAATGAATTGAATTTCAAAGGAAAACAATCGCATTTTGATCAAGTTGCCAAAAGCTTAAGAAGCATCAACAAAAACCTCACTTTTCCTACGGTTTTAATTTCTGATGGAAATCAAACTTCGGGTGAAGATTATGTGTTTTCATTTGATGCCAATAATAAAGTATATCCATTGGTGGTTGGCGATACAACGACGTATCTCGATTTGAAAATCAATCAAATCAACGTCAACAAATACGCTTTCCACAAGAATAAATTTCCGGTTGAAGTCTTTTTACAATACGCCGGAACCAAAAGTGTAAATGCAAATTTTTCCATTTCGCAAGGAAATAACGTTTTAACGCAACAAACACTTTCGTTTTCTCCTTCCAAAAAAGCGCAAGTTGTCAATGTATTATTGCCTGCGGATAAAGTCGGAATGCAATTGTACACAGCTAAAATTACCTCTACCGAAAGCGAGAAAAACACTTATAACAATACAAAGAAATTTGCCGTTGAAATCATTGATCAACGTTCGGAAATCGCATTAATTTCTTCCATTAATCATCCCGATTTGGGAGCTATAAAACGCGGAATAGAAACTAATGCATCGCGCAAAGTAACTATTCTTAAACCCAACGGAATAAGTGATTTAGGAAAATATAATGTATTGATATTGTATCAACCAACTGCTGAATTCAAAAGTGTTTTTGAAGCCAACAAAAACCTCCGCATCAACACCTGGATCATCACTGGAAATAATACCGATTACAACCTGCTGAACCAACAACAAAACCAGATGGTATTCAGAGTTTCATCTCAAAAAGAAGACTATTTGGCTTCGTTCAATTCTAATTTTAACTTGTTTGCTACGGACAATATCGGTTTTGAAAATTTTCCGCCTTTAGAAAACGCTTACGGAAACATAAAACCAAATGATAATGTCTCTGTTTTACTGACATCCCGAATTAGAACAGTGGATACTGAAGCTCCATTATTGGCTTTTGCAGATACACAAGGAAGTCGCTCGGCCTTTTTAATAGGTGAAAATATTTGGAAATGGCGCGCTCACAGTTATTTAGACAACAAATCATTTGATAAGTTTGATATTTTTATTGATAAAATCATTCAGTTTTTGGCATCGAATGACAGTAAGAAATCACTAATTGTCAACCATGAACGATTCTATAATTCGGGTGATGCATTGGAAATCACGGCTCAGTATTTCAATAAAAATTATGAACTTGATGAAAAGGCACGTTTGACTATAACGGTAACCAATTCGAAAACCAAACAAGTAAAACGTTATGATTTACTCAGAGCTTCCAATGCTTTTAAAGTTAATTTAGATGGATTAGCTGCAGGAAATTATACTTTTACGGTAAAAGAATTGAACTCCAACTCAAGTTATTCTGCCGGATTTGAAATTCTCGATTTTGACATCGAAAAGCAATTTGTCAACCCTGATTTAGTTCGTTTACGACAATTGGCATCTCAAACAAAAGGAACCGTTTTTGTTCCGAATCAAATCGATACTCTTATCAAAACTTTGATGGAGAATAACGATTACAAATCCGTTCAGAAAGAAATCGTAACCAAGACACCAATAATTGATTGGATTTGGTTGTTGGTTCTAATCGCACTAGCATTGGCAACAGAATGGTTTGTAAGAAAGTACAATGGTTTACTTTAAAAATCGACTACTTTTCAAATTTCTTATTCTTTAACATTCGCGATGCCGTTTGGAAATAAGCAACCGTTTCATTCATTAAATCAACACGCTCTTTTGTAAGTGGTTTTTGATCAAAATAAATATCAAAATCATAACTCAAACCTTTTACGGGTTGCATTTTTAATTCAAACTGCTTGACTTTTCGAACAGGTGAAATGATAGTCAAAACATGATCTTTAATCAAGCCTAAATCTTGATAAGTAGCTATAAATGCTCTTGGTTTATAGGTTGTTTTTAATACATCTTGTCCGAAAAATTTGCTTTGATAATTGAAATGCAACAATCCGAAAAGAGTAGGCATTAAATCTATTTGTGAAACCAAAGTAGTATTGTTAGTGGGTTGAATGAATCCTGGTGCATAAATTAGAGCAGGAATTCGGTATTTGTCAACTGGCAATTCGGTTTTACCCGAACTCGACGCACAATGATCAGCCACAATCACAAATACAGTGTTTGCAAACCACGATTGTTTTTGTGCCATAATAAAAAATTGTCGCAATGCGTAATCGGTATATTTTACGCCGCCTTCGCGTGATTTTGAATGACTATCGATATCAATTTTCCCATCAGGATACGTAAACGGTCGATGATTACTCACCGTCATCCAATGGTTAAAAAACGGTTTCCCAGTTTGAGCTTCTTGATTCATCACCTGAATTGCTTTTTTGGCCATATCTTCATCACAAACGCCCCAAATATTAGAAAAAGTAATTTCAGACGGAGCAAAACTTTTCTTGTCAATAATTTCATAACCATTTCCGGAGAAAAAATCAGACATATTGTCAAAATACGAATCTCCTCCGTATAAAAATTTTACTTGATAACCTCGTTTTTTAAAAATACTGGCTGTCGAAAATTTGTTTTTATTGTCTTTTCGTTTCACCACACTTTCACCAGCCGTTGGCGGTAAACAAAGAGTTACGGCTTCCAATCCGCGCACAGTTCGGTTTCCAACTGCATATAAATTGGAGAATTGTAAACTCTGAGTTGCCAACGAATCGATAAAAGGAGTAAGATGTTGCGCATTTCCGTATTCTTCCAAAAATTCAGCGCTGAAACTCTCAATTGTGATTAAGACAACATTTTTGTGAAGTTCCGGACTAGAATTCGATATTTGTTGCAGATTAGAATCATTTTCAGTTGCTGGAAATCGATTTCTTAACAAAGCATAGGCTTGATTTTCGGGAATGGTTTTGTAAAATGTATCATAATCAAGCTCACTGTTTTCAAACGCCAAATAAAAGCGATACATTCCGTTGGCTTGAAGTTCGTTAGTAAAAACATTAGATGAATTCTCTAGTCGAGCCATAGTCGGAATAGCATAGAGTGATAATGCTAATAGAACGGAATAAATCAGTATGCTTTTTAGTTTTGATTCAAAAGAAGGCAATCGATTTAAAAAAGGTAACGAGCGTTTTACAATTAAAAAAGTTGCGATTCCCGCAATAATTCCAACTCCGATGAATAAAGGAATCACAGGATACGATTCCACAATGTTTCCAATTACGGTATTGGTGTATACTAAATAATCAACCGCAATAAAGTTGTAACGCACTCCAAATTCATTCCAAAAAAAGAATTCACTAACCGTATTCTGAATGATTACTAAGGCAAAAATGAATACAGCGATTGAAAAAAGTACCAGTCGTAAGGTTTTTCTCCATCTTGGGAAAAGTAGTAGTAACCCAAATAAAGTAGTTTTCAAAGCAATAAAACCAACTCCAATTTCAGGTAGTGAACCACCGTATTCGTTGAGAATGGTGTTGCAGAAATATACATAAGCTAAAAGTGATAGCAATGCTCCAAAAATGATATAACCCCAAGGTTTTTTGTATTTTGCATTAGATAAAAATACTAAATACAACCATAAAATTACGCTAGCAACGATGTATACAAAGACATCTGAAATTACACCAATTAGTAGTATTTTAATAATTTCATACCAATGAAAATTCGCTTGTGTAATGGGATGAAATACCAAAACAATTCGCAAAATAAAAGAACATATCAAATACAGAATTCCTAAATTAACGAAAGGAGAATTTTTACTGAACATACAACGAGATTATTTAGAACGTCAAAAGTAAATTCCTCAAAATCAATTCAATTTAATATTAACTTATGATATCCTTAAAATCGTCTTAAGATTAAAATTGGCTTAAAATAAAGCGCCAAAAGATGTGTTATAAGCAATAATGACTAATTTTACACTCAGAATTCGGGTATACTATTTGTTAAAGTACCAATGAACTTAATACTACATTCATGAAAAAAATTGCTGTAATTCTTTTACTTTTTATCTCTGCTTTTGGAAACGCACAAAATTGGGTAACCAATATTGAAGAAGCAAAAACTCTTGCTGCTAAAGAAAATAAAAACATTTTACTAGTTTTTTCGGGTTCGGATTGGTGTGCGCCTTGTATGAAACTAGAAAAAGTAGTTTGGAAATCGGAAGAGTTCAAACAAGAAGCAGAAGACAAATGGGTACTACTTAGAGCTGATTTTCCAAAGAAAAAAGGGAATCAACTGTCAGCTGAATTAACTGCTAGTAATAAAAAATTAGCTGAAAAATACAACAAAGGTGGAAATTTCCCTTTGGTTGTAATATTGGATAAAACAGGTAAGGTCATCGGAATGACGGGTTTTAAAAATGTTACTGCCGAAGAATACATTAAAATGATTAACTCATTAGTGAAATAATGAAAAACCAATTGCTTTTACTCATTCTGATGGTAACATCGCTTTCTTTTGGACAAATCGTTCACAAGAAAAAGTTGTCCATGCTCGGAAGTCCGTTTGAGATTACCGTAATTGCCAAAGATACTGTAGAGGGAAATTATTTTGCCGATTTAGCTGTAGCCGAAGTCAAACGCATTGAAAATCAAATTTCCGATTGGATTCCCACTACTCAAATTTCAGAAATCAATAAAAATGCTGGTAAAAGAGCAATCAAAGTAGATGATGAAGTATTTGAATTGGTGCAAAGAGCCATCAAAATTTCGAAATTGACCAATGGTGCTTTTGATATTTCGTATGCTTCCATGGATAAAATTTGGAAGTTTGATGGAAGTATGAAAGAAATGCCATCTCCAGAAGCTATTAAAAAATCAGTCGAAAAAATTGGTTATCAAAACATCATTTTAGATGATAAAGAAAAAACCATTTTGCTCAAATTAGAAGGAATGAAATTGGGTTTAGGCGGAATCGGACAAGGTTATATTGCCGACAAAGTGAAAGCATTATTACAGAGTAAAGGTTGCACATCCGGAATTGTAAATGTTTCGGGCGATATCAATACGTGGGGAAAACAATTGGATGGAAAACCGTGGACTATTGGCATCATCAATCCGATGAATAAAAACAAAGTGTTTGCTACTTTTCCCATCGAAGACAGTGCTGTCGAAACTTCTGGCAGTTACGAAAAATTTGTGATGTTCAACGGAATTCGCTACTCGCACATTATTGATCCGCGTACAGGTTATCCTGCAACCGGAATCGTGAGTGTTTCTGTTTTTGCCAAACAAACTGAAATTGCCGATGCACTCGCTACGGGCATTTTTGTACTTGGAGTAGAAGTAGGGCTCGATTTGGTCAATCAATTAAAAGGAATTCAATGCATCATTGTTGATGATAAAGGAAAAATACACACTTCAAAAGGCATTGATGTTCAAAAATATAAATCATAATTACCATGAAAAAAATACTTAGTGCAGCTATTGTTCTTATCGGATTGCAATCGTGTAATTCCGTCAAAGAGTACGAAAAAGAAAAAATCAACGATCCGGATATGAAATTGACGGCCAAAACAACCGAGCGTTACGAAACTGCATTTCAAGTCTATCGTGAAGCTGCTGCTGGAGCCAATGGAGGAAAATCGGGTGGTGGTTGTGGTTGTAATTAATTAATACAGAAATTTCAATTCCATGCGAAACAAACTAATTCTTTCCCTTTTACTTTTAACTCAGATTGCTTTTTCCCAAGAAAGTGAAACGACCAAAGACACAACAGTAGTATTCAAAAAACGTGTTTTAGAAGCTACCGAAGTAGATTTCCTTGCCAGTTATTACAAGCAAGATGGTGTTCACTCATCGGTTTCTGGCGGAATAGGTTCGGAAAATCTAACGGATATTGCTTCCAATATTGTTGTAGCAATGCCAATGAACGACGACGATGTATTGACTATTGACGCCGGAATTTCAGCTTACACTTCGGCTTCATCAAGTAATATCAATCCTTACGATTCAGCTAACCCAACGCCATGGCAAAGTTCCTCTGGTGCTTCAGAGCAAGATCAGTTGGTATCATTAGTAGCTAATTATAGCCATAGTAGTGATAACCGTAATTTTATTTGGAATGCCGATGTTTCGGTTTCAATGGAATACGATTATTCTTCCATCGGAATTGGAGGTGGAATCACGCGTTTATTCAACGATAAAAACTCGGAAGTTTCTGTAAAAGCAAATGTGTATTTAGACAATTGGCAACCGATTTATCCTAAAGAATTGCAAGTAAATCAAGGTCCGATTTTTGATCAAAACGGCAACAATTCAGCACTTTATAATCCGAATTTTGTAGAATGGGATTCTACTAATAGAAATTCGTACTCCGCTTCGTTTAGTTTTTCTCAAGTGCTGACAAAGAAAACTCAATTTTCTATCTTTTTCGATTTAGTACAACAAGAAGGCCGATTGTCAACGCCTTACCACAGAATGTATTTTGCAGACAAGCCTAACTTTTATGTAGGTAATCCGTTGGGAATTCCAAATTACCAAAACGAAAGTAATACTGGAACGTATCAGTTGGCCGATGCGATTGAAAAACTGCCTAAATCACGTTTCAAATTGCCCATTGGTTTGCGTTGGAATTATTATGTAAATGAGCATTTGGTTGTTCGAACGTATTACCGTTATTACTCTGATAATTGGGATATTACGGCGCATACTGCTTCAATAGAACTTCCAATAAAATTGACGGATAAATTTACGCTAACTCCAATGTACCGTTACTATACGCAAAAACAGTCGAAGTATTTTGCACCTTATGAAACCCATGTATCAACTGAAGAATACTATACTTCCGATTACGATTTATCCACTTTTGATGCTAATCAATACGGTTTCGGATTTGCGTATACCGACATATTTACAAGTGCAAAAATTTGGAAATTTGGATTAAAAAATATCGATTTCCGTTTCAATCATTACGATAGAAGTGATGGATTGAGTTCGAATATTGGTTCTATCGGATTTAAATTTGTAATGCAATAACAATGAAGATTCTAATTATAGAAGACGAAAAAGGAATTACTGATTTTCTCAAGCAAGGTTTAGAAGAAGAAGGCTATTCTGTGTCTTTTGCTTACAACGGAACTGACGGATTGGAAATGGCGTTGAACTCGAGTTTTGATTTGATTCTATTGGATTGGATGATGCCGAAAATGTCGGGTTTAGAAGTGTGTAAAGCCTTTAGAAAATCCAATACAACCACTCCTATTTTATTTCTAACTGCCAAAGATACGATTCAAGAAACCATAGAAGGTTTGCGCGCTGGAGCGAATGATTACATCAAAAAACCATTCAGTTTTGATGAATTGCTAGAACGCATCAAAATACATTTCCGATACCAATTAGAAGAAGATGTTTTACAACTGAATTCCATCAAAATCATTCAATCCAAATACCAAGTTTTAGTCGATGGTACTGAAGTAAATTTGACGCAACGTGAATACGAATTATTGCTATATTTGATAAAAAACAAAGGCAAAGTCTGCACGCGTACACAAATTATCGAAGACGTTTGGAACATTCATTTCGAATACGACACAGGAGTCATTGATGTTTTTATGAATGCCATTCGAAAAAAACTCAACCTCAGTAAAGAAGACGAAAGTATCAAAACCATTCGTGGTGTAGGTTACATCGCCAACGATAGCAACTAATTATGTTTTCACTTTCCTATAAAAACAGAATTGCGTTCAACTATATTTTGAGCACAGCATTGCTGACGGCTTTTGCTTTTATAGTGATATACAGAGTAATTCATTTTAGTGTTGACGAACACATTAATGAAGGAATTGACGAAGAGTTACAAAAGCATTTAGATGATGTTGCAATCGATAATAATGATACTTACTTAATTCAAGTCGATCAATGGCGCGCTCGCGAACACAACACCATCAGTGTCAATCCAGTTTTCGTGCAATTTTATGATAACAACAAAAAGTTAATCGACAAATCACCCAATTTAAAACAATCCAACTTACTACTTTTAGATGCCTCAAAAGATAATGAATACGTAGATGCATTTTTAAATGGAATTCCAATTAGACAAATTCAAACGCCTATTATCAATAATGACAAAGTCATTGGTTATTTGGTTGTCGCCATGTCTTTAGATGATTTTGAAATCATTTATATTCTAAAAAACATTTTATTGATCACGTTTCCAATCATTCTAATTCTTCTGTTTTTAATTGCACGATTTTTTGCGGGTAGAAGTATCCAACCAGTGGTAAACATCACTGAAACATCAAGTAAAATTACCAAAGACAACTTAAACACGCGTATTGATTTACCAACCAACAAAGACGAACTGTATGTACTTTCCAAAACCATAAACGATTTACTCGATCGAATGGAAGAAGCCGTTGAACGCGAAAAACAATTTACTTCTGATGCTTCACATGAATTAAGAACTCCACTTGCAGTAATTAAAGGTACACTTGAAGTTTTAATTCGTAAACCACGTGAAAAACAAGAGTATGAAGAAAAAATTGCATTTTGTGTTAGTGAAGTAAATCGCCTAAATAATTTGGTTGATGAGCTACTTTTATTAGCGCGTTTTGAAAATCAAAAGCAAAATAATAAGGTAGAGAATGTGTTTTTGAACGCCCTAATTCTGGATAGTTTATCACGCTATTCGGATAAAATCAGCAAACAAAAATTAGATATTTCTACCCAATTTGAAGACGAATATTACGTACAAACCGACTATTATCTGATTTCAATTATCATTGGAAATTTGCTTTCCAACGCTATAAAATATTCCAAACCCGATGGAAAAATTCAAATCAAATTAAGCAAAGAAAATTCAGCAACAATTATTACTATTAATGATAATGGTCTAGGAATTCCTTCAGAAGATTTGAGTAAAATTTTTAATTCTTTTTACAGAGCAAGTAACTCAAAAAATCCAACTATAAAAGGAACTGGTTTAGGACTTTCGATAGTAAAAAGACTGTGTGATATTCTGCACATCACCATTGAAATTTCAAGCGAAGAAAACGTCGGAACTTCTTTAAAATTAAGGATTCCCTAATTTTGTTTTAAGGCTTTCTTAAGCTATTCAAGCAACTTCGATTCTACCTTTGCAAGTAGAAAATGAAATTAAAATGCTTGAAAAAATAATTGCCTTTAGCTTAAAAAACAAACTCATTGTTTTACTGTTTACCTTAACCATTTTTGTCTTTGGGTTATTCTCTGTTTTCCAAATTTCGATTGGTGCTGTTCCCGATGTTACCAATAATCAAGTTCAGGTAATCACCACTTCTCGCAATCTTTCTACTCAAGATATCGAGCAATACATAACATATCCAGTTGAAATCGAAATGGCCAATTTGCCTAGTGTAAAAGAAATTCGGTCTATTTCAAAATTCGGACTTTCAGTAGTTACCATCGTTTTTGAAGACGAAATTGGAACGTATTTGCCACGTCAACTCATAGCTGAAAAAATAAAATCTGCTTCAGAGAAGATTCCACAAGGTTTCGGAACTCCAGAAATGGGTCCAATTACAACTGGTTTAGGTGAAATTTATCAATATGTTTTGGATGTAAAACCAGCATATAGAGAACAATACTCTGTTACCGATTTGCGAACGATTCAAGATTGGGTTGTAAAACGTCAGTTGTCTGGAATAAAAGGTGTAGTTGAAGTTAATACTTGGGGCGGTTATTTAAAACAATACGAAGTGGCGATCAATTCGTCTAAACTCAAAGCGATGAACATTGCTATGGCGGATGTATTTTCGGCTTTAGAAAAAAACAATAGCATTGCGGGTGGCGCTTACATCGAAAAAGTCAATCAAAGTTATTTCATACGTGGTGAAGGAAAAGTAAAATCCATTCAAGACATTGAAAACATAGTAGTTGCCAATTCTAATGGCTATCCCATTTACATCAAGGATGTTGCACAAGTTCAATTTGGAAGTGCCAATCGATTTGGAGCCATAACCGGAAATGGAGAAGGCGAGAAGGTATTAGGTCAGGTGATGATGCTCAAAGGCGCCAATTCCAAACAAGTAATCAGCGATGTGAAAGAACGTGTAGCCGAAATTCAGAAAACACTACCCAAAGGCGTTTACATCAATTCGTTTTTAGAACGAAGCGAATTGGTAGGTAAAACTACATTTACGGTAGCTGAAAATTTAATTCTAGGTTGCTTAATCGTAATTTTTGTTGTGGTTCTTTTGCTAGGAAATTGGCGTTCTGGATTGGTTGTCGCTTCTGTTATTCCGCTGTGCTTATTGTTTGCCATATCGTTCATGAACATCTTCGGAATTGATGCTAATTTAATGAGTTTAGGCGCAATTGACTTCGGAATTATCATTGATGGTGCGGTGATTATTGTCGAATTCATCGCATTTCAAATCGCCCATAAATCCAAACATTTGACTACCTTATCCAAAGAAGATCAACAAATTCAAATTGACGAAATCACGTATAAAAGTGCTTCCAAAATGATGAATTCGGCTGTATTTGGTCAGTTAATCATTCTAATAGTATTCATTCCAATTCTTTCGTTATCAGGTGTTGAAGGTAAAATGTTCAAACCAATGGCTATGACGTTCAGTTTTGCCTTAGTAGGAGCGATGTTACTTTGTTTTACTTATGTTCCCGTGGTTTCATCATTATTTCTAAAACCAAAAGAAGAAAATCCAAATTCATTTTCCTCAAAATTAATAAACAAATTAAATTCATGGTATTTTCCAGTTATCAATTGGGCCATTGGAAATACCAAAAAAGTAATGTATGGCGCAGCTGGATTGTTGGTTTTTGCAATAGTGCTTTTCAGTACCATGGGCGGCGAATTCATTCCAACCTTAGACGAAGGTGATTTTGTAATTCAACCCGTTTTAAAAACAGGAACCTCATTGTCGAAAACCATTGCTACAACAACCAAAATAGAGAAAACAATTCTAAAAAACTTCCAAGAAGTGGAGCAAGTTGTGAGTCGAATTGGAGCTGCAGAAGTACCAACTGATCCAATGAGTATGGAAGAAAGCGATATCATCGTTAAACTAAAACCCAAGTCTGAATGGGTTTCTGCCGATAGTAAAGACGAATTGGCTGATAAAATAAAAGAAGCTATTGCCAATCAAATTCCGAATATCGAAATCGAATTCACACAACCTATCGAAATGCGTTTCAACGAGTTAATTTCAGGAACGCGTTCGGATGTGGCCATCAAAATTTTTGGAGAAGATTTGAATGTATTGGCCAAACGTGCTGAACAAATCAAGTATGCCATCGAAAATGTAGAAGGTGCTTCGGATGTAATTATCGAGAAAACAGAAGGCTTACCTCAAATGAGTGTGGTTTACAATCGTTCTAAAATAGCACGTTACGGATTGAATATTTCCGATTTAAACGAATTGATTGCTCTTGGTTTTGCCGGAAAAACAGTCGGAAATGTGTTTGAAGGTGAAAAGCGTTTTGATATGGTCATTCGTCTCGATAAAACCAATCGACAAGACATTGATAATCTTCGCAATTTATACGTTCCAACGCCAAACGGCGAACAAATTCCGCTTCAAGAATTAGCACAAATAGAATATACTGAAGGTCCAGCGAAGATTTCTCGCGATAATACTCGACGCCGAATTGTAGTCGGAATCAACGTGAGAAACCGCGATTTACAGAGTGTTGTTGACGATGCTCGAAACATCATTGAAAGTAAAATTAAACTTCCTCCTGGTTATTATGTGACTTATGGCGGACAGTTTGAAAACCTACAAAGTGCCAAAGCTCGATTGATGATTGCCGTTCCGATTGCATTATTTTTAATCTTCATTTTATTGTATTTCGCTTTTGGTTCAGTCAAAGAAGCATTAATGGTTTATTCAGCGATTCCATTGTCGGCAGTCGGTGGAATACTATTTCTGTGGATACGCGATTTGCCCTTCAGTATTTCGGCTGGAGTCGGATTTATTGCTCTATTCGGAATTGCGGTACTCAACGGTATTGTATTGATCGAACATTTTAAAGAACTCAAACACAACGGAATGAAAGACATCAACGAACTCATTTTAAAAGGAACGACCGATCGTTTGCGTCCGGTTTTACTGACTGCCGCTGCTGCTGCTTTAGGATTTTTACCAATGGCGATTTCTTCCTCGGCTGGAGCTGAAGTGCAACGACCATTAGCAACTGTAGTCATTGGAGGTTTGTTTACTGCAACTATTTTAACCATGATAGTCTTGCCCGTTCTTTATAAAATTTTAGACAAAAAAGAAGGCAAAAAAGCAAAGTTTAAAATTCACGCTAATGCGACAATTATCATGCTGTTTCTATCATGTACTTTGGCCTTTTCACAAGAAAAAAAGACTACTCAATTGGACAGTTTAATTGCATTGGCTCATCAAAATAATAAAGCCATCAAGGCTACACAATTGCAAGTAGAAAAATACAACGCCAATATAAAATCAGCATATTCATTTGATAAAACGAATGTGTATTACAGTTACGATCAAAACAATTTGGCAGTAAACAATAAACCGTTAAACGTATTCGGGATTCAGCAACGTTTTTTATTTCCAACAGTTTATGGAGCACAAAAGAAATTATATACTGCCGAATATGAAAAGGAAAAAGCTGCCTTTGAAATTGTAAAAAATGATTTATCAAATGCCGTTGCGCAAACCTATAATCAAATTGTATATTATCAGCATCAAGAGAAATTGTACACGTATTTGGATAGTTTGTACCAGAATTTCTCCAAAGCCAGTGATCGACGATTTGAGCTCGGAGAGACCAATTATTTAGAGAAAATTACGGCGCAAAGCAAATTCCGACAAATCAGAACCAAATTAGTTCAAATAGATAAAGACAAAAAGGCTAGTTATGAAGCTTTACAATCTTTATTACAATCGAAAGCGGAAGTTCAAGTTTCAACAAATAAATTGACAAAACTACAAATAGAGAAAAGCGCAACTGAAAGTTTGTACAGTTCGTATTTCGAAAGCATTAGTAAAATCAATCAAACTAATCAAAAGCTACAAAAACAGCAGTATTTACCCGATATTAATTTGGAGTATTTTCAAGGAAATAACAGCGGTTTATCCAAAGGATTAAACGGGTTTCAATTGGGTGTTTCGGTTCCTATTTTATTTGGCGGAACCAAATCCAAAATCAAAGTTGCTCAATTGGAATCGCAAAGTTGGGAAGAGCGTAAACAAAATGAAATGACTCGAATTAACCAACATCTTTTACAGAAAAAAGAAGAAGCATTAAAATACGATGAAGCTATTAAGTACTATACCGAATACGGCGAAAAATTGGCCAAAGAAATCATTAAAGTAGCCAATATGAGCTATCAGCATGGAGAAATTGACTTCTTTCAATACATCACTTCGCTAGAGAATGCTACTACAATTCAGGTTGATTACCTCGAAAGTGTATACAATTACAATAAGATACAATATGATTTACAATTTCTATCCATTCAATAATATGAAAAAACTAGTTTATTTATTCGCGCTAACTACAGTATTTATTTCGTGTAAAGACGATAAAAAAGAAATTGTTGAAGACACCAATAATGGCTTAATAACTGTAACTCCATCTCAATTCAAAAACATGGAAATGGAAATTGCTACACCAAAAGAAAGTGACTTTGATGTTACGGTTAAAGCATCTGGGAAAATTGATGCGCCACCACAAAACAAAGCTAAAATCACAACTTTTATTGGAGGATTCATTAAGTCGTCACGATTATTAGTAGGTGATAAAGTGTCGAAAGGTCAAGCGTTAGTTACCATCGAAAGTACCGAGATTGTAGACATTCAGAAAGACTATATTGAAGTAGCCGAACAAATCAATTATTTGAAATCGGAATTTGAACGTCAAAAAACACTTTATGACGAGAAAATAACGTCACAAAAAAACTACTTAAAAGCCGAAAGCGAGTATCGAAGTGCCAAAGGAAGATACCAATCGTTGCGTCAAAAGTTACTAATGTTGAATATTAATCCAACTCAAGTGGAACGTGGAAGAGTTGTGACTTCAATAACGTTGTTTTCACCCATTTCGGGTGATGTAACCGTAATGAATGCTAATGTTGGAATGTCGGTAATGCCATCAGATGTGATTTTGGAAATTGTCAACACCACAACGTTACACCTTGAAATGAAAGTGTTTGAAAAAGACATTCTATCTATTAAAGAAAACCAAACCATCAAGTTTAACGTTCCAGAAGCTTCAAAAGAGCAATTTTTTGGGAAAGTACATTTAATAGGGAAATCAATTGAAGGTAACGACAGAACCAGTAATGTACACGGTCATTTGGATGAAAATGTGAAGCAAAAATTACTGACTGGAATGTTCATCGAAGCACAAATAGTTGTGAATACTAAAAAAGGATTTGCTATACCAAAAGACGCTTTAGGCTTCGAAAACGATAAAAATTTCGTACTTTTATTGAAATCACAAGACGCCAAAGGCTATCACTTTCAAAAAGTAAATGTGGTGAAAGGTGAAAGTACCGAAGAATTAGTTGAAATCATTCCGAATAAGGAAATTAATGCTAATTCGAAACTGCTCACCAAAGGTGTTTTTGATCTAATTGATTAAATATAACTACTTAATTTTAGTACAATGAGTAAATCAAAAAAAGAAGAGAGTTCAATTACAATTGACAATTATTTAGACAGTCATTATATTCACAGAAGTAATTGGTTGCGTGCTGCTGTTTTGGGCGCCAACGATGGAATAATATCGATTTCAAGTTTAGCAATTGGTGTTGCCACAGCCAGCTCAACAAGAGAGCCTATTATTTTGGCAACTGTCGCAGGGCTTGTAGCAGGTGCATTGTCTATGGCTGCTGGCGAATACGTATCGGTGAGTTCGCAAACGGATACTGAAAAAGCGGATATTGAACGTGAAATAAAAGAATTAGAAGAAATGCCCGAAGAAGAGTTGAACATTTTAGCTCAGATTTACGAGAAACGAGGTTTAAAAAAGGAAACGGCAATGCAAGTAGCTGTTGAATTAACCGAAAAAGATGCGCTCGCAGCTCATATTAGAGACGAATTAGGAATTAATGAAATCAGTCAAGCCAATCCAATTCAGGCCGCTTTATCATCGGGTGCGGCGTTTAGTGTTGGTGGTGTATTGCCACTACTGGTTGTTCTTTTTGCACCCATAAAAAACATGGAATATTGGCTGTATGGTTCTACTTTGATTTTTCTCATGATATTAGGAAGTATGGCAGCTAAAACTGGTGGTTCAAGTAGTAAAAAGGCAATATTACGAATCACTATCTGGGGAACAATTGCTATGGTTTTGTCGGCCTTAGTTGGTTACCTATTTGGAGTTAGAGTATAAAATAGTAAATAAATAATAAATTTTGAAATTATGAATGATGCACATTGGCACATGGTAGTAAATCACTTTCCAATTATCGGGACGATATTGGGATTAGGAATTTTGATTGGCGGATTGGTTTTTAAAAACAATTCGATTAAAAACACAGCGTATTGCCTGTTTATTGTGGCAGCACTATTTTCATTCGCGAGTATGAATACCGGAGAAGGAGCAGAGGAAATTGCAGAGAAATTACCCGATGTTACGGATCAAATTATCCACGAACACGAAGAAGCTGCTGAAAAATTAGCGTTAGTTCTTTATTTCTTGGGAGCAATTTCAATTGTTGGTTTGTATTTGAATGTTAAAAAGAATGCAAAAGCAAACCTTGTTTCGTTTTTAGCTATGACTGTTGCTGCCGTAGGCGTTTTCTTAGCGCAACAAACGGGAACAACAGGTGGTGAAATTCGTCATACCGAAATTAGAGCAAATGGAACAACAACGGCAGGAGCAACCCAGTCAGAAACTGCTACTCAAGGAGAAGAAGATGATGATTAAATTATAACTGTTTCGCTATAAAACCGCTTTATTTGTCGTGATAAAGCGGTTTTTTTGTTTAATTTTGAATAAATAAAACATATGAAAAAAGTACTCTTCATCGATCGTGATGGAACCATAGTCAAAGAAGCTGCACCGCCCGATTATATTTTAAATTCATTTGACGAATTAGAATTCTACCCAGAAGTATTTCGCTATTTGGGCAAAATTGCACGTAAATTGGATTACGAATTAGTTATGGTTACCAATCAAGATGGTTTAGGAACCGATTTATTGCCCAATGACATTTTTTGGAGTATTCAGAATAAGATTATAAAATCATTTGAAAATGAAGGAATTGTATTTTCAAAAGTGTTTATTGATGATAGTTTTCCTCATGAGAACAAACCGACACGCAAACCCGGAATCGCAATGGTTATAGAATACATTAACAATCCAAACTACGATTTAGTTAATTCATTCATGATAGGAGACAGGTTAACTGATGTAGAATTTGCTAAAAATTTGGGCGCAAAAGGAATTTTTATTGATAATGATGAAGAATTAGGAGCAACAGAAATCAGCTCCAAACGAGAAGAACTCGAATCAACTATCGCTTTGCAAACCACAAGTTGGAAAGAAATCTATCAGTTTTTGAAAAAGCGTTAAGCTACTTCTTCAAATAAAATCACTTGACTTTTCAATCGTTCTATTAATAAATTCATCATCCTTTTGTTTAAGTTGGATGAATTTAGAATGTAGTCGTGGTATTCATCTAAAGTGAACATTCCAATCACAATACCTTTTAGTGAATTTCTGAACTTGATGTCGCGTTGTATTACATTTTCGATGTAACTCATCTTTTTTTCTGGTGAAAGTGTAAAGAAAACTCCTTTTTGCTTGATCGCATAATTTTTAAAAACCTCTACAAACAAATCATTTTGAAACTTTAATATCGGTCGGAGAGTAGTGTTTTGAAATCGTTCTTCAGAGCTCGAATTCTCACTTATAACGCCAATACTTCCGCCTCTTAATTCTAGAATCGCTTCGTCTTTAGTTTTCATAGCTTTAGGGTTTATGTTGCTATATAAAATTAAAAAAATAACCCCCAATTACTTGAGGGTTATTTATAAGTTATTAAGAATCGATTGTTAATTAGTCAACTTTGAAAGTTACACGTCTAACAATACGTCTTGCCTCTGGTGAATTCGGATCAACTGAAGCATCTTCACCTTCTGATTTTATTGAAATTCGATCAGCAGGAACACCGGCTTTAATCAACACATTTTTAATGCTTTCTGCACGATCATTAGCCAATTTATCGTTGTAAGCGTTGCTTCCGATTTCGTCAGCGTGACCGTAAATTTCTAACTTAGATGATGGATTCTTTCTTAAATAAGTAAGAATGAAATCAATTCCTTGTGAAGAAACATTAGTTGGTTTTGTTTTGTTAGTATCGAAGTAAGCAGATACGTAACCACCATTGATTAAGTTTCTAGCTTCGTCTGAACTATTATTATTGTTGGTAGTTGTAGACGAATTAGTTGGTAATATTCCGTTGTTTTTGAAATACGTTTCTAATTCATCAGGAACACCATTTTTGTTCAAATCAACCATTCTACCTCTTGTATCAACTGCAACTCCTGCTAATGAATTGTTCTCTTGATCTAAATAATCTGGAACACCATCTTTATCAGAATCATTCATCAATTCTTCCATTTCGCCAACACGTTTGTCAAGAGCTTCAATTTCTTCAATTTTCGGATCTTTAATAACAGCCCAATCACCGTGAATTTTATCTTTTCCGAAAGAATAAGAAAGGCCTAAACTTGCCGAAATGTATTCTCCACCTAAATTATTATCAGTATCAGAGTACGAACCATCCCAGTTAAAGTGTTGTCTGAAATTTTTCAACACACTCACGTCAAATAAAATAGAAAGTTTGTTAGCAATTCTGAATTGCGGAGTTAATCCAACTACAATTCCACCATTGTATTCATCAACACCATAATTTTGGTCATTTTCTATTACGTTTGGAGTTTTAGACGTGACTTGAGAAACATCCAAACCAGCATGGAAAAGAAAACCTAATCTACCCAATACTTCTTCTGCACCAAACAAACGATTTAAGTTGATTACACCTTCTGGTCGGAATGATAACACTTGCATTCTGAATTCTTCACTTCCTGTGTCGGGTTGATTTTTTAAATCATCATAACCAAATCTTCCTCTAACTCCAAATACAGGTGTAAACATGTAACGAGCGGCTAAAGAAAAACTATTAGCATCGACACCTCCAAATAAGCTTCCAGAATCGCTCGAGAAGTATCCTTTTTGATACGGTCTAAGTCCTTTTCCTTGACCAACAGTAGCTTCTAAAGTCCATCTGTTGTAGGTTTGGCTATCAACTGCTTCGTCCTCTTTTTTTTCTGTTTCCTGAGAATACACATAGCCTGAAGAAGCTAATAATAACAGTAGTAAAGTAATTTTTTTCATTATATAAATATGGGTTTATCCTATTAATAACCCGCAAATATACTATAATTAAGCATTTAAACAATTAAAACGTCAAAAAACTGTTAAAATTAGTGTTGAATTTGGTAAAGTTTATGTCTATAAAATGCAATTTTATCAGTAATTTTGCCTAAATTCTTACATAAAATTATGCGATTTCATACCAGAAAATGGGTTAAGCCCGAAGATTTAAATCCGAATAGTACTTTATTTGGAGGTCGATTGTTGGCTTGGATTGATGAGGAAATAGCCTTGTATTCGATCATACAATTGGAAAGTCCGAGAATTGTAACCAAACACATGTCGGAAATCAATTTTAGAAGTTCGGCCAAGCAAGGCGATATTGTTGAAATTGGTATTGATGTGGTGAAATTTGGAACAACATCGCTGACATTGATGTGCGAAGTGCGCAACATGATGACCAAAGAAACCATCATTACGATTGATACAATAACAATGGTAAGTGTTGATTTGAATGGAAAACCACATCCACACGGGAAAACAAAAATCGAATTTGTTGAAGATCGATTGAAAATGCGTTAGTCCACAATCGTGTTTTTATCTGTTGAAAGTTCGAAAATTTCCAAATCAAAATACACTGTTGAAGCAATAATGTGATCAAAAATATCGGCCATGATGTATTCGTATTGCTCAAAACGTTGGTCTTTTGAAAAAGTGTAAATTTCCAATGGAATTCCTTGTGATGTAGGTTGCAACTGACGACACAACAAAATCATGTCTTTGTTCAAACCAGGATAATTTTCCAAATAACTCGTGATGTATTTTCGGAACAAACCAAAATTTGTCATGTTTCTTCCGTTAATCGAAAGTGATTTATCGATCTTATTGGCTGCATTGAACTTGTTGATTTCTTCTTGTCGAGTGTCAATATAATTTGAAATCAACTGGATTTGTTTCATTTTCTGCAATTCTTCTTCTTTCAAAAAACGAATACTTTTTCCTTTGATTAAGATGTATCTTTTGATTCGTCTTCCGTCTGAATCCAACATTCCGCGCCAGTTTCTAAACGAATCGGATATTAAGCTGTAAGTCGGAATCGTAGTAGTCGTATTATCAAAATTGCGCACCTTTACCGTTGCCAAATTGATTTCAATCACATCGCCATCGGCTCCGTATTTATCAAATGTAATCCAATCGCCTATTCGAACCATATCGTTTAGCGAAACTTGCACACTGGCTACAAATCCTAAAATAGTATCTCTAAAAACCAAAATAATAATTGCCGACAAAGCTCCCATTGAAGCCAACAATGTGTTGGTTGTGATGTCGAAGATTTTAGAAATGATAACTCCAGTGGCAAAAATCCAAAGCACAATCATAATTACTTGAATGTAACTATCGATGGGTTTATCACTAAATCTAGGCTGATCTTTCAAATAATCTCGAAAGGCTTTCATCACACTTCGAATGATCCAAAGTGAAAGTAAAATAATATAAATTCCTACCATTTTACCAAAAACCGATTCCCAATATACATAGTCATCCAAAATAATCGGTACTGATTTGTAAATGAATAAAAACGGAATCAGGTGAGCAATGTACTTTGCTGTTTGATTGGAAACCAACAAATCATCAAAATGCGTTTTGGTTTTTTTGGCTACAACAGCCATTACTGTCACTAGTACAATTCGAAAAACAACATAAATAAGATAGGCGAGAACACACAAAAGGACGATGTTCAGCAACAAACTTATATATGAAGCTAAAGTATCTCCAAAACCAATTTTTCTCAGTAATGGATAAATCCAATTGAATATACTCTGTAAAATTTTATGCATTTTTCAGGTACTTTTTCTCTATATAAAAGGTTCCGAATGGTATAAAAGAAGCCAATTGCACCACAAAAAAATCTTTTAACGACCAGTTTTGTTCTTTCTTTATTAAAACAGCCAAAATAACATAGCCAATAAAAAGAACTCCATGCGCCATGCCAATTGGGAATAATAACGTTTTGTATAAATCCATGTTATTAGGCTTGATAAACAACATATTGACTAATAAAACTAGATAGGAAATACCTTCTGAAATTGCTGTAAACTTAAAAATCTTGCTCATACACTAAATTTGAAAGGCAAAATTAAGTAATAACATTTACATTAAAACAACAAACTGAGTTACTTTTGCACTAATTTAACCATTATGAGTAAACGCGACCTAAAGAACTACATAAACCAACTTACCAAGGAACAATTGGAAGAACAGTTGGTCGAATTGTACGATAAGTTCAAAGACGTCAAAGTCTATTATGATTTTGTATTTCGTCCCAATGAAACTAATTTGGTTAAAGATGCGAAACTCAAAATTTCAAACGAATATTATCCCGTTCGAGCTAAAAGACCTAAAATGCGTCGTTCGGTGGCGCAGAAATTCATCAAACATTTTATAGTATTGGGAGTTGATCCTTTCTTGATTGCCGATGTAATGCTGTATACTATCGAAATTGCTCAAACACTTTCCTCTGAAAGAGAGATCAAACAAGAAGCTTTTTATAAAAGTATGCTGAACTCGTTCGAGCAAGCCATAGCGTTTATGATTGAAAAGGGAATTTTAAGCGAATTTAAGAGTAGAGTAGTGGCTATTAGCGCTGAAACGCTGGTGCAAAATTGGATGAATCATTACGAATTCAATGCCATTATAGAACGGTTTGATTATTAAATTTACATTAAATAGTTAAATTATACTCGACAAAGTCTTTTTTAGAGTACTTTTGCAAAATTGTAAAAATGCTATGTCAAAAAAGGATATTCTTGTCGAAATTGAAGAAAGAAAGGAGCTTTATGGCTACCAGAAAGGCGATATTGACAAAATATTTGACCGATTAGACAATCAACCTCATAATTATCATTTACTGTATCAATTGCCAACTGGCGGTGGAAAAACGGTTATTTTCTCTGAAATCACAAGGCGTTATTTAGAACAACACAATAAAAAAGTGGTTGTTTTAACGCACCGAATCGAATTGTGCAAGCAGACTTCCAAAATGCTCAAAGGTTTTGATGTTAAAAACAAAATCATTAATAGTTCGATTAAAGACTTACCCGATCAAGAAGAATACTCGTGTTTTGTGGCGATGATTGAAACGCTTAAAAACCGCTTAAACGACGAAAAATTAGAAATACAAGATGTTGGTTTAGTGATTATTGACGAAGCTCACTTCAATTCATTTAGAAAGTTATTCAGTGCTTTTAAAAATGCATTCATATTGGGTGTAACGGCAACGCCATTGAGTTCGAATATCAAATTGCCGATGTACGAAAACTACGATGAATTAATTGTAGGTGATACCATTCAGAACTTAATTGACAAAGGATTTTTGGCTAAAGCCACAACCTACAGTTATGATGTTGGTTTGACGTCACTGAAAGTCGGAATTAACGGTGATTATACCGTAAAATCGTCCGATGATTTGTACAGTAATATGATCATGCAAGAGAAATTGTTGCATGCTTACACTGAAAAATCTTTGGGAAAAAAGACGCTTATTTTTAACAACGGAATCAACACATCATTGCATGTTTATGAGAGTTTTAGGCATGCAGGCTACAACATTCGACACTTAGACAATACCACATCCAACGAAGATCGAAAAGAAATTCTGCAATGGTTTAAGAAAACTCCCGATGCGATTTTAACATCGGTCGGAATTTTAACCACCGGATTTGATGAACCTACAGTTGAAAGCATCATTTTAAATCGTGCTACCAAGTCGTTAACGCTTTATTTTCAGATGATTGGACGTGGTTCTCGACGTTTACCTCACAAAGACAGTTTTACGGTTATTGATTTGGGAAACAATGCTTTACGATTTGGTTTATGGAATAATCCTGTGGATTGGCAGCACATTTTTAAATCGCCCGAATATTACTTAGAAAGCTTGCGTGATGATGCCGAAATTGAAGCTAATTTTAAATACGTAATGCCGGATGCTTTGCGAAAGAAATTTTCAAAAACAGACGATATTTTTATGGATGTTCACGAAGAATTCAAATACACCGTAAAAAACAATCTCAAAGCCAAAACGATTATTGAAAAATCGCTGAAACAGCATGCAACGATGTGCGTTGAAAATACGGAAGAATTATCAGACGCACGAAAATTAGCCAAAGAATTAAACGACGATATTGAATACCGAATCAAACAATATTGTATTTGCTTAGGAAACGTTACCAAAAACTACCGCAGTTGGCTGACTGAAGATTACACTCAGAAACTTACTATTGAGATTGGAAGAATCTATCGTTTAAAAATCTTAGAAGAACTGTAAATAGTGATTGCATATGTTTTTATGAATTAATACATTTGCACTATAATTTATATTATGTAAAATAGATTTTTTTCAAAGGCAAGATATATAAGAGCTTTTTTTATTATTTATTTCGATAGCGTACTACTCCAATTACAATACACGAAATGATTCCGAAGAACAAAGTCAATAGCAAAGAATTGATTGCTACTTTAGAATATCCAAGTTCCAAAACATTCACAAATGGATACGGATAATAATTGACAAAATGTCCGCGAATTAAAATGACAATCAAATAAATCATTGGATACAACAACCAATTAAAGAATGATTTCCATTTAATTGTATTGGATTCAATTGAAAAATACCAATACAGTATAAATACAATCGGAATAATTAAATGCAACATTTCGTCTACAACTCGTTGCAGTCCTGTTGGTTCCCAAATAAAACGCAAAACGGTGTTGTATACAAACCCAACAACAAATATGTAAACTGCTGTTGATGAAATAGTATTAAATCGTGTAAAAAAGGAAAAACTGTTTTTAGGTTGCAGCCATAATGCGGTAAATACAATCGCAACTAGAATATTAGTTAGTATGGTGAAAAAAGTAAAAAATCTAAAAACTGCTTCTACTACATTGGTCGTTCGTGCTCCAAGTAATAAAACAAACTGAGCAATTATCGTTGTCCAACTGAAGATTGCAAACCAAAATTCTTTTGTGACTGCTTTCATAAAAAACGATTAGAAATGTAAATTTAATTAAAAAAAATAAGGTTTGTAGTAGTAAATTGATACGATGGTATTAGATTTCAATTTTTTATCTTATTACCTTTGCGCTTTGATTGATTATTCCTATTTTTATACAAATAACATTGACTATGAGTAACGCTATTTCTCAACGTGTAGCCGATTTTTTAAAAGAATACGAACCTTTTAGTTTTTTGTCGTACGACGATTTAATTAAAATCACCTTAACCATTCGCGTCATCAATTTGGAAAAGCACAAAACCTTGTTTCAAATCAACGATGCCTTACACGATTCTTTTTATGTAGTGGCTTCTGGTGCAGTTCATCTTACGGTGATTTCGGATGCAGATGAATCGCTATTGAACAAATGTTATCCTGGCGATATTTTTGGTTTACGTCCGTTTTTTGCTAAAAATAACTATCAAATGAATGCTAAAGCACGTGAAGAAAGCATTTTGTACGCCATTCCTATTGAAACGTTTAAGCCTTACGTAGCGCAAAACCCTGAAGTATTGAACTTTCTATTGGAAAGTTTTGCAACCAATTCTAAAAATCCTGCTGATAAATACAACAATAAATTGATTTCGGATAATGTGGTTTCTGATACGCAATCGGATACACTCTACTTCCAGTCGCTGAATTATTCTAAAAGTCCAGTTAAAGTAACTGCTTCCACTAAAATAAAGGAAGTTGCTACTTTAATGACGGAGAATTTAATGAATAGTGCTCTAATTTCAGACAATAATCAACCCATCGGAATTGTAACCGATACCGATTTCAGAACTAAAGTTGCCACGGGAAAAGTCGAAATTTCACAACCCATAAACTCCATCATGGCCTCACCTGTCGTGACGGTTTCTGAGAACATTTCGGTTGCCGAAGCGCAGTTAATCATGCTGAAACATGGCGTGACGCATTTGTGTGTAACTTTTGATGGAACCGACAAATCGGATATTAAAGGCGTGATTTCAGAGCACGATTTGGTAGTTGCACAAGCGAGTAATCCCGGAATTCTTCTCAAAGAAATAAAGCGTTCACAGAGTGCAAAAGATTTGAAACAAGTTCGTGATAAACTATCCGAAATCGTACAAACTTCGTTAGAAAAAAACATTCCGCTTACTCATATTAATAGTATTAGTGGCGAAATTACGTTGGCTATTGTTAAAAGAGCGGTCGAATTAGCTATCCTCGATTTAGGATCGCCTCCTGCCCGATTCGCTTGGTTGAGTATTGGAAGTCAAGGCCGAAAAGAGCAAACGCTACTCACCGATCAAGACAGTATTTTGGTTTTTGAAGATGTTGCCGCCGATAAATATCGTGATGTCAAAGATTACTTCATAAAATTGGCAAAAAAAGCTACTTCTACTCTCGAAAAAGTGGGTTATTCAAATTGTCCACAAAATCATATGGCAAGCAATTTGTTATGGTGTAAGTCGTTGTCTGACTGGATCAAACAATACAATAATTGGATGAATACTCCAGGTGAAGTTTCCAATGAAATTAGCAGTGTTTTCTTTGATTATGATTTGGCTTTTGGTGAACAGCAATTGGAAGATGCGATTACCGAAACGATATTCAGAAACGTCAAAAATAATGCTCTTTTCTTTGATTATTTGGGCAATGACGCTTTGAAAAAACCAGCACCACTAAACTTCTTTAAAAAGTTCAATTTGGAAGAAGAAGGCGAAAACAAAGGGAAATTCGACATCAAAAACAGAGCTATTATGCCGTTGATTGATGGTGCGCGCATCATGACGTTAAGTCTGACCATCAGAGGAATTAACAATACGTTTTTGCGTTTCAAACAATTGGCTATTTCTGATCCGAAACACGCTGAAATTTACTTGAATTGCGCCGAAGCATTTCTCAGTTTATCTAAGTTTAGAACTGTAAACGGAATCAAAAATGATTCGGATGGTCAATTTATTAATATTGAAGAGCTTTCTAAATCGGATAAAGAAAAACTCAAAAATGCTTTCGCACCGATGGAAGATTTAGAGGAATTAATTAAAGACCGTTTTCAACTCACTCAATTTTCATAATCATGCTTGATTGGTTAAAAAACATCAATAAACCGTATCCAGAGTTTTACAAAAACTACTTGTCTAAATTTGAAAAAAAATCAAACCGATTTGTAGCAATAAGTATAGAAACAACTGGCTTGAATGTTGAAAAAGATGTCATTCTATCTTTTGGTTGTGTAGCAGTCATCAACGATACAATCATTGTTGGTGATGCATTCGAAATTGCCATTCCGCAATACAAATACCTTCATGATAACGGAATCACCAACGATTTCATCATCGAAAGTAGTATTCCGAAATTAGCCGAACCGGCAGCAATTGAAAAACTTTTGGAATACCTTGGTAATGCCACTCTAATTGGTCATCGGATTCATTTTGATATTGAAATGCTCAACGAAGCCTTGTCAAAATTAGAATGCGGTCGTATTAAAAACGAAGCATTGGATATTGAAGTAATGCATAGAAAATTATTGGATATTACGGACAAAAGTTTTTCTTTAGACGAATTGAGTACGGCTTATAAAATACCTAAAGCCGAGCGAATTACAGCTTCAGATGATGCTTACACTATTGCGTTACTGTTTTTAAAGTTAAAATCTCGCTTGGGAATTTCGCTGCAGTAATTTTTGATACATAATTTTAGTAGTATGAAACGGCTTATAAATTTAAGTTTACTGATAACATTTCTATTTTGTTACTTAGAATGGCCACCTAATAATTCTATGTTTGTTTTTCAAGGTGAATATGAGATTTTCACCAACACTAAAAACTGGGTTAGTAATTTCACACATCCATTGATTTTACTGGGATTATTAGCGCAACTGATTTTAATTTATGCTGTCATTAACCCTAAAATCAATACGAAACTAAATCATTTAGGTGTAGCAGTTTTAACTCCAATTGTTCTTTTGTTTTTTGTGGTTGGATTGTTGTCTTTCAATTTTAAAATTATGGCATCAACATTACCCTTTTTGATTTTGGTAGTTTATTATGTTGTGCAAGCAAAAAGAAAACAATTACAGTAGAAGCTTTTTAAATCAGCGTAATGATTCTCTCAAATCTACCGTGATGCGTTATGGATAATTGCTTTTTTATTGAATCGGATGATTCTAAATAATACGGAATTCCATCTTCTTTTATGATAACTGAAGGTCGAGAAATACCTTGAATTTTATTAAAATCATTGCTGTTCAAAACGGCTTCGCTGTAAATGAACTCGGAAGTGATTGTTGTTTTGGTGAAATAAACTTGATCATCAAAAATAACTTTTCCATCATCCAAACATTCCAACTGAATGGGATTGAATTTTCGAATGCCTGTTGTACGATTGAAAATTTTGTAAACGGCTTCCTTTCTACTCCATAAATTCCAAACCATAATTTCTGGATTGATGGATGAATGAATCATAAGTTGCTCATCTGAAGTAAAAAGTTTGTTTAAAAAACCGTTCCGCTTCCAATTGCTCTCTTTTTGTGCTAAAGCCAAATCTACAATATCATTTCCAATCATTTTTTTTCGGCTAATTTGGTGTTTATTATCTCTAAAGCAGCCTTAATCGTCAGCATTTTTTCCATTGATTGATTGTCTATTTCGATGTCAAATGCTTCTTCAGTATCCAAAACTATATCAACCAAATTGGCCGAATTTATTTGCAAATCGGTAATAAAGTCAGTTTCTTCATTAAGATTCATGAACGCTTCTTCATTTTTTACAAACGGTTTTACAATTGATTTCAATTGTTCTAAAATTTCTTCTTGATTCATGATTTGTTGTATTTTTTAAAAATTACACATCCATTGACGTCACCAAAACCAAAACTGGCTTTGGCTACAATTGCGATTTCTTTTTGGATTAATTGGTGTGGAATTCTAGATTCTGATACTAATGCAGCAATTTCAGGATGTAAATCTTCGCAATTGGTATTCGGAAAAATAAATCGGTGGTGAATTTGCAATACTGTAGCGATACTTTCAATGCTACCTGCAGCAGAAAGACAATGGCCAACCATCGATTTCAGTGAATTGATATACGGAAAATCGGCTCCACTCCTATTCAACGCTTCCGCCCAATTTTTGATTTCTAAACTGTCTTTGGATGTAGCGGTTAAATGACCGTTTATAGCATCAATATCGATAGCTGAAATTTGAGCATTTTTTATGGCATCAACAATGCATTTTTGCACTGCAACCGAATTGGGCGCTGTCATTGTACCTTCTCCACGTTGTCCACCCGAATTGATGTTTCCACCTAAAACTTCGGCGTAAATTTTGGCTCCGCGATTCAAAGCTGTTTCTAAATCTTCCAAAATCAATGCTCCTGCTCCACTTCCTGGCACAAATCCAGAAGCTGAGGCACTCATAGGACGCGAACCTTTTTCGGGTTCATGATTGTGTTTGAACGTACACACTCTCATCGCATCAAATCCACCCCAAATATAAGGTCCGGAGTCACTTGTGCTTCCCGCAATGATTCGCTTTGCTTGTCCGGATTGTATTCGATCAAAAGCCATCAAAATACTTTCAGTTCCTGTGGTACATGCCGATGAATTAGTAGTCACTTGATTTCCTAAGCCTAATTTTCCACCTATATAAGCACTTACTCCCGAATTCATTGTTTGCGCTACTGCAGTACTTCCTAGTTTTCGAGTTTGAAAATCGTCAATTTTGTAAATGCTTTCTCTGAATTTATCAATTCCGGATGTTCCAGTTCCAAAAATCACACCTGAATCCCAATCTGGACTTTCGTTATTATCAACAGTTAATCCCGCGTCATTCCATGCATCGAGAGCTGCGATGACTCCGTATAAAATTCCAGATGAATTGAAATTGCGCAATTCTAATTCAGAGAAATACTTCAACGCCAATTCAGTAGAAACTTCAGGCGTTCCAGCTATTTGACACGAAAATTGAAGACGCTCCAACTCAGCATCGTGTTTGATTCCAGATGTGCCCAATTGTATAGAATGGGTAAATTCGTCGAGCCCAATTCCGTTGGGAGCAACTACACCTAATCCTGTTATGACGACTCTATTTTTCAAAATCAATGTCAATTTCAATTTTAAACCAGCATTCCAGCTATTGTTCCGTTGCAGACTTCAATTCCGGATGCATTTATCATTTTTACTTTGCATTTTAGTTTACCAAATCGGAAATAAATTTTCTCCGAAATCACGGTCACTTTTTCGTTGGGATAAACAGGTTTTAAAAATTCTATTTCATTTGATGTTAAGGCAATTAGACTATTTTTATTAATGTTGTCATTCACTAAAAAAACACCTAAACACACTACTCCGATTTGCGCCATTACTTCCGTTAAAATGACTCCAGGTGTTACCGGATGGTCTTTAAAATGACCTTTATAAAAATCGGATGCTGCATCAAAAGTATAGTTACCTTCTACTCCATTTTCATTGATTGAAACAATTTCATCCACAAACAAAAACGGCTTGGAATACGGCAATTTTGAGATAATTTCTTTGCTATTCATCACTTTAAAACTCTACTAAAATGCGTTGTGCTGAAAATCCGGGTCCAAAACTCAACATTAATCCTTTTTCACCTTTATTGGGCTTCGAATCCATGATGCGCTCCAAAACATACAAAACAGTTGCACTTGACATGTTTCCATATAAACGCAAAACCTCTTTAGTATCGTTTATGTTTTTTCCCAAATCTGAAAATAAATCGTCTACTGTATTTACAATTTTTTTTCCGCCGGGATGAAAAATAAGATGGTCTATATTTTCAATTGCCAAATCATTTTTCTTCAAAAAAGGATGAATAATATCTGGAAAATGCGATGAAATAGTCTCTGGAACTTCAATATCCAACACCATTTGCAAACCCGAATTGGTCAATTTAAAACCCATCATGTGAATGTTGTCATAAAAATGATACATTTCTTCAGCAATTATTTCTGGGCCTTCATCTTCTTCATTAGATGATAATAAAACACAAGCTGCACCATCTCCGAATATAGCCGCACTGACAATATTAGCCATCGAAAAATCATCGAGTTGGAAAGTGGCTGTTGGACTTTCAACAGCAATTACAGCGGCGCGTTTTCCGGGATTGGCTTTAAGGAAATTTTTGGCATAAATAATACCCGAAATTCCTGCGGCGCAGCCCATTTCAGTTACAGGTAAACGCACAATATCTTGTCGTAATTGAAGCGAATTGATTAAGTAAGCATCGAGTGACGGAATCATAATTCCGGTGCAACTTACCGTTATAATGTAATCCAAATCCGTTGGTTTCCATTGAGCTTTATCGAGTGCTTTTTGAAGTACTTTTTCACCCAAATCGATTACTTCACGCACGTAAATATCGTTTCGTTCCTCGAAAGAGGTTTTGGTAAACACTTTAACAGGATCCATGATTGAATAACGCTTATCCACCATCGCACCTTCAAAAATCTTCTTTACTTTTCGAATGAAACGCGGTTCTTGATCGATCAACCAAGCGTCTAGAAAAGGTAAGATTTCTTCCGTGGTTCGAGAGAATTGGGGTAATTGCTTAGCAACTGTTGTTATTTTTACACTCATTTTTACTGCGAGACACGAATCCATCGCGTACTCAAATTTAGTATTGTTTTTGGATGATCCATTGATAGCGAAAAGCCCATTTCCATTGAATGGTGTACTTTTTAAAACCTAATTTTTCAGAAAAATTTTCTAATTCATTTCTTTTGAATCCACGTAAAATGGAAACTAAACCATCTTCTTTTGACATTGTATTCAAATTAAATACAAAGCACAAAGCTTGAAACAAACGATAAGCGACTGAACTTCGATGCAAATCATTGATGACTATTCCGATATTGGCATTTTTATAAAAAACCGACATTAATTGGAGTAGTTCTTCGTCTTTAAAATGATGCAATGTCAAGGCACATAAAACGATATCGTAGTGTAGCGAATTGAAATTATCCTCAAAAATATCTTCGCACAAGTAACTTATTGATGGATACTGTTGGGATAACTCTTTGGCATGGTTTATTGTAAATGGATTAGCGTCTATTCCGATTAATTTGAATTTAAGTTGTTGTTTTTGACCAAAATCAGCCAATGTTCGCAACATATCTCCATTTCCGCAACCAATATCCACTATAGTTAACTCTTGATTTAAATTTGTGTTATTCAATAAACTTTGAACTCCTTGTAAAGTTAGTTTGTTTCCGCCTAAAAGTTGGTTGATTTTTGCAATTTTATCCAAAGCATCTCGAAGAGTTTCACCTTCAAGAGCAAAATCATCCATTATTTCGGGTTTATTGGTTCGATATTTAGTACTTATTGGCATTCCAATTTATTTAAAACGATTTTCCATGAGTTCGTTTGATGATTGCATTTAACAAAAAAGGAAATACTATCAATATACGCATCAACGCTTCTGCAAGTTTTGGTTTTTGCATTGTTTTGGCTAATAAACGACCTGTTTTTAGTCGGGATTTAAAATTAGCATTCCATAACTTTTTGTATTTATTTTCTAATTCTTGTCGGGTTTTGATTGCATTATTTTTAAAATCGATGAGTAATTCAGAAGCAATTTTAGCGCTGTGAACCGCCATTGCCATTCCGTTTCCACACAAAGGATGAATCAATCCTGCGGTGTCACCAATCATCAAAATATGATTTTCTACGGCACGTTTTTCTTCGAACGAAATCTGACTAATGGTGAGTGGTTTTTCAAAAAGTAATGTTGAATTTTCAAATACTTCATTCAAATGCGGATTTTGTTTGACCACAAGGTTTTGAAAGTCGTTACTATTTTTATATTCTTTAAACTCTTTGTATTCGACTAAATAACAAATGTTGATGATGTTATTTTCTACTTTAGAAACGCCGCAATAACCACCTTTAAAATTATGTAAACCAACCAAATCATTAGGGAATTTACCCGAATAATGAGCTTTTACAGCCAGCCAAGGAGATTTTTTCTGAATGAAATCGCGATTCATTTTAATGTCTATTTTGGATCTTTTTCCAAAAGCACCGAGAACAAAGTCGGATTTTAAAATTGTGCCTTCAGCAGTTGTAATTGTGAATTTTTCATCTGAAAAAATGACATCAACGACTTCTTCTTGTATGATTTTACAACCTTTTTCAATGGCTTTTTTATAGAGATAAAAATCCAATTCATACCGACTAATCCCGAAACCACCTAAAGGTAATTTTGTGTCAATTGTAGTTCCGTCATTGGTAGAAAATTGTAGTTTAGTAATGATGGAAGGCTTTAAGTCGGCAATATTTATATCAAGTGAATTGAAATAATTTAAGACTTCATTCGAAATGTATTCTCCACACACTTTATGCTTGGGAAATTCATTCTTTTCAATAATAATCACAGATGCATTATGTTGCGCAAGATGAATTCCGGCTATCAATCCAGCCAAACCACCACCAATTATACTAATCTGCGAATCATTCATACTTCGTAAAAATACTGAAAATGATTTGCTAAAACATTACAGAATTATAAAATAATATTACACCATTTTTAGAGGTAAAGCAGTAAGCGATTAAGTTAGAAAATCAATGAAGTTTATTGGGTTTGCATCAAATCAATCAATAATTATTTTTTGATAGTTCATATTGCCTTCATTCATCAAATGAACTGCATAAACACCTTTTGTTAAATTACTTATATCAATAGTTGCGTTGTTACTAATTACTCCAGATTGGACAATTTTACCTAAAACATCCGAAATTTGGTAATCTGCCGTAGTTCCAACAAAAGTAATATTGATGTAATTATTGGCCGGATTTGGAGCAATTTTAAAGCTAGAAATGGTGTTTTCATTAACCGATAATGCTCCGTATTTAGCTTCAGCATACAGCGAATTGTCGCATTCCAACTCATTGATGTTTTGACCAAGCATTGGTAGAATTTCATAGTTTCCACTAGCTGTATTAACAATATACAAGCCAGCGGTAAAGTTGGCATCAAAACCAACAAAAATCATTGACTCTGAATCTTGGTCATAGGTTCGATTTGAGAATTGATATCCATAAATATTTTCAAGTGTAACTATTGATGATAGTTCACCTGTATTAGGATTCAAACTTCCTACCATTATTTGATTGAAATTGCCTGTAACCGGATTGTAAATGGAGTACATGGCATAAATAGTATTGGTTTCATTACTAAATTCCAAGCCAATATTTCCGCTGTTATCGGTGTTAGATAATGGAATAACAGTGTAGGTAAAAGGTTGAGAGGCAACTGAGGCAGTTACTAATTTAACTACATTGTCTTCTAAAATCAAGAAATAATATTTTTTAGAATTACTATCGTAACAAGTCGAATCCGGAAAATATCCAGTTCCTGCATTAAAAGAAAAGGAACCTAAGTTAGTTTGTGTTCCTGAAAAAGGATTAAATTCACTTAAAAACACATTGTTATTTGAATCACTGTCATAAGTATATACCAATCCATTTTCCATATCTACTTCAGAGCCACCATTGAAAATATTCTCGATTGGAGTCAACGAAATTGATTCTGAATTCGTGTTGAATTTAATTAACCGTGCTAATGTATTTCCAGTCGTATTGTCTAATACACGAGCAAAATAATTCGCTCGCTTTGAATCAAAGGCCGATGAACCCGATATAATTCCTTGAACATTTGTAGTATACACATTGTCAAATTGAGTTTCTCCTGCGTTCCATCGCACTATTGATGTTTCTTGTGTATCATAGTTAAAGGCAATCAACTTGATTGTATTTGATTGAGCAAATGAAAAATTGCCATACACAGTAAACAATAGAGCAATAGCATAAAATAAGGTTTGAGTAATTTTATTTTTCATAACAGCTTGATTTTTAAAATTATAATCAAATTTAGTTTAAAAATAGCAATCTAAAAGTTGAACAAAAGTTAAAATAAAAAACCGCTCTATTTCTAAAGCGGCTCATCACAAAATAAACTCAAATAATCTTATAGTTTTCCGTCTTTGATTTCATCAACAATTTCTGGATTGAGCAGTGTTGATGTGTCGCCAAAGTTAGAGAAGTCGCCTTCTGCTATTTTACGTAAAATTCTACGCATGATTTTCCCCGAACGGGTTTTGGGTAAACCGCTCACAAATTGAATTTTATCTAATTTGGCGATAGGTCCGATTTGATCAGAAATCAACTGATTCACCTCTTTGGCTAAGTTGTCTCGATCACGACTCTCACCTACTTCTTTCAAAATAATGAAACCATACAGTGCATTTCCTTTGATGTCATGTGGGAAACCAACAATCGCACTTTCGGCAACCGCTGGATGCTCGTTGATTGCATCTTCAATTGGTGCAGTTCCTAAATTGTGACCCGAAACGATTATTACGTCGTCTACTCTACCCGTGATTCGGTAATAGCCAACTTCGTCTCTCAAAGCACCGTCACCCGTAAAATATTTTCCAGGAAAAGCAGTAAAATACGTTTCTTTATAGCGTTGATGATCGCCCCAAATTGTACGCGCCATCGAAGGCCATGGGAATTTGATACACAAACTTCCGGTTACTTGATTGCCTTCAATTTCGTTGCGCAATTCGTCCATTAACACCGGTTGAATTCCAGGTAACGGTAACGACGCATAAGTTGGTTTTGTTGGTGTTACGAAAGGAACTGGAGAAATCATGATTCCGCCCGTTTCCGTTTGCCACCACGTATCTACCAATGGACAGCGCTTTCCTCCTACATGATCATTGTACCAGTGCCAAGCTTCTTCATTAATAGGTTCACCTACAGATCCGATTACTTTAAGTGAACTCAATGGAAAACGTTGTACGTAATCCAAACTTTCTTTTGCCAACGCACGAATCGCGGTTGGTGCTGTGTAAAATTGATTGACCTTATGTTTTTCGATTACTTCCCAAAAACGACTGAAATCAGGATACGAAGGAACACCTTCAAAAATTACGGTGGTCGCACCATTTAAAAGTGGTCCGTACAGAATATACGAATGTCCGGTAATCCAACCAATATCGGCTGTACACCAATACACATCGTTTTCTTCGTAATTGAATATATTTTTAAAAGTATAGGCTGTGTATACCATGTAACCTGCAGTTGTATGCAACATTCCTTTTGGTTTTCCTGTAGAACCTGAAGTATAAAGGATGAATAATGGATCTTCAGCGTCCATGATTTCGGCTACATTATTCGGAATGGCTTCGTCTAAAAGAGGTTGCAACCAGATGTCGCGACCTTCTTTCATGTTGACGTTAGTATGCGTTCTTTTAACTACTAAAACTTTCTCAACACAAGGCGATTTTTCCAAAGCTTCGTCAACAATTCCTTTCAAATCGATGGCTTTGTTTCCGCGGTAACTTCCATCAGAAGTGATGACCATTTTACATTCGCAATCGTTGATTCGAGCCGAAACAGCCGATGCAGAAAATCCGGCAAAAACCACCGAGTGAATCGCTCCAACTCGGGCACAAGCTAATACAGCCACTGCCAATTCTGGAATCATGGGCAAATAAATGCAAACTCGGTCGCCTTTTTTTATACCTTGATCACGTAATACGTTGGCCATTTTAGCTACTCGAGCATACAATTCGTTGTACGATATATGTTGTGCTTCTTCGCTCGGATCGTTGGGTTCGAAGATGATTGCTGTTTTTTCACCTCTTTTAGCCAAATGACGATCAATGCAATTTTTAGTGATGTTTACTTTGGCATCAACAAACCATTTGAACTTGGCTTCTTGCATATCAAATTCGAGTACTTTATCCCATTTTTGATACCAAGTAAAGTTTTCATCGGCAATACGATCCCAAAATTTGCGGGGTTCACGTACCGATTTTTTATACATTTTAAAATAATGCTCTAAATTCTGTATACTGTAGTAACTCATTGTTCTTCTCTTAATATTATTTGTTTGTAATGTAAATGTAAGGATTCTGTTCAAGTGAAAAAGAAAATTCTTGCTAAATAGATATAGTTATTTTTAGAATAAATGAACTTAGAATAAAGAAAAAAGATGCTACTCTGTTTTTCATATCAATTTATCTGAATGAACCTATTTTACTGTGTTGAAAAACTTCGGTAATTTCATCTATAATAGCTTCATCATCAATAGTTGATGGAATTTGGAAATTCTCACCATCAGCAATACTTCTAAGCAATTTGCGTAGAATTTTTCCTGAACGAGTTTTCGGCAATCGTTGCACAATAACCACGTCGCGCAAAGAGGCAACTGCGCCAATTTGTTCGCGAACCAATTGAACTACTTCGTGTTGCAATTGAAAATGCTCGATACTTTCACCAGATTTGTTGACTACCATTGCTAACGGAACTTGGCCTTTAAGTTCATCGTTGATTCCAATAACAGCACATTCTGCTACCGAATGATGAGAAGAGACAATTTCTTCCATTTCGGCAGTTGATAATCGATGGCCAGCCACATTGATGACATCATCTACTCTTCCTGTGATAAAAATATAATTGCTTTCGTCTTTGAAACCACCATCTCCAGAAAAATAATAACCTGGAAATTTATTGAGATAGCCTGCTTTGAAACGTTCATTATCGTTCCATAAATCGAGCATGGTTCCCGGAGGTAAAGGCAACTTAATGACTACATAACCTTCTTCATTCGGACCTAATTCTTGACCATTTTCGCCAAAAATCCGGATGTCATAACCCGTTACTGCTTTTCCGGCCGAACCAGGTTTGATAGGTAAATACTCTACTCCCATCATAATGGCAATCATTGGCCAACCCGATTCGGTTTGCCACCAATGGTCGATGGCTGGAACCGGAATGTGTTCGCGGTACCATTCTAATGTAGCCACATCGCATCGTTCGCCCGCTAGAAATTGAGTTCGCAAACACGATAAATCGTATTGTTTTATGAATTCTCCGTTTGGATCTTCTTTTTTAATGGCTCGAATGGCTGTTGGTGCCGTAAACATTACGCTGACTTTATGTTCGGCAATGACTCTCCAAAACGTACTCGCATCGGGAGTTTTGATTGGTTTTCCTTCAAAAATTACAGTCGTGTTTCGGTTGATTAGCGGACCATAAACAATGTAACTATGTCCGACAACCCAACCCACATCCGATGCTGCCCAGAAAACTTCATCTGAATTTACCCCATAAATATAGTTCATTGAAAATTTAAGTGCTGTAGCATAACCTCCTGTATCTCTGACAATTCCTTTTGGTTTTCCTGTAGTTCCTGAGGTATATAAAACATACAATGGATGAGTTGATTTTACAGGAACGCAAGGAGTTTCTTCTGAACCATAAACCAACGCATCGTAATCCACATCGTACTTTTTAAACGGAATTCTTGCGCCTAACTTTCGGTTGAGAACAATAACTTTTTTGGGTTTGTGTGAGGCTAATTCAATGGCTTCATCAACCAAAGGTTTGTAGGCTATCAGTCGGTCGATTTCTATTCCGGATGAAGCAGTAATAATCAATCTTGGTTTACAATCGTCAATTCGGATGGCGAGTTCATGTGGAGCAAATCCGCCAAAAACTACTGAATGCGTTACTCCTATTCTAGCGCAAGCCAACATTGCAAAAGCTGCTTGTGGAATCATTGGCATGTAAATAACAGCGGTATCACCAGTTTTTAACCCGAGTGAGATCATTCCGCCCGCTAACTTAGCAACTTCTGTTTTTACTTCATTGAAAGTATATTTCTTAACAGTTTGAGTAACGGGTGAATCGTAAATAATGGCAATTTGTTCACCAAATCCATCTTGAATGTGTTTGTCTAAAGCCAAATAACAAGCATTTAAATCTCCATCTTTGAACCAAAGTGGGTAATCATTATTGTCTTTTGATAGAATTGTGGTTGGTTTGGTGTACCATTCTATTTGATCTGCTTGTTCTTTCCAAAAGTCTTCAGGAGATTGAATGCTTTTAGAGTAAAATTCTTCGTAATTCATTGGTAATGGATAGTTTGTGGTTGTTGTAATAGTATAGTAAATGTAGTTATTTTCAAGGTACGATTTCAAAAATTATTGCTAAATAGATATACACGAAATCGATTTCGTTAAGTGCAAAAAAAAAGACTGAATTATTACGTTCAGTCTTTCAATTTATAATTGTTTTGCTACTTAAGAAATCAACTCCATGACTTGTTCAACTACTTTTTTGATGGAAAAAGGTTTGGTGAGATACGCATCCGCTCCGAGTGCTAATCCTTTTTCGATGTCACTTTCTTTATTTTTAGCCGAAAGGAAAATGACTTTGGTATGTTTAAGATTATCATCTTTTCGAATTTGTTCGATTGTGGCATAACCGTCTACCATTGGCATCATTACATCCAAAATGATTACATCAGGATAACTTGTTTTTACAATATCTAACGCTTCTTGACCATCACGAGCGATGAATACTTCAAAATTGTTCTTTTTGAAAGTATACTCTAAAGACATTACAATATTAGGTTCGTCGTCTACGATTAAAATCTTTTTCATATTTTATTATTCAATATTCTTATTCTTGGGTAATGTAAACACTACACATGCACCTTTTATACTTGATTGCGCCCAGATTTTTCCTTTATGGTGTTCAATAATCTGCTTACAAATCGCCAATCCCAATCCGCTACCAACAGGTTTTTTTATGTTTTGGTTGGTCGATTGATAAAACTTTTCAAAGATAGCTTCAAAATCGTTCGGATTGATACCTTTACCGTTATCTTGCACTAAAGTATGAATAAAATCATCTTTTTCAAACACTTGAATTGTAATTAATCCTTCATCATCAGGGCAAAATTTGACGGCATTCGAAATCAAATTAGTGATTACCTGAACGATACGATCTTCATCATAATAAGCTGTTACCTTGTCTTTGCTTTCTATGTGAACTGCTATTTTTTTGTTCTTGATTAATTGTTGCAAAGGCTCGATTGCATTTTCAATGGTGTGAATTAAATTATTTTTAGACGGATTGATGGTTTGTTTACCTGTTTCGAATTTCTCTAAATCAAGAATTTTATCAATCAGGCGATTCAAACGATCGGATTCGGATATGATGTTTTGCAAAAATTGCTTTTTGAGCTCGTCTGGAATGTCATCGTCATCGTGTAAAATCTCACTAGAAGCACGAATTGCAGTAATTGGTGTTCTGAGTTCGTGCGTAACGGTATCTAGAAATTCGTCTTTTTGTTTGTCTTTAAGCATCAACGACTCGTTGGCGTCTTTTAGTTTAGCCGAGATTTCTTTCAATTCATTTGACGTTTCGGTAAGTTTTTTATTGATGATGATATTTTCTTTGGATTCTTCTAAGATTTTCAACACTTCAGGTAAAGTGATTTTTTCTTCTTTGACCACACTTGAAATTAAAATTCGTGCTGAAGCCGTTCCGATGTGACCTGTAAGTAGATTTTCAGAAAACTTGATCAATCGTGCATCGGCCAATTCAATATTTGAATCAACATTGTATTTTACATTGAAAATATGCATGGCACGTTTGGTACGTTCTTCTCCTAGGAAGCGAATCAATACTTTTTCAATATCATTACGGTACGCAGTTCCTTTCCATATAAAAGCATTTTCGTGATTGGTAATGTATTTATTGATGTCGACAAACATTTCGGCATAATTGCGTTCGCGGTAATTCCCTTTAAAACTAACCGAAACCGAAAAATAAGTAATTGTATTGAACAGCATACTCCAAAACAAAGCATGCGGAACAGGTTGCAAATAATCCAAACCAAATAGTTGAAAGGGTTTAAGCAATTGGATTCCCATGAAACCTTCGGTTATAAAGTTACTATCACTCGATGAAATTCCGATGCTGTATGGAATTAAAAGTGTGTAAATACAAACTGCAAATCCGACTAAAACACCATAAATTGCTCCCAAACGCGAACCTCTTCGCCAAAATAAAGCACCGAAAAATGCGGGTGCTAATTGAGCAATAATGACAAAAGCTACTAATCCTATTGAAACCAAACTATAATCCAATCCAAAGAAGCGATAGATAAAATACGATAGAATAATCAGAGAAAAAATACCAATTTTTCTACTATTCAAAATGGTTTTACTACTGATGGTTTCAGCACTTTTTAATTTTCCTAAAAGATTATACGGAATTAATATATTGTTGGTCACCATAGTGGAAAGTCCGATTGATGATACTACAATCATCGAAATGGCAGCTGAAAATCCGCCTAAAAACACCATAACGGTGAGCACTTTGTTATTGAATAACTGCGGAATCAAAAGCGAATAAGCATCTGAGTTCACTTCTTGACCATCAAATAGAAAATTTCCGCCCCAAGCAATTGGATACACAAAAATATTGAAGATTAACAGGTATAGTGGAAACAACCAAACAGCAGTGTTGATGTGGTTTTCACGATTGTTTTCGATTACTCCAACTTGAAATTGTCGTGGCAACAAGAATATGGCAAACATCGATAAAATACAAAGTAAAAACCAGTTGATGGCTTGAGGCAAACCACCGATAGTATTTTTTTCTTTGAAATGTTCTAAAGTTGATGCTTTTTGGTAAATATCATTAAAACCATCAAACACAAAATAGGTCACATAAACCCCAATGATGACGAAGAAAACCAATTTCAAAACACTTTCCATGGCTACTGCAGTAACAATTCCTTTGCGTTTTTCGGAAGCATCTACATAACGCGTTCCGTAATACGATGAAAACAAGGCCAAGGCAACCGCTACATAAGTAGTTGTGTCGTCAAAAATATACGAACGGATTTCAGTATTGGTTACCACATGAAACGTTTCGGCGATGGCTTTGAGTTGCAAAGCGATGTAAGGTAAAATTCCGGTTAAGCAAATAACAGTTACAATAGCTCCTAAAAAACGACTATTTCCATACCGCAAGGAAATAAAATCGGCTATACTTGAAATTTTGTTTACTCTTGAAATTCGGATGATTTTCTTTAGAATTAAAATCCACGATGGCGCAATAATTATTGGTCCGAGGTAAATGGGCAAATAGCTTAATCCACTATCTGCTGCTACACCAATACTTCCGTAGTACGTCCAAGCGGTGCAATACACAGCCAATGATAAAGTATAAACATACGGATTATTTGTCCATTTACTGTTTCCTTTTTTTTCTGCCCAGTGTGCGATGTAAAAAAGTACAGCTAAATAGCCCGATAGAATCACTAAAAGGATTATACTATTCATTGTATCGTTTTACAATTAAAAAAGAAGCTAAAATAGAAAACAACCAGATAGAGAAAAAATAAATATAAATGACTGGAAATCCGAACAAATTCTGAGCCGAATCAAACAATAAAGCAATAGGAAGATTTAATCCTATGAGCAAAATCATTGAAACGATTACAAGTTTTTGTTGGTGTCTTTTTTTCATTTTTACACTAAAGCCTTAAGGCACTAAATTAATTTATTTTTTCAAATATATATAAAAACCCAAAAGCCCTTATAAAAATAAGAGCTTTCAGTGCTAACCAATAGCAATCTAATTAATCATCGTACTCATCGGTGATTGCATACCAACCAAAAATGGTCAAACCGGTAACAACCATGGGTAAAAGAATGAAAAATATGATAATTCCAAATACCAAATCATCTTGTTTTCCAGAAGTCAATTTTCCTCCGAAAATACCAATTGCATAATAAGCAACTGCTGCTGCTAAAGCAATCCAAACTATTCCTAAATATTTTTTTAATGTGTTCATAATTTTGGTGTATTAATCGTGAAGAGTATTAATTTTTTTATCGATGTAAATCATTCCGATGACAAAACAAACGGCTGCAATTCCGATGGGATACCAAAGGCCTTCTAAATAGAATTCGGCATCTCCGGCATCTTTAGCCTGAGTAACAAAATAAGTTGAAATGGCTGGAAGTAATCCTCCAAATATACCATTTCCTACGTGATAAGGCAACGACATCGAAGTATATCTGATTTTTACTGGGAACATTTCTACTAAGAATGCTGCAATTGGTCCGTACACCATAGTTACAAAGATTACTTGTATGAAAACCATGAAAATCAAGAACCAACGATCACTATTATTGATTGTTTTGGTAACTTTCGTTTCAATTTTATCTTTTCCTTTATCATCCAGCATTACTTTTCCGTTTTCAAAATGAATGGTTTTGATTTCTTCTACTTTTGTGCCGTCTGAATAGGCTTTAGTTGTAGTGTAAATAGAATCCATTTTAGCAGCATCAACTTCTTTTATGGATGGAACTGTTTTTGTTTGATCAACAAGTTCTGTTTTTAAAGTTAAATCAGTTGAAGCATACATGGCTCTGTAAATTGGGCGGTACAATAATATGGCCAATAACATACCTGCCATCATGATTGATTTTCTTCCTAATTTATCACTCAACCAACCAAATACTACGAAGAATGGAGTTCCTAAAATTAAGGCAACACCCAATAACATATCCACTTGTGAAGAATCAATGCTTTGTACTGTTTTTAGGAAGTTCATAGCATAGAATTGTCCTGTATACCAAACCACACCTTGACCCATTGTAGCTCCAAATAAAGCCAACAAAACAAATTTTAAATTGTATTTGTGTCCGAAACTTTCTTTTAAAGGATTTGTTGATGTTTTACCTTCCGATTTTGCTTTTGCAAAAACTGGTGATTCATGCATATTTTTACGAATCATGTATGAAATATAAACCATCAAGATGGATACCCAAAAAGGAACTCTCCAACCCCATTCGTCAAACGCTTCTTTGGATAAGGCAGCTTTGGTTAATAAGATTACCATCAATGAGATAAATAAACCTACTGTTGCAGTAGTTTGAATCCATGAAGTCCAATATCCTTTTTCGCCTTTGGGTGCATGTTCAGCTACGTAAGTTGCGGCTCCACCGTATTCACCACCAAGGGCTAAACCTTGAAGTAAACGAAGGATCAATACCAAAACTGGCGCTGCAAAACCAATGGTTTCATAACTCGGAATACATCCGATTACAAAAGTGGCTCCACCCATCAACATTAATGTTACCATGAAAGTATATTTTCTTCCGATTAAATCGCCTAATCTTCCGAAGAAAAGTGCACCAAACGGACGAACTACGAAACCTGCAGCGAATGTAGCTAAGGTTGATAAGAATGCAGCTGTAGGATTATCGGTTGGAAAGAATTTGGTAGACAATACAACGGCTAAACTACCAAAGATGTAGAAGTCGTACCATTCAATCATTGTACCCATTGAGGAAGCGGAAATCACTTTCCAAATTCCGGTTGTTTTTTTGTCGCTCATAATTATTTTTTTAGATGGTTAATGGTTTAAAATGAATAAGCGCATGAAATCATGGCTCTGAAGTTGGCTACATCTTTTTGGTTTAAATCGGCTGTAGCATTTGCATTTGCATTTAAATCGCCCCAAGTAGCAGTAGTGTATTCTAATTCAGGTGTTATTCTGAATTTGTTTTGCTTGAAATCAACTCTTCCTGAAATTCTCATCACGTTATCCACTACTCTAGTTCCAGAAACACCTCTCATGTAGTATTTTACAGTTTCGCCAGCAGCAAGCCCATTTTTGTCTACACCATCATTTTTGGTATATCCGAAGAATAAACCAGGTGCTATTTTTTTGCCATTGCCAGCAATATCAAACCAAAAAGCGGTAGTTTTTGAAGATTCGTATTTCTCTGCTTGTCCGGGTTCGGTGTAACCAACGAAACCGCCTAACATTACTAAATTGTACATATCAGTTCCTGTGATTCCGTATCCTTTGATGTGGAATTTATCGTTTGAATATTTAAAATATCCCACAAATGAAGTGCTGTTTGCTTTTTCATCTGATACTTTTCCACCTGATTCAGTTAAAGGTTGTAATGATTTGAATTCGGCTCCCAAACCTGCAATCCAATTTTTGTTTTTGAATTGAAATTGACCATGAAAAGTAGGGATTGGTGAGTTGATTGATGCTGAGTTTTGAGTTCCTCCAGCGGCAGTTTGAGTGGTAAATTCTCTTTCTTTATAGGCTGTTACAGCAAATGAAAGTTCTTTGGTTAAATTTTGTTTAAGGCGAACTTGGGAAGCCCAACCAAATGGATTGAATAAAATTCCAGTACTGAAATTAGCAACTCCAGGAAAAACTTCTGGAATAAAAGTTGGGTACCATGTTTGTCCCATTGTTAGAGAAGTTTTAGACCAATCTAAGTTTACATACGCATGACGCAAACGAAACAAACCAATTGAAGCTTCTGTATTTCCGAAGAAATCACCTTCTAAAGTACCATTTACTTTTGCTCCCCAAACATTAGGTCCTTTTGCTTTAACACCTAAACGAGAAACAACTGATAAAAAGTTAGAAGCACCAGCATCATTTAAATCGGCTCCATTAGCATCTAAAACTTCATCTAAAGGATATAAGTTTAAGTTGTATTCTCTTACTTGAGCTGATTTACGAGTATCCCAGATGTAATCGGTTCTAACAAAACCGTAAAGGCTTACATCCCACTCTTTTTCTGCAGGAGCAGCTGGCGCTGGCGTTGCTGTAGTTGTCGTTTGTGCATTTCCTGTAAATGAGAAAGCAACAAAAGACAATAAAATAATTTTTTTCATAAGGTTTAAAATTTGGTTAGTAATACATTTTTTGCATGACCAAATTCTAAATTTTTGTGAATGAAAAAAATTATGATATATATTTATGTAAACTACTATAGTTAATCTTTAAAACGCTCCCATTTTATGAGCATAAATTTGTCCCCTAATTCGGTAATAATCATCCCAGCTCCTTTTAATTGTTCCTTGTTTTTTAAGAATTCCACTAATTCTAAATGGTTATATATCTTATATGTAGGATGATAATCTGTATGATTTGGTTTAGTGACTTTGTACTCTTTCACCCAATTACTTATTGTAACATGCGAAACCCCAATAATACGCTCAATTTCTCTGAAACTCAAGCCTTCTAAATACAACTGCAAAGCTTTAGTAACATAATAGCTATCAATCTTTTTACCTAGTTTATTAACCGTAAAATAATAGTTGCAGCTTTTGCATAAATACCTTTGTCGGTCTTTGATGACACCGCTTTTAACAATAGTATCACTTTGGCACTTTGGACAAGCAACAATTTCCATATATATAAATTTTGCATAAATATACTAATTTAGCAAATATACAAAAGCATTTTTTATACTTTTTTTGGATAAAAATTATTCACTATGCAATTTTAAAGGGAAATAATTGTGTTAAGTGTAATTTTTAGGAATTTTACAAAAAACGAAAGTTTTTCAAGAATTATAATCCATTTTAAAGTAATCTTCTATCCAATGCAATGATGCTATTTAAAAACGGGTATTTATACTCTATTACAACCATAGGATATGAATTAAATTTGAACAACTTAACTAACCAATTATCATAAACTATGGCACAAAAACCGGACAACCCGAAAAAAAACAATGCTTCTAACAACAGCAAAAACAAACAAAACAATGTTTTGAAAAATAAACCCTCAGCAAACGATGTAACTTGTTGGGACAGTAATGGAAATCTAAAAGTGGTTACTCAGCGACTCGAAGAAATGTTTGTAGAAATGGGTCAAAAAACCCGAATTGAAAATGGTCAAAAACCTGCTGAACGTCCAGTTTTCAGGAAACAGCACGGAATTGCATATGGAAACTTTGTTATAAATAAAGACATTGATCCAAAATTTAAAATTGGTATTTTTAGCGGAGAATCGTATGAATGTGCGGTTCGTTTTTCAAGTGATACCTCGCCTACTTCACCCGATTTGTATTCAACACTTGGAATTGGATTAAAACTATTTGGAGTTAAAGGCCCCAAACTACTTGGTGAAGGCAATAACGCTGATTTTATCTTTCAAAATATTGATCGATTTTTTGCTCGTGACGCACAACAAATGTGCAGTTTCACAACCGCTGGTGTGGTCGACAAAGATTACGACACCTATATTAATCATCATCCCGATGTGTCTGAAATCTTAAACGCTATGACCAAAGTAGAAGCAAGTTGCCTAAGCGCAAGTTATTGGGCTATTTTGCCTTTCAAATTAGGCGATAAACAAATCGTAAAGTACCGTTTAGTTCCAGACGATACTTATCAAGGCGCACCAGCAGATGACAACAACTACTTGGCACTTGATTTACAACAGCGTCTTCGCAATCAATCCGTTAAATTTCGATTTGAAATTCAACTCCGTACCAATGACAAAACAATGCCATTAGATGATGCTCAAGTGGTTTGGAGCACAGAAGAAAGTCCGTACCTATGCATCGCCGAACTTCATTTTCCTCAGCAAGACATCTGTGGTATTGGTCAATCGGAATTTGGAAATAATCTTTCGTTCAACATTTTTAGAACATTAGCAGAACACGAACCTCTCGGATCTATTGCTGCTACCCGAAAAGTAGTATACGCAGCAAGTTCAGAAGTTCGACATCAAGCCAATGGTTTATCTACTCAAGAGCCCAATCAAATTAATCGTCCTTTTAAAGGCAATGATGATGAAAATAGTGATTGCATTGTAAAAGCAGGTATCTACCCACCAATTGGTGTAATGCGTGTTGGAAATAGCGAAAAAGAATTCTTTGTTGGACCATTAGTTTCAGAACCGGTTCCAATGTCTGATGAAAATGCGTACAGAGACGAAACAGGCGCTTTAAAGCGTCAAGCTGCTCAATTTAGAATCTACGGATTCAATGCTGCTGGTAAAGCGATAAAAGAATTAACTACAGAGAATTCCAAAATTACATGGTATTCTCATCTTGCCAACCAAAAAGCCTCTTGGTATCAGTTTCAGATGGCTTTGGATATTCCTGATGCTACTACTGCTCCACCTTCTTTTTTGAGAAATATCGATGTCAAAGATCGAAGTTCTCTGATAATTGATGGTGGCGAACAATCGGTTGGGAAACCTAATGTGAAAAGCGGACATGAATTTATAGGTAAATTCCAAGGAAAACCTGTATACCTCGGAGAAATGCAAACCGATGCAAAAGGACGTTTGCTAATGCTTGGAGGTCGTGGTTTATCAGAAAATTTGAATGGTGATATTGCTATCACTTTTGCCAATAATGAAGGTTGGTACGACGATATTTCAGATGGTCCAGTAACAGCTGATGTTGAGTACAACGGAGTACAACTCAAAGTTGATCCTGCCTGGGTTGTTTGCGCTCCACCTGATTATGCACCTATGCAAAAATCAGTCCGAACTATGTGGGATCTAATGAGAGATGTTGCGGTAAGTTCGGGAATGTTGACTCGACCCACTCGTCCTTCATTTACCAAAGATATTTTACCCATTTTTGAACGAATGACCAATTTGCAATGGGTTAATGCCGGATTTGCAGCTGCTTTTGGTTGGGGTGGACAATTTGATTATACTACATCCCAATGGAAAGTTCGATTGAACGATCCTTCTCCTGCCAATATAGAAATGCGTCGAACCATTTCAAATAATTTCAGACGATTTGATGTTTCAGGTGCCGAAGCACCACAATTATGGCCTTGGTTGTACGGAGATGCGATTAGTATACCTACTGAAGGTTCGGTAAGACAACATACTACTCTGTCTAATTTGCAACTCTCCTTTCTTGACCAATGGGTTATGGGTGATTTTGATGCTGATTATGTTGATATGACAGGTTGTCCTTATGTTCCAGAGCCAATAACATTAGATAAACTACCAGTAGCTGAACAACCAGACATGATGACGCGTGCTGCAATGGAGTTTTGTCTAGCCGATGCCTTCCATCCGGGTTGTGAAATGACATGGCCAATGCGTACTGCGGGAATGTATATGGCACCTTTTCGACTATTACATGCTCCAAAAACGCCATTAGTCAACACCTCCTATTATGGTCCAACAATGAGTAGTGATGTTTTTACTTTGGCGAAAGGTCCACTTTTAGGAGGTCAAGTTGCGGGCGGAATTACACGTTGGATGGCCATACCGTGGCAAACCGACACAGCAAGTTGTCGTGATGGCTATGTATCTACTTACGATCCTTATGTTCCAACGTTTTGGCCAGCTCGAGTTCCTAATAATATTTTAGATGAAGAGCGTTACAAAGAAGCCATCAACACCAGTCTTCCAGAGGAAACTCGTAAACAAGCCTTTGCTTACAGGAGAATGTGGTTGGATGATTTACCTTTAGATGGTCAAGATCCAACCTATACTAATCAAATTAATAGCATGGTCAAATACTTTGATAAATTAGCGATTGTTCAACCTCAAAAAGGTGTTGAAAACGATCCTAATTTTCCAAGTAAAATGCAAGTCGGACTTACTCCAACTCCAGAACAAGAAGCGCGTTTATTAAATCAAGCCATGAAAGAATTGGAAGGTATTCTGAAAAGTAAAAAAGCTTTGGATAAAAATGTACAAGTTGTATTAAAATCGGCTGTTACTCAATTGTCAGATAAAGATTTATTTACTGAACAAGATTTAACAACTAGTGCAAAAGATCAATTAATTGCATTAGTCGAAACCGAATTAACGGATGATTTTAAATCATCTTCAACCGTTCAAAAATTACTGAACTTATTATCATCCAAAACCAACCAATTAGTAAGAGCCAAACACCCAGGAAGTAATCGAATTAATTTGGCCATGACCGATAAAGGGAATCGATTCCGTCGTTACAATCCTTAGTGAAGTAGTGATTTATGGAAATAACGCAATCAAATTCAGTTGACATTGCAATTATAGGCGGTGGTGTAGCAGGTTGTACTGCTGCCATCGCCTTATCCAATTCATATAATGTTGCACTAATTGATAAATTATCCGAACCTGTTGAACGTGTTGGTGAATGCCTAGCGCCAGCAGCTCGACGCATTTTCAAACAACTTGGTTTACTTGATGAATTTGAGAAAAAAATTAATGAGATTCATCAACGAAATAACGGTATGCAATCGTATTGGGGAAGTAAAAATGTACAAATTGTCGACCCTTTACGTAATCCAGACGGATTCGGATGGCAATTGAACCGTAAAGAATTCGAAAGTTTTCTACGAAAAAAAGCTGTTGAAAGAAGTCCAAATTGTTTTTGGAGTTATCAATTATTTCAGTGCAAGTTTGAAAATGAACATTGGGTACTCACTTTTGCTTCAACCAACGAAATTTCTAAAAAAAAGGTTATTAGAGCAAAATTTGTAATTGATGCTAGCGGAAGACAATCCCATTTTGCAAAAAAAATAGGTGTTGAAAGACAAAGTGTAGACAAACTTATTTCGATTTGGGCCACCTTGACTAACGAAGAAATTTCAACTTTAAGCACCATTTCTGCTTCTCAATCAGGTTGGTGGTACACTGCGCCATTACCAAATAAAAAACGCATTATGGCTTTTCAAACGGATTCTGATTTAATAGAACACGCCCAACTTAAAACAAAAGAAGCTTTTATAAATTTAGCCCTGTGCAATGAGCAAATGAAAACTATTTTGGAGAAAAGTAAAAATTCAATCCAATTCAATGGTATAGTTGCAGCAAATTCAACTCAACTCAAGCAAGTAACAGGACAACAATGGGCTGCTTTGGGTGATGCTGCCATTAGTTTTGATCCATTGTCTTCTCAAGGAATGTTCAATGCTATGGCAAATGCTCTTCAACTCACCGATTTACTCACAGAACATCAAATTATTTTCCAACCAAATTCTGAAAAAACAAATCAATTTCAAAGAGAATATTCTGAACAAGTCAATCAAATCTGGAAACACTATCTCCATCACAAACGCATTTTCTACAGTCAAGAACTTCGATGGAGCAATAGCGAATTTTGGAAAAGACGAAGATAGTTCTTGTTTTATTTCAATGTATTACTAAAAAAACACCTTCATTCATTCTCATAAATTTTAATTTCCATCATAAAAATTCAAAAAAATAGTTTTAATTTGTGTAGAACAAACAAAACTAAAAATGCATTTCGACCCAAATGAATTAGAACATTCGGCAGTATACAAATTACTCACCGGTTCTGTAATTCCACGACCTATTGGTTGGATTTCGTCCATCGATGAAAACGGCATTAACAATTTAGCTCCTTTTTCCTATTTCAATGCTGTTGGTGAAGATCCACCTCATGTCATGTTTTCCACTGTTCGAGGTAACAATACCAATAAAGACACGTTGAATAATGTGTTGTCAAACGGTCAATTTGTAGTAAATATGGTTACTGAAGAATTAGCTGAGCAAATGAATACTACTTCTCAATCAGTAGCATCTGATGTTGACGAGTTTCAATTAGCTAACCTTACACCTATTTCTTCTATAAAAATAAAACCCATGCGAGTGAAAGAAAGTCCTATTTCTTTTGAATGCGAACTCGTACACCATTATTTTTTAGAAAATCACAAAAACGGCGGAGCTTGTATACTGATTGGTAGAATTGTGATGATGCATTTTGCTGATGGTATTCTGATGGAAAATTACAAAATCAATTTAGAAACCTACAAACCAATAGCGCGTCTAGCAGGATCGAATTATGCGAAATTAGGAGAATTGTTTTCAATAAAAAGAAGTTAGTGATATATAGTATATTAGTAATAAAATTTCAGAAATCTGTAACTCAGAATAAAAATAAATAAATAAAATCCGTGGAAATCCGCGTTGCAAGGCATCCGTTTCATCCGCGTTCAACCAAATTATGAAAATAGCAGTAATCGGTGGTGGTCCAGGCGGACTTTACTTTTCAATCCTTACTAAAAAAGCAATGCCACATTGTCAGATCGACGTGTATGAACGCAACAAACCCGATGATAGTTTCGGATTTGGTGTGGTTTTCTCAGACGAAACCTTGGGCGAATTTCTGAAACGTGATATGCAATCCTACGAACTTATCCGCAGTGAATTTGCTTATTGGGATGATATTATCGTAGCTCGTGATGGGCAAAATGTTAGTATATCTGGAAATGGTTTTTGTGGATGTTCTCGTAAAACACTTTTAAAATTATTGCACCAACGATGTGGAGAAGAAGGAGTAAATCTGCACTTTGAGCAAACTATTGACGACTTATCACAATACAAAGACGCCGATATGATCTTGGCATCCGACGGAATTGGAAGCGGAATCCGAACGCAATACGAAAAAGAATTTGGAACTAAAATCGTTTTAAAGAAAAACCGTTTTGTTTGGTTAGGATCAACTAAACCCTTGGATGCTTTTACCTACTTTTTCAGAACTACTCCACACGGAACCATCGTTGCTCATACTTATCAATACGAAGCTGGAATGAGTACTTGGATATTTGAATGTTCCGATGAAACGTGGCAGAAATTCAAGTTTGAAGTCACCAATGAAGAAGATACGATTACTAAAATCAGTGCAATTTTTGAAGAAGAATTAGACGGTCATCCGCTAATTTCAAATAAATCACATTGGCGTCAATTTCCGCATGTAACCAACCAAAATTGGCATCACGAGAACATTGTTTTATTAGGCGATGCGAAAGCAACCGCACACTACTCTATCGGTTCGGGAACCAAATTAGCTATGGATTGTGCTATTGGTTTATCAGATGCCGTGATTGCCAATCCGAATGATATTCAAGCAGCATTCAAGCAATACGATGCTACTCGTAGAAACACTGTCGAAATGATTCAACACGCGGCTTTAGTTTCGCTCGATTGGTTCGAAAACATGGATCGCAACAGCCAACATCCATTTTATCAATTTGCTTTCGGATGCATGACGCGTTCCAAAAAAGTGACCTACGAAAACCTTCGTTTGCGCGACCCATCGTTTACTAATAAGGTTCTAGAAGAATTCAATAGCAACAACAATGTCGATTCCAAAAATCAATCGGCTGCTTTTTCTAAATTCAAACTGCGCGATTTGGAATTGCAAAACCGAATTGTCATGGCGCCAATGGGACAATATTCGGCACAAAACGGTCTTATTAACGATTGGCATTTTCAACATTATGTTTCTCGAGCGGTTGCTGGATTGGGATTGATTATTACTGAAATGACTGCTGTCTCAGAAACAGGACGCATTACTTTAGGTTGTGCTGGTTTGTATAATGAAAATCAAACAATTGAATGGAAAAAAATAACCGATTTTATACACATAAACACTGCAACTAAAATCGGAATTCAGTTAGGTCATTCGGGTAGAAAAGGAGGTTCGAAAATTCCGTGGGAGGAAACTTTCAATGGAGCTTCTTGGGAATTACTTTCGGCTTCAGCAATACCATTTAGTCAAAATTCAGCTGTACCAAAAGAAATGACTTTGACCGACATGGATTTAGTCACTTCTCAATTCGTTCAAGCTACCAAAAACGCTAATGAAGCGGGATTTGATTTAGTCGAATTACAAGCACATCACGGATTCTTACTGGCTTCTTTCCTATCACCTTTAACCAACATTCGAAACGACGAATTTGGCGGAAGTGTAGAAAACCGATTGAAATTTCCGCTCAGAGTTTTCAACGAAATGAGAGCCGTTTTCCCTAAAGAAAAACCAATGTCGGTTCGAATATCAGCTTCTGATTGGGCCGAAAACGGAATTGCAGAAACGGATGTATTCAAAATTGCAACTGCATTTAAAAACGCTGGCGCAGATATCATCAATGTTTCAACAGGAAATACAGTGGAACACCAAAAACCGCAAACGGGTAGAATGTGGCAAACTCCTTTTGCCGATGCAGTGCGAAACACCGTTCACATTCCAACAATCACGGCTGGATACATTCAAGATATTGATCAAATTAACACTATTATTTTAAACGGTAGAGCCGATTTAGTAGCGTTGGGAAGACCTTTATTATTGGATGCTAATTTTGTGCGAAATGCTCAGGCTTATGAAGCATTTGAAGCTCAAGATATTCCGAATCAATACAAAATGGGTGTTTCACACCTCTATCCTTTAAAAACCAATGAGCGAAAGCAATTGGAAGGAATGAAAAAAGCATTGAAACCAAAAAGTAATAAGAAATAGTGATGAAGATTACTGTAGTGTTACTCGTTTTTTTTAATTATTTGGGAATGGCACAAAATAGCGAAACAATTGTCAGCGGGAATTCCAAATTGAATTACACCACTTTTGGTTCGGGTAAACCTATTTTAATTATTAATGGCGGACCCGGAATGAACAGTGACGGTTTTGCTTATGTTGCGCAAGAATTAGCCAAAATGAATTTTCAAACCATCATTTACGACCAGCGTGGTACAGGTAAATCGACAGTAGAAAACCCCAATAACAAAAACATAACTATGGATTTAATGACCGAAGACATCGAAAACCTTCGTCGTCATTTAAAAATTGAAAAATGGACCATTTTAGGACACTCTTTTGGTGGAATCATGGCAACCTATTACGCTACAAAACATCCAGAAACTATAGACAAATTAATTTTTTCTTCATCGGGCGGTGTTAATATGAAATTCACTTTATACCTTCAAGAAAGACTGAATAAAAACCTTACGAAATCTGAAAGAGACAGTTTAAACTTTTACCAAAGAAAAAGAGACGCAGGTGATAACTCAAAAGAAACCATTACAAAAAGAGCTCAGTTTTTGGCAAAAGCTTATGTTTTTGACAAATCCAATTCGGATGTAATAGCACAACGTTTGACACAAATAAATTTTACTGTCAATTCGCTCGTTATTGAAAATCTGCAAAAAATCAACTTTGACTGTTCTTCTTTATTCAGTAATTTCAGACAACCAGCATTAGTTTTACAAGGAAAAAACGACATCATTTCAGTTGAAACAGCTCAGGAAATCGCCACTGCTTTTCCAAATTCAAAATTAATCCTAATTGAAAATTGTGGTCATTACGGCTGGTTAGATGCAAACGAACTGTATTTTAATTCGATAAATATATTTTTAAATAATTAGGCTCAGCAACTCAGTTACTCAGCCACTTAGTAACTTAAAAATGAAACACTACGACGATTCTTTTGCTCATGATAATTTGCCAAGTTTAGACTTGCAACCAAACTATATTTTTCATGATTTACCGCAATTTCAACATCCAGAAATGCTAAATTGTGTTCACCGATTGTTGGATTATCACGTTGAAAATGGTAGCGGAAATAGCATTTGCATTCGCACCTTTGAAGAAACTTGGACGTATCATGACTTGTATGAAAAAGCCAATCAAATTGCTCATGTTTTAGTAGATGATTTAGGCTTGAAATCAGGTAATCGTGTACTCATTCGCTCCGCTAATAATCCAATGATGGTCGCGTGTTGGTACGCTATTTTAAAAGCAGGCGGAATTGTAGTAGCGACCATGCCGTTACTGCGGTCAAAAGAATTAACTACAATAATTGATTGTGCCGAAATTTCACATGCTTTGTGCGATAAAGAGTTGGAAGAAGAAATGCATTTAGTGAAATCACCATTTTTAAAGCAAACATGTTTTTATGGCAATTCACAGTTGGAAAATCTGATGCAATCCAAATCCAAAACTTTTGATAATTACCATTCTAAATCGGATTCGGTTGCCTTAATAGGTTTTACCTCAGGAACTACAGGTTTACCCAAAATGACCTCTCATTTCCATAAAGATATTTTAAACATCTGTGAATGTTTCCCACAGTATTCGCTCCAACCAACTCCTGATGACATTTTCACTGGAAGTCCGCCTATTGGTTTCACTTTTGGTTTAGGTGGATTGGTTTTGTTTCCAATGTATTTTGGTGCTTCCACATTTTTAATAGAAAAACCAAGTCCCGATTTATTATTAAAAGCCATACAAGAGCACAAAATCACAACCTGCTTCACTGCTCCAACTGCTTGGCGCATCATCACTACGAAAGTCAACGAGTTTGATATTTCTAGTTTGCGCAATTGTGTCTCAGCCGGCGAAACCTTGCCTTTAAAAGTCTGGCAAGATTGGTACGATGCGACAGGTTTAAAAATAATAGACGGAATTGGCGCAACTGAAATGCTGCATATTTTTATTTCATCCAATAAAGATAATATGAAACCCGGTGCAACTGGAGTAGCAATTACAGGCTACGAAGCAAAAATCATTGATAGTCAAGGAAATGAATTGCCTAGAAACGAAGCTGGACGATTAGCAGTACGAGGAATAACGGGCTGTAAATATTTAAATCGAATTGAAAAACAAAAAGAATACGTAGAAAAGGGTTGGAATATTACAGGTGATATTTTCCGTCAAGATGATGACGGCTATTTTTGGTTTGTAGCTCGAGGTGACGATATGATTATTTCGGCTGGATACAACATAGCAGCGATTGAAGTAGAAAGTGTTTTACTTACACACGAAGACATCTTAGAATGTGCTGTGGTTGGTCTACCCGATGAAGAACGCGGAATGTTAGTTTGTGCTCATATTGTTCTTAAAAATCAATCTAAAGCAACCGACGCAATGAAAAACCGTATCCAACACTGGTTCAAAGAAGTAGCTGCACCGTATAAATATCCGCGCGTTATTTATTTTACAGAAAATCTACCTAAAACAGAAACTGGTAAAATCCAACGATTTAAATTGAAATAATATTCCTAACAGGTTTCAAAAACCTGTTAGGTTTTACTAAAATTATTTAGCAATTATAATGAGAAAAGCATTCTTAGTCATTAGTTTCACACTGCTTTCCTTAACCGGAATACTAATCTACATCAATTGGAAATTCGCTTTCCTCCTATTGATATTCATCCCCTTAATCCTAATGGGTTTGTACGATATGTACCAATCCCAAAAAACCATTCGCAGAAATTTCCCACTTTTAGGAAGAATGCGCTATTTACTAGAATCATTAGGTCCGGAAATGCGTCAATATTTCATCGAAACCGATACCGATGGAAAACCTTTCAACCGTTTGCAACGCAGTTTGGTGTACCAAAGAAGCAAAAAACAAAGTGATTCGATGCCTTTCGGAACACAATTAGACGTTTATGAAGACGGTTACGAATGGATCAATCACAGTATTCGTGCCATTCTGTTTTCACAAGTCAATCCCAATCCGAGAATTAAAGTTGGTTCTTCTCAATGTACTAAACCTTATGAAGCGAGTTTGTTCAACATCAGCGCAATGAGTTTTGGTTCGTTGAGTAAAAATGCGATTATTGCATTAAACAATGGAGCCAAACAAGGAGGATTTTACCACAATACTGGCGAAGGTGGTTTGTCGCCCTATCATTTGCAAGGTGGCGATGTAGTATGGAACATCGGAACAGGATATTTCAGTTGCCGTACTGATGACGGAAAATTCAATTACGACGAATTCGTCAAAAGAGCGACTTTAGACAACGTCAAAATGATTGAAATTAAGTTCTCTCAAGGTGCCAAACCCGGTCACGGCGGAATATTACCAAAAGAAAAAGTAACCGACGAAATTGCTGCTATTCGTCTAGTATCCAAAGGAAAAGACATTTTATCACCACCAACACATTCAGCCTTTACCAATCCGTTAGAATTAATGGATTTTGTACAATTATTGCGTAAAGGTTCGGGTGGAAAACCCATCGGAATTAAGATTTGCATCGGAAATAAATCAGAATTCCTTTCCATTTGCAAAGCCATGGTCGAAACCAAAACCTATTTGGATTTCATCACTGTTGATGGCGGTGAAGGCGGAACTGGCGCAGCGCCACAAGAATATTCCGATCACGTTGGAATGCCTTTGCGCGATGCTATTGCCTTTGTGTATGATGCTTTAAATGGCTTCGGACTCAAAGATCAAATCAAAATCATAGCGAGCGGAAAAGTGATTTCAGGCTTTGATATTGTTCGCACGCTTTCGTTGGGTGCTGATTTGTGTAATTCGGCTCGCGGAATGATGTTCGCTTTGGGCTGTATTCAGGCATTGGAATGTCATAATAATACGTGTCCAACCGGAGTAGCTACTCAAAATCCTCACTTGATGAAAGGATTAGTTCCAGAAGAAAAAAGCGTTCGTGTAGCGCGTTTTCAACACGAAACAGTCAAAAGTGCCATGGATTTAATGGCTTCCGCAGGTTTAGCGCACCCAGATGATGTAACGCGAGACGCTGTAACCACGCGTATTGACCGAAACAAAGTAGAAACCTATGCCGAGATATTTCCCGAATTAGAAACCGGATGTTTGCTTTACGAAAGTACAGTTCCCAAAGAATTTTTGTACTTTTGGAGAAAAGCTAGTGTGGAGAAGTTTTAGGAGCTATTTCCCGCTATTCGCTATATCTTTCGCGGCGAACACCGCCACAAAAGGATATCGCTACTATCGGGGCTAGAACATAGAATTTAAATAGGACTATAATTTAAACTTAGTGACAAAATCGCGACTTACAATAGAAATATGAATCAACCTTTTACCAAACAAGAAAAAATCCGTTTCAAACACATTGATTATGCTGGAATCGTATTCTATCCGCGTTTCCTCGAAATGCTCAATGATTTAGTAGAAGATTGGTTTGAAGAAGCGTTAGAACGACCTTTTTCTAAAATGCACGAAACCAACGGAATTCCGACAGTGGATTTAAAAGTACAATTCAAAAATGCCGCCCGAATTGGCGAAATACTAACCAAACAACTTTGGGTAAACCAACTGAAAACATCTTCTATTATCTGCGGATTTAAGTTCGCCAACCAAAACGATACTACAGTACTAGAAGGCGAAGTCACTTTGGTCAATGTAAAAATTCAAGAAGATCGTAAAAGCATCAAAGCCGAGCCTTTCTCAGAAGAAATGAAAAGTAAAATTATGAAGTACGAAATACTAAGTACGAAGTAGAAAATCAATCAAAATCTGCGGTTATCCGTGTTTGCAAAGCAATCCGTTTCATCCGCGTTTCAAAAATAATAAAATGGAGTTTAAAAAATTCAAAGCCGCAACCGTTCAAACCTCACCAGTTTTTCTCAACGTAGAAAAAACGATTGAAAAAGCCATTTCATTCATCAAAGAAGCCAGTCAAAACGGTGCGCAACTCATCGCTTTCCCTGAGGTATTTGTTGCGGGTTATCCGTATTGGAATTGGGTACTAACTCCAGTTCAAGGAAGTAAATGGTACGAAGAATTGTATAAAAACTCAGTTGCCGTTACCGATGCTTCCATGCAACCGTTATACCAAGCGGCCAAAGATCACAACATTCATATTGTCATCGGAATTAACGAACGTGGCGACAGTTATGGCGAAATTTACAATACCAATTTAATCATTGATAATCACGGAAAATTAATTGGAAAACACCGAAAATTAGTTCCAACGTGGGCCGAAAAACTAACCTGGACTTCGGGCGATGGCTCGTCTTTGAAAGTGTATAACACTGAAATTGGTCCAATTGGAACCTTGGCATGTGGAGAAAACACCAATACTTTGGCACGATTCACTCTACTATCTCAAGGCGAATTGATTCACATAGCCAACTACATTTCGTTGCCTACTGCTCCACCCGAATACAACATGGCAGAAGCCATTAAAATTCGCGCAGCAGCACATTCTTTTGAAGGAAAATTATTTACGATTGTTTCGTGTTCCACTATCTCCAAAGAAATTGTGGATATTTTAAAACCAGAAGCACCACAAATTGAAGAATTGGCCCAACGAAAAGATGCCGCTTTTTCCGGATTTATTGGTCCGAATGGAGCTGTAATCGGTCAACCCTTAATAGATGATGAAGGAATGATTTATGCCGATATCGATTTGGAAAAATGCATCCAACCGAAACAAATGCACGATATACTCGGACATTACAATCGATTTGATATATTTGACTTACGAGTGAATACAGCTCCAACTCGTAAAATTACATTCATTGACAATCATGAAGACTTTAATAAAAGATAAATTATAAACTTAACCCTCGAAGGGTTTGAAACCCTTCGAGGGTTAAAACATAATAATATGGAAACAAAACATTCAGACGACGTTATCGGTCGCGCACGAGTTCAAGACACACCCGAACTTGAAGCCTATTATAAAGAATTAGAAACTCTTGGCGCCGGTGCATTGTGGACAGTAGCCAACGATATAGAACCATGGGAACCGAGAAGCTCATCTGTTCCTATGTTATGGAAATACGATGATTTACGTGAATTAGTGCTCAAATCATCCGAATTAGTTACTCCAGAACAAGCAGGTAGACGCGTTGTTTATTTAGTTAATGACAAACGCAAAGACGTTTCGGCTGCCGTGGGTTGGTTGTACACCGGAATTCAAGTCACTCGCCCGGGCGAGAGTACTTCTGCGCATCGTCATCGCGCATCTGCATTACGTTTCATCATGGAAGGCGACAAAGGTTATACTGTTGTTGATGGCAACAAAATCATGTTGGAAGTCAACGATTTTGTCATTACTCCTAATTCGACTTGGCACGAACACGGCGTAGAAGAAGGCGGAAAAACCTGTATTTGGCAGGATGGTTTGGATATTCCGTTGGTAAATGCTTTGGAAGCCAATGATTATGCAGTTTACGACGGAAAACAGCCTTTAGTTGCGCCATTAAATCAATCGCCCATCACTTTTGGTTGCGCCGGATTGATACCAGCCGACAAATCGTGGGACAAACCGTATTCTCCTTTATTTAAATTTTCGTGGTCAAAAGTGTATCCAGCTTTGTTAGAAGCACAAAAAGTAAACGACATTAATCCGTTTGACGGAATTTTCATGAATTATTCGAATCCGTTGACTGGCGGACACGTAATGCAAACTATGGGTGCAGCGATGCAATTATTGCCTGCCGGTTTCAAAGGAAAAGCACACAAGCATACGGGTTCATTTGTATACCAATGTGCTAAAGGAAAAGGATATTCAATCATCAATGGAAAACGATACGACTGGAAAGAGCGCGATATTTTCTGTGTTCCATCATGGGCGTGGCACGAACATCACAATGCATCAGAAACTGAAGATGCGTGTTTGTTCAATTTTAATGATTTGCCTGTAATTGAAGGCTTAGGATTATATCAAGGAAGAGAATATTTAGAAAACAACGGACATCAGAAAATAGAATAAAGAACATATAGAATAGACTTATAACTTGGCGTCTTTGCGCCTTTGCGAGAAATAAACATGAAACTACTTACTTACACAACAGCCGATACAGAACCACGACTCGGATTCATCCACAACAATCAAGTGATTGATATGGAAGATTTTGGTGAAATATCCAATTTTCCTTTGCCTGATAATATGTTGGATTTGATTGATATGGGAATTGAAATCGTAGAAGAGCTCAACGATATGATAGCCGAAACGGAGCCGTCTTTCTTTGAAGAAATTGCCTACGAAATGAACGAAGTAACGTTCCTCGCTCCTATTCCGAAACCGCGTAAAAACATCATCGGAATTGGACTGAATTATACTGAGCACGTTGCCGAAAGCGCTCGTACATTAGACACAACTGGAAAATTACCTCAAAAACCCATTATTTTTTCAAAGCCACCCACAACGGTTACAGCTACGAATACTGAAGTGATTAAAAACACTCAACTTACTTCGCAATTGGATTGGGAAGTAGAATTAGCGGTTGTCATTGGTAAAAAAGGGAAATACGTTCCGAAATCAGAGGCTTTGGATTATGTTTTTGGATACACCGTAATTAATGATATTTCTGCACGTGATTGCCGCCGTGAAGGCCAATGGATCGTTTCCAAAGGACAAGATACCTTTGCGCCAATGGGTCCGATTTTAGTGACCAAAGACGAAATTGAAAATCCGCACAACTTAAACCTATCATTAAAAGTAAACGGAGTTGAAAAGCAAAATTCAAATACCAAATTCTTATTATTCAACATCAATGATTTGATAGAAGATTTGAGTATTGTTTTCACATTAGAACCAGGTGATATTATTGCAACCGGAACTCCAGCCGGCGTTGGTGCTGGTCGTGATCCGCAAGAATGGTTGTACGATGGTGATGTTATGGAAGCTACTGTGGAAGGAATTGGAACGATTGTGAATACAGTAAAGGAGATTTCTAGGTAAACTACTAATTGCGTTAGGGATTATAGTGGAAATCCTGTTATTGCGTTACGAAATAGCCTCTTTAGATTGCTTCGTTCTTCGCAATAACAGATTGTAACGGAAAGCCCGACCTGTCATTGCGAGGTACGAAGCAAACAGGAAACGCCCAAATAATTAAGTTCCTACTTCAACTTGGAATTTTAAACTTGAAACAAAATGAACAAAAAATACAGAATAGGCCAAATAGTTCCGTCATCGAATGTGACGATGGAAACCGAAATACCCGCAATTTTTAAAGCTCGAGAAACCATTCTTCCCGAGCGATTTACTTTTCACAGCAGTAGAATGCGAATGAAAAAAGTGACCAAAGAAGAACTCGAAGCGATGGATGCGATGAGTTTGAAATGCGCTCAAGAATTATCTGATGCTCACGTTGATGTAATGGGTTATGCGTGTTTAGTGGCAATTATGTCTATGGGACGCGGTTATCATTGTGTTTCGGAAGTCAATTTGCATCAAGAAACGGTGGCCAACGACTTTCCCACTCCAATTGTAACTTCGGCGGGTGCTTTGATTAACGGTTTAAAGGTTTTGGGCGCCAAACAAATATCAATTATCACTCCGTATATGCGTCCGCTTACTGATATGGTAGTTGATTATATTGAACATCAAGGAATTAAAGTAAAAGAAAGTATCGCTTTGGAAATTCCGGATAACTTAGAAGTGGCGGCTCAAAATCCGATGAATTTGTTGGAAATATACAAACAACTGGATTTGACGGATGTGGATGTTTTAGTAGCTTCGGCTTGTGTTCAAATGCCATCTTTGGAAGCCATTGATTTGATTCAAAAAGAATGTGGAATTCCAGTTACTTCTGCGGCAGTTTGTACCACTTATGAAATGATGAAAAAACTCAATATCGAAGCAAAATCGGCTATTGGTGGTGAATTATTAAACGGGAACTATTAACTAAATTTTCAATGCTATGAAAAACATTATTGCCTTCTTTGCAGCCTTTTTTGCTGCTAAAAAAACCAAGTTTGGTTGTTTCGGAACGATTATCGTATTTATTGTTGTGTATTATTTGGTGAAAAAAATACTATAATTGTGGAGTGGAAAATTGTCGACGGAAAGCTAGTACAGCTTTACCAATTCGACACTCAAACCCAATTAGCTGAATTTCTATTGAAAGTGGCAAAATACGCCGATTCTGTAAATCATCATCCAGATTATAGAGTGTTTCAATGTTCAAAAGTTGAGTTTACTTTATTCACTCATGATAAAAATCAAATTACCGAATTGGATCATCAACTTGCTAAATTTATAACATCATGCTACAATAATTACTGATGAGTCTTATTTTGTTATTGATTACCATTTCGCCTCTACTATTCTATCTTGTAGATGGTTATTATGAAAAGAACGTTCTAAAAGGAGTGTATATGATTCTGGGATTTCTTTCGTTAATGGCTGTGGTTGTATTAATAACAAAAAATATGGGTTGGTATGTAATAGGTTTTGTACCAGTATTTTTTACCGCATTGGTGCTTTATAAAATAGTCAGATCAAAGTAACTTTGATTTACAATCAGTACACAGTTCCATTTTTTCGGTATCAATAGTTGAAATCTTTTCGTTGGCGCTGGTCATGACACAATGTGAATTTGGGCAATGCGGTAATCCTAAATTATGTCCGAATTCGTGGATAGTTACTTTTTTAAGGCGAGTGAAATGCAACTTAGAATCATTGGTTTTTAGTCGAAATGACGAAATTATAGCGCTTTTACCCGGTTGATACGCCAATCCCATTACACCAAAATCATTGTACTTCCATTCCGGTTTTTTGATGGTACCATCGGTCTCTTTTTTAGTAATTGAAATATCTTTTTCTGTCAAACCCACAATAAAATCAATAGAATCGGGTCGGTTTCTATTTTGAATTCGGATAATGCTATCGGCCCGATAACGTGGCGATTTGATGTTAATAAAAGCTGATTTTGGGACATTAATAGCAGGAAGAATTACAACTTTAACACGATAGAACTCACTAATGGTCTTACTTATAGTGTCTATTTTCTCAGTTGGGAAACCTTTGTAAGGTTGAAGTGCAACAACTGTCGTTGGGTTTATTTCTTTTGATTTAGAGCAAGAAATAAGGATAAAGGCAAACACTAAATAATAGAATTTCATTGCAAAATAGTTTCCCATTATTCACCAACAATTATACCATAAAAAAAGAGCCCTAATTGGACTCTTTTTTACTATTTTATAAAAGAAAATACTAATCTCTTCTGCTCATTAATATTCTTAAAATATACCAGAATAATAGCATAATAGAAGCAAATAGCTGTAAAGCTGCTCCTACGTACTGACCAGTGTGAAATTGATCTTTAATCTGGCTTGTTTGGTACAAAATACTTGCGGATGCTAAAATCACCATACCTACTGAAAACCATAATCCTAAGTCAAAACCGAAAATAGCACCAACAACAATAATTCCCAATGCTATAAAACCACCAACTACTACAACAGTTCTTAAAAAAGAAAAGTCCGTTTTAGTGAAAAAGACTACCGCAGTTAATCCCGAAAACATAAATAAAGTTATGATTGCAGCCTGATACAACATATTCGGTCCATCAACAAATGATAGCGCAATAACTATCATTGGTAAAAATATAATTGCCTCTAATAAAATATACAATCCCAAACCTAAATACTGTTGGTTTTGCGAAGGATGAAAAACTAATTTGTTTGACATCGTTGATCCTAACCAAAATAGCCCTAAAATAAATAGCCAAACGTATTTTCCACCCAACATCCAGGCGATTACATCATAAGGCACTACATTGATTAAAATGGCTTCAACCACAATAAAAGCCAAAAGAGCTAATGCAACATGTGAATACGTTTTTCTGTAAAAAGCTGCTTTTTGTACCTCTGATGCGCTTGAAACTAAGACGTTTTGATTTTCCATAGAATGAAGTTTTAAATTGTTGTGAAAGTTAATTATTTTTTTTTTACAAAATCATCACGAATATTCAAAAAATACTCTTCCAGATTTAAATTTAAATTTGTAAGATTAATATGTTTTTTTGAACAATCCGTTAACTATTCATATTTCTCAAAAGTCCATGTTTTACAGTATTAATTAATTCATTATGAATAAAGTCAGGTTAATTTTTGAATGTTAATAATTAGGAAAAATCGATTATTTTTTTATCTTTGGTAAGACAATTAACCTACTTCTTATGAAAAACAAACTACAACTCCTGTTCATGGTCTTGCTTTTTGCCAATTCGTATGCGCAAAATGATTTATGGAAACCAACAACCGATGAAAAACTGCGTTCCGCCATTAAAATGGAACGCGCTTCCACACCGAGAGAATTTAGACTTTTCTCACTTGATCTTAATGCATTAAAAACCGAATTAGCGAATGCTCCTTTGGATTCACAAAACATTGAATCAACAGTAATTGTAACTTTCCCAAACCCAAAAGGTGAACTGATTCAATATCGTGTTTATGAAGCTCCCGTTATGGAAGAAGGATTGGCTGCTAAATTTCCTGATATCAAATCGTATTCTGGAAGAAACATCACTAATTCTGCCGAAACCATTCGTTTTAGTGTAACACTATTTGGTTTGCATTTAATGTCGTTCAATAGCGATTCAGGAACACATTACATCGATACTTATACTAAAGATTTATCGAATTACATTGTGTATCGCAAAAAAGATATTTCTGCATCTCGAACCTTTACTTGTGAAGTGGAAAGCGACGAAGACATTCAACGTATTGGTGATACCAATTCGCTCAATCCTTCGGTAATGGTTAATGATGGAAATTTCAGAACGTATCGTTTAGCAATGGCGTGCACTATTGAATATGCTGCCTATCATGTAAATGCTGCTGGATTGAACGCTGGAACATTAGCTCAAAAGAAAGCCGCCGTTTTAGCCGCAATGGTAGTAACAATGACTCGCGTAAACGGAGTTTTTGAAATTGATATGTCACTTCGTATGAATCTCATTGCCAATAATGATCTGATTATTTTCATAACTTCTGACTCGTTCAACAATACCAATGCGAATACATTAATCAATCAAAGTCAAACGGTCATTGATGCCACTATTGGTGCAGCCAATTATGATATTGGTCATACCGTTAGTACTGGCGGCGGTGGTTTAGCACAATTATTTTCTCCATGTACCGCCAACAAAGCGCGTGGAATAACAGGTTCAGCTGCTCCAGTTGGTGATCCTTATGATATTGATTACGTTGCTCACGAAATGGGTCATCAATGGGGAGCCAATCATACACAAAATAATGCTTGCAATCGAAATGCAGGAACTGCTGTTGAACCCGGAAGTGCTAGTACAATTATGGGATACGCCGGAATTTGCGCACCGAATGTTCAAAGCAACTCTGATGATCATTTTCATGGTGTGAGTATCACAGAGATGACAAACTTTATTTTGGGTACAGGCGGAACATGCGCAGTAACGGTTGCAAATGGCAACTTTGCTCCTGTAACCAATGCCGGTCCAAATTATACTATTCCAAGAGGAACAGCATTTATACTAAAAGGAAGTGCAACTGACGCTAATAATGACGCATTGACGTATTGTTGGGAACAAACCAATACTGAAGTTTCTACTCAACCTCCAGTTAATACTTCAACTGGCGGACCTAATTTTAGATCCAATCCACCAAGTACTTCTCCAGATCGATACATGCCTCCATTGGCAAGTGTTGTCGCAGGAAATTTATCTCCAACGTGGGAAGTAGTTCCAAATGTAGCCCGAACTATGAATTTTGCTTTAACGGTAAGAGATAATCGAACTCCAAATGGTGGTCAGACAGGCAGAGATGATACCGTTATTACTGTTGCTAGTGTGGGACCATTTTTAGTTACGAGCCCAAATACTGCTGTTTCCTATGTTGCGGGAACCAATCAAACTGTTACTTGGGATGTGGCAGGAACAACTGCCAACGGAATCAACTGTGCCAATATCAATATTTTTCTTTCTACTGATGGCGGACTGACTTTCCCCACTCTTTTGGCCAGTAATGTACCGAATGATGGCTCTGAAGTGGTTACAATTCCGAATACTGTTGGAACAACCAATCGGATTATGGTCATCGGAAATAATCATATCTTTTATGATGTTTCCAATGCAAATTTCTCTATAACTGCTCCTCCATCAAGTTTTGCCTTGGCTTTTTCTGGAATTGAAAACGGACAAAACAAAGAAGTATGTCAGGGTTCATCAGTATCTTTTGATTTAAATTACACTGCATTAACTGGTTTCTCCGGAACAACCTCTTTTACTGTAACAGGAAATCCTGGTGGAACTACAGCTACTTTCACTCCATCTTCTACTAGTACGAGCGGATTGGTTTCTCTCACCATAAGCAACACAACAACAGCAACACCTGGATTTTATACTATAGTAGTGACGGGAACCTCAGGTGCAACAACGCGAACAGTAAACCTTTATCTTAATTTATTGAATTCGTCGTTTGCCACTATGTCATTGACATCGCCTGCAAATTTAGCGTATGCTCAAGCAACTAACGTTACATTATCATGGGCAAATGATCCATCGGCAACTTTATATGATGTGCAAATTGCCACTAATGAAGATTTTTCAACTATAATTCAAAGTGCGACTGTAGCTACTAATAGTTATCTTGTCACAGGCTTGTCGCAATTGACCAATTATTTTTGGAGGGTTTTACCTCGAAACACCTCTTGTTTGGGAACGTACAGTTTGCCTTTTCGATTTACAACTGGACAACAAGCATGTACTAGTTTTTCCTCAACTAATGTACCTTTAGCAATCTCTGGAACAGGAACACCAACTGTTAATTCCACTCTTACTGTTCCTGCAGGAAGTAATGTTTCGATTTCTGACATCAATGTTTCGGTGCAACTTACTCATACATGGACTGAAGATTTGATTCTTACATTAATCAGTCCATCAGGAACGCAAATTCAACTAGTAAATGCTCAATGCGCCGATAATGATAACATCAATGCTACTTTTGATGATTCGGGTGTCACTTTAGTTTGTGGCACCAATCCAGCAATTTCAGGAACCATTCGACCTACACAATTATTATCGGCTTTGAACGGTCAAAATTCACAAGGAGTTTGGACGTTGCGCATCAACGATATTGCTACTGGCGATGGCGGTTCACTAACTGCTTGGAGTTTAAATATTTGTAATGTACCCAATGTACCGATTACTTGTGGCCAAATTTCCACAACTTGGAACGGAACTACGTGGAGTAATGGAAAACCTTTAGATAATGTCGCAGCTACAATTAATGGTAATTATACTTCGTTAGAAGATGTTCATGCATGTTCATTAAGTGTGACAGGAACATCGCAAGTCATTATTTCTTCTGGGAATAACTTTTTTATCGATGGTGTGGTGAATGTTGCTCCAACTGCGAGTTTAACTATTCAAAACAATGCCAACTTAGTCCAAAACCAAAATGTTGCTAATTCGGCAAACGCTACTGTATTTAGAAACAGTAATCCATTGCGTCGTTTGGATTATACCATTTGGTCTTCGCCGGTAACAGGAACACAAACCTTGAAGCAATTTTCACCAAACACATTAAATAATCGTTTTTACAATTACAATACAACCACTAACTTGTACAATGCTGTTGCTAACCCAGTTACACAAACATTTGGTTTAGGAAGTGGTTATTTGATTCGAATGCCCGACAACCATCCAACTACTCCAACCATTTGGAACGGACAGTTTTTAGGCAATCTAAACAATGGTAATGTAGATGTAAATTTGACTTACATTGGCGCAGGGCAAAGTTTTAATATGATTGGAAATCCGTATCCATCTACTTTGAATGCAGATGATTTTATTACGGATAACTTATCGGATATTTTCGGAACCATTTATTTCTGGAGAAAAATTAATAATGCACCGGGAACAGCTTATGCCACTTACACTTTGGGTGGAGCAACAACTACATCGCCTTCAAGCCCTACTCCGAATGGAATCATACAAGTGGGACAAGGATTCATTGTAGAAGCACGAAATGTTCCGAGTCCAACAGCCAGTTTCATCAATTCTCAACGTGTTGGCAACAACCAAAATCAGTTTTTCAGAAGTACTACAGACATTGAAAGAAGTCGAATTTGGGTCAATATTACTAATGATGCCGATTTATTCAGTCAGTTTATGGTAGGTTACATGACGGATGCAACCGATGGTTATGATTACGGAATTGACGGAAGATATGTGAATGACAGTGCTGTTTCATTGACATCCACTTTTAACAACGATGAATATACCATTCAGTTAAACGAGTTACCGTTTGTGACTACTGATGTATTTCCGTTGAATTTTGAAACCGATCAAGCGGGAACATTTACCATTGCTCTCGATCATGTAGATGGCTTATTTGAAGGTGGAAATCAAGTTGTTTATTTAAGAGATAATGCGCTTCAAACGGTACATGAATTGACTGTTGACCCTTATACTTTTGTTTCTGATATTGGCGTTTTTGCATCTCGTTTTGAAATCATTTTTGAAAGCACGCTTACTACTCCAAGCGTTTCAGCAATTGAAAACTCAGTAATCGCTTATGCCGAAAATGAAATCATTAATGTAAAATCGAGTGTTGAAGAACTTTCAAAAATTAAAGTATATGACACACTAGGTCGACTGTTGTTCGCTTCAGAGGAAATCAATTCGATGAATTTTGTGATTCCGAATTTAAACGCTCCAAACCAAGCCTTGCTGATTGATATCGAACTGGAAAGTGGTCAGAAAGTCACCAAGAAAATTATTTATTAAAAAAACGAAAGCCTTCAACTTAAAAACTGAAGGCTTTTTTTTGAAGCTTATCACTATATAAATCAAATGGTTATAACATCTACTACAGAAAAGAAAAATCAAAATAAAACATCAATAATTCTGTGCTATGTAAAAATACAGAGGCATTCCAACTGTTATATTTATAGGAAAAGTCACTGCCAAAGCCATGGGTAGAAACAAGCCCGGATTGGCTTTTGGTACTGCAATTTTCATAGCAGCAGGAACGGCAATGTAGGAAGCACTTGCAGCCAAAATGGCGAAAATAAAACGATTGGAAGTATCTTGAGTTACGATACTACTTAAGTAAGCAAAAACACAGCCATTAACTAAAGGTATTATCATAGCGAAAGCAAACGGAAACCAACCGTATGAAAAAAATGATTTTAGTTTTTTTCCGCTTGTAATTCCCATATCCAACAAAAAGATCGCTAAAAATCCTTTGAATAAGTCGTTGGTAAAAGGCTGAATTCCTTGGGCTTCTTTGGCACTAGTCAAATAACCAATAACCAAACTTCCTACTATTAATAAAACGCTACCATTGGTGAAAGAATGCCTGAGAATAGCGCTATTATTAATCTTTTTATTTTGTTCTGAGTTAAAAAGTGAAATTAAAACAAGGCCAACAATTATAGCTGGTGATTCCATTAATGCCATTATGGCAACCATATAACCGTGAAGCTCTAATTGGTGCATTTCTAAATAAGAAACTGCCGTCACAAATGTTACTGCACTAATCGATCCATAGGAAGCAGCAATTACTCCAGCATCATTAACACTAATTTTTCGTTTGAGGATGAAAAAGGTATAAGTCGGAATAATAACAGTAATTGAGATTCCAAAAAACATTGACCAGATGATTTCGCTATTGATGACTTCATGAGACAACTCTTGCCCACCTTTAAATCCAATTGAAAAGAGTAAATAAAGAGAAATGAATTTGGATGAGTTGTGAGGAATTTCTAAGTCACTTTTTAAACCAACGGCAATGATTCCTAGAATAAAATATAATAAAGCAGGATTGGTTAAATTTTCAAAAAGTAAGTCTAAATTCATAGGTAGCTTTTTTTATTATTTTCTGGAAGCCCTTTCCAAACGATCATTGATTGCTAATCCTAATCCGTAATTAGGAAAATATTCTGCTATGATTACATCAAAGTTTTCGTTATCCAACTGATGTAATGCTTCAAACAATTGGGATGCTGCTTCTTCTAAACTTCCTTTTTCAGAAAGTACATATTGTTGATTTAGATTCATGTTTTCAATAGTTGCTTTGAAAAGAAGCAAACCTATTTTTTGTCCCGAAAATAATGTCAGAGTTTCTAAAACATCATGAGTGAGAATGAAATTTGTTGAAGGTGCATAATGCTTTAGGTGCATTCCTGGTGTTATCGTTTTTTCATCTTTTTTCGAATGAAAATGAACTTTTCCTACTACCTTCTCAATTTCATCTACAGCCAACGCACCCAAGCGGTAAATCACCACTTTATCGTCATCAAAACCAACTATTGTTGATTCAATACCCGCAGTACAACTACCACCATCTAACACCATATCGACTTCATTTTTGAAATAATGTTCAACATGAACTGCTTTGGTTGGACTTATTCGGGTGAAAGGGTTTGCGCTTGGAGCCACTAATGGAAATTCGAGTTGATTTAAAAGTTCTAACGCAATAGGATGATTTGGAATTCTGACAGCAACGGTATCTTGGTTGGCAGTAATCAGATCAGAAATTGTAGATTGCTTCTTTAAAATTAAAGTCAGTGGTCCAGGCCAAAAAGCATCTGCTAACTGCTTGGCCTTTTCTGGAACTTCGATTGCTATTTTTGACAATTCCTTTTGGCACTTGATGTGAACAATCAACGGATTGAATGAAGGTCTTTTTTTGACCTCAAAGATTTTTTTTATGGACTTTTCGCTGAAAGCATTTCCTGCTAAACCATAAACTGTTTCGGTAGGTAATCCGATAATTCCATCGTTTTTTAAATAATCAATTGCTAGGTTAATGTTGTTACTTATCATTTTTTATTAAGGGTTACAAAAATCACAATACATTGGATCTTCAGTTCTTTTTCCGTGAGGGAAATAGTCACGCTCAACGTAATTACAACCCTTGCATTCATAAACAAAAGCTAAGGTAGAACGAGTTTTACTGGAACACCAATCACAGGGTAAACCTTCCTCTGCTCTCACTATTCCAAATCCCGGAAAATCACAACTTGGGCAGACCGTTTGCGCTTTTTTTATCAATTTCAAACACGCTTCCTCAATTACTGTCATTCGAGTTGGATTGTACATTGCTCGCATATCCGTTTCAATATAAAAGGATCTGTTTTCGTCAGCAAAATTGGTATAATGCCGTTCTAAATCAGTCCAATTATCTATTCCTTTGATTATGGTTTTGGGATTGTCTTTTGTGTCTTTTATGATCACGCCGTGAGAAGGAAACTGAGCTTTTTTCAAAAAATCCTCTAACTGTAATCTTGTTTCAATTAATGCTTCATTAAAATTTGTATTCAAACTCAGCACTCTTTCAATTACTTCGATGTTATTTTTTTTATCGTACAATAAAATTAACTCATCGTTAGCCGGTGCAAAAAAAATGGAAGGATGATTTCCGAAAGAACCTTCAGTGGCAATGGCTAATTCAAACCCTTCGAGTTCCATTGCCAGCTGGCATTTCTGTCTTAACGTGGTCAGTGGGTCATTTTTTCGAGGTATTTCTCCACTAAATGTGCCCAAACTATCCGTGTCGAATTTTTCAGAAGTGAAACATCTCATGCTTAATTCTTTCTTCAATAGTGGTGCAATTACCTTTTCTTTTTCATGCTTGGTAACGATGAGTATTTTTCTGTCTCTAAAAAAAGTAGTATTACTCTTCAAGTTCAATTTCTAGGAATGATTTTATAAAAACATTTCTTTGACTGGCTTTGGCTTCCGTCACAATTTCTTTAATCTGTTCAACACTTTCTTTCAACTCTTGAATTCGAGACAAGGCATTTTCATCGTCAACACCAAAGCGAACTTGTGAACTAAAATTTTGAATTTTATTAAAATTAATGTTCTTATTGTATAAGTCAATTAATAATTCACTGGCCTCGATTGGAGTGAATTCACCGTTAATTAAATTAATTTTTCTAATCGTTTCCATAAATATTATTTGTTAAATAGTTGAGTAATCTGAATATTGTAAGCATCATCAAAATTGCTAATCCTGAATACAGTGCGTTGTGAATTACATCAGTAATCATGAATGCCTTTAGAAGTAAAATACCCTCAATGATGACACACAAAATCAATAGTATTTGAATAATTAATTTGTTCATATTTATCTCTTTTTATAATTATTGACCTTGACCCATTGAATAGGCCTTTTTACCATTAAATTGATAAAGATTTTCGGTTTTAATCACATCAATTCCACTATCAATTGCCTTTCCTAACAGTTGGATTATTCTGTTTTTCTCAATTGGCTTCTCCGATTGAAAACGACATCTCCAATGATCGGTACAAAATGTCTCAGAGAATCCGTTAGGCCAAACCTTAACTCCACGATTTGAAATCATGACTAATGACAATTCATTATCAACCAACGGATTTAATTTTTCAGCCAAAATGTTAGCATCTGTTCCGTTCCAATGAACAAATAAATCAACACCGAGAAGTTCTTTTTGGGATGCTTCTTTTCGTTTGTATTCGGGAAGTGTAATGATGGAATTTTTTGGAGAAGCAGCAGGTTTTAGTACACTTGGAATCTTACCAAAGTTGGCAATTACTGCCTCTCCAAATTCGCTCGTACCCACTAACTGCTTACTCAATTCTTCGTTATAAATATCAGCTGTATGAATCCCATCCTCCAGAGTTTTAAGCCAAGCATTTTGAATCATTGTCGCTTCTTTTGCAAAACCCAAATGGAGAAGCATTGCGATTGCGGCTTGCAGAAGTCCCGAAGGATTAGCACTATTTTGCCCAGCAATATCCGGTGCTGATCCATGAATGGCTTCAAACATAGAACATTCATTTCCTATGTTGACAGAACCGGCTAAACCTACTGAACCTGCAATCTGAGCGGCTACATCAGAAATAATATCTCCATATAAATTTGAAGTTACTATAACATCGAACTTCTCAGGATGATCGGCCAAATATGCTGTTCCAATATCGATAATCATGTGATTGGATTCAATATTTGGGTATTCCATTGCAATTTCTCTAAACACCTGATGAAATAATCCGTCGGTTTGCTTCATGATGTTGTCTTTACTGAAGCACGTCACTTTTTTTCTGCCATAGTTTTGCGCATACTCAAAAGCATATCGAATTATTTTTTCGCATCCTGGGCGACTTATCAATTTCAAGCATTGTACAACTTCATCGGTTTGTTGGTGTTCAATACCTGCATACAAGTCTTCTTCGTTTTCACGAACGATTACAATGTCAAGATTTGGAAAATTAGTTGCTACAAAAGGATGTAATGATACGCACGGACGAATATTGGCGTATAACCCTAATGCTTTTCGCATGGTTACATTTAAACTTTTGTATCCGCCACCTTGAGGAGTTGTGATTGGGGCTTTCAACAACACCTTATTGTTGCGAATAGTTTGCCATGATGCATCTGAAATTCCTGAGGTGTTTCCTGATAAATAAACTTTTTCACCAATTTCAATTTCTTCAAATTCAATCGGAACTTTCGAACTTTTAATAATTTTTAGAACAGCTTCCATGATTTCTGGACCTATTCCGTCTCCTTTAGCAATCGTTACTTTTTTCATGATGGTGGGATTTTTTTTGCAAATCTCTAAAGTTTATTTCATATATTTTTATTTATATTTGTAATGAAATATATAAATTATTTTTATGAATTATACTTTAAACCAGTTGAGAATATTTCTTAAAATAGTTGAAAAACAGAGCGTTACTAAAGCATCTGAAGAGCTACATTTAACGCAACCAGCAGTATCAATTCAATTAAAAAATTTTCAAGATCAATTTGAAATTCCACTCACTGAAGTGGTTGGAAGAAAAATTTATGTAACCGATTTTGGTAAAGAAATAGCAGAAGCAGCTGAACAAATTTTGCAACAAGTAGATACTATAAGTTACAAAACGTTGGCTTACAAAGGTCGTCTTTTTGGAAAAATTAGAATCTCTGTGGTGTCAACGGGTAAATATGTAATGCCCTATTTTTTAACTGATTTTTTACGATTACACCCAGGCATTGAGTTGGAAATGGATGTAACTAATAAAAATAAAGTCATTAAAAGTTTAGAAAATAATGAAGTTGATTTTGCTTTGGTCTCTATTTTACCCGATAAATTGAAAGTGGACACTATCGAATTAATGCAAAACAAGTTGTTTTTTGTAGGGAATAATGAAGAGCAGTTTAAAGGAAAAGCAACTATGGAAAAAATCCTAAAAAATCGACCATTATTATTCAGAGAATTGGGTTCAGGAACTCGATTGACTATGCAAAATTTTATTGAAAAAAATAATATTAAAGTTGAAAAGAAAATGGAATTAACATCCAACGAAGCAGTCAAACAAGCGGTTTTAGCTGGATTAGGTTATTCTATTATGCCACTAATTGGAATTCAAAGAGAAATTCAAAATAATGATTTACGAATCATTCCATTAAAAGGATTACCAATCAAAACCAATTGGAATTTAATTTGGATGAAAGGTAAAAATCATAGTCCAGCTGCAGCTGCTTACATGGATTATTTGCGAAAGAACAAGGACGACATAATAAATAATCGCTTTAGTTGGTATGAAAATTTTAATTAAAAACATTCTTTATTACCAAATATCCATTTACTGATTTACGGAGGATTGCCACCCAACAAAATCAAAGCAATAGTTAGCCGCTTTTACTTTTTTTGGTTCTTGATGCAGTTCTTGAATAAATGAATGTGGATTACTATTTGGTAAATATCTGTCTTTTTCAGGATGGTTCCATTTGAAAGGAATTGCTTCTCTATATTTTTGCTGAAAACATTGAATTGCATTCGGAATAAGTTGAGTACGTAAGCTTATAAATGATTCAGAATAAATCTGTTCTTTTAGTATTTCACTTGCCGACATGAATTCAAAATAAACAACTCGACGTTGAGGAAATGAAGTCAATTCACCCGAGCTGTGCGCCATTTTAAGATTGTGAATCAATACATCTCCTGCTTCCATATCCAACGATTGATATTCCATTTTTTGTAATTCACAAATCGAAAGATTGCTCCTATGACTGTTGGGTATAACTCGCAAAGCTCCGTTTTCATCATTAGCTGCATCAAGGTAAAATCCAATCATAAAGGACTTTTCGTGTGCTGTAGTAATTACATCTTGATGCCAGTTAATTTCATTCTGATCACCCAACGTCTTAATAACAATAAAATCTTGAACTGGAAAAAAATCTGCTCCACACAATGATTCTGCAATAGATAAAAGCAAAGGACTGCCCATCAATTCTACAAAAATTGAATTTGATTTAGCAATAATTTTATCAATTGCTACCACAAATTTTTTATTTGAAGATTCCAAGACAGTACAATCAGAATCATGGTTTTCTACTGAACATATAGTGTCGACAGCAATTCGCAATTCATTCAAAAATAAAGGAGAAATTACTTGAGATAGTTTTAAAAAACCATTTTCAGCAAAGTACTCCTTTTGATCAACACTTAAATAATATGTTTGTGAAATCGGCATCTAGTAAGGTTGCCTAATAGTTTAACAACTCCAAAAGTTGTTGTTCAAATCGCACTTTCGGTAAATACTGATCTTCTAATGGTTTTACAAACGGAATAGCGCTTTCGATACTTGCAACACGTTGCACTGGCGCATCCAAATATTCAAAGCAATTCTCCATAATTAAAGCCGATATATCACTCGAAATTCCACCAAATAGAGTATCTTCTTGAAGAATAATGCATTTATTGGTTTTCTTAACCGAAGTATAAATGGTTTCTACATCTAAAGGTTGTAACGTTCTTAAATCAATTACATCAGCCTTAATTTCAGGATGTTTGCTCAAAGTTTCCAATGCCCAATGTACTCCTGCTCCAAAAGAAATGACGGTGACATCAGTTCCTCCTTTAACTAAAGCTGCTTTTCCGAACGGAATGGTATAATACTCTTTTGGAACATCTTGATACACCGAACGGTACAATTGCTTGTGTTCAAAAAACAATACCGGATTTGGATCGTTGATGGCAGTATTTAACAATCCTTTTGTATCGTAGGGAAATGCAGGATATACTACTTTTAAACCAGGCGTTTTGGTAAACCACGCTTCGTTGGTCTGCGAGTGAAATGGTCCAGCTTGAGTTCCACCACCGCAAGGCATTCTAACCACTACATCCGATTTTTCGCCCCAACGGTAATGTTGTTTGGCCAATAAATTCACAATCGGATTGAAACCTGTAGAGACGAAATCAGCAAACTGCATTTCAACAATCGCTTTATGGCCATTAATTGACAAACCATTAGCCGCCGAAACAACAGCACTTTCACAGATTGGCGTGTTGCGAACTCGTTCTTTTCCGAATTGCTCAACAAAACCTTCTGTGATTTTAAATGCGCCACCGTATTCGGCAATGTCTTGACCCATAATCACCAAATTTGGATGACGTTCCATCGATTGTTTTAAGGCTTGGGTAATGGCATCAACCACACGTATGTTTTCAACTTCATTTGAATGATTAACTTCTTCAAAATCATACGGTTCATACACATCATTTAACTCTTCAGATAAATCAGCAACAATATCGGGTTCAGCTTGAGTAATCGCCCAATGTTCATCGATTTCGGCTTTGATTTTGGCTTTGAATTCTTCATCTAATTCTTCAGACAACACACTAATTCTAAGCAAATATTCTCTGTAATTCGATATCGGATCTTTAATTGCCCATAGGTCCATCAACTCTTGCGGAACGTATTTGGTACCACTCGCCTCTTCGTGTCCACGCATTCTAAAGGTTTTGAACTCTAATAAAACCGGACGTGGATTTTCAGCCAATGAAGCTTTCAATTCGGCTATTTTAGTATAAACTTCTAATATATTATTTCCGTCGATGATGTGGCTTTCCATTCCGTAACCAATACCTTTATCGGCAAGGTTTTCACAACGGTATTGCTCATTAGTTGGTGTAGATAAACCATAACCATTATTTTCGATGACAAATAAAACGGGTAAATCCCATACAGCGGCAATATTTAACGCTTCGTGAAAATCACCTTCAGAAGTGGCGCCTTCTCCAGTAAAAACAGCGGTTACTTTTCCGTTTTTCTTTAATTTATTAGCTAGTGCGATTCCGTCAGCAACACCCATTTGCGGACCAAGATGCGAAATCATTCCGATGATTTTGTACTCTTGAGTTCCGAAGTGAAAACTGCGATCGCGCCCTTTGGTGAAACCGGTTTTCTTGCCTTGCCATTGCGAAAATAAACGATGTAATGGAATGTCTCTTCCTGTAAAAACTCCGAGGTTTCTGTGCATAGGCAAAATGTACTCATCTTGATCTAAAGCAGCTGTAATTCCGACTGAAATGGCTTCTTGACCGATTCCGGAAAACCATTTGGACACTTTTCCTTGGCGCAGAAGAATAAGCATTTTTTCTTCTATTAAACGAGGTTTTAAAAGGCGTTTGTATAAATCTAATAATTGAATATTGGATAAGTCTTTTCTATCGAAGTTCATTGTTGTTTTTTTAGCATCGCAAAAGTATAAAAAAATGGAACGCAGATGCTACTGATTTTGCGGATTTATACTGATTTTTTATTATTTGTTGTGGATTTAATAATGCATGATTTATTTTAACCTAAATTTCTGATGATTACAATTGCCCTAGCCCTGATTGAGCCGATATCCTTTTTTGTTTAGACAAATGCGTTCTTCTAAAATCAGATTGGCAAAACAAAAAAGATAAAGGCGAAAGCAGGATTAGCTTCTAAAAAACAAAATCAAAATGTTAATAACTAAGATTGCGGAATTTCAAAAATTGCTTACATTTGTAGTTATGATTGGTTTTGTGCCAATTTAAGTTATTAACAAAAAAAGTTTAGTGATGCAACAAATTCCTAGTGTTGACTTACGTGATTTCCTGTCGGATGATCCGGCACGTAAACAAAAATTTGTAAATGAAATCGGAAGAGCTTATGAAGATATTGGCTTCGTAGCATTAAAAGGTCATTTTTTGGATGATCAATTGGTTGAAAATTTATATGCTGAAGTGCGTAATTTTTTCAATCTGCCTTTGGAAGTTAAAGAAAAGTACGAAATTCCAGGAATTGGTGGCCAACGCGGTTATATTTCGTTTGGAAAAGAGCATGCAAAAGGTCGTTCTGCGGGCGATTTAAAAGAGTTTTGGCATTTTGGTCAATACGTGAGCGAAGGCTCAAAATACGCTGATGAATATCCTGAAAATGTAACTGTAAATGAGTTAGCGAACTTCAATTCGACTGGAAAAGAAGCCTATCAAATGCTAGAAAAGACAGGAGTTTATGTATTGAGAGCATTGGCCTTACACATTGGTTTGGATGAGTTTTATTTTGACAATTACATCAAAGACGGAAACAGTATTTTAAGACCTATTCACTATCCGCCAATTACAGATGAGCCTAAAGATGGCGCTGTACGTGCTGCTGCTCATGGTGATATCAATTTGATTACCTTATTGATGGGCGCGCAAGGAAAAGGATTGCAGGTTCAAAATCACGATGGTGAATGGATTGACGCTATGGCACAACCCGATGAGTTGATGATTAATGTGGGTGATATGTTATCGAGACATACCAACAATAAGTTAAAATCGACGATACACCAAGTGGTTAATCCACCAAGAGAATTGTGGGGAACATCGCGTTATTCGATTCCGTTTTTCATGCATCCTGTAAGTGATATGAAATTGGATTGTCTGCCGCAATGCATTGACGAGAACAACCCAAAACAATTTGAAGACATCACTGCTGGTGAGTATTTACACGAGCGACTGGTGGATTTGGGATTGATAAAAAAGTAAAAGAATAGTAAACTTCAATAAAAAAAAGACATTGAGTTTACTTGATGTCTTTTTTGGTTTAAAATAGCCACAGATTCACAGATTTAAAAAAAATAAATTGAAAATCTGTGAATCTGTGGCAAGAAAAAAAAGTAAATGGACTTACATGAACAACTCAAAAAACTATTTCCTGATCACGAAGTTTCTAACGAGCCAGAAGCTATCGAAGAAAAAGAACATGAATTATTCGTTCAAAAAGAACCAATGATTTGTAAGTTTGAAAAACGAAAGGGAAAACCAACGACCATCATCTCTGGTTATGAAGGTGAAGACGAAGACTTTAAACTACTAGCCAAAGAATTAAAGAATAAACTCGCTGTTGGCGGAACGTTCAAAGACGGTGAAATCATTATTCAAGGCGATTACCGCGATAAAATAATGAAACTATTACAAGACAAAGGCTTTAAAACCAAACGTGTAGGAGGATAAATTCAATTAACGATTAACAATGGATAATTAACAATTATCAGAGTTGTTTAATCACAGAATTATCAATTATCAATTATCAATTATCAATTATCAATTATCAATTATCAATTAAAAAAAATGATAGCATCATCAGAATTAATACTAAACCCCGACGGAAGTGTGTACCACTTGAATTTACTTCCTGAACATATTGCCCACGACATTATTTTTGTAGGCGACCAAAATCGTGTGGAAAAAATCACGAAACATTTCGAAAAAATTGAATATTCCCAACAAAAACGCGAATTCAAAACCCAAACCGGAATCTACAAAGGAAAGCGCATTACGGTAATGTCAACCGGAATTGGTCCGGACAACATTGACATCGTAATGAACGAATTGGACGCGTTAGTCAATATCGATTTAAAAACACGTGAAATCAAAGAGGAATTGACTTCATTAAACATTATTCGCATCGGAACCTCGGGTTCGTTACAAGCCGATGTACCTTGCGATAGTTTTGTGATGAGTCAATACGGCTTAGGTTTAGACAACATGCTTCGCTCCTATCTGATTGATGAAGTTTCAGAAAAAGCCATGGAAGATGCGTTCATTACTCAAACCAATTGGGACATGAAAAAAGGTCGTCCGTACGTAATTAAAGGAAGTGAAATTCTTGAAAAAAAATTAGAAAGTGATAAAATAATCAAAGGTTTTACCGGAACTGCTGGCGGATTTTACGGTCCACAAGGTCGCGTATTGCGCTTGAACATTCAAGATCCAGATCTGAATTCGAAAATGGACCAATTTGAATACGAAGGCATCAAAATGACCAACCTTGAAATGGAAACAGGCGCTATTTATGGCTTAGGAAAACTTCTAGGTCATCAGTGTTTATCTCTCAACGCCATCATCGCCAATCGTGCCACAGGAACTTTTAGCGAAGACCCATACAAAGCAGTCGATGCATTAATCGAATACGCTTTGGATAAATTGGCTGAATAATTTTTTTTGAAGCTATTCCCGCTTTCGCCTTTATCTCGCTCCGTAAACTACGCGAGGATATCGGCTCTATCGGGGCTAAAAAAGTAGAAAATATGACTGATGTAATTCAAAAAATTCTATTTGCATTAGGAGGTTTGGCTCGATGGATTTATGCAATGTTTATGAACATCGTTTTTGACAAAAATCACCAAAAAAATATTGGATACTATCTGTTTGAAGACGAAGAAGTCAATGATAATAGTGGCATGGATTCTAAAAAGAAAAATTTCGTTCTCGGTATATTCATGTTCATTTTAATTATTACGCTAATTCAATTCATTGAAAATTAATAAAAATAGCAAAGATTATGACGTTTCGTTTTGCTCGACATACTAATAATTTAGAACCACTCAAATCATTTTATTGCACCATTTTGGGATTGGAAATTCTGGGTGGTTTTGAAAATCACGACGGTTACGACGGAGTTTTCATCGGAAAAGCTGACGAAAATTGGCATTTGGAATTCACAAAATCTACAGAAATTATTGAATTTAATTTCGGTGAAGAAGACATTTTGGTGTTTTACCCCAATTCTAAATTAGAATACGAAGTACTGCTCGAAAATCTAAAAATTCACTCAGTTGAACTAATTAAAGCTAAAAATCCGTATTGGAATGGTAACGGCATTCTATTTCTTGATCCTGATGGCTATCGCATCGCAATTTCACACTTAAAAATCCAATGAACATCCAATTTGAATCGGAGCGATTACTTTATCGCCCAATAACAATCAGCGACGCTGAAGCACTTTTTGAACTCGACCGCAATCCTAATGTACATTTGTATTTAGGAAATAATCCTGTGACTTCCATCGATGAAGTATTGGATTATATCAACAGCATTCAACAGCAATACATCACTAACGGAATCGGTCGTTTTGCTGCGGTTTTAAAAGAGACCAATAAAGTAATCGGTTGGGCTGGAATAAAATTCATCACGCAACCCGAAAACAATCACGTTAACTTTTATGATTTAGGTTATCGTTTGCAAGAAAAACACTGGCGAAAAGGTTATGCGTTAGAAGCCGCAAAAGCCTGGTTGGACTATGGTTTTAATCAAATGAATATCCAAAAAATGTACGCATCTGCTCATGTCGATAATTTGGGTTCGAATACTATTTTGCAACGCATTGGCATGAAACAAAACGGTCAATTTTACTGGGAAGATTTATTGTGCAATTGGTACGAATTAGAGAATAATAATAGCAACTAATTGTACGTTACAGTTAGTAGATCTTTATCTTTGTGCAACTATGAAAACAATAAAAATAGCTGGAGTTCCTGAACATTTCAATTTACCATGGCATTTAAGTATTGATAACGGCGAATTTGAAGCAATCGGAATTAATTTAGAATGGACCGATGTTCCTGAAGGTACTGGAAAAATGTGTCAGATGTTGCGCGATGGAGAAACCGATATTGCCGTAATTTTATCCGAAGGAATTGTAAAAGATATTGTAGGTGGAAATCCGAGTAAAATTGTACAAGTGTATGTTGAAAGTCCGCTGATTTGGGGAATTCACGTAAGTGCCAACTCAAAATACAAATCCATTTCCGACATTGAAAACACCAAAATTGCCATTTCTCGTCTAGGTTCGGGTTCGCAATTAATGGCGTATGTCAATGCCGATAATCAAGGTTGGAAAACCGATAATTTAGAATTTGTTATCGTCAATACAATTGATGGCGCAGTAGAAGCTTTAACCAATGGAACAGCCGATTATTTTATGTGGGAACGCTTCATGACAAAGCCTTTGGTTGATAAAGGAATTTTTCGCCGCATAGCGGATTGCCCTACACCTTGGCCTTGCTTTGTAATTGCTGTTCGAGATGAAATTTTAAAAAAGCATCCTAATACGATTGCACAAATTTTAGAAGTCATTAATCTAACAACTCAAGAATTCAAGGAAATTCCAAGTATTGACAAAACCTTAGCTTCCAAATACCATCAAAAAATTGACGACATCAATGAATGGCTTTCCTTAACTGAATGGTCGCAAAAACCTCTATCGGAGAAAGTGTTAAACAAAATTCAAAATCAACTATTTGACCTTAAAATTATTGAGAAAAAAGGTACTTTTGCTGAAATTGTAAAAACAGTATAGCTTTTTGCATTTTGCCATCAATGATACAATTTAATAATTCAACTTATCTAAAACTTAAAGATAAACTCACGGTAAAAAAACCTTGGGACATGATTATTATATTCATCTTAAACATTTTAATTACGATTCCGGTATTCATTATTGCTCATCAGAATTTTATTGACTTGAATTGGTTTTGGCATTTGGATCGCATCATTATATTTTTGGTAATTCTGATTAGTATTCAGTTGATATTAAGAGCAATGCGACGGGTAACCTTAATATCGATTTTTCTGTACCTAATTATTCTTTTTATCGGAACTGTTTTTGGAGGCTACGGATTCAAAAGTGTATTTGATGATTACAAATACATGATGTATTTTATGTCGGAAAACCCTAATCCACAAGACATCATTATTTCTAAATTATTGCCATTTCCCAATAAATCAAAGATTGAAAGCGCCATTGAATTTGACAACCCTAAAGTACGCAACTTTGCTATAATGTCAACTTCTAAACACTTTAAAGACGTCAAAGGGTATCACGAGTATTCCAGTATAATCCATTGTTTTGCCGTTTTTAAGGAAATTAATTCACGGTGGAATTACGTTAGCGATCCCAAAGGAAAAGATTACATCGCCAAAGCGTCCGAATCATTGATGTATTTGTCGGGAGATTGTGATGATCACTCCATTTTGATGGCTGCATGTGTAAAATCGATTGGTGGAACTCCACGACTAATTCATACGGATGGTCATATCTATCCCGAAATTTTAATTGGAAGTAAAAAAGATTTTGAGCGTGTCAATTACCTCATTCAAGAAGTTTTATTTAAAGATGAGTCTAAAGATCAAGTGTTGCATTATCATATTGACGAATACCATCAAATATGGCTGAATTTGGATTATACCGCAAAATATCCGGGCGGACCGTTTTTAAATGAAGTTATTTTAGGAGCTCTAACAGTATATTAATTTACCAATGAATTGGATTTTTCCCTTTGGATGAAAGAAATTTATTTGTAGAACTAAAGTGTTTATTTCCAAACCATAATCCACGATTAGCACTCAAAGGTGAAGGATGACCAGTTTCTAATACATAATGTTTGCTTCGGTCGATTTTAGCTCCTTTTTTCTTAGCAAATCCACCCCAAAGCAGAAAAACTACATTTTCTTTTTCATCAGAAATTTTCTGAATAACAGCATCTGTAAACGATTCCCAACCTCTGTTTTGGTGGCTACCCGCTTCACTTTCCCTAACGGTCAAGGTTGCATTTAACAATAAAATTCCTTGTTTTGCCCAACGCTCTAAATTACCTGATTTAGGAAAAGGAATATTCAAATCCAACTCAATTTCCTTGAAAATATTGATTAATGATGGTGGAAACGAAACTCCATCATTCACCGAAAAGCACAAGCCGTTTGCTTGCCCATAACCATGATACGGATCTTGACCAATAATGACCACTTTTACGTCATCAAAAGGGCAGAAATCAAAAGCAGAAAAAATCTGGCTTCCTTTGGGAAAACAACGTGATTTTAAGTATTCCTCTTTCACAAAAGAAATTAAGTTTTGAAAATAAGGTTTGGCAAATTCATCCGACAAATGCGATTGCCAAGACGAGTGGATTTTTACTTGCATTTAACTATTTTTTACAAATATAATTACTTTTAATCTTTGTAACTTTGCGTTCAACGTTTAGAATATGATTTCAATTACACAAAAGACTTTACAAGATTTAGAATTCGGTACCATTTTGCAGACCATTTCGGGCAAATGTAACACCGATTTAGGTCAACAAAAAGCGTTAGAAATAAAACCCTACAGCAATAAAGATGAATTGATGAACGCATTACTGCAAACATCAGAATATCAATCGTCTTTTAGCAACAATAACGCCATTCCGAATCATGGTTTTGAGTCGATTACTTCTGAAATCAAATTGCTTTCAATAGAAGATAGTTTTCTGGAAGTAAGTAGCTTTCGGAAAATTGCTGCTATTTCTGAAACTGTCAATACGCTTTTAATTTTTCTAAAGAAATTTCAAGAGTATTATCCAACCCTATTTGCCAAATCATCTGCTGTTGAATTGACCAAAATCATCATTCAAAAAATCGATGAAATAGTAGATAAGTATGGCGAGGTTAAAGACAATGCATCACCCGATTTGGTTGAAATTCGACGCAACATCAATGCAGTTCGAGGAAAAGTCAATCAAAGTTTCGGAATGGCATTAAGTCAGTACAATTCGCTTGGCTATTTGGACGATATTAAAGAAAGTATTATTGAAAATCGTCGGGTTTTAGCGGTTTTAGCAATGTACCGAAGAAAAGTAAAAGGCTCAATTTTAGGAAATTCTAAAACAGGAAGCATTGCTTATATTGAACCCGAAACAACTTTGAAATATTCGAGAGAACTGAATAATTTGCAGTTTGAAGAACGTGAGGAAATCATTAAAATCATCAAAAAATTGACCAATGAGATTCGACCGTTTACCGAATTACTCAATCAATATCAAGAGTTTTTAAGTGATATTGATGTCATTGCTGCCAAAGCTAAGTATGCCAATGATATCAACGCCATTCTACCGAAAATAACCAATGAAAAACGATTGTATTTTAGAGAAGCCTTCCATCCTATTTTGTATTTAACCAATAAAGCCAAAAAGGAAATCACTTATCCACAAACTATCGAATTCAATTCGGATAATCGAATCATAGTAATTTCAGGTCCAAATGCAGGCGGAAAAACCATTTCGATGAAAACCGTTGGACTGTTACAATTGATGCTGCAAAGCGGTATCTTAATTCCGGTTCACGAACGCAGTGAAACCTTTTTATTTGATCGAATACTAACGGATATCGGCGACAATCAATCTATTGAAAATCATTTAAGTACCTACAGTTACCGATTAAAAAACATGAACTACTTTTTGAAGAAATGCAATTCTAAAACGCTGTTCTTAATCGATGAATTCGGAACGGGTTCTGATCCCGAATTAGGTGGTGCTTTGGCGGAAACTTTTTTGGAGGAATTTTATCATAGAGAAGCGTACGGTATTATCACAACGCATTATTCCAATTTAAAAATGTTGGCCAATGAATTGCCTTTTGCAACCAATGCCAATATGTTGTTCGACGAAAAATCGTTAGAACCTATGTACAAATTGATATTAGGTCAAGCCGGAAGTTCATTTACTTTTGAAGTAGCTCAGAAAAATGGTATTCCGTACGGATTAATTAATCGTGCTAAAAAGAAGATTGAAGGCGGAAAAATTCGATTTGATAAAACCATTGCAACTTTGCAAAAAGAACGCTCAAAACTGGAAAAAACGTCTTTGAATTTGAAAGAAGAAGAAATCAAAGCACGTGAAGAAAGCAAAAAAATGGAAACCATTAATGCTAAAATTCAGGAGAAATTGGAACGCTATCAAGAGCTATACGATGCTAATCAACGCCTGATTTATATTGGACAAAAAATAGACGATATTTCGGAAAAGTATTTTAACAATAAAGATAAAAAAGTGTTGATTGGCGAATTTTTAAAGATGATCGAAATCGAAAATTCCAAACGAAGAAAAGTTTCTGTTAAAGAAAAAAAAGAAAAAGAAGTCATTCAAAAACAAGTAGTTGAAGAAGTAAAAGTCAAAGTAGAAGAAATTCGAAAAGAAAAAAAAGAAAAGAAAATCAAAGCATCAATTCTACCTGAAAAACCAAAAGTGGTTTTGAAAGTAGGTGATCGTGTTCGAATGACTGATGGAAAAGCCATTGGAACTATTGATAAAATTGAGAAGAACAAAGCAGTTGTTAATTACGGTATTTTTACTTCTAAAGTCAGTTTGGAAGAAATTGAATACGTTCAAGACAAATAATTATGGAAATTTCAGAATTGCCAAACGACAAGAAAATCATTCTTTTTGATGGTGTGTGCAATTTGTGTAATTCATCGGTTCAGTACATCATCAAAAGGGACAAAAAAGACGAGTTTCGATTTGTTGCGTTGCAATCAGATTTAGGACAAAAAATACTAACACACATTGGTATTGCAGATAAGAATATTGATAGTATTGTTTTGTATCAACCTGGAATTGCATACTATTACAAATCATCTGCAGTCATTGAAATTTCAAAATCGCTTCAAGGTTTTTTCAATTACGGAATGTTTTTTCGATTGCTGCCAACTTCGCTTAGCGATATTGTTTATGATTATATTGCCAAAAACCGTTACAAATGGTATGGAAAACAAGAAAGCTGTATGATTCCAACGCCTGAATTAAAAGCAAAATTTTTATAAACTGATAATTGTCATGCTATTGCTATTTGGTTCGTTTTATCTTTGAATAACTAAATACCTAAATTATGACACAACTAGCTCACCCACTTTATTCTTGGGATAACGGTGCGTTCATTATGATTGGAGTTTTTGCCTTAGTGATTTTCGGACTTGTAGGCATTGTAATGATGATGATGAACAGTAAGAATAAAAAAAACGACTAAGTTTAGCTTAGTCGTTTTTTATTTGTTATTGAATAAGGGATTATTCTACAACTATTTTTTTAGTAGTAGTTCCTTTATCAGATGAAATTTTCATCATATAAATTCCAGAAGACAAATCAGATACGTTGATTTGATTGCTTTTAGATGTTTTAACCATTCTACCATTAACATCATACATTTCAACTGATTGTAATGTTTCATTGGTTGTAATAGTAACAATATCTCTAGCAGGGTTAGGAGAAACCGAAAGATTTGTAGCATTTGTGATAGTATCAACACCTAATAAACTTTCAGTAGCAGTTGCTCTAACAGTTAAGTTATCAAAAATTATTTCAGACTCAACTGAATTAGTTGTTGGAGTACCTGAAACAAAATCAACTTCATCAAGAGCGAATGGACCAGCCCAGTTAGCTGCTGGTAAACCTGTTGAACCTGTACCAGCATTCCATTTTGTTTCACCTGTTGCAGTATCATAAGAAAAACCAATTCTGTACCAAGTATTTTCATTTAATATTAATCCTGGAGCAGCAGCAAGATTTACTAAAAAAGTTCCGAAAGTTCCAGCATTATTTAAATACGCAACACCTTCGATTTCTCTTGTAGCCATATTGTATACAAAACCATTTAAAACTCTAGCAGTTGTTCCGTCTAATCCATACAATCTAACTCCAACTTGTGCAGTACTAGTTGTAGCTGCTCCTGTAAATAAATCATATTCAATTTCAATGACATCATTCCCAGCAGTTCTTGTGTCCCAAAGTGCTGCGAAATCAGCTTTCCACATAAAACGACTTCCTTTGTTTCCGTTTGAGTTAATAATTTTTAAACCATTGGTTGATTCGAAACCACTATCAGTAATTTGGAAATTGCTGTTTCCTGCGTTTGTTGCTGTTGTTGGTGCAGCACCATTAGTAGAAAAAGTAAACCAGTTGTCTTGACCAGCAGTAACACCTGTAAAGTCTGTTCCAACATCACCATTAAGAAGTGAATTAAAATCTTCTGATTGAAGAAGTTGTGCTTCTGCAACTGTTGCAGAAACTAAAGATAAAAGTAGTAGTAATTTTTTCATTTAAATAGTTTTTTTATTTTGTTCACAAAAATAAACAGTAATTTCCTTATTTTCAAATAAATTATGTTAATCTTCTTTCTCCCACTTTCCAACGACAGAAGTTGCAAGTGCATTTCCCAATACATTGGTCGCACTTCTGAACATATCACAAAAATGATCAATAGGTAATATTAGTGCAATTCCTTCAACTGGAATATCAAACATACCACAAGTCGCCGCCACAACAACCAAGCTGGCTCTTGGCACTCCAGCAATCCCTTTGCTGGTTAACATCAACACTAAAAGCATGGTCATTTGGGTTCCAATATCGAGTTGAATTCCAGATGCTTGCGCGATAAAAATACTGGCAAATGTCATGTACATCATGCTTCCATCTAAATTAAACGAATAACCTAAAGGCAACATGAATGAAACAATTTTATCTTTGATTCCGAATCGTTCTAATTCTTCAGTTAGTTTTGGAAAAACAGCTTCACTACTAGTCGTTCCGAAAGCAATGATTAGCGGACTTACAATTCTTTTTAACAAAGTAGTCATATGACCTTTGAGGAAAACATAACCTACAAAAAGTAAAACTACCCACAGCGAAGTGATTCCGACCAAAAACGAACCAAAAAACTTAGCATACGTAATCAGCAAATCACTCACATCACGTGTGGCAAAAACTCCCGCAATAGCACCAAATACTCCTAGTGGAGCAAATTTCATTACATAGTTTACCATTTTTAGGATGATGTGGGATGTTTTATCTAAGGCATTAATAACAGGTTTGGTAAAATCACCAATAGATGCGGCAGCCAATCCGAAGAAAATGGAGAAAATTACAATTTGCAATATCTCGTTGGTTGCCATTGCTTCTACTATACTTTTGGGAATGATGTGTTCAACGAAATTTTGTGCTGAGAAGTTTTGTGTTTTTTCAGTTACTTCTGAAGCAGTAGTTGGATCAATATCGATGAGTTGGATTCCGATGCCCGGTTGAAAGAAATTCACCCAAAACATTCCGATAAGTAATGAAATAAAAGATGCAGTGAAGAACCAACCCAAGGCCTTTCCTCCTATTCGACCGACTGATTTGATATCGCCTAATTTGGCAATTCCGACAACTAAAGTGGTAAATACCAATGGTGAAATAATCATTTGTACCAAACGGATGAAAATAGTAGCGAGCATTTTGATGTAACCGCTGAAATCTTTGGCAATTTCGGGTGTGTAATTGTTATGAATGAAAACGCCTAAAAACGCGCCTAACAACATAGCGATTAAAATTTGCACAGTTAAGTTGCCTAAGAACGATTTTTTGGCTTCTTGAGTTTCGATTACTTTCATAGAAATGGTTTGTTTTTTAGCCCAGATAGCAGTGGAAAGCTTGTGATGGAAAATACTTATTTTTCTTGCAGATCAGTGGCGACCAACGGAAGCCAATGAGAAGCTTAGAAAAATTGGATTTTACAAACAAACTTGCAACGGATAGCTGGAATTGCTTCTAATAATTAGTTTGTGTTTTGTTCATTAAATAAAAATCGGCTAGTACTAAAGCAGCCATAGCTTCTACAATTGGAACTGCTCTTGGGACAACGCATGGATCATGACGACCTTTTCCTTGTTGTTCAATTAATGTATTTTGATTGGTCAACACTTCTTGTTTTTGAATCAGTGTTGCGACCGGTTTGAAAGCCACTCGGAAATAAATATCCATTCCGTTGGAGATTCCACCTTGAATTCCGCCCGAAAGATTCGTTTTGGTGGTTCCGTCTTCGTTGTACAAATCGTTGTGTTCGCTTCCTTTCATTTTGGCACCACAAAAACCGCTTCCGAATTCGAATCCTTTTACTGCATTGATGGACAGCATTGCTTTTCCGAGCTCGGCATGCAATTTATCAAAAACAGGTTCGCCTAAACCAATGGGAACATTTTGAAGGACACACGTTATGGTTCCGCCCACAGTATCGCCTTCTTTGCGAATTTCTTTAATGTAACGCTCCATTTTTTCAGCTGTAGCCAAATCAGGACAACGCACAGCATTGGTTTCAGTGAGTGAAAAATCCAACTCTTGATACGGTTTATCAATAAAGATTTCACCTACTGAAGAAACAAATGCATTTATTTTTATGGAATTGATTACTTGTTTGGCAATGGCTCCGCCGACAACTCTGCAAGCGGTTTCACGCGCAGAACTGCGTCCACCACCGCGGTAATCTCTGATTCCATATTTTTTTTCATACACATAATCGGCATGACTTGGTCGGTATGAATCTTTGATATGCGAATAATCATCTGATTTCTGATTGGTGTTGGGAATGATGAACCCAATTGGAGTTCCGGTAGTTTTTCCTTCGAAAATTCCGGACAAAAACTGAACTTCATCTTCTTCTTTACGTTGAGTAACAATGGAAGATTGACCCGGTTTACGGCGTTGCATATCGTTGTGAATGGCATTTAAATTCAATTCAATTCCTGCTGGACAACCATCTATGATTCCGCCCAACGCTTCACCGTGTGATTCGCCAAAAGTGGTCAATTTAAAAAGTGTTCCGTAGCTATTTCCAGCCATTGTAGTATGTTTTGAACAAATGTAGTATATATTGTTTAAATCTAGAAATATGGAGTTAAAGTTTCAATTATTATTTATTTTTGCTTGGTGCTTGTAGAACAAATTCTAATAAAAACAAGCTGTTTTGGTATAATAGTTGAGAGAAACATTCGTTAATATAAAAACTTAAATCACATTTTATGAAAAAAGTAATTTTAACTTCATTCCTATTACTAGGATTAGCAATGACTACACAAGCACAGGACATTTCAAAAAACGCATTAGGGTTACGTCTTGGTGATAATGATGGATTTGGTGGTGAGATATCCTATCAAAGAGGTTTATCAGACAATAATCGTTTAGAGTTTGATTTGGGATGGAGAAACAGTAATGATGTAGATGCATTCAAATTAGCTGGCTTATATCAATGGGTTTGGAACATTGATGGCGGTTTCAATTGGTATGCCGGTGTTGGTGGTGGAGTTGGTTCATGGAGTTATGACAAAAACGGATTTAGCGACAGCGGAACTATTTTGTTTGCTGCTGGAGATTTAGGAATTGAGTACAATTTTGATGTGCCGATTCAATTGTCGTTAGATTTTAGACCTGAATTGTATTTTAATTCTGATGATTTTAGAGAAGATAGTTTTGGTCCAGATATCGCATTAGGAATTAGATACCGTTTCTAATACTATAAAAAAAGTCCTCTACAAACTAGAGGACTTTTTTATTAATTAGGGTTTATTCAGGGTTTATTTTTGAATTATGATTTTGGTAACACTACAGTATCTACTACGTGAATCACACCATTTGACTGGTTTACATCTGCAATTGTTACTTTAGAACTATTTCCATTCTCGTCGGTCAGGTAAACATCGTTTCCTTTCATCCAAGCTGTTAATGTTCCGCCTGAAACCGTTTTCAATGTAGCTTTTCCGTTTCCTGCTTTAATCGCTTTTACAATATCGGCTGCATTCATTTTACCAGCTACTACGTGGTACGTTAAAATGGTTTGTAATGTTTTTAAATTTTCAGGTTTTAATAGTGTCTCAACTGTTCCTTTAGGTAATTTATCAAACGCTGCATTTGTTGGGGCAAAAACGGTGAATGGTCCTTTTCCTTGTAAAGTTTCAACAAGTCCTGCTGCTTTTACTGCTGCTACCAACGTAGTATGATCTTTTGAATTTACAGCATTTTCAACAATGTTTTTTGATGGATACATTGGAGCTCCACCAACATTAACTGTTTTTTCTTTTTGTGCAAATGTTACTGATGTAACCATGAATGTAAATGCCAACATCAATCCGGAAATAATTCTTCTTGTTTTCATAATGAATATTTTTAAGTTATAGTGTCATTTACGCCTTAGGTTTGGTTTTGGTTTTAGACTCAGACAACTTTAACATTAAATTAATAATCGATGCAGTAAAAAAAAGAGGCAGATTTCTTTCGTAATTGACTGCAATTAAGTAATTTGGAATATCTGAAATTAGTAACTATCATTTTAAACTAAATCAAAGAAACATGTTGGTACGCAAAGAATCATTGGTAACTGTATTACTTAGGAGTCGAAATAAAACAATGTCGGAGTCAAGTATTTTGGAGGAAGTTTTTGCTGTTTTGAATGAAGACGAAGTACATCGCAATCAAATCAAAGAGGCTCTTTTTGCTAAAAGTTCAACAACTTCTAATTTTTTCAAGTTTGATTCATTAGAAACAGATAAAATTTTTCACCTTGAACAGATCAAAACCATTTGTATTGATTATCGATTGCGGTTTTTAGAAAGTAATCTGTTTCAAAATCCATTACCTGAAGAAGCAGTAACCAAGATAAATGAATTGCAAAAATTGCATAAGACTGAGCTGAGTGGATTTAAAATAGTAGCACCCAGTTCGGCATTTAATTTAAAAAATTACGATGATCCCTTGTTGTTTGCGCCGATTGGCAATGGTTATTATTATTTAGTTCACAAATGGGGAAATGATGTTTCCTTTTTGCGAAAATGGAAGTTTAAACCCATTAAAAGCATCGAAAACTTCTTACTTTTCAGTGTTTTACTTAGTTGTATTGTAGCTTTAATAACACCCGAAACCAATTTAAGCAAGCAAATTCCGATGGCATCTGTGATTGTTTTTTTGTTTGCTTTTAAATCGATTGTTGGAGTTGCTTTGTATTATTTCTTTATGATGGGAAAGAATTTTAATACTGAAATCTGGAACCGTGAGTTTAAAGAAAATTAATCTGTTAGTATTATCTACAAAATAATTCACGTTTTTTAAAGTTATATAAATGAGTAACAATACCTTAATTATTCATTTAAAACTTTAGTTATGAGTGATTACAATAATGAATTCAGGCTAATAAAAAGCAAAATTAGAAGCAAGAAACTTCCGCACAGAGTAGATGTTACTGCAATGGTTAGCGTATCCTTTCTTTTGATTGCGTTTTACATGGTTAGTGTAGAACTTTTGAAGCCGAAAGCAATGAATTTGGGATTACCTGAAGAATGTGGAGGATGTGGTAATGGTGGATGCTATAGAAACGATCGTTTAATAACATTGCTTCTAGACGACAAAAATCAAATCATAAGTTATAGAGGTATGATTGAAATTGACGATGAAACACCAAAAAAATTGAATTATGGAAAAAGCGGAATTCGAAAAGAATTATTAAACATTACAACAGGAATAAATCAATTGTATGGAAATGATAAAGGAGCCATTGTAATCATAAAACCAACCCAAAAAACAACCTTTAAAAACTTAGTTGATATTTTAGATGAAATGGCTATCACGAACATTCCAACTTATGCCATTGTAAATGAATTATCGCCCGAGGAAATGAATTTATTAGCATCAAATTAAAACAAAAAAAAAGCCTTCAAGAAATTGAAGGCTTTTTAGTTATAAAGTGAAAATTATTTTTTCTCTTTTTTCTCCATTTCAGCTTTTAAACCAGCTAAAATATCGTTGTTATCTCCTAAAGTAGAAGCTGGAGCGTTTGTAGAAGCTACAGTTTCTGCAGCAGCTTTAACGTTTTTGTCTTCTTCTTCTCTGAAGATAGCTGTGTGAGAAGCAACCACTCTTTTGAATTCTTTGTTGAACTCAATTACTTTGAATTCAGCTTCGTCACCTTTTTTCAATTTTTTGCCGTCTTCTTTTTCTAAGTGACGCGTTGGAATGAACGCAACTACATCGTCTCCGAAATCTACAGTAGCACCTTTGTCAACGATTTCAGCGATAGTTCCAGTGTGAACTGTTCCTACTGCGAAAGCATCTTCATGTTTATCCCATGGGTTAGCTGTAGTTTGTTTGTGACCTAATGACAATTTACGTGCATCAACGTCTAATTCTAAAACAACTACATCTAATTTATCACCTACGTTAACAAATTCTGATGGATGTTTGATTTTTTTAGTCCAAGATAAGTCAGAGATATATACTAAACCATCGATACCTTCTTCTAATTCTACGAAAATACCAAAGTTTGTAAAGTTTCTAACGATACCAGTGTGTTTAGAACCAACTGGGTATTTAGCAGTAATATCTGTCCAAGGATCTTGTGTCATTTGTTTGATACCTAACGACATTTTTCTTTCGTCTCTATCAAGTGTTAACACAACTGCTTCTACTTCATCACCTACTTTTACGAAATCTTGTGCACTTCTTAAGTGAGTTGACCAAGACATTTCAGAAACGTGGATTAAACCTTCAACACCTTCTGCAACTTCAATGAAAGCACCGTAATCAGCTAAAACTACTACTTTACCTTTCACTTTGTCACCTACTTTAAGTTCAGCTCCAAGAGCATCCCATGGGTGAGCGTTTAATTGTTTTAAACCTAATTGAATTCTTGTTTTCTCATCATCGAAATCAAGGATAACTACGTTTAATTTTTGATCCAATTCAAGAACTTCGCTTGGGTGATTGATTCTAGACCAAGAAAGGTCAGTAATGTGGATTAATCCATCAACACCACCTAAATCAATAAACACACCGTAAGAAGTAATGTTTTTAACAACACCTTCTAATACTTGTCCTTTTTCTAATTGACCAATGATTTCTTTTTTCTGAACTTCGATGTCAGCTTCAATTAATGCTTTGTGCGAAACAACAACGTTTTTGAATTCGTGGTTGATTTTTACCACTTTGAATTCCATCATTTTGTTTACGTATACATCGTAATCACGGATTGGTTTCACATCAATTTGTGAACCTGGTAAGAATGCTTCAATTCCGAAAACATCTACAATCATACCTCCTTTAGTTCTACATTTTACAAAACCTGTAACAATTTCACCTGTTTCGTTAGCAGAAATAACTCTATCCCATGATTTGATAGTTCTAGCTTTTCTGTGTGATAATACTAATTGACCTGTTTTGTCTTCACGAACGTCAATTAATACTTCAACTTTGTCACCCACTTTTAAGTTTGGGTTGTAACGGAATTCATTCAATGAAATAACACCTTCTGATTTCGCGTTAATGTCAACAATTGCGTCTCTGTCAGTGATTCTAACTACTACACCTTCAACTACTTCTTCTTGATCGGTAGAGATAAAAGTTTTAGTCACTAAATCTTCAAACTCTTGTAAGTTTTTTTCGTCTACTGCATCAATTCCTTCTGCGTAATTGTGCCAGTTAAATTCGTTTAAAAACGCTTGTTGTTCTTTGTTTAATTCAGACATGCTGATAAAAAATTTGTATGCTGTGTTTCTTGAGTTTCTTTAAGCGATAGAAAACTACAGCAGTTGTTTTACATAAATAGTTGATACCTAATGGAAACTCTACTCTGCCAAAAGGTGTGCAAAAGTAATTCTTTTTTATTAATCTGCAAAATTTATATTGATTTTGAATGATTAAAAAGAGGGATAAACATATTTTACTTATATTTGTTTTATCCTCATTATCATTCAACTATATTAATGATGATAAAAAATTGCTATATAAAAACAGACTTCATCTTGAATAAGCTGTCAATACGTTATTGGCTGTGTTTTTTTGTGCTTTTTTGCAATCTATCGTATTCGCAACTAACCGACTTTGTACTTTCGGTCACCAAAACGGATGAAACGTGCTTAGGAAATGGTACCTTAACTTTTACAGCGACTGAAACTACTAGTGGTGCTATTGTAACCTATTATGTTTACGAACTTCCCGATGAAACCACTCCAATTGCAGTGCAAACTAACAATTTCCTCGGCGGAAGAACCAGCGGAACTTACAAAATAGTAGCTATTCAAACGTTAGGAAGTGAACAGAACTCGCAAACTTCAACCATCACAATTAACAACAATATTGTTCCTTTGGATTATACTCTCTCGAGTACCAATTCGGTTTGTAATGACGGAACTATATTAGTAACTATTACAAGTGGTGTTGGTTCGTTGTATGAAATCATTTCTGGACCCATTTTAAAACCAGTTCAAACTTCTCCTCTATTTACACAACTTCCTGGTGGCGTTTATCAAGTACGTGTTTATAATGATTGTGGAGATGCAACTGTGGTAACTCATACAGTGTTAACTGAAACGTCTGAAATTACTATTGGCGCCGTTGGTTTTCCTGATGCTAATTTACCAACCTGTAATTCGATAGCCGTTTCGAATATGTTAACCGCTGGACAAAATCAAACCATACACTATCCTTTAACTCTCAATTATTTGGTTCATTTTCCTGATGGGCAAACCCAAACCATTACCAAAATTGTAACTAGTGGTGGGAATATGACTGAAGAAGTTGCAACCGTAATTCCGTTTTTTCATGCACAATCCTATACTTTTGATTTAACTGTAACTGATAACTGTGGAAATGTTTTTATTTTAAACGACAACATTGTCGACTTAGAACTTACTGCTACTTTAATTGGTGAAATTGCCCAGTGCGATACTTACTATCTATCCGTTGCAGCTTACATTTATCATGGTGATATTAACATCCAATTTATTAATGCACCAGCAGGTTTTGACCCAACCACTTTTAACTCTTTACATCCTGGACCTTTTCCGGGACAATTTAGTTATGGTAGTTTCACTAATCCGGTTCCTTTTGGACATTACGAAATTCAAATAACAGACAGTTGTGGTCGAACGGCTACGGCGCAAATTACTCTTACATACAATCCGGCGCAACCTACTCACGAGGCTTCACCCTGGCCAGGTTGTCAATCCAATTATAGTGATGTTACCATTGAAATTCCGGCACATACTATTACATCTGCCACTATTATTACTGCTCCAATTGCGTATGGAATTCCGTTACCTGATGATGTCAGTGAATTCATTAATGAAGATGACGAGTTAGTACTTGAAGGTCTAATTACTGGAAATTATACAGTTGTTTTAATTGATGATTGTGGCAACACCTACAATTATAGTTTCTTTGTTGATGATGTAGCAACAACCGTTTCTGCAACCTCTTGGCCCGGTTGTGCTTTAGGAAAAGGTTCTATTAGAGTAAGAGGAAACAACACAACACTAGTTTCAGCTGTAGTGACCAATGCACCAGTGGAATTTGGACAAAGTCTACCTTATAATACAACAAATTACATATCCGCTGACGGTGTTTTTTCTATGGGAAATCTTTCTCCGGGTAATTACACTATTGAAGTTGTTGATAATTGCGGAATTACAAATACGGCAACGGTTAATGTTATTGGTTACCAAATCACAACTAATAATTTTACTTTAACACCCAATTGTGGTTCGTTTAATCTGTTTGTTGATCACGATTCAAATGCAGTTAGTGAGCTATTTTGGTTGCAAAAATACGATCCTGTAACCAATACATGGGGCAATCCAGTTGATGGAACAGTTTATGTTGAAGGCAGTCAACCCAATCCTCTTAACTCGTATTTGATCCAAAACAACACACCCGTTTTGAATTTGGTTTTTTTAGGAACATTCCGAATTCTAAAGAGTTTTCAAACTTTTGATGATGGAAACATCAATTCTTATAAAACCTGTCTTGAAGTCATTAAGGAATTCACATTTACAGGAGAAATTGAGTTTACCGGAATTGAAAAAACCAATTGTAACGGTGAGTACATGGATGTGAAATTATTCGCCATTGGTGTGCCTCCTTTGATCTATAGTATAATCGAAAAAGATGGCCAACCTTTTTATGTCAACAACGGAACTAGTAATCAATTCAATGGTTTAGAACCTGGAATCTATACTTTTAAAGTAGAACAATCGTGTGGCGATTCGCGCAATTTTATTTCGGATGTTGCTGAGCTTCCTTCTTTGGCCAATGCCAATCAACCTGCAGACATGAGTGCTTGTGATGATAGTTCGAATGATGGAATTGAAACCTTTGTACTCACCAATCAAAACAGTTCCATTTTAGGAAGTCAAAATGCGGCATTATACACTATTACATATCACACTTCTTTTAATGAAGCTGTAGCTGATAGTAATCCGATTTCAAACAGTTACACTTCGGGAAACACTACTATTTATTGTCGATTGGAATACAACAATAGTGTAGATTGTTTTGATGTAACTGATTTCGATTTAATAGTAAACCCTTTTACTACAGGCGAACCAATAAACATAAATTTTTGTCAAGGTGAAAGTGTTATTTTATCAACCGATGACGTTTTTACTTCTTATCAATGGTCAACTGGAGCAACTACTCCAACCATTTCGGTCAATCAGAGTGGTCTGTATACCGTAGATGTGATTCAATCATTTCCTTCAGGAAATTGTAATGGCCAATTTGTTTATAATGTAACCACAACTATTCCACCAGCAATTGATTATCTTGAAATTAGCGATTGGACCGATAATGACAACACTATTGAAGTTGTGTTAGAAAATGACAATTCACAATCCTATTTGTATTCCATTGATGGATTGCATTTTCAGGAAAGTCCGATTTTTGGTGGATTACAACCTGGTCCTTATACTGTAATTGTCAAAGATTTGAGTGATTGCGGAATCGATACTGAAGAAACATTTTTGTTGAATTACCCTAAGTATTTTACTCCAAATGGTGATGGATTCAACGAGTATTGGTTTATTAAATTCTCGTATGTTGAACCCAATATGAAAACTTACATTTTTGATCGTTTTGGAAAACTCATTACGGGTTTTACACCTGAAAGTCGTGGTTGGGATGGAAAACTCAATGGCGAATTACTACCCGCAACCGATTATTGGTTTGTGGTTGTCAGAGAAAACGGTAAAGAATTACGTGGTCATTTTACGTTGAAACGGTAAAAAAAAAGCCTCACAAAAATGCAAGGCTTTTATTTATTCAATTAGTTGAGATTATCCCAATACTTCTTTTACTTTTTCACCAATTTTTGCAGGAGAATCAACTACATGAATCCCGTTTTCTCTCATGATGCGTTTTTTGGCTTCGGCTGTATCGTCGGCACCACCTACAATAGCACCTGCATGACCCATTGTTCTTCCTTTTGGAGCGGTTTCACCAGCGATAAAACCAACTACTGGTTTACGGTTTCCATCGGCTTTAATCCATTTAGCAGCATCGGCTTCTAGTTGACCGCCAATTTCACCAATCATTACAATACAATGAGTTTCTGGATCGTTCATCAATAACTCAACAGCCTCTTTTGTAGTGGTTCCGATGATTGGATCTCCACCAATTCCGATAGCCGTTGTGATTCCTAATCCTTGCTTAACTACTTGATCCGCAGCTTCATAGGTTAACGTTCCCGATTTTGAAACGATACCAACATTTCCTTTTCTGAATACAAAACCAGGCATGATACCTACTTTTGCTTCTTCTGGAGTAATTACACCTGGACAGTTAGGCCCGATTAAACGACAATCTCTATCTTTAATATAAGCGTATGCTTTAATCATATCAGCAACTGGAATACCTTCTGTAATACAAATGATTACTTTGATTCCAGCATCAGCAGCTTCCATTATAGCATCGGCAGCGAAAGCTGGTGGAACAAAAATAATTGTAGTGTCAGCTCCCGCTTTATCAACTGCCTCTTTCACTGTGTTGAATACTGGACGACCCAAATGAGTAGAACCACCTTTTCCTGGCGTAACTCCACCTACTACATTCGTTCCGTACTCAATCATTTGTTCAGCGTGAAAAGTTCCTTCACTTCCTGTAAAACCTTGTACAATTATTTTTGAATTTTTATTGACTAAAACGCTCATAAGTTAATTTTTATATAGTTTGTTTGTATTGTGTTGCAAAAGTATAAAATAGTGTTCAGTATTCCGTATTCAGTGTTCAGTTTTTTTGCTAATTTAATATCGTTTTTAAGAGAATTGACTCATTTGATAGCCACGATACAACTTATCGTCTTTCACTTCCCAAATTACCGAAAAGTGTGCCAAAAGCATTTCTTCTCTGGGGTTTTCGATGGTTTTTACAAAGTGAGAAAAACGCAAAGCTACTGTATCACCTTCGGTTACCACATGACTTATGCGCATTTTGGAACGAACATACGCCCTACTCAACTCTTCTGTAAGTGCGATTATGTCATCGTAATTCATTTGAATAAACCCTTTGCTGCTGTTCCAGTCGATGGTCACCTCGGGATGCATCAATCGAGCAACAGCTTCTTTGTCTAATAAAACATCCGACTTGTATAATTCAAGTACTCTATCTTTTGGACTCATTTGTTGTTAATATTGTTTAGTATTTCTGGAATGCGTTTCACATTGGCCAGTTGTTTTAATTTCTCTCTCGATTCTTCTACTGGAGTTCCGAAATAGCTTTTACCACCTTCTATCGACTTGGTTACTCCGGTTTGCCCCAAAACTACTGCTTTGGCACCAATTGTGATTCCACTTGTAGTTCCTACTTGTCCCCAAAGTGTTACTTCGTCTTCAATGATTACACAGCCTGCAATTCCGGTTTGCGATGCGATCAAACATTTTTTACCAATTACAGTATCGTGACCTACATGCACTTGGTTGTCAATTTTGGTTCCTTCTCCAATAGTAGTATCGCCTGTAACACCTTTATCGATGGTACATAAAGCTCCGATTCCGACATTATCCTCAATCACCACTCTTCCACCCGAAATCAGCTGATCAAAACCTTCGGGACGTTTTTTGTAGTAAAAAGCATCAGCACCCAAAATGGTTCCTGCATGAATAATTACATTATCTCCAATTACTGTATTATCATAAATGGAAACATTAGAATGAATCAGACAATTTTTACCAATAGTGACATTATGACCTACAAAACAATTGGGTTGAATAACTGTTCCTTCTCCTATTTTGGCCGATTCAGAAATGGATACTGAAGCACTTTGAAAAGGTCGAAAGTGATTAGTAAGTTTATTGAAATCGCGAAATGGATCATCAGAAATCAACAATGCTTTTCCTTCTGGACAATCTACTTCTTTATTAATTAAAACAATTGTTGCAGCCGATTGCAAAGCTTTGTCGTAGTATTTTGGATGATCTACAAAAACAATATCGCCGGGTTCAACTACGTGAATTTCATTCATACCCAAAACTGGGAAATCATCAGCGCCAACGAATGGACAGTTGATGATTTCGGCAATTTCTTTTAATGAATGTGATTTTGGAAACTTCATTTGTTGAATTTGAAAATTTGAAAATGTGACAATTTGAAAATTCTCAAATCTTCAAATCATTGAATCTTCAATTTAAATTATACTCTTTCGATGTATTTACCTGTTGCAGTATCGATTTTGATTTTATCGCCTTCATTGATGAATAAAGGAACGTTTACTGATGCTCCGGTTTCCACTTTTGCTGGTTTGGTAGCGTTGGTTGCTGTATTTCCTTTTACTCCTGGTTCAGCATAGGTAACTTCTAAAATTATAGAAGCAGGCATATCAACTGAAAGCGGTAAATCAGTTTCGGTATTGATTTGAACCATTACATTAGTTCCTTCTTTTAATAAATCAGGATTGTCTAAAACATCTTTATTCAAAGTAATTTGCTCATACGATTCGGTGTTCATAAAATGAAACTGATTTCCTTCTGCATATAAATATTGAAATGTATGCGTTTCTACACGAACAACATCAATTTTGTGACCTGCAGAAAATGTATTATCCAATACTTTACCGTTAGTCAATGATTTCAATTTGGTTCTTACGAAAGCCGGACCTTTTCCTGGTTTTACGTGTAAGAATTCGATAATTTTATAGATGTCGTGATTGTGTTTAATGCATAATCCGTTTCTAATATCTGCTGTACTTGCCATTCTGAATTGTATTTATATTGATTAATTTATTTTGTTATTAAACTGTTCCTGTGTAACCTTTCATAATTCCTCTTGATGAATTTCTGATGAAAAGAATGATCTCATCACGTTCTGGAGTTGCTTCCATTTCAGCTTCAATAATAGCTACAGCCTGTGATGTATTGTAATTTTTTTGGTACAAAATTCGGTAAATATCTTGAATCTCTCTTATTTTTTCGGTAGAAAAGCCTCTTCTTCTCAAACCTACGGAGTTAATCCCTACATACGACAAAGGCTCTTTTGCTGCTTTTGTAAAAGGAGGAACATCTTTACGAACCAATGAACCACCCGAAATCATCGCGTGATCACCAATGTGAATGAACTGATGAATGGCAGCTAAACCACCAATGATGGCATAATCACCCACAATTACGTGTCCGGCAAGAGCAACACCATTTACAATAATAGCATTATCACCAATATGACAATCGTGAGCAATGTGAGCAGTTGCCATGATTAAACAATTGTTTCCAATCTTAGTTTGGCCAGAAGCAATTGTTCCTCTATTAATCGTAACACACTCTCTTATAGTTACATTGTCACCAATTACTGCAAGTGATTCTTCACCTCCAAATTTTAAATCTTGTGGAACTGCTGCGATAACTGCACCTGGAAAAATATTACAATTTTTTCCAATACGTGCGCCTTCCATTATCGTGACATTGGAGCCAATCCAAGTTCCATCTCCAATAACAACGTTATTGTGTATAGTTGTAAAAGGTTCAATCACCACATTTTTGGCGATTTTCGCTCCAGGATGAACATAGGCTAAAGGTTGATTCATTCTTTTATTAGTTTATGGTTTATTGTTTATCGTTCATAGTTAAAACAACCACAAACTATAAACTATGAACTTATTTTATTGCTTTTTTGCTATTTGAGCCATTAATTCGGCTTCTGCCACTAACTTTCCATTCGCATAAGCGCTGGCTTGCATGTGACAAATTCCACGTCTAATTGGTGAAATTAAATCACATTTGAATACCAAAGTATCGCCCGGAAGTACTTTATGTTTGAATTTTACATTATCAATTTTCATAAAATACGTTAGGTAATTTTCTGGATCTGGAACCGAACTTAATATTAAGATTCCACCTGTTTGCGCCATTGCTTCAACAATCAAAACTCCCGGCATTACTGGTGCTCCAGGAAAATGTCCAACGAAGAAATCTTCGTTCATGGTTACATTTTTCAATCCCACTACGCAACTTTCTGACATTTCTAAAATCTTATCTACCAATAAAAAAGGCGGACGATGTGGCAGCATAGCCATGATTTTAGTGATGTCCATTAAAGGTTCTTTGTGTAAATCGAATACTGGAATTTGATTTCGTTGATCAATTTTAATGATTTTAGATAATTTTTTTGCAAACTGAGTGTTTACGAAATGTCCTGGTTTATTGGCGATTACTTTCCCTTTGATCCGAATGCCAACCAAAGCCAAATCACCCACTACATCCAATAGTTTATGACGTGCTGCTTCATTAGGATAATGCAATGTCAAATTATCTAAAATTCCGTTGGGCTTAACTGAGATTGAATCCTTACCAAAAGCCACTTTCAGATTTTCCATAGTAGATGGTGAAATTTCTTTATCTACATAAACAATTGCGTTGTTAAGATCTCCACCTTTTATCAAGCCATTATCCAAAAGTGTTTCTAATTCGTGCAGAAAACTAAATGTACGTGAATTAGCAATTTCCGTTTTAAATTCAGAAATATTTTTCATGGTAGCGTTTTGGGTTCCTAAAACTTTAGTTCCAAAATCGACCATCGCTGTTACTTGGTAATCATCGGCAGGCATCACAATAATTTCGCTTCCCGTTGTTTCATCGGCAAAAGAAATTACTTCTTTTACAACATAAAATTTGCGTTCAGCATCTTGTTCGACTACACCAGCCTTTTCAATTGCTTCGACAAAATATTTCGAAGAACCATCCATAATTGGAGGTTCAGATTCATTCAATTCAATAATAACATTATCCACATCACAACCTACAAAAGCGGCCAAAACGTGTTCTGATGTTTGTATTTTAACTCCTAATTTTTCAAGATTGGTTCCGCGTTGTGTATTCACCACATAATTGGCATCCGCTTCAATAATAGGGCTGCCTTCCAAATCTACTCGTACAAAAGTATAGCCATTGTTTACTGGTGCAGGTTTGAAAGTCATTTTCACCTCTTTTCCTGTGTGTAACCCAACTCCAGTTAGTGAAATTTCACTCGCGATGGTCTTTTGTTTAACAATAGTGTTCATTCAGTTTATTTTTTATTCAATTTTTTTCTTTAATTCATCAATATCGGCCACAATTTTAGGGAAGTTTCTAAAATGAACGAATGCCTTGCTAAAGTCGCCGTAATTGAATGCCGGTGAACCTTGAACAGTTTCTCCGTCTTTTAGATTTTTTCCTATACCAGATTGTGCCTGAACCCTTACTCCGTCACCTATTATTAAATGCCCGACGATTCCAACCTGACCACCGATTAAGCAGTTTTTACCGATTTTAGTCGAACCTGCAATTCCAGTTTGTGCCGCTATTACTGTATTTTCTCCAATTTCAACATTATGGGCAATTTGAATTTGATTGTCGAGTTTCACTCCTTTTCGAATGATGGTTGAACCTAATGTTGCTCGGTCAATAGTTGTACACGAACCAACATCAACATTATCCTCTAAAATCACATTACCAATTTGCGGAATTTTACTGTAACTTCCGTCTTCAGAAGGAGCAAATCCAAAACCATCAGAACCAATAATACTTCCGGAATGAATGGTACAATTGCTTCCGATTTCCGTTTCAGAATAGATACGAACACCAGCAAATAGAATACAATTATCACCAATCGTTACATTATCACCAATGAATGTATTAGGGTAGATTTTTACGTTAGTTCCGATCGTAACGTTTTTTCCGATGTAGCAAAAACTACCTAAGTATAAATGTTCGCCGTAGGTTACATTCTCAGAAATCACCGATGGTTGTTCGATTCCCGATTTCATCAACTTCACTTGATTATAGTATTCTAACAATTTTGAAAACGATTTATAAGCATCTTCTACTTTTATAAGTGTAGTTGAAATGGGTTGCTCCGGCTCAAAAGTTTGGTTGACAATTGTTATTGAAGCTTCGGTAGTATAAATGTAGTTTTGGTATTTCGGATTGGCTAAAAAGGTAAGTGAACCGGCAGTTCCTTCTTCAATTTTGGCTAATTTAAAGACTTCAGCGTTAGGATTTCCTACTACTTCGCCTTCTAAAATTCCTGCTATTTGTTCGGCTGTAAATTTCATCTTATCAGATTATAGTTCCCATCTGTATACGATGGAACTCGAATTTAATTCTCTCAGTTCATGCCTAAAAAAAACTTGGCTCAAAATCATCTTGGCAAAAATATAAAATTTAATTAAATACCTATGTATCTATGAGTACTTTTGGAAAACAAATAAAATATTTAGTCACTGGTTTTGACAATGCTTTCAAATGCAATTGATCGGATGCTTCCACAACATCTTCAATGGTTTTGTCTTTTTTGACAATACTAATGGGTCCGCTGTTCTTATTATAGGCTTGATTTTTTAATTTCCCTTTGAATACAAAATACTCAATGTCTTTGGCGTCAATCGGACTTATTTTCAAAAAGCGTTCTTTTAGTTGATTCAAATTTTCTTTATCAGGCTTGTCTTCTGACATTTGAATTTTGAGTAAATCGCGATTGATAATCATTTTGCATAACGCACTCAACACATAATCCTCATTGAATTGCCAGTTTTTGATGGCGCTCATCACATCAACATCATCCAATAAAGCAAATGTATCTAAAACAGCATCATTAAAATCGCCCAAACTGACTTTATTATGCATAAAATAAAGCAATGGTTTACAGCAATCAAGAAGAATTCCTTTTTCAGTTAATTCTTTGGCTCTTTTGAGGATTTTAGTAAGAATGATTTCAGCTACTACACTCGTTTTATGAAGGTAGGCTTGCCAATACATTAAACGACGTGCGACTAAAAATTTCTCTACCGAATAAATTCCTTTTTCTTCAATCACCAATTGTTCGTCTTGTACATTCATCATCTGAATGAGTCGATCACTGTTGATATTTCCTTCGGCTACACCACTATAGAAACTATCGCGTTTTAGGTAATCCATTCGATCCATATCCAATTGACTTGAAATCAATTGATAAAAGAATTTTCTTGGATATTCACCTTTGAATATCTGGATTGCGAGTGACAACTTACCCTCGAATTCTGTATTTAGATGATGCATGAATAACAATGATATTTCTTCGTGATGCACGTCTTCTACAATACTATTTTCCATGGCATGCGAGTACGGACCGTGACCAATATCGTGTAATAAAATAGCTATTAGAAGTCCGTTGGCTTCATCCTCAGAAATACTCACACCTTTAAAGCGGAGTGTTTCTATGGCTTTTTGCATAATGTGCATACAACCAATGGCGTGATGAAAACGTGTATGATGCGCTCCAGGATAGACTAAATACGACATTCCCATTTGAGAAATTCGTCGCAATCGCTGAAAATAAGGATGCTGAATTAAATCGTAAATTAATGTATTCGGAATGGTGATGAAACCATAGATAGGATCGTTGAATATTTTAAGCTTGTTGGTAGGATTCACTACTGATTATTTATTTTAACAAATATAGGGAAAATTGTGTGCAAAAAAAATCCCGATAGAATCGGGACTTTGTTGATATTACCAAATTACAACACGTTGATTTTCTGGAATAAACATTTTGCTTGTTGGTTTCACGTTGAACGTTTCATAAAATTCAGGAATATTGCTTAATGGTCCGTTAACTCTGAATTTTGCTGGTGAATGCACATCGGTCATCACCATTTGCGCTAAAGCTTCTTTCTTAGTATTGACCATCCAAGCATAACCATAAGCTAAGAAATAGCGTTGATTTGGAGTTAAACCGCTAATTTTTTGATTGCTTTTAAATTGTTTTGTTTTTTTGAATGCCTCATAACCCATTACTACTCCACCTAAATCGGCTATGTTTTCACCTTGTGTAGCATCGCCATTGACAAACTTATCATCAACAACATTGTATTTGTTGAATTGTTCAACAATGAGCTTTGTTTTGGTTTTGAATTTTTTCATGTCTTCTGCTGTCCACCAATTTCTGAGATTTCCTTTATCATCATACAGACTTCCTTGATCGTCAAAACCGTGGGTAATTTCGTGACCAAATGTTGATCCGCCAATGATTCCATACAATACTGCATCATCAGGCATTCTACCTTCAAAACCAGGAACAATAATATTACAACCCGGAACACAAATTTCGTTATTACTTGGATTGTAATAAGCGTTGTAAGTTTGCGGAAACATTCCCCATTCCGTTCGATCTACAGGTTTTCCAAATTTTGAAATCATCTCATTGTAGTTCCATTTATTTACTGCCATTACATTTTTGCAATACGTATTTCGCTCGATAGTAACGCTGCTCATGTCTTTCCATTTATCAGGATAACCTACTTTCATTACTACCTTACTTAATTTATGCAGCGCTTTTGCTTTGGTAGCTTCACTCATCCAGTCTAATTTTTTAATATGTTCGGCGTAGACATCTCTGATGTTATTTCCTATTTCGAGCAACTTTTCTTTTGACCCTTTTGGTAAATATTCTTTGACATAAATCTGTCCGATTAATTCCCCTAAAGAACCATTAGTTTGCTCCACTACTCTTTTCCATCGTGGTTTTTGTTGTGTTACACCACTCATAACGGAAGAATAAAATTTAAAATTTTGATTCTCGATATCAGCATTGAGATAAGAAGCATAAGTATTGATTAAATCCCATTTCAAATACATTTTCCAATCTTCTATTGAATACGATTTTATCATTTTGTTCAATGCGTTGAAAAATTCAGGTTGACCAACAATTACTGTGTCCGCTTTCTTGATTCCTAAATCGGTAATCATTTTGCTCCAAGGAATATTAGTTGTCAAATCAGTGAACTGACCAATACTCATTTTATTGTAGTTTTTCAAAGGATCGCGAAGCACTTCCATTTTACGTGAGTTCTTAGCTAACTCCGTTTCGAGTTTCATAATTATTGCTGCATTTTTTGAAGCATTTTGAATAGACTCACCCGATAATTCAAAGATTTTTTGTACGTGTTTTACGTATTCATTTCTAATCATCGTTGTTTGTTTATCAGTGTCAAAATAATAATCACGTTGACCTAAACCCAATCCGCCTTGGTAGAAAAACAAAGCATTTTTATCGCTGTTTTTATCGTCTTGACCAACATAAAAGCCAAAAGCTGGCCCAGCACCAATAGTGTGCAAATGAGCCATAGTTGATAATAAACTTGAAACATCTTTAATATTTGAAATGCGAGTAATTTCATTTTTTAATGGAGAGATTCCTGCTTTATTTATGGAAAGCGAATCCATTCCGGAAGCATAAAAATCGCCTGTTTTTTGTTCGTTACTGCCTTTTAAAACGTCTTCATTTTTGGCTGCATTTTCACAAATCGTTTTAATTTGAGCGTTTACAGTATCTTGAATCATTTGAAAAATACCGTTACTTCGTTCTGAATCGGGAATCGGGTTTTGTTTGAACCAACCGCCATTGGCATACATAAAGAAATCGTCTGCTGGATTGACTGTAGTGTCACGATGAGTTAATAAAGGATCGACAAAGGCTGTTTCTTTTTTGCTACAACTACTGATCACAATTGATAGTGTAAATATAAAGGCAAATGTTTTACTGAATTTCATAATACTGATTTTAATTGATGAGTAGCTTTTTGATTGAATTTGTTACTTAAAATAAAGATGATTTATGTAAAGCAATTATTACCATCACAAAATTCAATTTTTATAGAGAAATTATTGAATGAAAGAAGTAAATAATTTTTATTCCATCCATTTATTGTTTTGAAATTGTAAAATTAAGCATTACACTATCATTTTTAGAAACAATTTAGAGAAGTTAACTTAATTTTTTGTAGATGAATGTTGTCCTTGAAGTAATTCTGAAATAACATTAATACATCAATTTTGTAAAAATCAAAAAAACAAAAATTATGTCTAACAATTACTTTGTAAAAGGATTACTATTATTTCTTTTTACCATTGTCCAAAGCTCGTATGGGCAAACGTTGATGCACTATTGGAATTTTAACAATAATGCATCAGTAGCTACTATTACCACACCTACTCAGACCATTGGTGGAGCTACTTTAAGTGCTATTCCGGGTGGAATTAGTTCAATCGATTTTGCTGGAGGAACTGGTCAAAACTTCAGTGTTTTAAATTTAAATGCACAAAACGGAGATGCAGCAGGTACACACTTGCGTTTCAACGATCCCATTGGCGGTGCATTAGAATTTACATTACCCACAACAGGTCATGAAAACATAGTTGTAAAATTTGCTACACGTCGTTCGGCTCAAGGCGCAGGAACGCAATCGTGGTCGTATTCGTTAAATGGAACGACTTATACACCTTTTACTACGGTTACTCCAAACAATGGAGATCCAGCTTTGGCAACACTTGATTTTTCAGCTATTGCAGCAGTAGATAACAATCCTAATTTCAAATTAAAAGTAGAGTTTTCTCAAGCTCCAGGTGGAACGGCAGGAAACAATCGTTTTGATAATTTCACTGTTCAAGGAACTACAATTGGTAGTGGTGGTGATACAACAGCACCTGTAGCCAGTTTTCTTCCATTAAACGGAGCGACAAACGTAATTGTTGCAATAAACCCAACAATTGCTTTTGACGAAAGTGTTCGATTAGTTGACAATAGTGCAATTACAAATACAAATATAGATGCAGTAGTCGAATTGCGTTTAAATAATGCTTTAGGTGCTTTAGTGCCTTTTGATGCTACTTTTGCATCAAATACAATTACTATAAATCCGACTTCAAATTTAGCCAATAATCAACTGTATTATGTAGCTTTATTACCAAATACTATTGAAAATGGAAGTGACAATGCAATCACAACGACACAATCGGCTGGTTTTACAACTTCAAATTCATCTACTTCAAGTATCGATCTTTCTACGTATGTAAGAGTAGCGCGTTATAATTTACCAGAACCATTAACTACACCAGCTCCGACCAATAATTTATTGTGTCAAGAGGCTTCGGCTGTAGCGTATAATTGGGACACGGATACCTTATTTATCACTGCTGATGGTAGTACTTCTGTTACTCAAGTATCAAAAACAGGAGTATTGATTAATACTATGACAATGGCTCTAGGTAGTAGTCCACAAGGAACAGATTTCTATGACACTGAAGGACTCACCTATATTGGTGGAGGCGAGTTTGTAATGAGTGAGGAGCGTGACAGACAACTTGTTAAATTTACTTATGCTGCCGATACCACACTTACAAGAGCAAACACCCAAACGGTTAAGATTGGAACATTTGTTCCGAATACAGGAACAGAAGGACTTTGCTATGATCCAATTACGGGAGGTTTTATTTGCTTGAAAGAGATTGATCCGATTGGGATTTTTCAAACAAATGTTGATTTTGCGGCAGGAACTGCAACTAACGGTTCTCCAACTACAGTGAATTCTGTTAATCTTTTTGATCCAGCTTTGTTGGGTTTTACCGATGTTGCAGATGTATTTGTATTGGCCAACTTGCCTTCACAGTCAACATCAACCAATCTTTTAGTATTGAGTCAAGAAAATGGTCAAGTAGTTAATATTGACCGAAACGGAAATATTGCTAGTACTCTTACTATTACTGCCGATGCAGGAGATATTTTAAGTGTAAGTGCTCAGCAACATGAAGGAATTACAATGGATAATAATGGTATTATTTATATTGTAAATGAAAATGGTGGAGGCGATATTAATCACCCACAATTATGGGTATATGCTCCTTCAAACGGAATTAATGCGGCACCAACAGCTATCACATTAAACAATACAGTTCCTGCAATTATTGAAAACTCGATAACTACACCAGCGGTAAGAGTTGCTGATATTTTTGTAAATGATGACGGGTTAGGTACTAACACTTATTCGTTATCAGGAGCAGATGCCTATGATTTCCAAATTACTGCATCAAGCTTGTTCATCAAAGCGGGAACAGTACTTGATTTTGAGACCAAATCAACTTACAATGTAACTGTAAGCGTTGACGATACAACGGTAGGTTCAACCCCAGATGCATCGGTTAATTTTGTATTGTCAGTTACTGATTTAGTGAATGAAACACCTCAACTTCCTAGTGTAACTATCTCAGAAGTAGCTCCATGGGGAAGCGGAAACAGTCCAGCTGCGGCTGATTGGTTTGAAGTAACTAATAACGGAGCAACTGCACTTGATATTACAGGATGGAAAGTAGATGATAGTTCTAATTCATTTGCAGCTTCTCTTGCCTTAACAGGAATTACAAGTATTGCTCCAGGCGAATCAGTAATCTTTTTAGAAAGTTCTGCTTCTAACCCTGCGGCAACGGTTATTGCCAATTTTAAATCGCTTTGGTTTGGAGCCAATCCTCCAGCTAGTTTACAAGTAGGAACGTATCAAGGTTCAGGAATCGGTTTGAGTACAGGTGGTGATGCCGTGAATTTATATAATGCAGCTGGAGTACTACAAGCTAATGTTGTTTTTGGCGCTTCTCCAACAACAGTATTTAAAACATTCAATAATGCTATCGGTCTTAATAACACTACTATTTCTCAATTGAGTGAAATTGGTGTTAATGATGCATTTGCTGCTGTAAATGATGCGAACGAAATTGGTTCTCCTGGTTCGGTTGGTCGTTTGTTTGTTTCAGAAGTAGCTCCTTGGTCAAGCGGAAACAGTCCTGTGGCAGCTGATTGGTTTGAAGTAACCAATACCAAAGCTGTAGCGGTTAATATTACAGGTTGGAAAGTTGATGACAGCTCACAATCGCCAGTTGCTGCTGTAGCTTTAAACGGAATTACTAGCATCAATCCAGGAGAATCGGTAATCTTTATAGAAACGAATGATTTACCAGGTAAAACTACTGCTTTCTTAAACAATTGGTTTGGAACGAATCCTACATCAGGGTTACGAATCGGAAATTATACGGGTAGTGGAATTGGTCTAAGTACTGGTGGAGATCAAGTAAATCTTTACAACAGTAGTAACGTATTACAAACAAGTGTAGTTTTTGGTGCATCACCAGCAACTGCTCCATATACTAGTTTTGACAATAAGATAGGAGTTAATAGTTTGGTTACTCCAATTACACAATTCAGTGCAGTGGGAATTAATGGTGCATTTATTGCTGCTAATAGTACTTCTGAAATTGGTTCACCTGGCTCAATTACAACAGCACCATGTCCTACAATTACAGTTACGGCTAATTTAGGATTACCCATCGTTTGTTCTGGAGGAACGACTACAATAATTATATCTGCGACTGGAGGAAGAGTTCCGTATACAGGTACAGGAGTATTTACAGTTAGTGCAGGAGATTATTCGTTTACAGTAACTGATGCTAATGGTTGTTCGAGTACGGTTTCAGGAACAATTTCTGAACCTGAACAGTTAACCACAACTACTACCATTACACAAGTTTCACCTTACACTTGGCCATTAAATGGTGTTACGTATTCTACAACTGGAGTTTACACATTCAATACTATTAATGAAAATGGATGCTCAGTGATTAACACATTAAATTTAACTATTGGAACGAATGTTACTCCTACTCTATGTGGTTCAACATTAACATCTATTAATCAACAAATTTATGCTAATCTTGTTCCTGGAGCACAAAGCTACCGATTCAGAGTTACTGACTTAACAACCAATCAAGTTCAAACTATCGATCGATATTTACGCGTGTTCTCCCTAAATCAATTACCTACATTTAACTTTGCTCGAACTTATTCTGTAGAAGTAGCTGCTTTAGTTGGTGGAATTTGGCAATCATTTGGTCCGGCATGTAATGTTACCACTCCAAGCCCTTTAACTCAAGTTCAAAGTTCACAGTGTGGCAGTACTTTATCATCAATTGGAACTACAATTTATGCTAACAATGTTCCTTATTCTTTAGGTTATAAATTTAGAATAACTAATCAAGTAACATCAGCATCAATAGAGGTAACAAGAGTTTTGAGAGAGATAAAGTTAAACAGTATTGCTGGATTTACTCCTGAATTGGCTACTACCTACTCAATTGAGGTTGCTGTTCAAAATAGAGATGGTCAATTTTTATCGTATGGTCCAATTTGCTCTATTACAACACCAGGAGGAATAAATACTTCAAAAATAGATTCGACTACAAAAGAGTTTGAAGTTATTGCTTACCCTAATCCATTTAATGAGAACTTTACTTTGGATGTTTCTAGTTCATCAAATCACTCTGTTCAAGTTAGAGTCTATGATATGTTAGGCAAATTAATTGAAGATAGAATGGTTGATTACTCTTCGATGACACAATTAGAAATTGGTTCTACTTATTCGTCTGGAGTATACAATGTAATTCTGTCTCAGGGTGATAGCATCAAGACAATAAGAGTAGTTAAACGATAATTCTGTTACTATTTAACTTTATTATAAAAAAATAATGATGCCTCCTAAATAGGGAGGCATTTTTATTTTAGCACAACAATCAATTTTACAATAATTTTAATACTACCATCGTTCTATTAATAGTAAATTGCACCAAATTAAAACACATTATGAGTAACATCAAAATACTTTGGGTTGACGACGAAATTGATTTGTTAAAGCCACACATTTTATTTTTAGAGAAAAAAAACTACGACGTAACGACTTGCAATAATGGTCGTGATGCCATTGATATATTTGCAGAAAATAATTTCGACATTGTTTTTTTGGATGAAAACATGCCTGGAATGAGCGGTTTGGAAACGCTTCAGGAAATCAAAGAAAAAAAGTCGTCTACACCTGTAATTATGATTACTAAGAGTGAAGAAGAATACATAATGGAAGAGGCCATCGGTTCGAAAATTGCCGATTATTTAATCAAACCTGTAAATCCGAATCAGATTTTATTGAGCTTAAAAAAGAACCTCGATCATTCGCGTTTGGTAACGGAAAAAACGACTTTGGATTACCAAAAAGAGTTTCGAAAAATTGCCATGGATTTGGCTATGGTCAACTCTTATGAAGATTGGATTGAGTTGTATAAAAAATTACTTTTCTGGGAATTAGAATTGGAAAATATTAGTGATAATGGTTTGATTGATATATTAGAATCACAAAAAGCGGAAGCGAATTCACAATTTGGAAAATTCATTGAACGCAACTATGAAGACTGGTTCGAGCCCAAAGCCGACAAACCAATTCAGTCGCATAATTTATTCAGAGAATTAGTGGTTCCCGAATTAGTAAAGAAAGAAAAGCCAATACTTTTTGTAGTAATTGATAATATGCGTTACGACCAATGGAAAGTAATGGAAAGTGTAGTGAGTAATCACTATAAATTAGAAAAAGAAGTTCCGTATTACGCCATTTTACCCACGGCAACTCAATATGCAAGAAATGCTATTTTCTCTGGATTATTGCCATTGGAAATGGAAAAACAATTTCCGCAATATTGGAAAAACGATGTTGATGACGGTGGAAAAAACCTATACGAAGGCGAATTTTTAGAAGCGCATTTAAAACGATTAGGTTTGAATATTAAACAAGATTATTTTAAAATTACCAATTTAACTAGTGGTAAAAAACTAGCTGATAATTTCAAAGGTTTGAAAGATAATAATTTAGTTACGGTTGTCTATAATTTTGTGGACATGTTATCGCATGCTAAAACTGAAATGGATGTAGTAAAAGAATTGGCTTCAGATGATAAAGCGTATCGCTCATTAACATTGAGTTGGTTTAAAAATTCGCCATTATTAGAAATCATTCAACAAGCGCAGAAACTCGGATTCAAATTGATTATTACAACAGATCACGGAACTATCAATGTTAAAAATCCTTCAAAAGTAATCGGTGACAAACAAACTAGTCTGAATTTACGTTACAAAACCGGTAGAAGTTTAACGTATGAAGACAAAGACGTATACGCAGTTAAAGACCCAAAAAAAATTGGTTTGCCCGCTATCAACATGAGTAGTTCGTATATATTTGCTAAAAATGATTATTTTTTAGCCTATGTAAATAACTACAATCATTATGTAAGCTATTATCGAAACACGTATCAGCACGGTGGAATTTCATTAGAAGAAATGATTGTTCCGTTTTTAGTTTTTAATCCGAAGTAGAAGAATACAAATAGTGAAATATGAAGATTATTTTTTCTTTAGAAGGAATCAACCAAGTCGCTCAAAAAATTATTTCAGAACAACCTAAAAAAGTCATTCTTTTTAATGGCGAAATGGGTGTTGGCAAGACCACTTTAATTAAAGAATTGTCAAAATTTTTAGGTGTAACGGACGCAACCAGTAGTCCAACTTTTTCTTTAGTTAATGAATACCAAGCTAATGATAATCAATTAGTTTATCATTTTGATGTGTATCGATTAAAATCGGAAAGTGAAGCCTTAGATATGGGAATTGACGAATATTTATATTCAGGTAATTGGTGCTTTATAGAATGGGCCGAAAAGATTCCGAATTTGATTCCAGACGAACATTCTACAATTGAAATCAAAACACTTATGGACGGTAGAAGAGAATTGACTTTAGAATAATAAAAATTAGGTTTTATAGGATTTTTTTCAATCTAAAATTTATTTCCTATTTGTTAATTTGATTTTAGTTATTTGATTTTTTTGTATCTTGGTGGCATTATTACTGTACAATTATGTCGCTAACGCCTTTCACCAAACAACAACTACTACCACAAGAAGAGAAACTGGAAATTGCTCGTCACAAAAGCGAGTTATTCATCGGAATTCCGAAAGAAACCAGTTATCAAGAACGACGAATTTGCTTAACTCCTGATGCTGTAAATTCGCTCACTTCTCACGGGCATCGTGTATTGTTAGAGTCGGGCGCTGGATTAAGTTCGAGTTATACTGACAAAGAATACAGCGATGCTGGTGCTGAAATCACTAACGACACCAAGAAAGTCTTCGGTTGTCCGATGATTTTAAAAGTTGAACCACCTACTTTGGCAGAAATAGATATGTTTCAACAGAATGCCATCTTAATTTCAGCCATTCAACTAAAAACTCAAAAGAAAGAATATTTCGAAGCTTTAATCAAAAAGAAGATTACTGCTTTAGCATTTGAATACATTAAAGACGAAGACGGTTCTTATCCTGCAGTGAAATCTCTAAGCGAAATCGCCGGAACAGCATCGATATTAATTGCAGCCGAATTGATGATTAATAATTTATTTGGCAAAGGACTTTTATTTGGAAATATTACTGGTGTTCCACCAACTGATGTTGTAATTATTGGAGCTGGAACGGTTGGCGAATTTGCTGCTAAAACTGCTGTTGGATTGGGAGCCAACGTAAAAGTGTTTGACAATTCAATAACAAAATTACGTCGTTTGCAAAATAATTTGAATCAGCGAGTCTTTACTTCAACTATTCAGCCTAAATCGTTATTAAAAGCGTTACGAAGATGTGATGTTGCCATTGGAGCAATGCGTGGAAAAGATCGTTGCCCAGTGGTAGTTACAGAAACCATGGTTGAACACATGAAAAAAGGCGCAGTGATTGTAGATGTAAGTATTGATACTGGCGGATGTTTTGAAACCTCTGAAATTACCACTCACGAAAAACCAACCTTTATTAAGAATGACGTCATTCATTATTGTGTGCCAAATATTCCTTCTCGCTATTCTAAAACCGCATCTTTATCCATCAGTAACATCATTACACCTTCTTTGATTCATATTGCTGAAGATGGTGGGATTGAGAGTGCACTTCGAATTAATAAAGGGTTAAAAAATGGAGTATACATTTACCACGGAATACTCACCAACAAAGCAATTGGCGATTGGTTCAATTTGCCTGATAGCGACATTAATTTGATAGTGTTTTAATTTTATTTATTGTTTGAATTACCTTAATTTTGCAAAAAAATAAAAAATGAAATTTTATCAGCGTTTGGCGTATTACTTAGTTGGATTTGTGATGGGATTGTTTGTTGTTGCTTTGGTTTGGTCTGGAAAAGACACTCGTTGCAATTATTTTCCAAATGCCAGAGTGCTAAATGATCTAAGGAACAAGCCTTTTCACTATAGCCTAGAAGCTTCAGAGCGATTAAAAGAAGATTGGATTGATACACTAGACATCAAAAACACTCTGACCTATGGAGATGTTGATTTTGATAAAAGCAATGTAAAAAAAGAAGGTGGAAAGCTTTATATTATAGAAGGCAAGACTTCAACAGGCGAACCCATTGAACTTAGAGTCATCAACTACGAAAAGAAAGCTGTTTTAGAAAATATCATTAAGAAATAATTTATCATAAAAAAAGCCTCAACTAAGAGGCTTTTTTTATAATTATTCTAGAATTATAATTTGGCTTTTAAAGCTTTGTATTTATCTGTCATTTCTAAAGCTTGATAAACTCCTAACAAGGTTCTTTTTACAGCATCATTGTCTGGTCTGAGTTCAACACCTTTTTCAAGATAAGGTAATGTATCTTTATAGTTGGCAATTTGTTTAGCTCTTAGTACATCAAATTTTTTGTTATCGGCATCCGATGTACCTAACTTTTTCATTTGATCTACAAAGTCTTTATCTGCTCTAAGCTTCAACTCTGATAAATTTAAATAGGCATCAAAATATTTTGGATCAATTTCCATTGCTCTTTTATAATATTTCTCAGCTTCATCATATTTTCCTGAATCTGCACTAATTACACCTAAATTAAAGACTAACTGTACATTATTCGGATCTTTAGCTAATGCCTCGTTAACAATTCTCGTGTAACTAGCAAAATCTTTTTCTTTTAAATAAAAATCAGCCTCAGTGATTAACAATGATGTATCATCTGGATTGGCTTTTCTAGCATCTAAAATTGCTTGTTTAGCTTCGCCAATTTTACCTTGTTCAACTAGAATTAAGGCAATATTTTTATAAATTTCACCTTTGCGAGAAATTACTTTTTCATCACGTGGCTTTTCATGCGTACTTAAGACTTTAACATAGTTGTCTCGAGTATTCTTATCTTCACCAAAATAATCCTCTGTACCATTTGCTTTATTAACAGCATAATACAACGTTTTTTCGCCAGAATAATTAAGGTTTTTTAGTTCGTAATAATACTCCAAAGCCTTAGTATAATTTTTACCATTTACAGCATAACTTGCAGCAAAATATAAATTCTCTTGATCCGTTTTGTCCATTAAATAGGCTGAATACAGAATGGCTGAAGATTCGTTAAACTTATCTTGTTTTCCATAATCTACTGCTGCATTAACTAATCTAGGTTTAATTAGAGCAACTTTAGTCTTTATATCATCAGTAAAAACTTTTTTTCCAGATTTCTTCTCATATTCTAAAGTTGAGTTGAATCCATTTGCTAAGTCTGAAATCGCTTTAATCGAAAATATCTTTTGCAATTGGACAGCTGTTGGTTCAGCTCCAATTGAGGCTACTTCTAATAAAGGATAAACTGATTTATAATAATTTAGTGAAACTTTATCTGCTTCTTCAACAGCAACCGACTCTAATTTTGATAAATTAGCTTTATAGTCTGCTAATTCACTTGCTGTTGGTACTGATTTATTATAAATCTTTTTTAACGCTTTTAACTCATCTTTTTGAGCAAAAGTTAATACTGAAACCAATAAAGCTCCAGCAATAAAAACATTTTTAATTTTCATTATATTTAAAATTAATATTATTCTTCACTTTCTGCAGCGTCGGTGGAAGAATCAGCGTCATTGTTTTCAACACTTCCTTCGTTTCCTACTTCGTTTTCTGAATCTTCACCATCAACTATTTCTTCTTCATCTTCCTTCATTACCTTAGTTACAGCTGCAATCGAATCGTTTTCCTTGATGTTAATCAAACGAACTCCTTGTGTTGCTCTTCCCATTACACGCAAAGCTGATACTTCCATTCTGATTGTAAGACCCGATTTGTTGATGATCATCAAATCATCTTCATCGGTTACGTTATTAATCGAAATCAAAGCACCCGTTTTTTCAGTAATGTTAAGAGTTTTCACTCCTTTTCCACCTCTGTTGGTAATACGATACACATCTTCTCCATCTTCATCTACCAATTTTGTACGTTTTCCGTAACCTTTTTCAGTAACCACTAACAATTGAGTATCGTTGATATCGTCCTTATTTACAGAAACCATGCCAATCACTTCGTCGTTATCATCAGCCAATGTAATACCACGAACACCCGAAGCTGTTCTTCCCATCGGTCGGGTTTTTTCTTCTTCGAAACGAACTAATTTCCCTGATTTTACAGCAACTAACACCTGGCTTTCACCATTGGTCAATTTTGCTTCTAATAGTTCATCATCTTCTCTAATCGTAATGGCATTAATTCCGTTTTGACGTGGGCGAGAATATTGTTCTAAAGGTGTTTTCTTTACTTGACCTTTCTTTGTCGCCATGATTACATAATGACTATTGATGTATTCCTCGTCCTTCAAATCTTGTGTACAAATAAAAGCTTTTACTTTATCATCACTTTCAATGTTTATCAAGTTTTGGATGGCTCTACCTTTACTGGTTTTAGTTCCTTCTGGAATTTCATACACACGCATCCAATAGCATTTTCCTTTTTGAGTAAAGAATAATAAATATTGATGGTTGGTTGCCACAAACAAATGTTCTAAGAAATCCTGATCACGTGTAGCCGATCCTTTTTGACCCACTCCACCTCTATTCTGAGTTTTGTATTCCGATAATGAAGTACGTTTTACATAACCCGCATGCGAAATGGTGATAACTACATTTTCATCAGCAATCAAGTCTTCAATACTTACATCTCCACCTGAATATTCAATAGTAGAACGACGCTCGTCTCCATATTTATCTCTGATTTCGATCAACTCGTCTTTAATCAATTGCATTCTCAATTCTTTACTTGCTAATAAATCTTTCAAGTGTTGAATTAATTTCATGATCTCTTCGTATTCTGCACGCAATTTGTCTTGCTCTAGACCTGTCAATTGACGTAAACGCATTTCAACAATGGCACGAGCTTGAATTTCAGATAAAGTGAATCGTTCAATCAATTTAGTTCGAGCTTCATCACCATCTTTAGAAGATCGAATCAGTGCTATTACTTCGTCAATATTATCCGATGCAATAATTAAACCTTCTAAAATATGAGCTCTTTCTTCTGCTTTTCTCAATTCAAATTGAGCTCTTCTCACTACAACATCATGTCGGTGTTCAACAAAATAGTGAATCAATTCTTTTAGATTCAGCATTTGTGGTCGACCGTTTACTAATGCAATATTGTTTACACTAAATGATGATTGTAATTGAGTAAACTTGTATAATGTGTTCAACACCACATTCGGAACCGCATCACGCTTTAAAATATAAACGATACGCATCCCATTTCGATCCGATTCATCACGGATGTTAGCAATTCCTTCTATGCGTTTTTCATTGATTAAATCGGCTGTTTTTTTAATCATTTCAGCCTTGTTAACTTGATACGGAATTTCGGTAACAATGATTGATTCTCTTCCGTCTACTTCTTCAAAATTAACTTTAGCTCGAATTACAATTCGTCCTCTACCCGTTTTGAATGCCTCACGAACACCTTCATAACCATAAATAACTCCACCTGTTGGGAAATCAGGAGCTTTTACATGATGCATTAATTCATCAATTTCAATATCATTATTATCGATGTACGCTAACGTTCCATCAACAACTTCAGTTAAATTGTGAGGAGGCATATTAGTTGCCATACCTACTGCGATACCTGATGCTCCGTTAATCAATAAATTTGGAACTTTTGTTGGCATTACAGTGGGTTCATACAACGTATCGTCAAAGTTCAGTTTGAAATCAACTGTTTCTTTATCGATATCTGCCATAATGTCTTCCGACATCTTTTTCATTCTTGCTTCCGTATAACGCATTGCTGCTGGACTGTCACCATCAACGGATCCAAAGTTACCTTGACCGTCGATTAACAAATAACGTAAACTCCACTCTTGCGCCATACGAACCATGGCATCATATACTGAAGTATCTCCGTGTGGATGGTACTTTCCTAATACTTCACCGACAATTCTTGCGGATTTTTTGTGTGCTCTGTTTGAAAAAACTCCTAAATCATACATTCCATAAAGTACTCTTCTGTGAACTGGCTTTAAACCGTCTCGTACATCTGGTAATGCTCTTGATACAATAACTGACATCGAATAATCGATGTAAGCTGATTTCATTTCGTCTTCTATGTTAATAGGAATTAACTTTTCTCCGTCAGACATATACTTAATTTATTAAAAATATTAGATTAAAATTCAAACGTGCAATATACATCATTTTGCCGTTTTTAAAAGCTTTTACAAGGTGAAATTTAGACGATTTATTAACAATTTTTGCACCAAATTTGGTTAATAAATTAACTTTTGGCTACTTTTATATCTAACTAAAATTTTGTCTATTTACTGACACTACAATTAGTCAGGAATGATTTTTGTAATTCCATTCGTAATTGATTAACTTTACACTACTAACAAAGCATTATATGGACGATAATTTTTCTCCAAGAGTCAAAGATGTAATCACCTACAGCAAAGAAGAAGCGCTGAGGTTAGGCCATGATTTTATTGGTACTGAACATCTTATGCTTGGAATTTTAAGAGACGGCAATGGTAAGGCAATTACAATACTTAACAATCTTTCTGTTGATCTAGAACATTTGAGAAAAAAAGTAGAGATATTAAGTCCGCCAAACCCCAACGCCGACATTAGTAACGAAAAGAAAAACTTGCATTTAACTCGACAAGCTGAACGCGCATTGAAGACTACTTTTCTAGAAGCAAAAGTATTCCAAAGTTCGTCTATAAGTACAGCCCACTTGCTTTTATGCATTTTAAGAAACGAAAATGATCCAACAACAAAACTACTGAACAAGCTAAAAATAGATTATGAAGTAGCTAAAGAACAATATTTAAATATGACACCACAAGAAGACGATTTCATGGATAACTTACCAAAAAACGAATCTTTTAATGATGATTCAGGACAAGATGACAGTTTGAAAGAAGGTAATTTCAATAATCCTGCAAATAAATCCAATAAAAAATCGAAAACTCCAGTTTTGGATAATTTTGGTCGCGATTTGACTGAAATGGCCGAAGAAGGAAAATTAGATCCTGTTGTTGGTCGCGAAAAAGAAATTGAACGCGTATCGCAAATTTTAAGCCGTAGAAAGAAAAACAATCCTTTACTCATAGGTGAACCTGGAGTTGGTAAATCGGCCATAGCTGAAGGTTTGGCTTTGCGTATTATACAAAAGAAAGTATCTCGTATTCTTTTCAACAAAAGAGTGGTTACTTTGGATTTGGCGTCATTAGTAGCCGGGACCAAATACCGCGGACAATTTGAAGAGCGCATGAAAGCCGTAATGAATGAGTTGGAAAAAAATGACGACATCATTCTTTTCATTGACGAAATTCATACTATTGTTGGTGCTGGAGGAGCAACAGGTTCGCTTGACGCTTCCAACATGTTCAAACCTGCTTTAGCGAGAGGAGAAATACAATGTATTGGTGCTACCACTTTGGATGAATACAGACAGTACATTGAAAAAGATGGTGCATTAGAGCGTCGTTTTCAAAAAGTAATCGTCGAACCAACTTCGGTTGCAGAAACAATTACCATTCTAAATAACATCAAAAACAAATACGAAGATCACCACAATGTCACTTACACTGATGAGGCGATTGAAGCATGTGTTAAATTAACCGATCGCTACATGTCAGAGCGTTTTTTACCGGACAAAGCTATTGATGCTTTAGACGAAGCCGGTTCACGTGTTCACATTACCAATATTGATGTTCCAAAACAAATTTTGGATTTAGAACGTCAGTTAGAAGAAGTACGCGAACTTAAAAACACAGTAGTTAAAAGACAGAAATACGAAGAAGCAGCCAAACTTCGCGATGATGAAAAACGATTGGAAAAAGACCTTGCTATTGCTCAAGAACAATGGGAAGAAGATTCCAAAAGCAATCGTATTCAAGTTACTGAAGACAATGTGGCCGACGTAGTTTCGATGATGACTGGAATTCCGGTAAATCGTATCGCTCAAACGGAAAGCAATAAATTGGCTAATCTACCCGAATTATTACAAGGTAAAGTAATCGGTCAAAACGACGCTGTACTTAAGATTGCTCGTTCGATTCAACGTAATCGCGCTGGTTTAAAAGATCCGAACAGACCAATTGGTTCGTTCATTTTCTTAGGTCAAACCGGAGTTGGTAAAACGCAATTGGCCAAAGTATTAGCCAAAGAATTATTCGATTCTGAAGATGCGTTAATTCGTATTGACATGAGCGAATACATGGAAAAATTTGCTATTTCTCGCTTAATTGGTGCGCCTCCAGGATATGTTGGTTATGAAGAAGGTGGACAATTGACTGAAAAAGTGCGCAGAAAACCCTATTGTGTGGTACTTTTGGATGAAATTGAAAAAGCACATCCTGATGTATTCAACATGATGCTACAAGTGTTAGATGATGGCTATTTAACGGATAGTTTAGGCCGAAAAATCGATTTTAAAAATACGATCATCATCATGACTTCTAATGTTGGTGCACGTCAGTTGAAAGATTTCGGTCAAGGTGTTGGTTTCGGTACTGCTGCCAAAGCGGCTCAAGCGGATGATAATTCGAAGAGCATCATTGAAAATGCTTTGAAAAAAACATTTGCTCCTGAATTCTTAAATCGAATTGATGACGTAATTGTATTCAACGCTTTAGAAAAACACGACATTGATAAAATCATCGAAATTGAGTTGAAAAAATTATACGCTCGTATTGCTGATTTAGGCTATAACTTAACCTTATCAGACAAAGCAAAAGCGTTCATTGCCGACAAAGGTTTTGACAAACAATTTGGTGCTCGTCCGTTAAAAAGAGCCATTCAAAAATACGTTGAAGATGCTTTAGCAGAAGAGATAATTACATCAAAAATTGCGTCAGGAGACGAGATTTTTATGGACATTGAAGAAGGTGCTGAAGAACTAACTGTTAAAGTTCAAAAGGCAGAAAAACCGACTAAATAATCGTTTAATTTTTATATTAAGCCACGAATTCCCGAATACTTTTATGGAAATAAATTCGAGAATTCGTGGTTTTTATTTACACTATGTTTCAAAGTAAAATCATCTTAGGTTCAGAAGAATGGTGCTCGTTTCCCGAACTCGGAATTCCAGCCATCAAAGCGCGCGTTGATTCGGGTGCAAAAACTTCTGCATTGCACGCCATCAATATTGTTCCGTTCCTCAAAGACAATGAAAAATGGGTGAAATTCGATATTAATCCTATTCAAAACAATCTCAAAACGGTCATTCATTGTGAAGCCTTGATGATTGACAAACGCATAGTGAAAAGCTCCAGCGGATTCAGAGAACAGCGTTACGTAATTCAGACTAAAATCATGCTTGGAACTGAATCTTGGACCATCCAAATGACGCTGACCAACCGAGATTCAATGGGTTTCCGAATGCTTTTGGGAAGAGAAGCCATGAGCGGTCGTATCTTAGTTGATCCTGAAGAAAAATACTTACTGGGTCAAACCACAACCGAAAATCTTAAGGATTTGTACGTTGATGCCATTGCCAAAAAATCGGGCTTGCGAATTGGTTTATTAGCGAGTAATCCCGAATTGTACAGCAACAAACGCATCATGGAAGCAGGCGAAATGCGCGGTCACGAAATGCATTTCCTTAACATCAAAGAATGTTACATGAAATTGGATGCAGATCAACCCGAAATTCATTACCGTGGTGGTAAAGTATTGGACAATTTCGATGCGGTAATTCCGAGAATTCGTCCAAGTATTACTTTTTATGGTTGTGCATTGACACGTCAGTTCGAAGCGATGAAAGTCTTCTGCCTCAATTCGGCTGCAGCCATCACCCAATCACGTGATAAGTTATTTTCACTACAGCTTTTACTTCGCAACGGAATCGACATTCCTACAACCGGATTTGCCAATTCACCTTTAGATACCGACGATTTAATCAAAATGGTTGGTGGTTCTCCGTTAATTGTAAAATTATTAGAAGGAACGCAAGGAAAAGGAGTTGTTTTGGCCGAAACTAAAAAAGCAGCCGAATCAGTAATCAACGCGTTTAAAAGTTTGAATGCAAACATTTTAGTACAAGAATTCATCAAAGAAGCCAACGGAAAAGACTTGAGATTATTTGTTGTCGATGGAAAAGTAGTAGCCGCGATTCAACGCGAAGCTGCGGCAGGCGAATTCAGAGCCAATATCCACATGGGTGGAACAGCATCAATAATTAAACCCACTGTAGAAGAAAAGAAAATTGCTATAAAAGCCGCTAAAGCAATGGATTTGCGTGTTGCAGGTGTCGATATCATACGTTCGTCAAAAGGTCCATTACTACTGGAAGTAAATTCATCGCCTGGTTTAGAAGGAATTGAAGGTGCAACCAACAAAGACATTGCTGGTGAAATGATCAAAGCCATTGAAAAGAACTTCAAAATGAAACCAACTAATCATGAATCCGTATCTTGATATTGTCATCCGTAGTGTATGTGTTTACCTTTTTATGGTAATTGCGCTGCGCATTTTTGGAAAGAAAGAACTATCGCAACTAAATACTGCCGATGTTATTCTGATTTTATTAATCAGCAATTCGGTTCAAAATGCAATGGTTGGATCCAACTCTTCGCTTTTAGGCGGAATTGTGGCTGCATTAGTTTTGTTTATTGTAAATTTTCTGCTGAAACGAATCATGTATCGTTCCAAATTCATTAAAGAATTAGTTCAAGACAAACCCGAAATTTTAGTGCACAATGGTAAAATCGAATTCAAAACCTTAGCCAAACTTGGAATCACATCAGACGAGTTACAAGAAGCCATGCGTGAACATGGTATTGAATTTTACAAAGACGTTCGGCTGGCAATGATGGAAATTGATGGAAACATTAGTATTATTTCGGGTAACGAAACCATCAAACAAACGCATCACAAACGAAAAACTCATAAAACATTAGGAAACATAATCAATTAAAAATGACTAAAAACAGACTAGAAGCCTTTAGTGACGGAGTTTTAGCTATCATTATCACCATAATGGTTTTAGAATTTAAAGTTCCAAACGATACTACTTTTGAATCGGTTCTCAAATTATCACATAAATTTTTGAGTTATATTTTGAGTTTTATTTACGTCGGAATTTATTGGAACAATCATCATCACATGATGCATACCGTAAAACGAGTTAACGGAAAAATTCTTTGGGCCAATTTGCATTTATTGTTTTGGTTATCCTTGATTCCGTTTACTACCGCATGGATTGGTGAACACCACTTCGCTCCTTTTCCAATGATGTTGTACGGAATTGTACTTTTCATGAATGGTCTTGCTTATTTCATTTTACAAAACGTCATCTTAAGTCATCATGGTAAAGATTCTGTTTTATCAAAAGCGATTGGTAAAGATTATAAAGGAAAAGCATCTGTAATTTTATATTTAATTGGAATCGCATTATCACAATACAGTACTTTAACAGCAGGAATTATATACATAATCGTTGCTTTAATGTGGCTAATTCCGGATAAACGAATAGAAAAAATTCTAGAAGAAGAAAAATAAAAAATAAAAACCATGAATCTACTATCTCAGATTATCGTAGCATTTATCGCAATTGTACACGTTTATATTTTATGGTTGGAAATGTTCGCGTGGTTGACGCGTGGTCCGCAAGTTTTTCGCTCTATTCCAGCCGATTTATTTGAAAAAACTAAAGTCATGGCCGCCAATCAAGGATTATACAACGGATTTTTAGCGGCAGGGTTGTTTTGGTCACTTTTCATTTCCGATGCCAATTGGAGTAAAAATGTAGCCTTATTTTTTCTTATTTGTGTATTTGTAGCCGGAATTTATGGTGCATTCACTGCTTCAAGGCGTATTTTATACGTTCAAGCTGTTCCTGCTGCTTTGGGTATTTTGAGTTTGGTTTTCTAACTACTCTTCCAAATCAATCATAAAACTGTTCAAAAAGGCAACCGAATTTTCAATATCATAATGCAAAATACGATCTTCTTTCACTAACGGAACTTCTTCACGGTACGATTTTAAAAATGATTCTAAAAACTCACTCGTTTGTAATGGCCGTCTGTATTCAATAGCTTGCGAAGCATTCATCAACTCTATCGCTAAAATACGCTCCAAATTCTCCATGATTTTCAAACATTTAGTAGCAGCATTTGCTCCCATCGAAACGTGATCTTCTTGTCCGTTACTGGAAACAATACTATCAACACTCGCTGGAGTAGCCAATTGCTTGTTTTGACTCGCAATGCTGGCTGCAGTGTATTGCGGAATCATAAAACCTGAATTCAATCCCGGATTATCCACTAGAAACGCAGGCAAACCTCGCAAACCTGAAATCAATTGATAGGTTCTTCTCTCCGAAATGCTTCCTAATTCTGCCAGAGCAATTCCCAAGAAATCCAAAGCCAATGCCAATGGTTGTCCGTGAAAATTTCCTCCTGAAATAATCACATCACTATCAATAAAAATGTTTGGATTATCGGTAACCGAATTAATTTCCGTTTTAAATACTTTTTTTACATAATCAATCGTGTCTTTGGAAGCACCATGCACTTGTGGAATGCATCGAAACGAATACGGATCTTGAACATGCACTTTCGATTGAGCAATAATCTGACTGTCTTCCAAGAATTCTTTCATGCGTTGAGCCGTCACAATTTGTCCTTTGTGTGGGCGAACAAAATGAATCAATTCGTTAAAAGGTTCTATTCGCCCGTCAAAACCTTCTAAAGAAATTGCTGCTATTACATCCGCTAAATACGAATACTTCATGGCTTTCAAAAGAACATAACTTCCGTAAGCGCTCATGAACTGAGTTCCATTCAACAACGCCAATCCTTCTTTCGATTGTAGTACTATAGGTTGCCAACCCATTTTTTCCAATACTTTTCGCGCAGGTTGACGAAATCCATCGTAATACACTTCTCCTTCTCCTAATAATGGCAATGACAAATGTGCCAACGGAGCCAAATCGCCACTTGCACCTAGCGAGCCTTGAGTATATATTACGGGTAAAATATCATTATTATAAAAATCAACTAAACGTTCAACCGTTTGCAATTGCACACCCGAATGACCATAACTCAACGACTGAATTTTAAGTAACAACATGATTTTTACAATCTCATGAGGCACCTCCTCTCCAGTTCCGCAAGCATGCGATTTTACCAGGTTTTCCTGAAGTTGTGATAAGTTTTCTTTGGAAATTTTCACATTACACAACGAACCAAATCCAGTGTTGATTCCGTAAATTGGCTCGTCACTTTTGTCCATTTTCTTATCCAAATATTCCCTACATTTTTGAATATTCAGTTTGGCTTCTTCCGATAATGCTAGTGATTTATGTTCAGAAATTATCTCTTGTAACGTCTCCAATTGCAGCAATTCTGAACTAATATAATGAGTGTTTTCCATTGTTTTGTTGAAATTTGACTTCAAAATTCCGCAAACAATTGTTAAAATCCAACTATTTTAACTTCTATTTTATTGAGAATTCAACAAAAATAATGGTTTGGAAATGGTTTAATAAAATGAATCAAAATCGATAACGATGTAAAATTGTGATATTCACAAAAATACAACGACCATTTTTTTCATAATCAAAAAGTGCTACTTTTGAAAAAGTATGATGAACAACAAAACATATTCTACACTTTTCTCAACCACTTCTTTGGTTGCGACATTTGTTGGCACCACATCTACAACAACTACAACCCCATTCGGGGTATAATTTTCACATATAATCCTATTATTGTGCTTTCTGTTGAAGGAAGTAAAAATGCGTTTAACAAATAATAAATTCTGACTCTACAATTGGAATTTCAATTTAAAATTATGAAAACATTAAAATTCGGCGGAACTTCTGTTGCCAATGCACAAAATATTCAATTAGTTATTGAAATCGTCAATCAAAAAGCGAAAACCGAAAAACTAGCTGTTGTGGTCTCGGCTTTAAGCGGAATTACAGATACTTTAATTCAAGCAGCTCAAAAAGCAGCTTCAAAAGACGAATCGTATAAAAACAGCATCGAAGAAATCAAACAAAAACACTTTGATGCAATAGGTCAATTAGTCAATCAAGCCAATCAGAATCAACTTTTGATAAAAATCAATAACCAAATCAATCAGTTGCAAACGTTATTGGACGGTTGTTTTTTATTAGGTGAATTATCGCCTCGAACTGCCGACGCGGTGGCTGGTTTTGGAGAATTACTGTCATCGCAAATCATCGCAACTGCATTGCAACAGACACTTCCAAATAGTAATTTCAAAGACAGTCGCGAACTCATAAAAACCAATTCCAATTTCGGAAAAGCAGCTGTTAATTTTGAATTAACCAATCAACTAATAGCTGATTATTTTAACTTAAATGCTTCGCAAGTAGTTGTTTTACCCGGATTCATTGCGAATGATACCGACGGAAACACCACAACATTAGGTCGCGGAGGTTCAGATTATACTGCCGCAATTATTGCCAACGGAACTAAATCGGAATCATTAGAGATTTGGACCGACGTGAACGGAATGTTTACGGCCAATCCGAAAATTGTAAAACAAGCCCAACCCATCGAATCCATTTCGTATCAAGAAGCAATGGAATTATCGCATTTTGGAGCAAAAGTATTGTATCCGCCAACAATACAACCTGTTTTAAAGTCCAATATCCCGATTTGGATTAAAAATACGTTTGATTCGGATGCCTACGGAACTTTAATTTCAAACCAAAATGAAGTCGGCACCAATCCTATCAAAGGGATTTCTCATATTGACAACATTGCACTTTTAACATTAGAAGGTTCCGGAATGATTGGTGTTGCGGGTTCGTCAAAGCGATTATTCGAAGTGCTGTCGCAACATTCTATTAATGTTATTTTCATCACACAAGCATCATCTGAACATTCGATATGCATTGGTATTCTGAATGCCGATGCTGACAAAGCAAAACAAGCCATTGACAACGCTTTTGAAATCGAAATTGCTCAGAACAAAATTGATCCGTGCAGTGTTGAAAAAGACTTATGCATTGTAGCTTTGGTGGGTGAAAGTATGAAAAATCACCAAGGAATTAGTGGAAAAATGTTCAGTACTTTAGGCAAAAATAATGTGAATATTCGTGCGATTGCTCAAGGTGCTTCTGAGCGGAACATTTCGGTTGTGATTAATGAAAAAGACGTGAAAAAAGCACTGAATACGCTACACGAACGTTTCTTTGAAGACAACACCAAACAGTTGAATTTATTTGTAATGGGCGTTGGAAATGTGGGCGAAAAATTCATTGATCAAATTCATCAACAAAAGAAATTCTTAAAAGAGAATCTCAAAATAAATGTACGTGTAATTGCCTTATCCAATTCTAGGAAAATGGTTTTTGATGAAGAAGGAGTAGTTCTCAAAGACTGGAAATTAGCTATAGAAAATGGAGCAACCGCTGATGCAAACGAGTTCATAAATAGAGTAAAAGAACTGAATTTACGCAATAGTATTTTTGTAGACATTACCGCAAACAGTGACATTGCCTCTATTTACGACCAATTTTTATCGCAAAATATAGCAGTTGTTACGTGCAACAAAATTGCTTGTTCGTCGCAGTACGATAATTACAAAAACCTCAAATATCTTTCCCGAAAATACAATGCGCCTTTCTTATTCGAAACTAATGTTGGTGCTGGTTTACCGATAATTGACACCTTAAAACATTTGATTGCATCGGGTGATAAAGTCAACCGAATCAACGCCGTTTTATCGGGAAGTTTGAACTTTATTTTTAATAATTTTAGCACTGATTACAACTTTCATGATGTAGTAAAAGAAGCTGGTGTACAAGGCTTTACCGAGCCTGATCCAAAAATTGATTTAAGTGGTGTTGATGTTGCTCGAAAAATTCTAATTCTCATTCGCGAAAGTGGTTATGCCATGGAAATGGAAGACATTGAAAACAATTGTTTCTTGCCAGATGAGTGCATGAAAACGACAAACAACGACGACTTCTTTGCTTCTCTTATCAAACATTCGGGTCATTTTGAACAACTTTTAGCCGATGCAAAAGCAAAGGAAAGTCGATTGAAATTCGTAGCTTCGTTTGATAATGGAAAAGCCAGTGTTGGATTGCAATTCATTCCAAAGGAAAGTCCGTTTTACAATTTAGAAGGAAAAGACAACATTGTCGAATTCTACACCGATCGTTATGTTGACCAACCGCTCATCATCAAAGGTGCTGGCGCTGGTGCAGCGGTAACCGCATCGGGAATTTTTGCAGATGTAATCCGAATTGGAAATGTGTAATCAGTCTTAAAGTCGAATGCCAAAAGTCGAAAGGTATAATTACTAAATGACTTTAGACTTTAGACTTTAGACTTTAGACTTTAAACTTATGATCAGTATTAAAATATTCTGCCCAGCTACCATCGCCAATCTCAATTGCGGATTTGACGTCATGGGTTTGTGTCTGGAAACTATAGGTGACGAAATGATCATTCGCAAAACACCAAAAAAAGGCATTCATATCACCAAAATCGAAGGCGCCGATTTGCCTTTTGAAACCGAGAAAAACGTGGCTGGTGTTGCAGCATTAGCAGTATTGAATGCTGTAAATTGTGACTTTGGTTTCGAAATCGAAATCTACAAAAAAATAAAAACGGGAAGCGGAATCGGAAGTTCGTCTGCGAGTGCTGCTGGAGCTGTTTTTGGAGTCAACGAATTATTAGGAAGACCATTTACATCGCATCAATTGGTAGATTTTGCGATGAAAGGTGAAGCGATTGCCAGCGGCTGTGAACATGCCGACAACGTTGCTCCTTGCCTACTCGGCGGCTTTACTTTGGTTCGTGGTTATAATCCGTTGGATGTAATACGAATTGACAGTCCAAGTGAATTGTATGCCGTAGTTTTACACCCGCACATCGAACTCAAAACTTCTGATTCGAGAGCCGTTTTAGAACCCACAGTTTCACTAAAAAATGCCATAACACAAACGGGCAATTTAGGCGGATTAATTGCTGGATTGTTTACTGGCAATTACAGTTTAATTGGACGTTCGTTACAAGACGTGATTATTGAGCCTTTACGCAAAAAGTTGATTCCGAATTTTGACGCTACTAAAAATGCCGCATTGCAAAATGACGCGTTGGGTGCTGGAATTTCAGGAGCTGGACCATCCATTTTTGCATTGTGCAGAGGAAAAGAATCAGCCGAAAAAGTCGCTCAAGCCATGAAAGAAAGCTACGCAAACACAGGAATTGTTTTTGATTTGCACATATCTAAAATCAATCCGAATGGAGTAACCGAAATTAAAAATTAAAAATTAGCGGAAATCAGTGTTTGCAAAACATCCGTTTCTTCCGCGTTCCATATGAAAATGAACTATTATAGCCTAAACAACAAGCAGCACAAAGTTTCTTTCCAAGAAGCTGTAATTCAAGGATTAGCGCCTGATAAAGGTTTGTATTTCCCTGAAAACATTCCGACTTTATCACAATCTTTTTTTGATCAAATCGAATCGTTGTCAAATGAAGAAATTGCGTTTCAAGTGATTCAACCGTTTATTAGTGATGAAATTCCGGAAACCGAACTACAAAGTATCATCGCTGAAACTTTGTGCTTTGATTTCCCGTGTGTTGAAGTCGAATCGAACGTATATTCATTAGAATTGTATCATGGTCCAACGATGGCTTTTAAAGACGTTGGTGCTCGATTCATGTCGCGTTGTTTGGGTTATTTCAACCGCAATGACGATAAAAAAGTAACTGTTTTAGTCGCTACTTCGGGTGATACTGGTGGCGCAGTTGCTAGTGGCTTTTTGGGTGTAAAAGGCGTGGATGTGGTGATTTTATATCCATCGGGAAAAGTGAGTGATATTCAAGAACGACAACTTACCGCTTTAGGTCAAAATATTAAAGCGTTAGAAGTAAATGGTGTTTTTGACGATTGTCAAGACATGGTCAAACGAGCTTTTTTGGATGAAACCTTAGCTCATAAGAACCTTACATCGGCCAATTCCATCAATATTGCGCGTTGGTTGCCTCAGATGTTTTATTTTTTCTTTGCGTACAAACAATTGAAAAATCACGACAAATCACTGGTGGTTTCGTGTCCGAGTGGGAATTTCGGAAACATTTGCGCCGGAATTTTAGCTAAAAAATTAGGTTTACCAATCGCTCATTTTGTGGCTTCTACCAATGCCAATGACACAGTTCCACAGTTTTTAGTGAATGGAATTTACACAGCAAAATCTTCTGTTCCAACCATCTCAAATGCCATGGACGTTGGAAATCCGAGTAATTTTGTGCGTATTCAGGAAATGTACAATAACGATTTGGATGAGTTCAAAAAAGATTTTTCATCGTTTACCTATACTGATGATGAAACCCGATTTGCAATGAAAAACATTCATGTGAATTCAGGTTATGTAGCCGAACCACACGGTGCTGTTGGTTATTTAGGTTTGAAGCACGAAATGCAAAACCACCACAACTCGATTGGAGTATTTTTAGAAACAGCACATCCAATCAAATTTTTGAATGTTGTTGAACCCGTTTTGAATATTCAATTACCGATTCCGACTCAAATTGAAAGCGTATTGAATAAAGAAAAAGTGAGTTTAAAAATTAGCACTTATGAAGATTTGAAGACCTTTTTAAGTTAAAATTACTATATTTAGTCCTCGATTAAAATTTGAAACCATGATTCAAGCCGCAACAATAGACGAAGTAATTCATATACTAAACCAAATTATAGCAGACACCAAAAAAGAAGCGTCTCCATTGGGTTATTTTGCCGTTTTGTATTGTAAAGTAACTGAAAAAGTCAAAGAAGGCATACACAATGGTGCTTTTGAAAACGGTCAGCGAATGGAACAATTGGACGTAGTTTTTGCCAATCGATACATCAAAGCGTATTACGAATACAAAGAAAACCACAAACCTTCTGCTTGTTGGGAAGTGGCTTTTAAAGAAGGTAATAATTTTTGGCTGATTGTACTTCAGCATTTACTTTTAGGAATGAATGCACACATCAATTTGGATTTGGGAATTGCAGCAGCAGAAGTTTGTTCGGGTAATGAAATTCACGGTTTAAAGAACGATTTTAACAAAATCAATCAAATACTGGCAAGTTTGGTCAGCAACGTTGAAAAAGCCTTATCGGATGTATGGCCAACACTCAAATGGATTTTGAGTAAAACCAAAGACGTAGATACTTTTTTAATTGACTTTAGTATGCAAACGGCACGTGATGGCGCCTGGGAATTCGCATTGGAATTGGCTCCGATGAATGCTATTGACTTTGACAAAGCAGTACAAGCCCGAGATCAACGGATTGCCGAAATCACCAAGCTCGTTACTGATCCTGGATTTGTGCCGAGTACCATTTTTAAAATCATTCGTTTGTTTGAAAGAGGAAGTGTAGATAAAAAGATTGCTGTTTTACAAAATGTCATTTAACGTTATGAATACTACTATTTCAAACGAAAAATACTCCGCAACCATCAATTCTAAAGGTGCTGAACTGAATTCACTCATTGACAAATCTACTCATCAAGAATACATTTGGGAAGGAAATCCTGAATTTTGGGGCAAACACTCGCCCGTTTTGTTTCCGATTGTTGGTGCTTTGAAAAACGATTCGTATCAATACGATGGTAAAAAATATTCAATGAGTCGGCACGGATTTGCACGCGATTTTGAATTTGAAATCATAAATAGCGATAGTTCATCGATAACTTTTGAGCTGAAAACCAATGAGGAAACGCTCAAAAAATTTCCCTTTCATTTTTCTTTAAAAATAAATTACGAATTAATTGAAAATAAATTAGTTATAAATTACTACATCAACAATAATTCTAACAAAGAAATGCCGTTTTCTATTGGTGCGCATCCAGCGTTTGCATTGCCCAATGAATTTACCAATTATAGTTTGGATTTTGAAAAAGAAGAACAATTATTTACCCACGAATTGGATTCAAATTTATTTTCTGGAGTGACGCGAAACATTGAATTAACCGAAACCAAATTGCCATTAAAGTATTCTCTTTTTGAAAAAGATGCTTTGGTATTTAAAACTCTTCAATCTAAGAAAGTAACAATTCTAGAAAATCACAAACCACTACTCTCAGTTTTGTACGATGATTTTCAAAGTCTGGGAATTTGGACGGTTCAAAATGCGCCTTTCATTTGTATTGAACCTTGGATTGGTTTTGCCGATAATTGGAACAGTACAGGTGATTTATTCCAAAAAGAAGGTATGTGTGTTCTAAAACCTGAATCTGAATTTAAAGCGCAATTTTCGATTGAACTTTTTAACTAAATTACTAATTACCCTATAAAGTTTTGCCGCAGATTCACAGATTTTAAATCATTTAAATCTGTGAATCTGCGGCAAACTATTTTAGAAGCTGAATCAAAACATATAGTTTTAATTCAATTTGAAGTGAATAAACCCTTCGCCATTTTATAACATTTCTCTACAATTATGTAACAGCTTTTTGTCATTTATAATGGAATTTTACCAAAAATATAAGTATGAAAAATTCTGTTCTATATATCGTTGTGCTTTTTTGTCTTACTTTGTTTTCATGCAAAACAGATGAGAAGACAAATCCAGTTAAGAAAGTGGTACGAAAGTCACCCAAAACCATAGTTTATACCTTGCAAAACACCAAAGATTGGATGAAAGTCAATAAATTGGATAGTTTGCAGCAAGACATTGTTTTGGCAATCAACCGAACCGACGAATTACATCTCAATTTAATGGACTCGATTGTAGTTCCGACTGATTTATCGGGTGATTTAGTTTTTTATTTGCCTTTTCCACACGAAGCACCATTTTTGAATGATGTAGATAAAGTGATTTATTTTTCGTATCCGACACAGACTTTTGCGGCTTATGAAAAAGGCATTTTAGTTCGAACCGGGCCAACCAACATGGGAAGAAAAAAAGACCTAACTCCTACTGGATTGTTTTTTACCAATTGGAAAGCCGAAACCACCAACAGTACCTTCAACGACGAATGGGAGTTGAAATGGAACTTCAACATTGAAAACAAATTAGGCGTTGGTTTTCATCAATACGATTTGCCTGGTTATCCTGCGTCGCACTCGTGTTTGCGTTTGCGCGAAAAAGACGCTCAATATCTTTACAATTGGGCCGACGAATGGATTTTGGAAAACGATCAGAAAGTGATGTATAAAGGAACTCCAGTAGTAGTTTTTGGAGCATATAATTTTGATGCACCAAAACCTTGGTTGCAATTGGTTGGCAATCCGAAAGCTTTGGCAATTTCGGTTGAGGAATTGGAGCAACAAACACAACCTTTCTTGAAAAAAATTCGCGCTGAGCAGCAAAAGAAGTAGACAAAATTACTTTGAATTACTTTGCGCCTAGCCCAGATAGTAATGGAAAGCCCGGAATGAAAACTGTTCGTTTTTACTGACTTAAAAAAGCGACCGAAGGAAGCTCTTTTTAAAGCATGAAAAAACAGCAGTTTGAATGAGGACTTGAAATGAAAAGCTGGAAATAGCTTCTATAGTAAACTCAGAAATGCTTTGGGCAAATAGTCAATGCAATCGGAAGCGATAAACGAGTGAAAGCCTTTTTCTGGCAAGGCAATATCAGCCGTCAAGCCGTGAAGGTAAACACCTAGAATTGCCGCTTCGATAGGTTGGTAATTTTGTGCCACTAAACCAGTGATGATTCCGGTCAACACATCGCCCGAACCAGCAGTTGCCAAAGCTTGATTTCCCGTTGTGTTTTTATAACTATTTTCTCCATCTACTATCACTGTTGGCGCGCCTTTGATAATAATTATTATACTATTTTCTGTAGATAATTCAATTACTTTTTGAAGTTTTTCTTCTTCATTTTGCCAAGTGCCAATGAGTCGCTCGAGTTCTTTTTTGTGCGGTGTAAGTATCGCTTTTGAAGGCAATAATGACAACCAAGAGGTATCTTTTGAGAGAATATTCAAGGCATCAGCATCAACAATCAATTGAACTGTATTGTTTTTTAGAAAATTATAGAAAGCGTGTTGAGTAATTTCATCTTGACCGATTCCTACTCCGATTCCGATAGCGTTGGGCATGAAATTGTAATGTACATTGGTGATAATTTCATGGTTTTCATCGGTAATTGCCATGACTTCTGGAATGTAGGTTTGAATGATTTCATATCCACATTTGGGCAAAAAAGCTGTAACTAAGCCGCAACCCGACTTTAGTGCTGCTTTAGACGAAAGACAAACCGAGCCTATTTTTCCGAAGCTTCCACCGATGAGCAAAGCATGACCTTGTTGCCCTTTGTGTGAATCAGCGGGCATGGGTTTGAGTATTTTTTGAATTGCCGTTTTTGAAATTGTTTGGTGTGAAATCATTTTCTTTTAAAGTTACAAAAAATTATCGTTATTTTAGTCGGTTTTAAACACTTTTTTATGGAATCGACCTTTTCTTTCTTGCCTTTTAAAAATTTAGAATCCGAGCGCTTACTATTGCGCCAAGTTACTAACGACGATGTTCAAGAAGTATTTGAATTACGAAGTAATCCGGAAACGATGAAGTACATTCCGCGTCCATTAGTTAGCAACCACGATGAAGCATTGGCTCACATCAAGATGATTAATGATAAAATTGAGACCAACGAAGGCATCAATTGGGCAGTGACTTTGAAGGGAAATAATAAATTATTAGGAATTGTTGGTCATTATAGAATACAATGGCATAATTTTCGTTCTGAAATAGGATATATGTTTTTGCCTGAGTGTCACGGACAAGGAATAGCTACCGAAGTAATTGGCTTATTGATTGATTACGGTTTTAACGAAATGAAAATGCATTCGTTAGAAGCTGTGATCGACCCGAGAAACCTTGCTTCTGGAAGAGTTTTAGAAAAAAACGGCTTTATTAAAGAAGCCCATATTCTTGAAAATGAATTTTACAATGGCGAATTTTTAGATACCGTAATTTATTCCCTTTTGAAGAAAAACCATAACCAATAAACCCAATTTATGAATGAATTTGAAAAGCAGTTTAGCGAATTAGAGAACTTTTTGAAGTTTGACGATTATTTGATACTTACCAAGAGAATCATTGATTTGACCTTAGATACTGAGAATATTGAATTTTACAAGAAGACAAATTCATTTTTAGATTGGTTGGACAAGAATGAAAATACTACCGAAGGTAAAAAGGAAAAATACCAAGCCATTTTAAACGAGTTAAAAACCGAATTACAACACAAAGAGATTCCGGAAAAGAAAATCTTGGTGAGTACATCGCGTTTGGAGAAAAGCTATGGATCGTCGAGTTTTGGTCTCGGACCGATTGACATGGAATTGCGCCAAGGTGATATTCTAGGTTTGGTGGGTGAAAATGGAAATGGAAAAACAACCTTGTTACGCAGTTTGTGCGGCGAATTGTACCCAACGAACGGAGCAATAAAGTACCATTTTGACTATGAAGATGCGTATGATTTGCGCACGAAATTGGTGTACATTCCACAACGCACCGACACTTGGTACGGATCAATGTATCAAAATTTACAATTTACAGCCTCGAGTTACGGCTACAAACCCGAAGAAAATGAGCTGCTGGTAGAATTGATTATTGCTCGATTGGGCTTGCGTAAATTTAGAAATCACAGTTGGAAAAGCTTGTCGTCTGGGTATAAAATGCGTTTTGAATTGGCGCGAATGTTATTACGAAAACCCAAAATTCTTTTAATTGACGAACCATTGGCCAACTTAGATATTTTGGCACAACAAACCGTTCTAGAAGATTTTAGATCGATAGCCAAATCGCCTTTCAGACCATTGGGAATTGTATTGAGTTCACAGCAATTGTACGAAGTGGAAAAAACCTCCGATCAAGTTATTTTCTTGAAACACGGAAAACAGAAAAATTTACACGAAAACAAAACGAGTGAAAATACAACTGAACCAACTAAAAACTTAATTATTGAGTTTGAAAGTGAATGGACACAGAGCCAGCTGGGAGAAACTTTTGGTCAATTAAATATGATTTCGCTTCAGTTTAATGGCGGAACTTATATTGTGAATTTTCCACAAGAAGTTACTTTATATGAAGTGTTACAACTAATAGTTAATCAGAAGATTCCGATTCAGTATTTTAGAAATATTTCCAATTCAACTCGTCGCTTTTTTGTCTCTTAAATTTGTAAATTATGTTTAAAAATATTCAAAAATACTTGCTCATCAATCACCCAATTTTGTGGAATACAAAAGTAGTTCCAGCAACCGTGATTTTACTTGTTCTGAATTTGATTTTCTTTCTTTTGGGGTTGTCCGAAGGGAAATTGGATTTCAACGAAACAGAAAATGATTACAACTTCGGAATTGAAGGCACAGTAATCTTTTTTGGTGTTTTGATTTCGATTGTTTTTATTGTAGTTTGGTTGGTATACTATCTGAAGAACAATTCGTTTAAATCATTCTATCCTAAAAGCAATTTTTCATTATTTAAAGAATGGATGATTCTTTTCTTGGTTTGTTTTTTGACCACATTATTTTCACTTTCTTTTTACTTGGGAAAAGATGTGAGAATCAGAAGTTATTATTCTGAAGCTGAAGCTAAAAAACGATGTGAAATTTTAAGTATGGGATCTTACTTTGTTGATGGCTCCTACTCTAACAATGAATATCGAAATTATGAAGAAGCCAAAGCAATTGAAGCACCTGTAGACACAGTAGATGATTCGCGTATTACTTTTAACAATAGAGAATACAGTTATTTCTCCTTGATAAATAAAAATCTGAATAGCTATCCATTTTTTGATTTCAATACTGACTCAATAAGAGAACGCAAAATAAGGCTTTGGTTGGTCAACCAACAGAAAGATTCAATAAAAAAAGTTTTCAAAGACTACTTATCAATTGCTAAAGAGCATAATTTAAAATCCAATATTGACGAAAACAAATGGTTTGAATTAATCAATGATTATCCCGATTTTGAAAACCACAAATTAATTGGAGGCGATAATGATGGTGCTATTTATTACATTGGAAATTACCAAAATACTGCTTTCGATTCTGTAAACAAATACCTAAAGGTTATTAATAAAGATGAGACCAAAGAATTTTACAGATATTATGTGCCCGAAAAAAGACTGAATTACAATTACGATAAAATTTCAGATTCGTGGGTAAATCCGACTTTTCGTATGGAAACACTTCTGATTTCGTTGTATCTTGGATTGGGATTATCACTTTTGATTTTTGCTTTTAGAGTTACTTCGGGACGAAATTGGTTGATTACAGTAATTGGTTTGGGCGTAATAAACATTGTAATCGGAATCATAGCGGCAATTTGCAGAGAAGATTTGGTTTACCCGACACTATTACTTTTAATTGGTTTATCTTCTATGATTTATTTCTTTGTCACGCTTTCGCGAAAGAAAAGTAAAAACATCTCAGCCATTTTCCTGAATTCAATGTTATGGATTTTACCTGCGATGTTACCTATTCTTTATTTCATGATACAAGAAATTCTTAATGATATGGCTCGTAATGATATTAGTACAACCGAATACATCAAAAATCCTTATCACTTAATGGCAAAACAAATGGATGACTTTGCGCCTTATTTCTTTTATCTAAATTTAGGATTTATGGTACTGATGATGTTACTGCTTTCATTCAAAATCAAGAAATGGCGTGGTTTAGCCGAAGGTTAATAAAAAAATCCCTTTTGTAATGAAAGGGATTTTTTATTGAAGTTTGGGTAAGGTTCGAATGTACAATTGTTCTACTTTCTTTCTCGCCCAATCGGTTTTTCGCAGAAAAGTCAAACTCGATTTAATACTGGGATTATCATTAAAACATTTGATTTTTATCAGTTCACCTAAAGTATCAAATCCGTAGAAATCAACTAATTGTTCTAGCATTTTTTGCAATGTGATTCCGTGTAACGGATTATTTGAATGATTGTTTTCCATAGTACAAAAGTATTCAATCGAAAATAAGAAGCAGAAAAAAACCACCAAAAGTTTCCTAATGGTGGTTTTTTGTTGTGTTTGAATAAAAATTATTGAACCGCAAGCAACGCATTCACATTTCCGTAGCCATAACTTGAATTAGGTGTTGGATAATACGTAGCCGATTGTCTCATTTTGTTAATTACTTGATCGCGTGTCCAAGTTGGGTTTTTAGCCCAAACCAATGCTGCAATTCCAGCCGTAGTCGCTGTAGCTACAGACGAACCACCAACATAATCGGTTTGTGCATTATAATAACTTACAACCGGAACTGTATTTCCTGAACTTGATCTTTGCATTTGTACTGTAAAATCGATTTCAGAACCCGAATGACACACATCACATTTCTGATTAGAAGTTCCTTCAATAACTCCAGTCACCGCTTGAGTTTCTGGCATCCAAGCTGGAAAAATAACACCCACAAAATTGGTAAAACTGGTAGAAGTTCCACCTGCACAAAAAATCAGTTTTCCTCTTGCATGAGCATATTTCACACCATCAGAAATTTTTCCAACTGAGAAAATGTGTCCCATCGACATGGAAATGATTTTCACACTCGAATTATTTCCCAAAGCAGTAAACGCATTTTTCACTCCATTTTGTTCGTGATAACCATCTAAAACCACATTCGAAGCGGCACGATACGTAATTAAGTTCGAGTTGTACGCTACACCAACAGGTTGACCAACATTATTTCGTGGTGAAGCTGCCGCAGAAGCCATACTTGTTCCATGACCACATTGATCGTTTGGACCATCAGTTCCTGTGCTCCAAGGCCAAATAGAATCTACATAAACTCCAAATTTACTGATGCTTCTTCCCGATGATAAGCCATTATTGAAGCTAGTACCAAATAGAGTTTGATTAGGAGAAATTCCGGTATCAATAATACCAATTGTAATTCCGGCTCCAGTACTGTAACTCCACGCACTCGGAATATTATGCTGATAAAAAGCCCAAGGCACTTTGGCGTTTGGTGTTACTGTTGTATAATCGGAAGCACTCAAAGCGGACGATTCAAATCCGCAACCCGAATCCGATTGAATGGTATTTCCACCACCTTTTTGTTGGTTGGATTGATTGGCAAAATAATGATAATCCGCTGGTTCAAAATAACGAATAGAATTAAGTCGGCGCAAAGCAATAACCGTTTCCTGTTTTTCAATCATTACGTCAATTTGATTCAAATAGGCATCCGAAGAAATCAAAATTTTATCCAATTCTTTTCTTTCGTATTGTTGGATGACTGCTAAAATTTCGTTTTGAAGTTGACTGTTATTGGGCGATAAACTTCGGTCAAAATCAGTTGCAGAAGAGCCAAAACCGATGGAAGCCATTTTATTTCCTTGAAAAATGGCACTCCAAAGTAAGTGATTGGACGATTGATTCCAGTCGAAAGAACCATTATTCGAAAAAGCTTGATCAATTTGACCATTAATTTGAGTTGCTGTCAGCGGATTTTTTTGAGCAGCGTCAATTTCGATGGTTTCCATTTGTGTTTCTTCTTTAGTACAAGAAATAAACACAAAAAACAAAGCGAGAAGTTGAAGTGATTTTTTTGCCATTTTATTATAATTTATTGGTTGGTTTTACGAATATAGCATTAAATTATGACATATAATCCAGTATAAACAAAAAAAAGTCGCCCTATTTATTAACAAATAAGGCGATCTTCTTTCACCGATATAATTCGGATCTAACCAATAAATTTTTATTTAGAATATGAATTTGAATCCAAATGCTAACGGAGAAGTTAAAGTTGGCATACTTCCACCTAAAGCTCCATTATAGGTTGATTCAACATTAGCAACGTGAGCTAGAGAAAAATCAGTGATTGTAGTTTTGTCACCAGTCGCTGGTTTCAAAGTAGTTGTACTGAAGTTAGCTAAGTTATATGAAAACTCTACAGAGAAGTTTTTAGTAACAAAATAATCAATACCACCCGACATTGATAAACCAAATTGGTTCACTTTTAAATCACTTTCTTTTTCTTTACCACTAATAATTGGAGCGCCAAGTTGACCGAAGAAATAGAAATTTCCAGCAACATTCCAATATTTTCTTACTAATGGCTCTACAACAAGTAAATTAGTTTTTGCATTGGTAGTTCCAGCTGTTTCATTTTTAATATTAACTGTTCCTACAGCAGCACCAACCGTCACAGATGGAGACACAAAATAACCAACGATTGGTAAAATAGTTGTGTTTGTAGATTTGTCATCGCCAGTTTTTGTTTGATCATAACCAACTTGACAAGTTGCCCACCATGCACCTTGTAATCCTTTACTTTCTTTGTCTTGAGCGTTAGCATTTAATGATAATAAAGCTATTCCTGCTAATAAAAATAATTTTTTCATTTTGTTTTAGTTTTAAATTATGAGACAAATTTATTGTCAAGTTTTAGCATAAAAACTGATATAAGTCATTGTTTGAATTTTATTTTCATAGTAAATAAATTCCTTTTCGTTTTCCTATTTTTGTTACTACCTTTGTCCTGCATGATAAAAACAGCCAACATAGTAAATAAAAGAGCCAAGTTTGATTACGAAATAATTGAAACGTATTCGGCTGGAATTGTTTTAACCGGAACCGAAATCAAATCCATTCGTCTTGGGAAAGCACAGATTGCTGAAAGTTTCTGTGAATTCAATAATGGTGAACTTTTTGCCATCAACACCTATATAGAAGAATACGCTTTTGGAAACCAATTCAATCACAAATCACGAAGTGAGCGAAAATTGCTTTTGAATAAGCGCGAATTGAAATCATTAGCCAGAAGTGTTGAAACCAAAGGATTGACAATTGTTCCTTTGCGATTGTTTACTAATGAAAAAGGATTGGCAAAACTCGAAATTGGTCTTTGCCGTGGAAAGAAAACTTACGATAAAAGAGAATCGTTGAAAGAACAAGATACCAAACGCGATTTGGATCGCATCAAGAAATCGTTCTAAAAAATGAAAGATTTACTAAAAAACGCTCGTGAAAGTAAAAACATTCGAACACGAGAATTGGCTGAACTTACCCAAATTGACCAGGCGTTGATTAGTAAATTTGAAAATGGATTTCGACTTCCTACAGAAAAGCAGATTAAAGTATTATCAGAAGTATTAGGAATCAATCACAACGAACTTCAAATCGCTTGGTACAAACAACGTTTACTTCATAATTTGGATTTTAACCCGAATGCCATTCAAGCCATAACTGAAATTCTAGAGGAAAAAGGCATTCAGGTAGGTCAAGGCGAAAATAAGGAAAACAAAATCGCCGATATTTTGGCTGAAATTGATAATTTGAAGAACAAATTGTCAAATTTGTAGATTTTAATTCTTGTTTTCTAATAAAGGTACAAATTTAAAATCGCCAAACTCGTGCTTTTCAAATTGAGTTTCATTTTTGCGGATGAGCATCGTCATCACTTGTTCATTTTCTCCCAGCGGAATCACCAATCGCCCACCAATTTTTAATTGTGCCATTAAAGGTTGTGGAATAATAGGCGCGCCAGCCGTTACAATGATGCTATCAAACGGAGCATAATTAGGCAATCCTTTGTAACCATCACCAAACGACAAATGCTTCGGACGAATACCTAATTTAGGCAATAATAACGAAGTCGTTTTAAACAATTCATTTTGTCTTTCAACTGAATATACTTTCGCTCCAAGCAAGCACAAAACAGCCGTTTGATAACCACTTCCTGTACCAATTTCCAATATTTTTTGGTCTTTTTTTACTTCCAACAACTGACTTTGAAATGCTACTGTATAAGGTTGCGAAATGGTTTGTCCAGCCGCAATAGGAAAGGCTTTGTCTTGATAGGCAAAATCTTCAAAACTCGAATTTAAAAACAAGTGTCTCGGAATCTTTTTAATGGCTTCCAATACGTTTTTGTCGGTAATTCCTTTTTCTTCCAATAGCTTAGCTAATTGATTTCGAAGTCCTTGATGTTTGTTAGTATCTTTCAATTTGGGTAATAATTTATTTTCGTAAAAATAGAAAACAAATTATCAATTATCAATTACTAATTATCAATTAATTTCTATTTTTGATAAAAATTATCTTTATGCTTAAAGTTGGCGTTTTAGGTGCGGGTCACCTCGGAAAAATACACTTGCGTTTATTACAACAATCTGAAAAATATGAATTGGTTGGCTTTTACGATGAAAATGCCGAATATGCCGAAAAAATCGCAGCCGAATTAGGCTACCAACGTTTTGATACCATAGCCAAATTGATTCATGCAGTAGATGTAATTGATATTGTAACTCCTACTCTTTCTCATTACAAATGTGCCAAAGTTTCAATCAAATCGGGCAAGCATGTTTTTATTGAAAAACCAATTGCCACAACCGTTGAAGAAGCCGAGGAAATCATTGCTTTAGCCAAAGAATACAATGTAAAAGGACAAGTCGGTCACGTAGAACGCTTCAATCCCGCTTTTACGGCTGTGAAAGACCAAATTGAAAATCCGATGTTTATTGAAACGCACCGTTTGGCCGAGTTTAATCCGCGTGGTACAGATGTTCCCGTAGTTTTAGATTTGATGATTCACGACATCGATGCCATTTTAAGCGTCGTAAAATCTAAAGTAAAAGCCGTTCACGCTAGCGGAGTTTCCGTATTGAGTCAATCGCCCGATATTGCCAATGCGCGTTTGGAATTTGAAAATGGTTGTGTAGCTAATATTACTTCGAGTCGAATTTCGATGAAAAACATGCGTAAGTCGCGTTTCTTTCAAAAAGACGCTTACATCTCAGTTGATTATTTGGATAAAATCTGTGAAGTGGTAAAAATGAAGGATGCCCCAGAAGTTCCTGGTGATTTTGATATGATTCTTCAAAATGCCGAAGGTGAAAAAAAGCAAATCTATTTCAATAATCCTGAAGTAGCTCCCAACAATGCTATTTTAGACGAATTAGAAACGTTTGCGGATGCCATCAACAATAACACAACTCCGGTTGTAACCTTGGAAGATGGAACCGAAGCCTTACGTGTGGCCTATATGATAATTGATTCAATGGAACGATAATATGAAAATTGCAACTGTATTTTTTTTCTTATTTACGACTTCTATATTTTCTCAGAATAATTCAGTTTTGAATTTTGAGGATTTAAAACTAAAAATGGAATCCAATTCTATTGATATTAATGATTTGGGGAAGGACGATGAAAATAAATTAACTGAAACAGAGTTAAAAGTGATCGATCTACTTAATAATAAGACTGAAGATTTAAATCAAAAAGACATCACTTTTATAACAGGTTCAACAGGAAAAAGCATTAGTAATAAAAAGTATTTCTTTGAATCCTTCAGAAATAATTATCTCAAAAACAACCTCATTTCATTCAGCATCGTTAAGCTCGACGACGAAAGCAAATTAAGTTCGGATACTGATTATATTATTTTTTATTGGGTAAAAATGTACAATCCTAAATCAAGAACGTTATTAAAAAAAATAAAACAAACTAAACATACATAATGAAAACAATAGCTGTAATAGGAGCAGGAACCATGGGTAACGGAATTGCTCATACTTTTGCACAAAGCGGTTTTACCGTTAAATTAATTGATATTTCTGAGAAATCGTTGGAAAAAGGTATGGCAACCATTGCTTCCAACTTGGATCGAATGGTAACCAAAGGAACCATTTCTGAAGACGACAAACACAAAACCATCAGTAATATTATAACTTACACCGATATTAAAGACGGAGTTGTTGGAACCGATTTAGTAGTGGAAGCGGCAACTGAAAACGTAACGTTGAAGCTCAACATCTTCAAACAATTAAGCGACATTTGCGATCACAATGTGATTTTAGCTACCAATACTTCTTCTATTTCAATTACTCAAATCGCTGCTCAAGTGGTGCATCCTGAGCGCGTTATTGGTATGCATTTTATGAATCCAGTGCCGATTATGAAATTGGTTGAAATCATTCGCGGTTATAATACTTCAGACGAAGTAACCAAAATCATCATGGATTTATCCGTAAAATTAGGCAAAACGCCAACTGAAGTAAATGATTACCCTGGATTTGTAGCCAATCGAATTTTGATGCCAATGATTAATGAATCAATCGAAACGCTTTACAACGGTGTTGCTGGTGTGGAAGAAATCGATACGGTAATGAAGCTAGGAATGGCGCATCCAATGGGACCATTGCAATTAGCTGATTTTATTGGTTTGGATGTTTGTCTTTCGATACTAAACGTAATGTACGATGGATTCAAAAACCCAAAATATGCTCCTTGCCCACTATTGGTCAATATGGTTATGGCAGGAAAACTCGGAGTGAAATCGGGTGAAGGATTCTATGATTACAGCGCAAGCAAAAAAGCAGAGAAAGTTGCAACTCAATTTAGTAAATAGTAAAAAGTGATTAGTGAATAGTTTTAGCCAAACTGCTAATCACTATTCACTAATCACTAATCACTCAAAAAATGTCAAAAATAATCCCATTCAAAGCGGTTCGACCAACTCCCGATAAAGTGGCTTTGGTAACGTGTAGAAATTACGATGATTACAGTCCGGCTGAATTAGCTGCATGGCTGAATTTCAATCCGTATTCTTTTTTGCATGTGATTAATCCAGCCTACATTCATGCTCAAAAAATCACTTTGGATAAACGATTCAAAGGTGTTGCTCACAAATACCAGGATTTTAAAAACGAAGGAATATTTATTGAAGACGATAAACCAGTCTTTTTCCTCTATCAAATTCAGAACAAAACACAATCGTTCACTGGAATTATCGCTGGAACATCAGTTGAAGATTATAAAAATAATGTAATCAAGAAACACGAAGACACTTTACAATATCGAGTGGAATTGTTTAAGGATTATTTGCATCAAACTGGGTTTAATACTGAACCCGTTTTGATTACGTATCCTGATCATTCTGATGTTAATAATTGGATTGGAGAAAAGAAAAAATCACAACCGATTTACAATTATTCTACCACCAACAAAGAACAACATACTGTTTGGAAAATTGATTCAAATGAAGAAATCAAATGGCTTCAAAATCAGTTTGCTGCTATTCCTGAATTGTACATTGCCGATGGCCACCATCGTTCGGCTTCTGCAGAATTATTATACGATCAAGACCAACATCTAGGCAACGAAAATCTCAATTATTTTATGAGTTTTTTAATTGCCGAAAGCAACGTCAAAATCTACGAGTACAACCGAATCATTCGCGATTTAAATGGGCATTCAAAAGACGACTTTATTTTGAAATTGTCTGAGCATTTCATCATCAAAAGCAAAGAACAAGAACTATGGAAGCCACAAAGCAAGTTCGAATTCGGAATGTATTTGGACGGAAGCTTTTACGCTCTTTTCTATAAGGTCAATGACAATGATAACAGCAAAAGTCAAAATTCAATTTTAGCCAATTTAGATGCTCAAATTTTGTACGACAAAGTACTGCAACCGTTACTCGGCATCGAAGACTTACGCAACGACGAACGTATTGAATACATTCCGGGAAAACAATCCATTTTAACCATAAAAGAATTGGTTGATGAAGGTGAATTTGAAGTTGGGTTTATGCTCTACCCCAGCGATATTTCTGAAATTAAAGCGTTGGCTGATAATAATTTAATCATGCCGCCAAAAAGTACCTACATCGAACCTAAATTTAGAAGTGGTTTGGTAGTTTATGAATTGTAGGTGAAAACTACAAAATAAAATTTTTCGAATATATTTCTCAATGAAAAAAATTCTTTTCTTGCTGCTGGTCTCAATTTCATCGTTTTCTCAAAACAAATCATTTACTATCAAACAAATTGATAGTATTTGTTTAAAATCAAAAAAAAATATTGAAGAGAAGTTTGAAATAGAAAGAGAATACAAGATTGTTATTAAAAATAAAACAACCAAAAAAATTAAAATTAAATCTGAAGCAGTATTAAAAATATATAAGATTTCATATTTCGATACAATAAAGGTTGATACAATGGAAATAGACGGTCCAAGTTATTCAATTCCAGAACCTGAAATAATCAAAGCAACGTATGAATATGATATTATCTATAATAAAAATAGTGTTGAAAATGTTTTTGTAGAATTTTATTACAGTAATAATAAAATTGAGTACATCAATGTTAAAAATAGTTACTACAAAGGCAATTTCAATGTTTTTCTAAAAAATCCAGATTCAGATACATTTAAAGATTATGACAATTATTTCAGTTTTTGTGAAAGTTTTAAATATTGGGTTCATGGGTTATCTAACAAAATAAATAACATTTTTTACGAAAGAAAATGGAAATAATTAAACAAAACCTACTCCAAATACAATCCCAACTTCCTGAACACGTTACATTAGTAGCCGTTTCTAAAACCAAACCAGTCGACGATTTAATGGAGGCTTACAACACAGGCCAACGCATATTTGGTGAAAACAAAATTCAGGAAATGACCGAAAAGTGGCAGCAAATGCCCAAAGATATTGAATGGCACATGATTGGTCACGTGCAATCAAACAAGGTCAAATACATGATTCCGTACGTGAAATTAATTCATGGAGTAGACAGTCTTAAACTACTCAAAGAAATCAATCGACTAGCCGCGAAATGGCGCAAAAAAGTAGATTGTCTGTTGCAAATTCATATTGCGGAAGAAGACACTAAATTTGGGTTGGATGAAAAAGAATTGGAAGAGATTCTAAATTCAGATGAACTCAAAACCTTTCAAAACATCCGAATAGTTGGATTGATGGGAATGGCTACTTTTACTGATGACTCCGAACAAATTAAAAGAGAATTTCAACATTTAAAATCAATTTTTGACAAAAACAGTGAACTGAAAACTGAAAACTGTCAACTGAACACTCTTTCAATGGGAATGTCGGGCGATTACGAACTCGCAATTGAATGCGGAAGCACGATGGTTCGAATTGGAAGTAGTATCTTTGGGGGAAGAAAATAGAAAAAAGAAGAAAGACCGTTTCACTGAAAGATAAAATCTTACAGAGAATCTTGCCTCTTGCAGCGAAGCGGTCTTTCAGCAAAGCGATCTTAAAAAATGTACGCAATACTCGACATAGAAACCACTGGAGGTCAATTCAACGAAGAAGGAATTACCGAAATCGCCATCTACAAATTTGACGGTCGCGAAGTCGTAGATCAATTCATCAGTTTGGTCAATCCAGAAAAGGAAATTCAACCTTTTGTGGTAAAGTTAACCGGAATCAATAATGCAATGTTACGCTCGGCTCCAAAGTTTTACGAAGTAGCCAAACGCATCATCGAAATCACTCAAGATTGCATTTTAGTGGCGCACAATACGAGTTTTGATTACCGCATTTTACGCACCGAATTTACCCGTTTGGGTTACGATTTTATTAGGCCAACGCTTTGTACGGTCGAACTTTCTAAAAAATTGATTCCCGGAATGGATTCGTACAGTTTAGGGAAATTAGTTCGCGCTTTGGGAATTCCAGTCACCGACCGACACCGAGCCAGTGGTGATGCGATTGCCACTGTGAAATTGTTCAAATTATTGTTATCCAAAGACGTTGAAAAAGAAATACTCATCAGTTCGATCAAAGCAGAAATCAAAAGTGGTTTGACTCCGAAATTGTTGGATATAGTAGAAAGTTTGCCTAACAAAACCGGAATCTATTACATACACAACGAAAAAGGAAATCTAATCTATATTGGTAAAAGTAAAAACATCAAAAAACGCGTCAATCAGCATTTTACAGGCAAAACCAATAAGTGCAAAAAGATACAATTGGAAGTTTTTGCCGTGACTTATGAAGAAACAGGAAGCGAATTGATTGCTTTGCTCAAAGAAAGCGAAGAAATCAAAATCAACAAACCGATTTACAACCGTGCGCAGCGCAAAAGTATTTTTCAATGGGCATTGTACGAAGTTTTGAATGAAGAAGGATATTTGAGTTTGCAATTGCAAAAAGCCGACGGCAGAAAAAAGGAAATCACCGCTTTCACTTCGATTCAAGAAGGAAAAAATGCCTTGTTCAGAATCACCGAAAAATACAATTTATGCCAGAAAATAAATGGGTTATACGAAAGTAAAAATTCGTGTTTTCAATACAAAATAAAGGAATGTAACGGCGCATGTATACAGAAAGAATCACCTGATGAATACAACCAGCGTGTAGAAGATTTCATCAACGAGATGTCGTTTGACAACAACAATATGGTCATTGTTGATCGCGGTCGAAAAATCGACGAGCGCAGTGCGGTGTTGATTGAAAACGGCATTTACAAAGGCTATTGTTTTTACGATTTGAATTATCAGATTAACAACATCGAAATACTTAAAAACATATTGATTCCGATGCAAAATAACCGCGATACACGTTCCATTATACAAAGTTATTTACGAAAGAATAAAGTGATGAAAGTGATTCAATTTTAGAAGCTATTTCCCGCTTTCGCCTTTATCTCCGATTGGCAAAAAACTACAGGCGAAGCCTTTGTTTTTGTCCATCGGAGGATATCGGCTCTATCGGGGCTAGGGCAATCACTTCAACATTCAACATTCGTTATTGAATATTCAAAATTGATTGAATGTTGAACAAGGAACAAGGAATTTTCAATTTTGAAGTGTAATAAAAATTAATATGAAGTATCTAATCACCATCATCGGTCCAACTGCCATCGGAAAAACTTCCTTGAGCATTGCTTTGGCTCAGCATTTTGGTTGTGATATTATTTCATGTGATAGTCGACAGTTTTACAAAGAAATGAAAATCGGCACTGCTGTTCCAAATGATGAAGAATTGGCAGCAGCAACACATCATTTCATTCAAAATAAATCCATTTTTGAGAATTATTCGGTGGGCGATTTTGAGCAAGAAGCCATTGCGAAACTCGACGAATTGTTTGAAAAAAACAACATCCAAATTATGGTCGGTGGTTCGGGTTTGTATGTGGATGCGGTATTGAAAGGATTTGATGATTTTCCGGCTATTGACAAATCAGTGAGAGAGCAAATCAATGCCGATTTTGATGCATTCGGAATTGACTATTTACAGAAAAAATTACAAGAATTAGATAGTGATTATTTCAATTCGATTTCGAGTGAAAATCCGCAGACCTTACAAAATCCACAACGCATGAAACGCTTTGTAGAAGTGTGTTTGGGAACTGGAAGACCGTATTCGTCGTTTTTAAACCAGAAGAAAAATACACGAAACTTCACTCCTATTATCATTGGTCTGGAAGCAGAACGCGAAGTCATGTACAACCGAATCAACCAACGAGTTGACATCATGATGAACGAAGGTTTACTAGAAGAAGCTAAAAATTTATATCCAAATAAGCACTTGAATGCCTTACAAACGGTTGGTTACCGCGAATTGTTTGACTACTTTGACGGAACTACGAGTTTGGATTTTGCCATAGAAGAAATCAAGAAAAACACACGCCGATTTGCCAAGAGACAACTGACTTGGTTCAAGCGAACGGAAAATGTGGTTTGGTTTGATTATCTTGCAAGTGTTGATGAAATAATAGAGCTAATAGAAAAGGTTGTAGGTTATAGGTTGTAGGTTATAGGTTAATAAAATTTTTTTCCATTTAAAATTAATGTTACTTTCCAATTGATAATAAAAATACAACTCACAACCCACAACTTACAACCCACAACTTACAACTTAGAACTTAGAACTTACAACACATAACTAAAATGCCCATATCTAAAGACTTCACCTCTATCCTCACCAAAGATTGGGAAATTAATTTCCTGCAATGTTATCCTAATATGCTCCTGAAATACACCGAATTGTGCAATATTTTGCAATTGACTGCTGCCCGACATTCGGAAGTGGGCGGAATCAGTTTTAGTGATATGCAAGAATTTCATCAGGCTTGGGTGTTGAGTAGAATGCGTGTTGAGATTACTCGAATGCCCAAATGGAAAGAAAAAGTTACGGTAAAAACGTGGATACAATCACTGGAGAATTCGCGTTCTATTCGGTGTTTGGAATTGTATGTTGGGGAAGAAAAAGTAGTCGGTTGTGAAACGTTTTGGGCCGTTTTAAATACCCAAACGCGTCGACCTGAAGCTTTGGCGTTGCCTCATGAACATTTTGAAAAATACCCTAATAACAGAGCGACATCAAAAAGCTTCACAAAAATTGAAATTGGAGAAGATCGAGTTAGTGTAGCGGAACGAAAAGTACTTTTATCCGATTTGGATATCGTGAATCATGCCAACAATGTGAAATATTTAGAATGGTGTTTGGATGATGCGGATTCGAAGTGGATCATGAGTGGCCAATTGAAAGCATTTGAAATGAACTTTTTGAAAGAAGTAGGTTTGAACGATACCATTTCTGTTGAAAAGAACACTTCAGAGCATGAGTTGATTTATACGGTAAATAAAGATTTAAAAACCTGTTTTGTACTTTCACTAGAGTTCTAACCCTGATTGAAGTGGAAAGCATTTGAAGCTTGAATTGGATTTTTTCTTGGACTAAAAAAGCGACCCAAGAAGCTCTTTTTAGGCCTTAGAAAAAACCAATACAAGCAAAAATCTTGGAGCGGAAAGCAGGAATAGTTTCAAAAAAATTAGCCACTAATTCGCAGATTTTAAAATCATCTGTGAATCAGTGGCGGAAAAAATTTAGTTCTGAAATTTATTTGTGAACTACTAAGCGGAAACCTTCACCGTGAATGTTGAGGACTTCTACTTTTGGATCTTCTTTTAGGTATTTTCTTAATTTGGCGATGTACACGTCCATACTTCTGGAAGTGAAATAGTTATCGTCTCTCCAAATTTTGGTTAACGCTAATTCACGTGGCATCAAATCGTCTTCGTATAAAGCTAACATTTTAAGTAACTCATTTTCTTTTGGTGACAATTTGATTGGTTCTTGACCTGGGAAAGTTAAGAAACGCAACTTAGAATTGAGGTGAAACTGTCCGATTTGGAATTCAAATTTCACGTTTTCAGGCTTGGTTTCAGAGGATTTACGTTGGATGATGGCTTTGATTTTCATCAACAATACTTCTGAATCAAAAGGTTTGTTAAGGTAATCATCGGCACCAACTTTGTATCCTTTCAAAACATCTTCCTTCATGGTTTTGGCCGTTAAGAAAATGATTGGAATTTCCTTGTTTTTTTCGCGAATTTCTTTGGCTAAAGTATAACCATCTTTGTAAGGCATCATAACGTCAAGGATGCACAGGTCATAATTGTCTTTTTTGAATTTCTCGAAGCCTTCCATTCCGTTTTTAGCTAATACAACATCAAAGTCGTTCAGCATCAAATAGTCTTTTAAAATGGCTCCAAAATTTTGATCGTCTTCTACGAGTAGAATTTTTTTGTTTTCTTTTTCCATGTTTTTTTTAATTAATCAATGGCAATTTTATAGTGAATGTACTTCCTTTTCCTTTTTCGCTTTCTACAAAAACCTGACCATTGTGATCTTCCACAATCCGTTTTACGTAGGCTAGACCAAGTCCGTGACCTTTTACGTTGTGAATATCGCCTGTGTGCTCGCGGTAGAATTTTTCGAAAATTCGTTTTTGAGCGGCTTTACTCATTCCGATTCCTTGGTCGGTAATTTTGATAATGACAAAATCCTTAATGTTCTCGGTCGTTATATGAATAACGGGCGGATTAACAGAATATTTCATGGCATTATCCAAAATATTAACAATTACATTAGTAAAATGAACGTCATTTAACAGTACTGTATTTCTAGTTGCCTGAAAATTAGTATCAATAGATCCGTTTTTGTCTTCAATAATTAAATTGACATGATCTACGGCATCGAGGATAATATTTTCAATATTTTGTGATTCTTTATTAATATCGAGCTCTTTTTTCTCTAGTTTTGAAATGCGAAGCACATTTTCTACTTGTGCGTGCATTCGTTTGTTTTCGTCGCGTATCATCTGCAAATAGCGGTGAATTTTCTCTTTATCATCAATCACTTTAGGATTTTTTATGGCGTCTAAAGCTAAGTTTATTGTTGCAATTGGTGTTTTAAATTCGTGAGTCATATTATTGATGAAATCGGTTTTGATTTCAGAAATCTGACGTTGTTTAATCAACTGATTTAAAGCACTTGTGTAAGCTATAATAATGATTAAGGTAAAAATAATTGACAGTAAAGTGATTCCGATAATTTCTTTAAACAAGAACTTTTTCTTTTGTGGAAACGTAATTAACAACTGATATTTAGTGTTGTCTTCGTTGTCCAAGAAAATCGGAATAGTGTACGTTGCGTATTTATCAAATTTGAAATTTTCAGATTTAATTTTGGTCGCTAAACCATTACTGTAAACACTGTACTCATATGGAGTAGTGACGCCATATTCTTTTAGTTCTTTGAGTAACAAATCATTAATCATTTCTTTGTTCACTCTACTATAAATGGGCATTGCCGCTGCTATGTCTTTGTACGCAATTTCAAATTGAGCATCATTTAATATGGGCAATGATCCTGATTTTTCAATGGTTAAACTCGGTGTTTTGTCTTTTTGAATTCCCATATTATCAAATGGGCTTTCGTTGTACACTTGAGTTTTTCTTTTAGCAGAAAATGATTTTATCGTTGTACTGTCAGATTTTTTTTCAAAGAACGAAGATAAAACTCCGTAATCAAGAGCAATAATACTATTAGAATAAATGATGGTTTCGTTTGTTTTGGAGTTGCGTTGGTAGTAACCATACTCAATTAAATCATTTCTAAGCGGCTCTTTACCAATACTATCCTTTAGTTTCTGGTACTTTTCGTAGAAGGTATATTCTTCCTTTTTTTGGAGTTTTTCAGCTACGTTACCTAAAACTTGCTTAACGTGAAATCGGAACTGTTCTTCGTTGTTTTCTAATGAGGTGTTGAACCAATAAACCTGTACTAAAATAATACCGATTAGGGACAAACTCATTAAAAAAACCAATAGCCTAAAAACAAACTTATTCATCACTACAAATTTAGGATTTTAACATTTAGCATGACAAAGCATTAACCAAACATTAACATTGAGTGAATTAATTAATTATTTTCTAATAAATTAAGAATTTGGTCGGTTTGTTTTTTAGCTTCTTCAAGGGATTCATTTTTAATAATGTAGTCACTTTTGGAAATACGTTCTTCGTCAGTAATCTGATTGTTAATCCGTTGAAGAACTTTATCTCGTGTTGTATTATCGCGTTGAATTACGCGTTCAATTCGGGTTTCTAAAGGCGCAATTACTGAGATAACCGAATCGCAATCTTTGTAACTTCCGCTTTCAAAAAGAATGGCTGCTTCTTTTACAATAATAGGCTTATTTTGGTTTTGTTTTACCCAATTGTCAAAATGAATTTTAACAGCAGGATGCACAATAGCATTGAGCTGTTTTAATTTTTCTGGATTTCCAAAAACAATTGAGGCTAATTTTTGTCGGTCCAAAACACTATTAGTTGTTATGTCTTCGTTGAATGTTGCATTAATTTTAGCAATGATTTCGGGTTGCTCCATTACTTTTTTAGCTTCAGTATCAGAAATGTAAACTGGTATTGCTTTCGACTGGATGTAAGTTGCAATAGTTGTTTTACCACTTCCGATTCCGCCAGTTAACCCGATTATTTTTGTTTTTATGACATTCTTTTTGGTTTCAATTGACTTTGGTGTTGAATTAACTTCAACAATTGGAGTTGCAATTGGATTTGAAACCGGAACATCTTTTGATTCTTCACTTACAATTGGCTTTGATGTGGTGGTAAAACTTTCTACCACTTCAGTTTGATTTGGTAGTTTGAAGAAAAGTTCCGGAAAGGCAACTTCAGGTTTTCTTTTAAGAATTTTTATCTTCCAATAGGATTCGAGAAATCCCATTCCGTAACCCGTGAATTGTTTCCATACAGCAATCATCGAATAAAAACCAATGAGTGGATTTTTATTTTGTATAGAAGAAACCACGAAAATGATAACAAAATACAGAAAATAGATTTTCAGTGGCCAGTCAAAAAGCAACAAAAGTGATAAAAACGAGGCGAATAAACCAATAACAAAAAGTGACGGCAACCAAAATGTTGGTTTACTGTACTCGGGATACCAATGATTTAAGATGGGTCGTGCTTTTCCAAATTTATTGACTTGAAAACTGAATTTTTGCCAATCGATGCGGCGCTTGTGGTATACGTATGCGTTAGAAAACAATCGTGTTTTGAATCCGAGTTTCCATAATCGAATCGACAAATCGGGATCTTCACCTGGATGAATATTTCCGAAACCATTGGAAGCTTCATAGGCTTTTTTCGAAATTCCCATGTTGAAACTACGAGGTTGAAATTTATTTAGTTTTTCTGAACCACCTCGAATTCCTCCTGTGGTTAAAAAAGAGGTCATTGCAAAATTGATGGCTTTTTGAATTTTGGAGAACGAAGCTAATGCTCTATCTGGACCACCAAAACAATCTACGCATTCACGAGTCAACTCCTTCTCTATTTCATTCAAATATTCTTTTGGAATGATACAATCTGAATCGAAAATGATAAAATAATCACCTTTGGCTTTTTTCATTCCGAAGTTTCTCGAATCACCTGGACCTGAATTCTCTTTAAAATAATAGGAAATATTCAACTGATTAGAAAACTGTCGTACGACTTCTTTAGAATCAATTGTTGAACCGTCTTCTACAATTACTACTTCGTATTCCTTTTTGTAATCTGAAACTACCAAACTATCGAGTAGTTCTTTGATTTCATCTGGTCGATTATAAACAGGTATAATTATTGAAAATTTCATTCCTCTAAAATTTCAACAAATATACACTTAAAAAAAAAATGCCACTCGAAAAGGAGTGGCATTTTAAACTATTTTTAAGAATGATTATTCTTTAATCACTTTAATTGTTTTTACTTGATCATCAGCAGTAACTCTTACTAAATAAGTTCCGTTAGGAAGGTGTGACATATCAATTTGGCTTTGAGTAGCGTTCATTGGTTTTGCAATCACTTGTTGACCTAAAAGATTAATTACTTCTACTTTAGTAATGTTTTGAGTGTACGATAAGTTAAGAACATCTCGAACAGGGTTTGGATAAGCTCTTAATGAAGAACTTTCAAAATCTACATTCGATAATGAAGCATCGTAAGCAGAAATCACGAAAGATCCGTTTGTTCCACCACCAAGGAAACTGTATCTCCATACTGCAATGTAAACTGTATCACCTGGAGTTAATCCTGTTAATGACAATAACGACATGAAACCGATTCCATCATCATCATTACAGCCCACTTCAGTCAATGTACCAGTACAACTTCCCGTGAAAGCTGAAACGACTGAATCAGTCATTCCACCATCAGCTTGCGTTTCAATTGTAATACTTCCAGAAGCTGGAACCACAACAGAATACCATGCGTCAGATGAGAAATTCGCTTGACAAGAAGGAGTTAAGCTTCCTGTTGATGCTCCCGCATTTGTTGTGCTTAAAGGATTAGTTCCAAATACTGCGCCAGTAGTTAAAGCAATTGCACCTGAACATTCATCATTAGCAATAGGATTTACAGTAAGCACACCACTTAGGTAAGTAGTTCCGTCCCATTCGTTACCTTGATTAGATGAATTGATTCCACCGTAAACATAAGGACCATTGTTTAGACTAAAGCGTGTTGCATAGTAGTAAGTACCTGGAGCCAAAGTTGCACCTATTTGAGCTTCATACTCATCATTATTTGAAATATGAGCTGCATTCCATGTTGCTGGAACCCAAGTAGTCCATGTGTTAGGATTTGAGTTATCACCAGCTGGACTAATTCCAACCCATGCAGCAATACCTGGAGCTTGTCCGTCAATATTTGGAGCAACGTCTGTTAAACCAGCTTCGTAAACTTGACCATAAACTGTTCCACTACCACCTGCGGTTACAGTAATTGTTGGTGGCCATTGTAATGCTACATAATCCGGCTCATCACTAGAAACCACACCACAAAGAACAAATTTAGCTCTGTTGGTTTGTTGATCACCACAACCCGCTAAGTGGGTATAGAATCTAACATCACCAGAAATGGTAGCAACCCAAGTTACTGAACCAACACCAACTGCAGCTGCAGTAGCACCAGCGTCAGCACTAATTGTAATCACATCTGTTGCAACTGAACTTGAGAAAGTATAGGTTTCACCTGAAGTTACAGTTACCAATGCATATTCACCAGCCCAACCGTTTGCAACGATTTGTTGCTGAGTTACACCATCACAAGCTGATGGAACATAAGCTGCAGCAGGAAATTGACCAAAAGTAGCCGTTAAACATGGCGCAACTGGTGTACAAACAACATATTTAAATCTGCCTACAGCTTCATCACCACAAGCATCATCAGTATGTAAATATACTCTAACAACTCCAGAATAAGTAGCAACCCATGATAAAGGTCCTACACCTTCTGCAATGGCAATTACACCATCTGAACTTAAAGTAAAGAAGTCAGTTGCTACAGAACTACTAAAAGTATACGTATTACCTGCTTCAACTTGAACATTTGAGTATTCACCTGCATAAGCATCATCAGTAATTTGGTTCAAAGTCGACCCATCACAAACCGATGGAATCACAGTATCTGCTGGGTATAAATCTCCATTTAAACAAGCAACACCACAAATAACAGAAGTTGTTCTGTTTACATCCGCAGTTCCACAAGCTGAATCCGTGTTGATATTAACTCTAACTACTCCTGTTACAGTTGCAACCCAAACCAAAGGAACTTGACCAGCTGTAGCAGCAGTAACATTTCCGTCTGTACTAATTGTTAAATAATCGGTAGCAACCGAACTATTTAAGGTATAGGTTTCTCCAGCAATAACATTTAAGTTATAGTAATCACCCGCCCAAGAATCATTTGCTACTAAAGTAGAAGCAATTCCATCACAAGCTGTAGGTGTAATATCTGTTGCAGGATACTGGAATGTATTTGACAAACAAACTGGTAAATCTTCTGTGGTAAAACTCCATACGGCACATCCTACAGCAGGTCCAGCAGCATTTCTTGGAACTATTTGCCAATAAATGGTAGTACTGTATGCTCCAACCTCACCACCATTGATTGGGTCGTTTGTTGGAACATTCACTGCAAAATTCAAAGTTGTTGGAGAATTCCCAACATAAATATCGTATGAAGTTGCAGGATCACCTGTTGTTGGGGCATCCCAAGATAAAATGATATCATCAAAAGCAGGAACAATAGCAGCATCAGCTGGTGTCGGATTAGAGGCGCAACCAGGAGCCATCAAAGCTGTATCACAAACCACTCTTTTTTCTCTGTCTGTTGCTTGAGTTCCACAAGATGAATTGGTGTGGAAATATACTCTAACTACACCATCTGCCGTTGGAGTATAGTCAACACTTCCTGTGCCAACAGCCAAAGCAGTAGTTCCATCTGCAGAAGCTACTGTGATGTAATCAGTTGCAATAGAGCTTGAGAATGTGTAAGTATTAGTAGTTACCACGTTAATATTAGAATATTCACCGGCGTACGAATCTACTGCAACAACATTTACAGTTGTTCCATCACACGTTCCTGGTGTGTACGTAGTAGCAGGATATAATGTTCCTGTTAAACAAAGTACTCCACAAGTTACCGTTGTTGTTCTGTCTACATCTTCAGTTCCACAAGCTGAATTAGTATTGATGTGAACTCTAATAGTTCCTGTTACTGTTGAAACCCATGTTAACGGTTGTGTTCCTGCAGTTACAGCGGTTACACCATTATCAGTACTGATAGTAAAGAAATCAGTAGCTAGAGAACTTCCAAACTTGTAGGTTTGACCAGTAGTTACAGCAACATTAAAATAATCACCAGCCCAAGAATCATCAGCGATTTGAGTAGGAGTAAATCCATCACATGTACCTGGAGTAACTGTAGCAGTTGGGTAATTAAATCCTGTTAAACAAGCTGGAATAGCGGTAACTGAAAGTGTGTAATCTTCAGCTTCACCCCAGCCACCACCGCCAGTATTACAAGAATCTGGAAAAACGGTTGTACTGTTGTTGAATTTTTTCACCACACGCATGCGAGTGTTTCCTCCTAATGCTGAAGCCGAAGCAGTAATTGAACCATTTAAAACAACAGTATCTAATCCGTCAGAATTCATGATACTTCCAATGTTGTAAGTCTCACCTGAATCGGTAAAATCACCATCTTGATTCCAATCGATAAAGACTGAAAGATTTGTGTTAAAATTTCCATCCGTATTCCCTTTTAAAGTAATGGGATACGTTTGACCAGCTGTAACATTACCTACAATTGCGGTAAAGTCCTGATGCGCAACACCACCGAGAGTATTTGGCGAGGAATTGTTAATTCCAGCAAAGTTCACCAAGGTAATGGGTTCTTCATTGTTTGCAAATGCTATTGGTCCGCAATACGGCGCAGGAAACTGTGCGAACGCCATACAACTGACAAAAAACATTACAATCAGAAATGTAATTTTTCTCATAATTAATTTGATTTGTGTTTATTCCCAATAAAATTATAAAAAAAAATAAAAGCTCGCTTAAATTTGCGAGCTTTTTATTACAATTGTTAATAACTAATTTTTAGAATTATTCAGATATACTAGCGACTTTAACTAGTTCATTTGTGTCAGCTAAATAGTCAACTCCTTCAAAACCAAACCCAAATAAATTTAAGAAATCTTGTTTATATCCTGCCAAATCACCAATTTCTGTTAGCGATTCTGTAGTTGCCTTTAACCATAAGTCGGCAACTTGTTTTTGAACATCATCACGCATTTCCCAGTCATCAATTCTGATTCTACCTTTATCATCAACCGGAATTTCATTACCAGAATACAATCGGTCAGCATACAATCGCTGCATTTGTTCAATACAACCTTCATGTATTCCTTCGGCCTTCATAATTTTGTAAAGTAGTGAAATGTAAAGTGGAATAACAGGAATTGCAGAACTTGCCTGTGTTACCAATGCTTTATTTACTGAAACATAAGCTTTTCCTTTGATTGATTTTAATGATTCTGAGATGTCAAAAGCGGTGGCTTCTAAATGGTCTTTTGCTCTTCCAATTGTACCTTTTCTGTATACGGCTTCCGTAACTTCAGGTCCAATGTACGAGTATGCAATAGTCATTGCGCCATCGGCTAAAACTCCAGCATTTTTCATGGCTTCCATCCACATTGACCAGTCTTCACCACCCATTACAACAACAGTATTATCTATATCTTCTTGATTAGCAGGCTCTATGGTTACTTGAGATACATTTCCGGTGTGAAAATCTACCGTCTTGTTAGAAAATGTTGCTCCGATTGGTTTTAAAACTGAACGGTGCAAAACTCCAGTTACTGGATGCAAACGAACAGGTGATGCTAAACTATAAATCACCAGATCAACTTGACCCAAATCGGCTTTAATTAAATCGATTGTCTGTTGTTTAATTTCATTTGAAAAAGCATCTCCATTGATACTTTTAGCATACAAACCCGCATTGTGCGCTTCTTGCTCGAAAGCAGCTGAATTGTACCAACCAGGAGAAGCTGTTTTGCCTTCTGAAGCAGGCTTTTCAAAGAAAACTCCTATTGTTGATGCACCACATCCAAAGGCACTTGTAATTCGGGAAGCCAAACCAAAACCCGTCGAAGCGCCAATTACTAATACTTTTTTGGCTCCATCTATAGAACCTTTTGATTTGACGTGTGCAATTTGATTTTTTACATTCTGCTCACAGCCTTTAGGATGCGCTGTTAAACAGATAAAACCTCTCATTCTTGGTTCGATAATCATAATAATATAGTCGTTTAGAAGTTATGTTTATTTTTAACAAAGATAATTTATTTTACTTTAATAGTTCTTTGGCATTATTCAAAGCTGATTCCGTAATGGTTGAACCCGATAACATTTGAGCAATTTCATTAATACGTTCTTGATCATTCAGTTTAACTATTTGAGTAATGGTATGATGCGCCTCTTCTTTCTTAAACACTTTAAAATGCGCTGTTCCTTTTGAAGCAATTTGCGGTAAATGAGTGATACTCAATACTTGCATTGACTGACTCATTTGTTTCATAATTTCACCCATTTTATGAGCAATTTCACCAGAAACTCCGGTATCAATCTCGTCGAATAAAATGGTTGGTAACTTGGAATGTTGAGCTAATATCGATTTGATTGCTAACATAATTCGCGACAATTCTCCGCCTGATGCTACTTTTTTCAATAAACCAAAATCGGAACCTTTATTGGCTGAGAAGAGCAACTGAATTTCATCGGAACCATTGGACAAGAACTTATCCGTTGGTTTAATATCAAATTTAATTTGAGCATTAGGCATTCCCAATTGCGCCAAGATATTTTGCGTTTTTTCAACTAAAACAGAAACAAATTGAATTCGTTTTTGGCTGATTTCTTTTGCTACTTTTCTCAAATCAGTTTCAACTTCTTCACTCCTATTTTTTAAAGCGGCAATTTCATCTTCTAAAGTCGTAACCGAAATTACTTTTTGATCCAATTCGTTTTGAATATGAAGTAATTCTTCAACCGATGAAACATTGTGTTTTCTTTGAAGCGAATAAATATCTTGTAGTTGCTGATTGACTAATTCCAATTGTTCAGGATCAGAAAGTAATGCATCCGCTTGATTGGAAGTTTCTTTTTCAATGTCATCAAACTCAATGATCACACTGTTCAATCGTTCCAAAAGCAATTCGTATTCTTTAGAAAAACCGGCAACTTTTTGGAACGCTATTTTGATTTCTTTCAGATTTTGAATCACTCCAAACTGTTCTTCATTGGATATAGAACTAATTTTTTGAAGTTGTTCTTTAATCAATTCAACATTATTGAGTTTTTCATAGGTTGACTCCAACTCTACTTGATCCAAACCTTTTAACTTCGCATTGACTAATTCCTCTAATAAAAATGTATTGTAATCTTGTTCTTTTATTACCGAACTTAACTTTAATTTTTTTTCTTCAATAGAGGAAATAATCGCTTTATATTCTTTCAAAGCAATTTTATATTCATTGAGCAAATCAAAATTGTTGGCAACCGAATCGATGATTTGAAATTGGTACGAATCATCCGAAAGATCTTGAGTTTGATGTTGCGAATGAATATCAACCAAGAAAGCACTCAAATCTTGCAATTCTTGAAGATTTACAGGTGTATCATTAATGAATGCACGCGATTTTCCGGATGGTAGAATTTCTCTTCTGATGATGGTTTCATCTTCATAATCCAAATCATTATCCAGAAAAAAAGATTGCAAATTGTAATTCTTGAGAAAAAAGGTCGCCTCAACGATGCATTTTTCTTCTTTATTTTTTAATGAAGTTAAATCGGCTCTTTTCCCTAAAACTAAACCTAACGCACCGAGTAATATCGATTTTCCTGCACCTGTTTCACCAGTAATAGTTGAAAATCCATTTGAAAATTGGATTGATAATTTTTCAATCAACGCAAAATTCTCAATAGAAAGTGAGGTAATCATTGAACAATAGTTTATTAATTAAGAGCAAGAATTATCTGATTCGTGACCACTTACTGCTGTTTGTTGGTGACATTTTCATCAATCCTTCAACTAAATCGGTTGTTGAAACCGTTGGACCACCCGAAAATATAGACACTAACTCATCGGATTTGGCATCAAAGAAAGCGCGAGTTAAATACGCATTGGGTCGGGTTGCGTTAACTTGCTTTAAAGTAGTAATTGCTTCTTTAATAATCTCTTTTGATTTTTTTGGATCTTTTTCCATAGTGTCCAAACCTTCAAAATGATAGCTGTAAAGCGCATCTCTGTATTCTTTGAATGTAGGAGAAAGTAGATCGTTGATTAAATAATAACGATTTTGTCTGTTTTCGGTTTGTCCCCAACCTTTAATTTGAGTTGGAGCAGCCAAACTAATGATGTCCTGAGCAATTTGAAAATAAGGTTCACCACCATTAGGCTCGAAAGTTTCTGCATCCGTTCCGATGATGTAATAACAATAAAACGCTAAAACCGACATTAGATTGGAATCAAATGAATTCGGATTGTACGTTAGATTTTCAAATTCAACATAACTGAATGCAAATTCTTTATCGTTTATATTTACTAATGGTGAAGCATAAGTAGAATTGAAAATAGTACGAGAAGATTGTACTTGGATGGTAGTATCAAAATTGTTCCCTTCATACGAATTGATTGTGATGAACATAGAACAATTTATTTTTTCATTGGATTTATACTCCTGCTCTGTCCATGCGTTATTATTTACAAACTCATTTAAAGATCGCTCTAAACTTTTAAAAATCTGAGTGTTAGCGTTGGTTACCTTATCATAATTTACTGTTACCACACAATTTAACTCCTGACTGTTTACTGCGTTTACTAACAACAGTACTGAAAATAGAAACAATTTACGCATGAATTTTTTGAATTACTTTATTAATAATATCAACAGCAACATCTTCTTTCGATTTTAAATCCATTGGTTCTAAATGGAACTCTTTGTCAATGAAAGTTACTTTATTGGTTGGTTTACCAAAGCCTGCACCTTCATCATTCAACGAATTTAAAACAATCAAATCTAAGTTTTTTTTCTGAATTTTCAACTTTGCATTTTCAATTTCATTTTCAGTTTCCAAGGCAAAGCCAATTAACAGCTGTTTTTTCTTTACACTTCCCAAAGAAGCCAAGATGTCTTTTGTTTTTTCCAACTCTATGGTAAACGCCGATTCACTCTTTTTTATTTTCTGAGCAGCTACATTTTTTGGTTTATAATCTGCAACAGCGGCAGCACAAATCGCAACATCAACTGTATCGTAATAACGGTGGCATTCGGTATGCATTTCTTCTGCTGAAGTTACTCGAATTAAATTTACATTCGAACTTTTTGAAGTGTAATGAGTTGGGCCTGAAATTAAGATGACATTAGCGCCTAAATTGGCAGCACAATGAGCAATATCAAATCCCATTTTACCAGTTGAATGATTTCCGATGAAACGAACAGGATCAATCGCCTCGTAAGTTGGACCGGCCGTAATTAAAATGGTTTTATTTTTTAAGGGCAATTTGCTTTCTAAATCTTTTTCTAAAAAAGCAACAATGTTTTCGGGTTCAGCCATTCGACCTTCTCCTGAAAGTCCGCTTGCCAATTCACCTGTTTCAGCCGGAATGATCGTATTTCCAAACTGTTTTAAAGTGTTAAAACTCGAAATCGTCGAAGGATGTTTGTACATATCTAAATCCATTGCTGGAGCAAAATACACCGGACATTTAGCCGATAAATACGTTGCAATCAACAAATTATCGCAATTACCATTGACCATCTTAGACAATGTATTGGCTGTAGCTGGAGCAATCACCATCAAATCGGCCCAAAGCGCAATTTCAACGTGATTATTCCATTGAGCATCAGCATCTTCTTCGTTAAAAAAAGTGGAATGTACTGGATTTTTAGAAAGTGTAGATAATGTAAGAGGAGTTACAAAATCCTTAGAAGCAGGCGTCATTACTACTTGTACTTGAGCACCTGCTTTTATGAAAAGTCTTACTAATGATGCAGTTTTATATGCGGCAATTCCACCAGAAACACCCAGCACTATTTTTTTTCCGCTTAAAACCGACATACTTCAGTGATTATTGTTCAGTATTTCTGTGGTAAATTTTACCGTCTAACCATTCTTGTACTGCAAGAGCGTGAGATTTTGGTAACTTTTCGTAAAATTTAGATACTTCAATTTGTTCTTTGTTTTCAAAGACTTCTTCTAAGCTATCATTGTACGTAGCAAACTCATCCAATTTATCAATTAATTCCTTTTTGATTTCGGCATTGATTTGGTTGGCTCTTTTGGCGATAATTGTGATTGCTTCATACACATTTCCAGTTGGTTCTTCAATTACACTTTTGTTGTAAGTGATTGTGTTTACTGGTGCATTCGTCTTTTTTAAATCCATGACATTTTATTTAGTAAATTGTTGTAAATCTTTTTCAATTCGAGCCAACATTTCGTCGGCTTTTGCTTTATGCTTTGTATCGGCTTTAAATTTCATTAGCCCCGAATAAGCCACTTTTGCGTTTTCAAGTCGCTCTTCCATTTTTTGAGGAACACTATTGATTGCCAAGTTGTAGGCTGAATCAAATTTATAGTAAAGCGCATCTTCTTTTAATGGAGTTCCAGGAAAATCAGATAAAAAGTTTTCGAAAGCAGAAATTGCCGATTTGTAATCGGATATTGTATTGTATTGTTTAGCAATATCAAATGCTTTTTGCTCGAGTTTATTTTTTAACTCAGTTACTACTGCATTGGCTTCTGGTAAGTACTGAGAATTTGGATACATATCAATAAAGTCTTGTAGTTTATCTAAGGCTTTGTTGGTATCAACTTGGTCTAAGCTTGAAACGGGTGATAATTTAGAAAAACATTTTGCAGCTAAAAAAGCGGCTTCCTCTCTTTTTTCACTTTTAGGATAACTGGACGCAAAACTTTCAAATTGATAGGCAGCAAGATAGTACTGTTTGGTATTGTAATACGAATAGGAAAACATATAAAACAACTTCTCCGCTTGAGGTTTCCCTTTGTAAGCTGGACCAATCTGTTCAAAAAGGCGAATGGCTTTTGAATACTTTTTCTCGTCGTATTTTTTAGTAGCCTGATCAAATTTCAAAGCAACATCTTCTGAGTTCAATGCCTTTTGGTATTGACTGCAAGATGAAACTAAAACAACAAGTGCGAATAGGTATATGTAATTCTTCATTTATGTATTTATGTTGAGCCTATTTTAAAGGATTTTGGTCCGTAAAAAAGCAACTGCAAAATTAGTTAATTAATCGTTAGTATGAAAATATTTTTTTTAGCTTATTTTTTTAGTGAAATTTTCCAAGCGAGCCGCTAAATCTTGATTGACATTTACCAATGGCAAACGTAACGTATTTTCTGACAAGCCTAGTGTTTTGAATACTTCTTTGATTCCAGCTGGATTGCCTTGCTCAAAAATCATGTCAATACTATCTGCCAATAAATAATGCAATTGATACGCTTCGTCTACTTTTCGTTGTAATCCTAAGCGAACCATTTCAGAAAATTGTTTTGGAAAACCTTCTCCAATAACCGAAATCACTCCGCTTCCACCTGCTAAAACCATTGGAAGCGTAATCATGTCATCTCCAGAAATCACCAAAAATCCTTTTGGAGCATTTTGAATGAGTTTCATCGCTTGAACAATATCTCCCGCCGCTTCTTTAATTCCGATGATATTTTTAAAATCATTAGCCAAACGAACTACTGTTGATGGCAACATATTACTAGCTGTTCTACCGGGAACATTATACAAAATAACCGGAACTGGAGAAGCTTCTGCAATTGCTTTGAAATGCTGATAAATTCCTTCTTGAGTGGGTTTATTATAATACGGTGAAACCGATAAAATAGCTGAAAATTTAGAAAAATCCCTAGATTTTAATTCTTCAACCACTTTGTACGTATTGTTTCCGCCAACCCCTAAAACCAATGGCAATCTTCCGTTGTTGGCTTCAATAATTGTTGCAATAACCAGTTCTTGTTCGTCAGCGGTAAGCGTCGCCGTTTCCGCTGTAGTTCCCAAAACCACAAGATATTCTACTCCACCGTCAATCACAAAATTTACAATTCGTTTGAGTGCTTCTGTATCAACAGAAAAATCTTTTTTAAACGGAGTAACCAATGCTACGCCAGTTCCAACTAATGATTGCATGTTATATTTTTTTAAGTATTTTTAAATATTTGAATAATTCTTCTGCAAAAGTAGCACATTTATCGATTTCAGTTTGAATTAAAAAGTGATTTAATCGATGATCTACACTTGAAAAACCTACTTTGAAATGGGCTTTCGAAAGTTGAGTTAGCAGTAATAAAGCTGCTTTTTCATCATCATAATAACTAATAAGTAAATCAAAAGTTTTAGCACTGAATTGATCTACGGCTGAATTAGTAAAAGTGGCATTCCAAGTAATGTCTTTGTTTGAAAAAACCGTGTAATCAAAAACATCTGTTTTCTTAACTTTATCCTTAAAAACTATAAACTCGATTGAAAGTGGTGCAACTTGCCATTTTTTTATTTCATTAATCAACTTTTCACGCTGACTACTTTGCGTTTCATCAAAAATAATTCCGATGGTTTGAACCGAATTCGCTGAGGCAATATGTTTTACGTTGGATAACCTTTTTTTAACACTATTTTTAATGATAAAATCCTTGAATTTGTGAGAAAACATATTACTTTTACTTGGTTTACAAATTTAATTAATTTAGTTGCATAAACGATGGTAAAACTAAAAAACTCTACTCTTGTTTTAAAATGTTTTGGTTTATTATTAACATTTTTTATTCTGATTTCGTGTGGTCAGCAAAAAAACTTTGTTACCAAAATTGAAGGAAAAAAAATAGGCATCACCGAAGCTCAAGCTGAAAACTCTGATATAGAAAACTTTATTAAACCTTACAGAGAAAATATCGATAAAGATTTAAGTCAGGTTTTGGCTTACAATCCCGAAAATTTAGAAAAATCGAAAGGCGAATGGCAAACCAACATCGGTAATTTCTTGGCTGATATTACGTTGAACAAAAGCAATAAAGTATTCCAGAGTAGAGAGAAAAAATCAATCGATATTTGTATTTTGAATCACGGTGGCATCCGAACCATGATTCCGAAAGGAAATGTTACCGCACGCAATGCTTTTGAAGTAATGCCTTTTGAAAATGCTGCCGTTATAATTTCATTAAAAGGGCAGCAAATTGTAGAAATGGCGAATTATATTATTACTGAGAAAAAACCTCATCCGTTACAAGGATTATCGTTTACAATTGGCAAAGATAATGTGGCCAAAGACATTAAAATTCAAAATAAAGCCATTGATTCTAACGCAATTTATTACGTAGTTACTTCTGATTATTTGGCCAATGGAGGCGATAATATGACGTTTTTCAAACAAGGCATTCAACGCTATGACATTGATTACAAATTGCGCAACATCATGATTGATTACTTTAAAGAAGTAGACACCTTGAGTTACGATAATTCCGTTCGAATCACCAAAGAATAATTAGCAACTGAACTAAATTCGACACTAATGAAAAGAAGAACTTTCATCAAAAATACAGCAGCATCATCGGCTTTTTTAACTCTTGGCGGTTTGTCGCTAAGCAGCTTTACTTCCACCGATGTTAAAAAAATAACCATTTTACACACCAACGACGTTCACAGCTATATTGATCCGTTTCCGAAAGACCATCCGCGAAACCCAAATATGGGCGGTGTGGCACGAAGAGCAGCGCTAATCGAAAGTATTCGCCAGGAAAATCCAAATGTACTTTTATTAGATGCCGGAGATATTTTTCAAGGAACACCTTATTTTAATTATTATGGTGGCGAATTGGAATTCAAGTTGATGAGCATGATGAAATACGATGTAGCAACCATTGGAAATCACGACTACGACAACGGTTTAGAAGGCTTGTTAGCCCAATTACCACATGCTAAATTTGATTTTGTCTCGTCGAACTATGATTTTAAAAATACCATTTTGGATGGTTATATTAAACCGTATAAAATTCTAACAGTTGATGGTGTAAAAATTGGAATATTTGGACTCGGCGTTGAATTGGAAGGATTAGTGGATAAAAAGAACTGTAAAGAAACCGTTTACAATGATCCGATAGAAATTGCTACTGATATGTCGCACAAGTTGAAACACGAACACAAATGTGATTTAGTCATTTGTTTGTCGCACATCGGTTTCAAATACAAAGAAGACCCGAATAAAGTGTGTGATTTGATTTTGGCGAATAAAACCAAAGACATCGACTTAATCATTGGCGGACATACACATACTTTTTTAGATAAACCAGTTGTTGAAAAAAACAGCGAAGGAAAAGAAGTTTTAATCAATCAAGTAGGTTGTTATGGGTTGAATTTGGGTCGAATTGATTTCTATGTTACCTCTGACAAGAAAGTAGCTTCTCAGGGTAAATCAATTGTGGTTTAATTGCTTTTTGCGTAAATCGTAACGCTCATTTATTATGAAATAGCGTGCTATAAAGAAATAACTCAGTAATTGAAGGATATAGTTAATGACTATCATTACTGGAAATTTATAGTAGTACTCACTTATTAAATAGGAAACATCGGTAAAGACAAAAGTTGCCACACAGAAAAAGAACAATAAATCGTGTAAGCGATTACGGTAACTCAAATTGTAAGCTGCCACTATTGCATTCAATCCCAAAACGATTCCATAAATACTGATGGAAACTTTGTAAGTATTCAACTCTATCAAAGCTAAATCCAGAACACTGAAATAAAGAAAAACAACAAATCCAACTATAATTACAAACGAAATTACATTGGTAAATGTCAACCTGAATTTTACAATATCTTTCAATCCGAAAGACAAAAACAAAATGTAGTTCACAATTCCTAACACCAATAATTCAAATAATGCATCTTTGATGATGAAATTGTAAATATCAGTCAACAAAAAAAGAAACATGACTAATGTTGGTGCCCAATTGATTTTTTGCGCCTTTAAGCAATAATAGATGTAAATTAGAGGAATAAAAACTAATCTACTTATTTTCACAAATTCAACATAGTGAAATGTGTTGGCTAAGGTGGAAAGAATTCCAACCACCAAAGCAATAAGCAGCACTAGTTTGTCTTTTTTCATCGGATCAATTCTAAAAATTCGGTTTCAGATATAATTGGAATTTTGAGTTGATTGGCTTTTTCTAATTTCGCCGGACCCATATTATCGCCAGCCACTACATAATCGGTTTTGGCCGAAATGGAACTTCCTACTTTTCCGCCGTTGTCTTCGATGGCTTTTTTCAAATCATCGCGAGAAAATTGTTCGAAAACTCCCGATACCACAAAGGTTTTGCCTACTAATTTGTCAGTCGCATCCGGATTGTGAACCTCAACTATTTCGAACTGAACACCAAAACTCTTCAATCGCTCAATGATGATGGTATTGTTTTCGTTTTCAAAAAATTCAATAACACTTTGGGCAATTCGCTCGCCAATTTCATCCACCAAAATCAAATCCATTAACGAAGCCTGACGCAAGGCATCGATATTTTTATAATGCTTGGCTAGTTTTTTGGCTACCGTTTCACCCACATATCGAATTCCGAGTGCAAACAATACCCGTTCAAACGAAACTTCCTTCGATTTTGCGATTCCGTTTACCAAATTTTCAGCCGATTTTTGCGCCATTCTTTCGAGCGGAATCACTTGTTCAACCGTTAATTCATACAAATCAGAATAATCTTTTACCAAACCATTATTGAACAACAACGCCACTGTTTCGCCTCCTAAACCTTCAATATCCATGGCTTTTCGGGAAATGTAATGCTGAATGCGACCGATAATTTGTGGAGGACAACCGTAAAAATTTGGGCAATAATGTTGCGCTTCGCCTTCTTTACGAATCAACTCTGTTTGACATTCTGGACAATGTGTGATGTATTTTGTGGGTTCAGGTTCGTTTCCTCTTTGAGCAACACCAATAATTTTCGGAATGATTTCACCGCCTTTTTCAACAAACACGGCATCGCCTATTCTGATGTCGAGTTTTTCAATTTGGTCTGCGTTGTGCAATGAAGCGCGCTTGACAATGGTTCCAGCGAGTTGTACGGGTTCTAAATTGGCAACCGGAGTGATTGCACCTGTTCGTCCGACTTGATAGGAAATAGAATTCAACTTAGTTGTTACTTGTTCCGATTTAAACTTATAAGCAATTGCCCAACGTGGCGATTTGGCTGTGTATCCTAATTCTTGCTGATGATCGAAGTTATTCACTTTAATAACAACACCATCGGTTTCGTAAGGCAAATCATGGCGATGAACATCCCAATAGTTGATGAACTCAAAAACTTCATCTAAATTATGAGCCAATTTGGATTGCGTTGGTACTTTAAATCCCCAATTGCGTGCGGTTTCCAATCCGTCGTATTGCGAATTGAACGGTAAATTTTGTCCAGTGATGAAATACAGCAAACAATCCAATGGTCGTTTGGCAACCTCAGCACTGTCTTGTAATTTTAAACTTCCTGAAGCCGTGTTTCTTGGGTTGGAATACGGAGTTTCACCAATTTCAATCAACTCTTGATTCATTTTTTCAAAACCGTCAAGCGGAAGAATAATTTCGCCTCGAATGTCAAATTTGGTTGGAAAATTACCTTTTAGTTTCAGCGGAATCGATTTGATGGTTTTAATATTGTTTGTTACATCGTCACCTTGAATTCCGTCACCACGCGTCACCGCACGCAACAACTTCCCATTTTCATAAGTAATCGAAATTGAAGCACCATCGTACTTTAATTCGCAGGTATAGTTCAAATCAACATCGCCTAACATTTTCTGGATTTTGGCTTCCCAATCGAGTAAATCTTCTTTGGAATATGAATTATCCAACGAATACATTCTATTTTCATGTACAACGGTTTGGAAATTTTTAGTAATGGTTCCGCCTACTCGTTGAGACGGAGAATTTTCGTCAAAAAACTCCGGATGTTTGGCTTCTAATTCCTGAAGTTGTTTTAGCTTTTGGTCAAACTCAAAATCGCTGATGGTGGGTTTGTCCAATACATAATAGTTGTGATTGTGCTGATTGAGTTCTTCTCTTAAATCTTGAATGGCTTTTTGAACATCCATAAAAACAGGACTATTTTTTGGTTATACTTATAAATAGAGCATAAAAATAATAAAACCACTCTTTTCAAAGTGGTTTTAGTTCAAATAAATTCAATTATTATTTTTCGAGGACAATAAAATCGGATCTTCGGTTTTTAAAATGTTCTTCTTCTGAGCATTTAACATTGTTGCTACAGTTGTTGGTGAGTCTACTTTCACCAAAACCAATAGCACTTTCAATTCGAGAAGCATCAATTCCTTTAGATATAATGTACGCCTGTGTCGATTTTGCTCTATTGTCTGATAGTTTCAAATTGTAACTGTCTTTTCCACGTGAATCCGTATGCGATTCAATTTTGATTTTTACTTTGGGGAATTTTTGCATTACAAAAACCACTTTATCCAATTCGATTGACGCTTGTGGCGTAATATCCCACTTATCATAATTAAAAAATATTGGATTTACACTGATTTTCTCTTGTCCTTTATCGACCACAATCAAATCGTCGTAATTACTCAATTCAAAATTGACATTTTTGGTTTCATTGCCATTTTTCTTACCCGTTTCTAACTCTTTGGATTCTGTACTGTGGTTGGTTTTGGATGCCGTTATTTTTACTTTTTTTCCACAAGGAATAGTGAGTTTGTATTCACCCGTAGCGCTTGAAGTTGTAGTTGCAATCAAATCTCCAAATGAATCGTAAGCCGTAATTGTCGCTTCACTAATGGCAAATTTCGATTTTGAATTGGTGACTTTACCCGAAATCAACTCGTTGCATTCGGGTTTTGCTTTGGTAAAATAATAAATATCATCACATCCTTTTCCGTTGCCTCTGTTGGAAGAAAAATAACCATACGAATCGGTTGAATCTACGATATAAGAAAAATCATCTTTGTTACTGTTGATCGGAGCACCTAAATTTCTTGGTTCAGAAAAACTCATGTTGACCGAAAATTTGCTTTGATAGACATCCAAATCGCCCCAACCATAATGTCCATCCGATGAAAAATACAAGATTCCATTTCTGAAAAACGGAAATAATTCATTGCCAATAGTATTGATACTCGGACCTAAATTAATTGGTGAGCTCATAGTACCGTCTTCAGCAACTTTTACAACGTACAAATCGGTTTCTCCATAACCACCGGGCATATCGGAAGCAAAAAAGAGCCAACGACCATCTTCACTTAACGATGGATGACCAACGGAGTAGTTTTTACTATTAAAATATACACTCTCTGTTTTTACTAATTTGCCGTCATCGATTTGGCCTTTAATAATTTGAAAGTTGTTGGTTTTGGAATTGTCAATGATTAGTTTCTTTTTTAAAACAATATTGGTAGTATAATAAATGGTTTTTAAATCGGGAGTAACGGTAGCCGTTGCTTCGTGGTATTTTGTCATTACGTTGGGCAAAAAAAGACTTTCACTAAAAAGATTACCATCATTAACATTTCGATCAGCAACGTAAATATTGAGAAAAGGTTGATTGTTCCAACTGTATAATTTGTTGATATTGGTCGTATCTCTTGCCGAAGTAAAGATGATTTTTTCTCCATAAAATGCTGCTCCAAAATCAGATTTAGACGAATTGATGTCTAAGTTTTTAATTGCATACAGGCTTTTGGTGCCAGCAAGACTATCGTTCATTCGCTTTTGAGATAAAAAATGATCGATTTGTTTTTGATCACCTTTTTTGATCAAATATTCTTTGGTCAATTGGTTGGCTTTGTCATAATCCATGACACCTTTCATCGATTGGATGTATTTCAAAAAATAATCATCACTCAAACTGTTTCCTTGAATATCATATAGTTTTTGATACCATCGCAATGCATTCCGATTATCATCAATGTTATAATACGAATCGGCTACATTTTTTAAAGTCTGTATCGAAGGCTTATCAACCGTTTCTAAATATTCTTCATAAGCTTTTGCAGCATCAACAAAATAATATGTTTTAAAAAGTTGATCCGCTTTCTTCAATTTTGCTTGTCCAAAACTTAAAGACAAGCTCAATACTAACAGTGAAAGGTAAATTTTTCTCATAATCGCGTAGTTTTATTCGTAGTTTTAGAAGAATCGGGGTGATTTAATTTGTTTGGACTTCTTTTGGAATTGGTATCGTAGTATGAATTCATGCGAACCATCATTGTATTTATTTAAGTTGGTTGTGGTGTAATCATACGAATAGCCAATATAAAATTCGTCGGTTATTTGAAAACCTGCCAACGCACTTACGGAATCATCCACTTGATAAGAAGCCCCAAGAGTCAGTTTTTCGTGAACTAAAAAATTGGCCGAAACATTATAATACAATGGCGCACCACTCACCGCTTTGGCTAAAAAAGCGGGCTTGAATTTGAGTGATTGCGACAAATCAAAAACATAACCTCCAATAAGATAATAATGCAAACGATCAATAGTTACTGATTCCTGAATGTCATCGTAAAAATTTGAACGAATAAGATTGGGAACCGATGTTCCGACGTACCATTTTTGCGAGTAATAATAGAAACCCGCTCCGATTGAAGGTTTGATTTCGTTACTAATGTTGTTGTTTAAAAGAGCGTCAACATCGTCATAATAGCGCCCTTTTGACCAATCGATATCGAGTTTTCTAGCACCCGCTTTTAGTCCGAATGCCAATTTTTTATCCGCACCAGCTGGAATTGTATAAGAGAAATTCCCTTCAAAAATCAGTTCGTTCGATGGACCCAATTTATCATTTACGACACTCAATCCAAGTCCGATTCTTTCATTGTACAATGGCGAATGAATGGTGAATGATTGTGTAGTTGGCGCACCATCGATGCCAACCCATTGCGATCGATGCAGTAATAGAGCTTCCAATGAACCTGTCGAACCTGTGTAACCAGGATTAACAGTCATAGTGTTGTACATGTATTGTGTATATTCTGGATTTTGCTGCGCTGTAATTGAAGAGACAACAAAAAGACTTAGTACCATTTTGATTCTTATGCTTAGTTTCATAGTAATGCACTTTAGAATTAATAATCGATTTTAAGATTCATACCCAGACAACTATCGGGTAATTGAAAGCCATCCATTTTTTTGGATATTATCTACATCGAGAACATAATAATAGGTTCCTGTTGGTAGTTTGTCATCTCTGTTGAGTGTTCCCGAAACATTTGAAGTTCCGTCCCAATCATTTACATATTTTGCTTTAGAATACACAAGTACTCCGTAACGATTAAATACTTCTAATTTGTTGTTGGGATAACTCTCTATACAGTCAATATTGAAAAAATCATTAGCTCCATCATTATTGGGGCTGAATTCGTTATAAACCAGCAAACAGAACGGTATGGTTGTTACTTCAGAGATATTATTACTTGGATCTAAATCTATTGGATCTGAAGTAATAATGGATGCTACATTGGTATAGTTGCCATTGGGTAGCACTTTTGCAACAATTATTAAAGTTGCAGTTTGATTTGCTCCTATTAGCGGAATTGTCCAAACTCCAGTTACACTGCTATAAGTCCCAACTGATGGATTGGCGCTAACAAACGAATAACCAGTTGGTAAAACATCTTCAACAATAACATTAGAAATAGGATAATTGCCTACGTTACTCACGGTAATGGTAAAACTAACATTGTCATCAATGAAAGGAGTTGGATTATCAACTGTTTTTAGGATGGTCAAATCAGAGCACGAATTAACCGTTAGATTTAACGTGGCACTATTGATTACGGAGCAACCATTGGTATACGATACAGCTACCGTTGCTGAACCCAAATTGGACCATTGAATTGTAATTGTATTGTCCGTTTGTTGTCCGCCAGATAGTATTGTTCCATTCGTAACAACCCAAACATAATTGGTCATTCCTGGATTGGTAGTATAAGTTACTTGCTCAAGAGCACAAGACTGACTTGAGCCGCCAGTAATTGTTGCTCCAGGATCGATGATAAAGTTCACAGTAATGGCCAATCGAATTGAGCTTTCACAACCAGAACCATCAATAATTGAGGCATAATAAGTTGTTCCATTTACCAAGAGTGTAGATCCGCTTAATGGTGTACCGCCTGTTGGCAAAGCATACCAAATTACGTTGGGTTCATTCACTTGAATATTTGATACTGTTGGATTGGCCGCTTGGCAGAAACTTTGAGTTGTTGATGTCGTTGTTGGAGTTGTGCCCAAACCAATAGTAACCGTAACGGCTAATCGTAGCGTACTCTCACATCCTAAACCATCAACTAAAGAAGCATAATACACTCCATTATTGACTAATAAAGCGGTCGACGGTAAAGCCGTTCCACCCGTTGGTAAATCATACCAAATTACGTTGGATTCATTCACTTGAATATTGGATACCGTTGGATTGGACGCTTGACAAAAACTTTGAGTAGTTGATGCAGTAGTTGGTGTAGTTCCTGTGCTAATAGTAACCGTTACTGCTAATCGTACTAAACTTTCACATCCAAAACCATCAATCATAGAGGCATAATACACATTTCCATTTACCAACAAATCAGTTGATGCGTATGCGAATCCACCAGTTGGAGCGTTATACCAAGTCACATTAGGTTCATTTACTTGAATAGCACTAACAGTTGGAGCATCCGATTGGCAGAAGTTTTGAATCAGTGCATTAGTGGTTGGTGTAGTTCCTGTACTAATATTTACAGTTACTTCCAAACGAACTGAACTTTCACATCCTGAACCGTCAACTATTGAACCGTAGTAAATCGCTCCATCAATGAGCGCATCGGTTGAAGCATAAGCGATTCCACCAGTTGGAGCATTGTACCAAATAACGTTGGGTTCATTCACTTGAATGTTAGTAACAGTTGGATTAGTTATTTGACAGAAAGTTTGAATCGTTGACGTGGTGGTTGGCGTAGTTCCGCTATTTATATTTACAGTTACTTCCAAACGAACCGCACTTTCACAACCTGAACCGTCCACTATTGAACCATAATAAATAGTTCCATCTATGAGCGCGTCGTTTGAAGCATAAGCGGTTCCGCCAGTTGGTGCATTGTACCAAATTACATTGGGTTCATTTACTTGAATGTTAGCAACTGTCGGATTCAACACTTGGCAAAAACTCTGAGTCGTTGATGTTGTGGTTGGTGTGGTTCCGCTGTTTATATTTACAGTTACTTCCAAACGAACTGAACTTTCACAACCTGAACCATCAACTATAGAACCATAATAAATCGTTCCATTAATGAGCGCTTCGGTTGAAGCATATGCAGTTCCACCAGTTGGTGCATTATACCACGTTACATTGGGTTCATTTACTTGAATGTTGGCAACTGTCGGATTCGACACTTGACAAAAAGTCTGAGTCGTTGATGTTGTGGTTGGTGTAGTTCCGCTGTTTATATTTACAGTTACTTCCAAACGAACTGAACTTTCACAACCTGAACCGTCCACTATTGAACCATAATAAATCGTTCCATTAATGAGCGCTTCGGTTGAAGAATAAGCGGTTCCACCAGTTGGTGCATTGTACCAAATTACATTGGGTTCATTCACTTGAATGTTAGCAACTGTTGGATTAGTTATTTGACAGAAAGTTTGAGTCGTTGAAGTGGTGGTTGGCGTAGTTCCATTGCTTAAATTTATTGTTACTTCGAGACGAATTGAACTTTCACAACCTGAACCGTCCATTATTGAACCATAATAAATCGTTCCATTAATGAGCGCGTCGGTTGAAGAATAAGCCGTTCCGCCAGTGGGTGCATTGTACCAAGTTACGTTGGGTTCATTTACTTGAATGTTAGTAACAGTTGGATTAGTTATTTGACAAAAAGTCTGAGTCGTTGATGTTGTAGTTGGTGTAGTTCCGTTGTTTATATTTACTGTTACTTCCAAACGAACCGCACTTTCACATCCTGAACCATCAACTATAGAACCATAATAAATCGTTCCATTAACTAACAAATCGGTTGAAGCATAAGCCGTTCCGCCAGTTGGGGCATTGTACCACGTTACGTTGGGTTCATTCACTTGAATGTTAGCAACTGTTGGATTGGCTACTTGACAAAAAGTCTGAATCGTTGATGTTGTGGTTGGTGTAGTTCCGCTATTTACGGTGATGACAACTGGTTTAAAATTCCCCGATTGATTCAAACAAGTGGTGTCAGAAGTCAATCCAACGTAATACGTATACGGACTTGAAGTTGATGTTAATCCAGTAACAGTAAGTACTCCATTGGCATCAATAGTAAAAGTAGCGCTTCCTACTGTAACCCCATTGGTTATTGGTTGTGAATTATCGTTGGTAAAAAACCAAAAAAACTGTGGGTTTTGTAAGGTTGAAGTCGGTGTAATTAGAGCATTTGTTCCTAAACAAAATGCAGTATCATCTGCAGTAATATCAGTTGGTTGAGAAAACGGCAAAATGGTGAAGGTTACCTGAGCTCTATCTGCTTCTGCTGTTGGACAATATTCATCTGAACTAATTCCGACAAAATAAGTGTAAGTGCCAGGTGCTAAACTCGAAATTTGCAGTGTAGACGTAGTTTCATTTGGAATCAAAACTTGATTAGAACCATCAAAACTGTACCAATAATAAATTGGGTTTGTGACTGTCAAAGTTGAATTCAATTGGGCAGACAATGTCACTTCTCCTGTTGCAGAACAAATTGTAGTATTTGAATCACCATTAATTTGTATTTGAGTGATGGCGTTATTGGGAGCTGTATTTCCTATGACCACAGTCACTTTTCCTCTATCAAATGTTTCACAACCAAAACGTACGGGTTGAATGTAATAATCGTATGTACCTGGAGTTAATGTATTGGGAACGGTATAGGAATAACCTGTAGAAACAATGTTCCCTCCGGTTGGAGCATCGTACCAAATAAAAGTGACACAATCTTGAGGAGCAATTTCAAGTTGAATCATTTCTCCTGCACAAATTTCAACAGTATTGGTTGGATCGGCACCGATTACTTGTGTATTGGCTCTTCTATTAATGTCATGAATACGCAATTGATCTAAAACTCCTGCTACACCACCAAAACGAATTTTAATCCGATCGTACAGCATCGGTTGAGGTTCGATGGTCAACATGGCTTCTGCTCCACCGTTTAACAACATCAAAGAAAGTAAAGTTGATGTATTGTCTAAAACAGTTCCAACGGGCGTATTTCCCATATACATTTGAACGGTAAACCCAGACAATAAACTTAAATCTAAAATTGTGCTTGGTCGAGATAACATTATATCTATTTCATCACCTTGAAGCGTTGGAGATACAAACGAAACGGTTAAATCAGCTGCTGCCAGAATTCCGGCTCCACTGTACAAAGTGGCATAGGATAAAGTACTTGCATCAACTGCATTAAAAGGATTATCTACTCCGACTGTTGATGTTGCAACACCAACACCTAAATCAATTGCACCACTAAAAACATCTTCAACATCATTTGGACCACATGGAATTTGAGTTACTGTTCTATCATAATAAGCTTCATAAACTTTAACATTTTGAGACACGCTCGCAATCGAACCAACTATTACACGAATGCCATCATACTCTTTTGGTCCACTTGAATCTGAAGGAACAAAAGAAAACTCAAAGGAATTTTCACCTGGCAATAAATCGACCAATGAACCAGAAACAGGTTGAATGAACCCTATATCAATTGGTACGCCTGATCCGTTTCTTTTTGTTCCTATAACGGAATAAGCGCCCGCTACAACTAATCCACTGTATTGTGAACCTAATTTTACAGTTACTGGTGTTCCAGCCGCAATTGTGGTATTCCATTGTAATGTTTGCCAAGTCGTTCCGATTCCCAATAAACCTATGCCTGTGCTAATCGTAGAATACGTTTGTGGATTTTGATCAATCGCATCACTCGAATTAACAACTCCACCAGTCAAAATGGAACCCCAAGATTGAGTTTCGGCGTAAACACGTTCGGTTAGTGGTGGACAATTTGTGCCATCAATCACAGCTACTACTATACTTCCACTTTTGGTACAAGAACCAATACTTGTAACTACAGTAAACGTGAAAAATCCGGGTGTAGTGAAAGTACCAAAAGTATTGGACGGTAATGCATTCCCATTTGAGTCATACCAAACAAGTGTACCATCAGAAACAGCATTTAAAGTTACCGAACTACCTAAATTCACGACAATACTTGTTGCAGGAATAGTTAAACTAGGTTCTGGATTAACGGTTACTATTACTTGCTGAACAAGAGATGAACATCCACCAAGCAAACTTGTAGATTGAATAGAATACGTTCCACTTGAAGTAATATTGGCTGCCATTTCAGCAGTTATAGGAGCATTTGAACTATCAAAGAATAAATACTGAATGTCGGTTGAAGCATCAAAATTAAGTATCGCATCGACCAAATTAACAGAACCACAACCTTGAATTGTTGGACTTACATTCAGTGTTAATCCGTTAGAGTAAGAAACAACAACTTCTTTAAGTGTGTTGGGAGCATTTTCACAAAGTCCGTCTACAGTTAAAGAGATGAAATAACTGAAGGGTGAATTTATTGCTGCAAGTCCGGAAATCGTCAATTGACCATTTGCATTGTTCAACGAATAAGTAACACCAGAATCTCCTGAGTAGCCTGTTGTAATTTCTTGAGTTTTTTGTTGGTCTTTATAATATCGAAAGACGGCACCACCAATTGAAGAAGATGGCGATAAAACCACAAATCCATTACAAGCATCTATATTTGATGCAATTGAAATATCACTTGCGGTTGGCAAATCAACAACAGCAACATCAACACGTACCCTATTTGACTCTTCAGAACAAGTGTTACGCATCGCTGCTACATAAAAGGTGGTATCTGAAGTTAGAATTCCGGTTACAAAGGGCGCTCCCGAATTTGTTGTGGCAATTGGAGTTCCGCCTGATGGCTGGTTGTACCAATTTAAAACCGTTCCCGAAACCGATTCTGCAATTAAAGTAGCCGTTGAACCCGAACATATAACTGGATTTAAAGTAAAAGCATCTGTTATTGTGGGTTGTGGTGGAACTCGTTTAATATCGTACAAGTCCAAACTTTGAGTCAGTTGCACATTTAAAAGTGAGTTATATCTAATCGTTATTCTGTTGACAGGTGAACTAGGTGAAAACGGAATGACAGCAATTTGATTTCCTTGAAGTAAGGTCAGTAAATCCAAATTCAAGAGCGAATTCAAATTGACTGTTTGAACCACTGTTGGCCCGTTTGAACCAATGATTTGTATATTGTTGGCAACTCCCAAAGCCAGTAAAGACGGGTCAATTTTCATTCGAATTAAAAACTGATCTGAAGGTTGTGATAATCCATCAAAATAAACGGTTTGTTCGATTGAAGCAGCAAGAGCAAGGATTCCGAGGCTTAATCTTGAAAAATTAGTAGGAGTATTATCTATAACGTAGTGCGGATTTGCGACACCTGCTCCACCCAATCCTAATAGATCTAGATTCAAGCCCGAACCATCAAACGAAGTGTAGCTTGCTGCACCGCATGGATCGGGTGTACCAATATAAAATGCACCATAAACGCCCAGTCGCTTTGTATTGTTTAGTCCAACTAATGAACCTACTCGGTTGGTCAATCGAATTCGGTTGTAATCTTGAGACGGCGTGAGTGCTATAAAATATTCATTTTGTGAATTAACAACAATTCTAAGGCGATTAGTAGCAAACTCATTGGGAATTTGACTGTTCCCTTGTAAAACTACTGTTGCATTGTTTTTGGCTTGTACCGTAAACTCTTGATTGCCTATTAAAACTGTTCCCAAAGTACTGGAAAGTAAACCTCCAAGGCTTCCTCCTAACAGTGCGGGTAGTAAATTATCATCGGTATCTATTTTTACAAAAGAGGTTGTATTGGCAGGTAAAGTTGAAGGAAACTGCAATTCAATGAATCCAGAATAGGCGCCAATACCAATGGCTATTCCAGAACTGGCTCTGACTTCAGCTTTGGTCGATGAATTACCATCGACGGCGTTCGAAGAAAAATCTACATTGCTCTGACTTGAGATGACTGTAGCGTCAATTGGAATGGATTGAGCAGTGATTTTGGGGTGCAGAAATAAAGTTAAAAAAACTAAAACCATCGACTTTACTTCTGATCTTTTGAAGATAGTAGTGAACTCCATAAGCATTATTTTTAAATTAATAATAGGTCAAAGCATCATCGTTCTCACAAAGAGAAAATGTACATTTTTAGAATAATGAAGATGCTTTTTTTGTAGGTTAAAAGCTGATTAATTAAACATCACATAAATAATATTTCCAAAAAAAATGTCACATAACTAAATACTTACATTTTAATTAGTTTTAAATTTTATTCATTTGAAGCCCCAATCAACAAATAAATGTATACATAAACTACGTCACAAATCATCTGTATGATTTACGAACGTCACCTATTATTACACGCTCTATGGCATGCAAAACTAGATAGAACTAATCGAAGCAAAGTTTGTGCTTCAAATTTGGTTTTAAGGTTTATCAAAGTTAAACAATTCATAAAGCAAAGTCAATAAAAAAATAAAAAAAATAAATTATTTCTTAAAATTATGAAGAAATTACTTAAATAAAACAAAAGAATTGAATTATTAACAATTCAATTTTGCGAAATAATTAACGGATGAAAACTATTGAAAAACAATTAGATAGAACTGAATATCTGAACAAAAAAACGCATACAATAGCTAAAAAAACAGAAATTGAGAAACAAAAACCGTTACAGGCATTTTTCCTTAATATTTTTCCTACTAATACTTAGAGCCAAATTAAATCAAGGGTTGCTATTTCACTAAAAGAATCCGTAAAACAACCTTAAAATTCGTAAGAAAATAATGCTTTTTAAACACAACTCAACTCATTAACGAGTGATGATTTGATGAATTTGCATGTACAATTGACCATCGCTCAAAATAGCACCTTGAGTAATTAGATCAAAAATTGCCGAATTTCGCTCGCTTTCGTAGTCTTTTTTACCAACATGAATTTCTACGGTTTCAGTAAACATATTATCGCTCAACCACTGCAACCCTTCTTTGGTTAGAAAATCCACCGAAGCATCGAGAGATTTCAAAACAATGGATTGAATGAATTCTTCTTGGCAATGAAAAAGAAAAACATGATTTTTAGAAAAATGCTCTAAAAATTTGGCATTGGTTAAAACTCCTTCCCAAATTAGATCAGAAAACACATCGAGTTCTTGTTCGGCCACATCGGGTTTTGACGCTTTAATTTCGTCCCACTCTTTTTTATCTATGGATTGTGAAGCTAAGAAGTTGGCAAATTCTTGGTGTAAGGCTTCAAATTGTTCTTTGGTTAGTCTTTTGTATTTCATTACTTAAGTTGCTGAGTTGCTGAGTTACTGAGTTGCAAAGTTTCTAGGTTACTGAGTTTTATTTGTGCTACTGATTAGCCCCGATTGCAGTGGAAATCCTTTTTTAGGAAAAACCTATTTTTTACTGTAGTAAAAGAGCGACCATAGAAGCTCCTTTTACTGCTTGGAAAAAAGGGTTTTTACAAAAAAGATTGGAACGGAAAGCGGGAAATAGCTTCAAAAAAAAATCCCGACGCTAATCGGGACTTTATATCTAAATAATCAAATTGATTATTGCTCAGCGATAATTTCGTAAGGTAATTCTACCACTACATCTCTGTGTAAACGTACTGAAGCAGTATATTTACCAGTACGTTTTACTGTACCGCTAGTGATGAATTTTCTATCGATTGGTTGACCTGCATTTTCTAATGCATGAGCAATATCGATATTAGTTACCGAACCAAATAATTTTTCACCACCTGCTTTTGAAGTGATTTTGATGTCTAAAGCTTTTAAAGCTTCAGCCAATTTCTTAGCATCATCAACAACTTTCGCCTCTTTGTGCGCTTTTTGTTTTAAATTTTCTGCTAATACTTTTTTTGCAGAAGGAGTTGCTAAAGTAGCAAAACCTTGTGGTATTAAGAAATTACGACCGTATCCAGGTTTAACTGAAACTACATCGTCTTTGAATCCTAAATTTTGAACGTCTTGTTTTAATATAATTTCCATAATCTTGCCTCTTTATTATTTTAGTAAATCAGCCACATATGGCATTAATGCTAAGTGACGTGCTCTTTTAACTGCAACTGACACTTTTCTTTGGTACTTTAAAGATGTTCCTGTTAAACGACGAGGAAGAATTTTTCCTTGCTCGTTAACGAACTTTAATAAGAAATCTGCATCTTTATAATCAATGTATTTGATTCCAGATTTTTTGAAACGACAATACTTTTTTGTTTTGTTGGTTTCGATGTTCAAAGGCGTTAAATATCTGATATCTCCGTCTTTTTTTCCTGAAGCTGATTGTTGTAGTGTTGCCATAATTACGCTTTTGATGCTTTAAGTTTTTCTCTTCTTCTTTCTGCCCAAGAAATTGCGTGTTTGTCTAAACTTACAGTCAAGAAACGCATAACTCTTTCGTCACGTCTGAATTCAGTTTCAAAAGCAATTAATACTTCTGGAGCTACTTGGAATTCAAATAAATGGTAAAAACCACTTTTTTTGTTTTGGATTTCGTAAGCTAATTTTTTCAAGCCCCAATCCTCTTTTGATACCATCTTAGCACCGCGCGAAGTAAGAAAATCTTCAAATTTGCTTACTGTTTCCTTTACCTGAACATCAGATAAAACGGGATTTAAGATGAAAACAGTTTCATAATGATTCATAATATAAGTATTTAATTATATAAAATTGGGTGCAAAAGTAACCATAAATAATTAATACACAACTACGAAAGTATAAAAATCGCCAAAATGCAAAAAAATACTGCTTAAAAGCAAAAAAAATCGATAAAAATTAGTTTTATAAAAAAAATGTAGTATATTTACACCTCCAAATCTTAAAATAAAAACAGTATGAAATTAAATTGTGTAGTTGTTGATGACAGTACGTTACAACGTATGGTCATTACAAAGTTAGTAAATAATCATCCAAATTTACACTTGGTTGGTGATTTTTCTAACGCAATTGAAGCTAAAAATTGCATGACTGTACATACGGTGGATTTAATCTTCCTGGATGTAGAGATGCCAATTATTAGTGGTTTTGATTTTATTGATGGCTTACAAGTTAAACCTCAAGTCATATTCATTACTTCTAAAGCCGATTATGCGTTGAAAGCATTTGATTATGATGCCACCGATTATTTACAAAAACCGATTGTACTTGAGCGCTTTAACGCTTCAGTGAAAAGAGCATTAGACCTACATATGCTTCGTCAAGACAATCATGACATGGAAGGCGATCACATCTTTATTAAGAGTAACTTGAAAAAATTAAAAGTATACACTAATAAAATCAAATGGATCGAAGCCTATGGTGATTACGTGAAAGTAGTTACCGAAGAAGACACTAACTTGGTGCTTTCTACTATGAAATCTTTTGAAAAAGACCTTTCCAAAGACAAATTCATTAGAGTTCACAAGTCGTACATTATTAATATCGACAAAGTAGAACGTTTCAATAGTAAATTCGCTGAAATTGGGGTTACTAAAATTCCACTCAGCCGAAACAAAAAAGAAGATTTAGTCAAAGCTTTAGCAATCGCTTAATAAAAATCGACGTTTACAGTAACTTTAATGGTTCTGTATTGCGGAATAACATCAAAACTATTCAGTATTTTCTGGATAGTTTTTTTTGTTGTACCCAATGGCTTTGATTGCGGAATTTTTATCATGATGGTACGAATGTACTCGTTACGAATTCTGCTGATTGCAGGTTCTTCCGGACCTAAAACAGGAATATCTAAATTTTGAGAAGCTACTTGATACAACCACATTGCTCCTTCTTTCAGTTTTTCGAAGTCACGATGTTTTAAAGTTAATCGGATTAATTTATAAAACGGCGGATAATTGTAAATTTTACGTTCATACAATTGCTCTTTGTACATTTCATCGTATCGATTCAACGTTACTTGCTGAATAATCGAATGCAACGGATTGTAGGTTTGTATGATTACTTTTCCTTTTTTATCCGAACGACCTGCTCTTCCCGCTACTTGAGTCATCATTTGAAAACTACGTTCAAACGCTCTAAAATCAGGGTAATACAACATCGTATCCGCATTCATAATGCCGACTAACGAGACATTATCAAAATCCAAACCTTTCGCCAACATTTGCGTTCCGACCAAAATATCAATTTCTCTATTTTTAAACGAATCGATGATGCGCTCAAAACTGTACTTGCCTCGAGTCGTATCTTGATCCATTCGTTTGATGTTTTTTGTCGGAAACAACTCGGCTAGCTCCAATTCTATTTGTTCGGTTCCGAAACCTTTGGTAGTCAAATCAACACTCGAACACACATGGCAGTTGGTTGGTTTTGCAATCGAATGACCGCAATAATGACAACGTAATTGGTTTTTGAACTTATGATAAGTCAAACTCACATCGCAATTCGGACATTGAGGTACATTTCCACACGTCATGCATTCCAACACAGGCGAAAATCCACGGCGGTTTTGAAATAAAATAATTTGTTCACCCAATGAAAGCGCTTCAGTAATAGCGTCAATCATCGTCAAACTGAAATGACCTTTCATTCTTTTACGGAAATAAGAATCTTTTAAATCGACCAACTCAATCTCGGGCAATGGCGCTTTTCCGAAGCGTTCATTAATTTCTATTAAACCGTATTTTCCTGTTTGAGCATTATAATAGGTTTCAATGCTAGGTGTAGCTGAACCCAACAAAACCTTAGCTTGATGACTGTTTGCCAAAACTATCGCTGCGTCACGAGCATGGTAACGCGGCGCTGGATCTTGCTGCTTAAAAGTAGGTTCGTGTTCTTCATCCACAATCACAAAACCCAAATTGGAGAATGGCAAAAACAAAGCCGAACGCGCTCCGATTACAATTTGTGCTTTCTCTGAATCCGACAACACTTGATTCCAAACTTCTACTCGCTCGTTATTGGAATATTTCGAATGAAAAACGGCCACTTTATTCCCGAAATAGGCTGTCAAACGTGAAACCAATTGGGTTGTAAGTGCAATTTCAGGAAGCAAATACAAAATCTGTTTGTTGAGTTTTAAGAATTCTTCAATAAGTTTGATATAGATTTCGGTTTTCCCGGAAGAAGTTACTCCGTGTAGCAAACTCACCTCTTTGGTTTCAAACGACGTTTTGATTTCGTCAAATGCTAGTTGTTGCGCTGCACTTAGAATTAAATTTTGTTCTTTTTTGTTTCCGTCAAAATTTACTCGGTCTTCTTGAATATAGTATTCTTCAAAAACAGATTTATCTACTAAGCTTTTGATGGAGTTGGATGTAGATGACGAAACTGAAAGCAATTGTTTTACTGAAATAGGCTTTTTGTCTTGAGCGGTAAGTTGGAAATACTGTAATACTAAATCTTTTTGCTTCGCTCCTTTTAAGTCGTCTAAAAGTTCAATTAGTTTTTCTTCTGAAGCATAATTTTCGTGTAAACGAATGTACTTCACTAGTTTTGGTTTGTATTCTTCAACCACTTCTTCTTCTAAGTGAAGGATGTTTTTACTAATGAGTTGCTGAATAACTGGAAAGACTTTCTTCTTATTGAGAATTCCCATCACGTCATTCACTTTGAGTGAACTTTGGTGTTGCAAGGCTTCATAAATGAGGAATTCATCATCCGAGAGTTGTGATTCGTCTACAAATGCACCGCTTTTTTGACTCAACAACGTTTCGCTTTCCAGTATCAAAGCGCTGGGCAAAGCTCCACGATACACATCGCCAATGTTACACATATAATACGACGCAATCCAGTTCCAATGAGCAATTTGGAATTCGTTTACAACGGGTTGTTCATCCAAAATTTGGTGAATCTCCTTGGCTTCGTAAAGTGTGGGCGGAATTTGATGCAAATCGACTACCAAAGCCGTATACATCTTACTTTTTCCAAACGGAACCATAACGCGCATTCCTTTTTTTATGAATTGGAATTCCGATTCTGAAACACTGTACGTAAAGGTTTTTGGCAGAGAAAGTGGCAAGATGGCTTCGATGAAAAACATGGCTGTGGGTTTGGGTTGTGGGTTGTCAGTTGTAGTTTATCAGTTGTAGGTTATGGGTTTTATTTTGAGTTTTTTACACGGTACCAATACTGCGTTCGACCAAGTAACGGAACTCCGATGTAACCTCGTATTTTAATTTTATCGTTACTTTCAAATTTGATGTAGCATTTGTAGTGTTTACCGTTTTTAGGATCCAGTACGGTTCCGCCGTTGAATTCGCCTTCGTGTTTTTTCAAACCTCTTATGATGACTAGGCCAAGAAACGGTTTGTCTTTGTCGTCACCAGAACACAAAACACATTTTTTATTTTTATGTTCGGCTTCAAAAATCTCAACAATTTTTGCGTAATAGACTCCGCTTTTCTCATAAATTTCAACAACACCCTTTTCTTTACCTGTTTCGTCGTCAACGGTTTTCCATCTTCCTACGAGTGATTGTGAACAACACCATTGCGTTGTCAAAAGCAAAGCAAAGATTAGGCACAAAATGTTTTTCTGAACAAATCTCATTGGAATCATTTAGTTTATAACTGACACAAATATACTTTTTTTTGGTTTGGAGTTGACACGAATTTCACAAATTTTCATGAACAGCCAATAGATTAAATCAGTAAAACTAACAAAAAAAACAAATTGCCAATTTCGGACTAATTGATACATTTTTTTATTTTTTGCCACGAATTCACGAATTAAAAATAAATTCTATCATCAAATTTGTTCATCTACGATGAACATTCGAATTAAATCAATAATCAAATTGCAAAAAATTCGAGAATTAGTGGCAGAATAAAACTAAAAATTTTTATTCAAAAATGAACATTAGCTTAGTTACTAACAAACTACAAAAAGTGCTAACCTAACCCTGATTGAAGTGGAAATCCTTTCATCTCGTTTTCAAAACGGGATGAAAGATTGGAACGAAAAGCAGGACAAGTAGTGAACGAAATTCTAAACTTCTGTTTCTAATTCTTTTGCTTTTTCTCTTTTGAGTTTTTGAATTAAAGCATTGAGTTCGAAGCCAAGTAATAAAATCATACAATTGATCCAGATGTAAAACATGACGATGAGCAGTGTTCCGATAGAACCGTAGAGTTCGTTGTACTTCGAGAATTTGACTACCCAGATTCCGAAAAAGTACGAAGAAATAATGATTAAAATAGTGGTAAAAACTGAACCAATGGAAATGAAAGCCCGTTTTCCGTCGCGTTTGATTCCGTATTTAAACAAAAAAGAAGTAGTAATTAATATCATCAAAATCAGAAAGATATACCGACTCATTTGAATCAAAGGAATATCTTCTGAAAGCACATCTTGAATTTTACTCATCTGAATCAACACTTCCGAAATTACGATGGCTGCAACGGTAATGATTAATATTAAAGACAATAAAATGGACATTCCCAATGCCACAAAATACTGCCGAAAATACTTGCGTTTGAGTGTGATGTGAGCCGAAGTTTCGAAGCCACCCATAATGGCATTTACACCGTTGGTCATTAAAAAAATCGCCATGAAAAATCCGGTTGATATTAAGCCTGAGTTACTGTTGTGCAAAATATCATCAATGATTTTGGCAATGGCATCGTAAGTGGTTGGTGGAACACCTTCTTGTACAAAACTCAGAAAATCTTCTTGAAAACCTTGAATGGGAATGTACGGAATGAGATTCAGAATGAACAGCGCGAACGGAAACAACGCCATAAAGAAACTGAAGGCAATGGCTGCTGCGCGGTACGAAAGCGCACCTTCGATGATTCCGGTTATATACAAATCGAGCAACTCATACAACGACAAACCGTGCAACCAAGGCAACTTAATGCTGTCGCACAATTGAATTAGGTGGCGTATTACGGGAAGGTTTTTTATTTTTTGCTCGATGGTCATTGTTTAGACTGCTTAGATTTTTAGACTGTAAGATTTTAGGATTAATAAAATACTATTTACTTTCGACTTCAAATCGCTTTTAAACTCAAATCCATATTATAGACTGAATGGGTTAATGCGCCAGATGAAATATAATTGACACCACATTCGGCGTAGTGTCTAATCGTATTTTCGTTGATGTTGCCCGATGACTCAGTTAGACATTTATTTCCGATGCGTTCGACTGCTTTTTTGGTGTCTTCAAAATTAAAATTGTCGATGAGTATTCGGTAAATACCATCCGATTGCAAAATTTCGTCGATTTCATCTAAATTTCTAGCTTCAACGATTATTTTTAAATCTTTATTGTTGTCCTTTAAATACTGTTTGGTTTTGTTAATGGCTTTGGTGATTCCACCTGCAAAATCATTGTGATTGTCTTTGAGCATGATCATGTCATACAACGCAAATCGGTGATTTTCGCCTCCGCCAATTTTTACTGCCCATTTTTCACAAGCACGAAAACCTGGCGTTGTTTTGCGCGTATCGAGTACTTTGGCATTGGTTCCAACAAGCAAATCAACGTATTTTTTGGTTTTTGTCGCTATCGCACTCATACGTTGCATTGAGTTCAGCACCAATCGTTCGGCTTTCAATATGGATTGTGAACTTCCTGAAACGTGAAACACTACATCGCCGTACTTCACTTCACTCCCATCTTCGATAAAGGTCTCTACTTTCAGATTGGAATCGACCTGTTGAAATACCATTTTAGCGAATTCCACTCCAGCGATGATTCCGTTGTCTTTGACTAACAACTTGGCTTTCCCTTGTGCCGAAGCTGGAATACATGCTAAAGACGAATGATCGCCATCGCCTATATCTTCGCGCAATGCATTGGTGATGATTAAATGGAGTTCGTTTTGAAATTGTTCTTCAGAAATCATAATAGTAATTTGTTTTGCTAAAGTAATGAAAATGATTTTCTTTTTAAATGATAACCATCAATTTTAAAAATTGTTAATAATTACCTTAAATCTTACTCAATTTCTCTTTCACATGTTCTTCTTTTTCACTACTTTAGCTCCATCAACTATACGCCTATGTCCATTATTATACGCAAAATCTGGCACCGAGATGCCTTTCGAATTGGGATCTATTTCGATTATTCTATCGAAACCAAAGACATTTTAAAGTCGATTGGTGCTTTTTACAGTAAAACACATTCGTGTTGGTACGTCAACTATGACACTGCTTCTTACTCTTTACTTAAACAACATTTTGATTCAATACAAATTGACACTTCCACTGATTCGTCAGTAACTGAAACGCAATTGGTGACCGGCAATGGCCGTGACCTTTCACCCATAACTTCAAGTGCACTACAGTTAGGCTCTACTTCCGTGAGCAATCCTGTACATAAAGCAGTTCAACTGTTTCAACCTAAATTGCGGCTACGATTACTCGAAAACATTGGAAAATATTGGGTTTTTAAGATGCATTACCACAGCGAAATTTCCAAACAATTACTGGGTGTAAAAGGTGTTTATTGGAATTCTGCTTACAAGTCGTATATGGCATTACGCAATCCGAAAGTGAAATCAGAAGTCGAAGAAATTTTAGGTGTGAGTCCGTTTTTTGGTGATGATTTCAATTTCAAAGAAACCCAACACAAAGGTCAAAAAATTGTCATCAAACCGCATTTTGAAGATGTGGCTTGGATGGAGATTTACGTTCCGAAATTAGTAGTGGTTCACGAACAATTGAAGCGGTTTTCAATGTCCAAATACAATAAAAATAAGAACTGCTATTTATTACCTGCAGCTCCATTGATGTACGAAAGCATTCAATTACAAATGGAAGCCTATTCGATTTTAATTGAGAATGAACTTCCGAAGGATTATTTGCAAAAGAAGAACATGCCCAATCGAAAGCAGATTGATTTGAGTAAAACAAAACAGTCCATTTTTGATCAAGTTCCCGATGAAGGTCGACCTTATGTTGAAGATCTAGTGGATACTTTATTAGCATTGAATTACAGCAGTTCTACTTTGCGAACGTATTGCGGTTCGTTCATACAATTTTTGCGTCATATTGAATTCAGAAATCCAGAAGATGTCAAGCAAAAAGAAATTATTCGATTTTTAGGTTCATTGATGGAACGCGGACTTTCGGCTACTTCGGGTCACAGTATGGTGAATGGTTTGCAATTTTATTTTCACCAAGTTTTGGGCAAACACGAGATGGAATTTCGTTTACCGCGTCCGAAAAAAGAAAAGAAATTGCCAACGGTTTTAACTATGGAAGAATGTTTGAGAATCTTTCAAGTGGTTGACAATCCGAAGCACAAATTACTACTATTAATAGGATATGGCGCAGGATTACGTGTAAGTGAAATTGTAAATTTGAAGTGGAAAGACATTTTATTTAGCGAATATAAAATTCACATTTCCAATGCCAAAGGGAAGAAAGATCGAATGGTGATGTTGCCGTTTTCGATAGTCCAATCTTTAGAAATCTACCGTCAATTGTACAATGGCAAACATTATGTATTTGAAGGGCAATTTGCGGGCGAACCTTACAGCACAACGAGTGTTCAACAAGTGATGCGCGATGCCTTGAAGAAATCGGGTTTGGAAAAGAAAGCATCCGTACACACGCTACGTCACAGTTTTGCCACACATTTACTAGAAAGCGGCACCGACATTCGTTACATCCAACAATTCTTAGGCCATTCAAGCATCAAAACCACCACGATTTACACTCACCTAACCAAAAGCGCCGTAGACAAAATCCAAAGCCCATTGGATCGCCTAGTAGACGAAAACCATAAAAAAACCATCAATGAAAAAAATTAGCAAAATGTTGCATATATTTGGTGATATTTACTAGTTGTAGGTAATTTTAACCGTGAAAAATGAAAAAAACAGAAATCAAATATCAACAATCTGATATTGAAAAAGTCTTTCAAAAACTAATTTCGAATTGGAATGAACTTACTGATTTCTATAATTCAGAGGTTAAAATTGAGTATGATAACCAAAATGATCGTCTGAATTATATGGATATTGGAGAGATTTCTAGGTTTATAGTTGAAAAGAAAAAAGCAGAACAAACCGAGACTTTTCAAATTTTCTTTGAAAATGTAGAAGAAATAATGATTTATGGTGAGCATTATGTTAAGGAACTAATCGTAATTGGACTCTTTGAGGGAATCCAAAATATCGGTGGAACTGAAATTGACTATTATAATTCTTTTGACAAATGGCTAAAACCTAATTCACTTAAAGCTTGGAGAGAATTAATTGATTTTTGGGAAAACGAGGATTGGAAAAAAACTTTGGAAAGTGAAAAAATATTGAATAAGAAAAAATAAAAACTACCTACAACAGCGGTTTACACCAATTGCTGGGCTTGGGCTTACCATTTTTGCTTCGGTGGACATTTGGCTTGTTTTCACTAATTTAGTTCAAAAGAAATTCTGTATATTTGTTTGGTCAGTGTTCGCAGCAGCAACTGGTGTAAGCCGCGACACGTTATAAGCCATTATAAAACTACACTATGAAATTTGAAAACGATAAAAAATATTTGCGCTTTAGAACTATACTAATAGTCGTTACTGTTTTTCTTTTTTTCTATATTTCAAATAAAATATTAAAACAAAAATTTTCCATCAACATAGATAACCTAACTCTATACTTGATAATTTTTGTCTTTACTATTTCCTCATTATTTTTTCTAGTTCATTCTATTTATTTAATAAATAGATTACTAATCTTTAAAAATATATTTGGATTTACATTAAAAAAAATCGAATTAGATTCTCTAAAAGGGAGAAAAATAATCTACAAAAATCTACCATACAAGGCTATTTCAATAATCAAAATTCTAGGATTATTTGGAGATAAATATGAAAGTTCAATTGAAATTAAAATATCATTGAAAGATGAAAAGAAATATAATTTTAATGGACAGATATTATCTAATTTAGGTTTGAAATCATTAAATGAGAAAATAAAATAATAATAACGGCTTATAACAACAGTTTGCACCAATTGCTGGGCTTTCGCTTGCTATTTTCGTCTTCGTGGAAAATAATCTGGTGACTACTACTCTATCTTTCTAAGAAATTTTGTAGGTTTGTTTTGGTCAGTGATTGCAGCAGCAACTGGTGCAAGCTGCAAACGTTAGCAAACATTTTAAAAACCATTATGAAAAAGAAAATACTTTTTTTAATATTAATTGGATTATCGAAAATTTCGAATGCACAAAAATCGGAGTTTAAAGACGTAAATTTAAAGCTAGCTCTAATTCAACAGGGAGTTGATAAAAATGGTAACGGAACATTTGAAAATGAAGAACTAGATTCTATCACAAAACTTAAACTCGATGAAAAAAACATCTACGATTTATCTGGAATTGACAGTTTTAAAAATCTTAAAGAGCTAAATTTACGCAAAAACAACATTTTGAATTTTGATATAATTAATAAGCTAACAAATTTGGAAAAGTTAGTAATTGGAGATAATAGAAACGTAGGTAAGCTTGACTTGAGTAAACTTGAAAAATTGACTGGACTTTTTGCTTTCAGGAATGACTTAGTTGAAATTAAAATTGGTTCAAAAAAAATAAAAAGTTTATATCTACAAGGCAACTTATTTAATTCTTTAAATACAGAATACTTTGCAGATTTAGAAACACTAAATCTCGATGGTTGCCAAAACTTAGTATCATTAGATTTATCCAAAAATATCAATCTAGTTCAATTGTATGTTATGGACACAAAAATTGAGAAATTGAATATATCAAACAATTCTAAGCTAAAAACATTTTACATTGAATCAAATGTAGTTCTTGAAAAAAATAAAGATCAAGACAACTTAAAAGCAATGCCAATTATTAGAAGTGAATAAAAAAACGTTTGCTAACAGCGGTTTACACCAATTGCTGGGCTTGGGCTTACCATTTTTGCTTCGGTGGACATTTGGCTTGATTTCACTAATTTAGTTCGAAAGAAATTCTGTATATTTGTTTGGTCAGTGTTCGCAACAGCAACTGGTGTAAGCCGCGACACGTTAGCAGTCATGCTAGTTTACGAAAATAGATGAAAATTTATATTGAATTTAAAATAGATATTATCAGAGTAAAAATAAATGGTTATGAAAAGCATTTTCATTTACCAAATGATTTCTACACAAAAGATGAAAAAGGAAAATCAATTAAAATGTTTGATGATTTGTTAATAAATGAAAGTATAAAACAGTTTATCAAAGTTGAAGTTAATAAACTAAATTTTTTAAATAGATCTAAAAATAAGTTTTTAGGAAATGAAGTATTTTCCTTAATCGATAATAGTATTGAGAATATTGTTACTGTTGAACAAATGTATGCTTATTCAACTATATCATTTTTTGGTCGAATTGTATACATAATCATTAAACCTAAAGACTTTAATTGTAAAGAATTAAATGACATTGAACTGATTAAGAACTTTAGTGCTAATTAAAAGCACGAACTGCTAACCACAGTTTGCACCAATTGCTGGGCTTGCGCTTGCTATTTTATTCTTCGTGGAAAATAATCTGGTGACAACAACTTTATCTTTCTTAGAAATTTTGTAGTTTTGTTTTGGTCAGTCATTGCAGCAGCAACTTGTGCAAGCTGTATACGTTAGCGGTAATTTTATCAAAGACGAGACGAGTTAATATAAGTAATCATTCCTTAAAAGAATATAAGACTATGTGTGAAATAACAAAAAAATACAAGTTATGTACATGCGAAAATTTAGATAATGTAGAAAATTTATCTGAATGGACTTTAACCCGTTTTAAGGGCATAAAAGAATCTAATATAAGAGGTAAAATTGCCAAATACACTGAAAACTTTGAAAATGGTATTTCAAGTGAAGAATTAATTTTACAAATGAACGCTGAAAATTGTTTTGACTTTAATTATACAGCAAATGAAAACGATTGTTTACGTGTTTCAACAAATGAAAATGATAATTATAAATACTTTAAAATTATATATAAAAATGGACAGTGGCAATCAGGTGGAAATCCAGCATTTGTAAGTATTTTAGAAAACATAGCTGAAGGAAAACTAGAAATTATACAAAAAAACTACCGCTAACACGTGTTTTGCGCTATTGCTGGGCTTGCGCTTGCTATTTTGTTCTTCGTGGAAAATAATCTAGTGACTACAACTCTATCTTTCAAAGAAAATTTGTAGGTTTGTTTGGTTCGTGATTGCAGCAGCAACAGACGCAAAGCACGGGAACGTTATGTGCTATTTAAAAAAACTAAAGAAAACATGAAATACATTTTTACATTATTATTTTTATCAAGCTTAACATTATTTTCTCAAGAAGTCAAAAAATATAATATAAAAATATTGAAAGACGAAAAAGAAAATTACAGTTTAGAAAAAACCTCTGATTCAATATTTGTTAGAATTACCAATTCAATAATTAAAGGTTTTGCATTAAAAGAAGAAATTCCAGATGGGAATTATGACATCTATGTCAACAACAAATTAAAATCAGTTTATACAATAAAAAATAAAAAATTTGATGGATCAAATTTAATTTATGATGATAAAGGAAATATTTTCCGTATTCGATTTTTCAAAAATGGTGAAAGAGATGGTTTACATAAATTATTTTATGAAACGGGTGAATTACTTGAAGAGGTAAATTATGTTAATGGAAAAACTGTTGGTGTTTCAAAAACATATTATATAAATGGGAATATTAAAAGTAAGGCATATTATGAAGATGGTAAATTAAAAAAAATAGAAAAATTCGACGATAACGGTAATCTTTCTAGCACAAAAGTTTATAATCAATAAACAGCACATAATACCAGTTTTCGCCTATTGCTGGGCTTGCGCTTGCTATTTTGTTCTTCGTGGAAAATAATCTAGTGACTACAATTCTATCTTTCAAAGAAAATTCGTAGGTTTGTTTTGGTCAGTGTTCGCAGCAGCAACAGAGCGAAAGCTGGGGAACGTTAGCAACAATTATAAAAAACGTAATTTTAAATGAATCGATTATCGCATTTATTACTTTTCTTTCTTCTGTCCAATTTATCATATGGACAAAAGAGTTTTGAAGGTTTAATAAAGTTCTCGACTAATATTAAACTCTTAAAAAATGCACCATCGGTATACAATGATTTACCTGAAGTTTATGGAGATAGTTTAATTATGTATTATTCAGCAAACGGAGATTTCAAAAGAATTCATTTGAATAGTGCTGACTTTGGCAATGGAACACAAGATTTTAACGCAAAAAATGGAATCATAATCTTTACCAAGAACAATGGTGAGAAAGACACACTAAACGTCGTAAAAAATCTTCTTGAATTAAAAAGAAAAACCAAAATTAATAATGAGAAAATAATGGATAGGGATTGTGAATGTTGGGAATACATGACTTTAGATCAAGATGGTGATTATGCAATTTTAAATTACTGTTTTAATTTAAATACACCAAAAATCGACCCTTCACTCTACTTAATGTATCAAGATTTTTTTCTCTATGACTTTTATGAACTCTCAAAAAGGCCTTATCTTAAATTTTCGCTCGAAACAAAATATTTCATATTGACTTACACAGCGGATAGATTAATTGAAGGAAAATTATCCAATTAAAATAACTGTTGCTAACA
>NZ_DATGWY010000015.1:0-144173 GCF_035299245.1 Flavobacterium sp. | reverse complement strand
GCGGTCCTAAAATAGTTTGTTTGTAAAAACTAACAAAGTCGCGTTTTACAAACATCAAAAGCAAATCGCGGTAACGCCATAAATCGCCAAAATTAACATCAAATAGTGACGAATGACCTTTTATTATTAAATCCCAGTCTTGATTTTTCTCTTGATGTTCCATAATGAATAAGGTCTTACTTGTATTGTTTATCGTAGTAATTTTGATATTCGCCTGAAGTTACTCTTTTGAGCCAATCTTCGTTAGACAAATACCAATCTATGGTTTTTTCAAGTCCTTGTTCAAAGGTTACTGAAGGACTCCAACCCAGTTCTTTATTGATTTTGGAAGCATCGATAGCGTAGCGCAAATCGTGTCCTGGACGATCTTTTACATACGTAATTAATTGTTCCGATTCGCCTTCGTTTCTACCTAATTTTTGATCCATTTGACGACAAAGTAACTTAACTAAGTCGATGTTTTGCCATTCGTTAAAACCACCAATGTTGTAGGTTTCATGGTTTTTTCCTTCATGAAAAACAAGGTCAATGGCTGCAGCGTGATCTTCAACAAACAACCAATCGCGGGTGTATTTTCCATCACCATAAACTGGCAATGCTTTTTTATTGATGATGTTATTGATGAACAGCGGAATCAATTTTTCTGGAAAGTGATTCGGTCCGTAATTATTGGAGCAATTGGTGATTACATAAGGTAATCCGTAGGTTTCACCATAAGCACGTACAAAGTGATCCGAACTCGCTTTGGAAGCTGAATACGGAGAATTTGGGTCGTAAGCTGTTGTTTCAGTAAACAAACCCGTTTCACCAAGGCTTCCGTATACCTCATCGGTAGAAATATGGTAAAATCGTTTTCCTTCGTAGTTGTCCTTCCAAATGGTTTTCGCCGCATTAAGCAAATTCATGGTACCAATTACATTGGTTTTCACAAACGCTAACGGATCAGTAATTGAGCGATCAACGTGTGATTCAGCAGCAAGGTGAAGCACACCATCAAATTGATGTTCTGTGAATAATTCGTGAATAAAATCGGCATCTACGATATCACCTTTAATAAAAGTATAATTGCTTTTATTTTCGATATCGGCTATATTTTCTAAATTACCAGCATAAGTAAGTGCATCCAAATTAACAATTTGATAATTGGGATATTTATTCACAAATCGGCGTACGACATGCGAACCAATAAAACCTGCACCACCTGTAATTAGTATTTTCTTCATTATAATTTTCCGTCGATTTGACTGTTATTTAGAACACCTTTCACATCATAAACGATTGCTTTTGATTTTTTCAAAGGAGATAAATCTAAGTTGATGAATTCTTTGTGTGAAACTCCTAAAACGATAGCATCGAATTTAGAATCAGGTAAAACATTGGTAGTTGTAAGTTTGTATTCGTGTTGTACTTCGGCTGGATTTGCCCAAGGATCATAAATTTCAACTTGAATTCCGTAGTCTTTTAGCGCAGCGATAACATCAACGATTTTGGTATTTCTAACATCGGGACAATTCTCTTTGAACGTAATTCCGAGCATTAATAATTTAGAATTATTAACTGGAATTTCATTTTTAATCATCAATTTCACTACACGAGACGCGACGTATTCGCCCATACTATCATTGAGACGTCTTCCTGCTAAAATTATTTCGGGATGATAGCCTGCTTCTTGCGCTTTTTGAGCCAAATAATAGGGATCAACACCGATACAGTGACCGCCAACTAAACCCGGTTTAAAATTGAGGAAATTCCATTTTGTTCCAGCAGCTTCTAATACGGCATGCGTATCAATTTCGAGTATGTTGAATATTTTGGCTAATTCGTTTACAAATGCGATGTTGATATCGCGTTGTGAGTTCTCGATTACTTTTGCAGCTTCAGCCACTTTTATGGATGGAGCTAAATGCGTTCCAGCAGTAATTACCGAGTTATATAAATCGTTTACTTTGATTCCGATTTCGGGAGTTGAACCGGCCGTGATTTTGAGGATTTTTTCAACTGTATGTTCTTTATCTCCGGGATTGATGCGTTCTGGTGAATATCCTGCAAAAAAGTCGACGTTGAATTTTAATCCGCTGTTTTTTTCCAATACAGGAACACATTCTTCTTCTGTCAAACCGGGGTATACAGTAGATTCATAAATAACGATGTCGCCTTTTTTCAAGACTTTTGCAACGGTTTCACTGGATTTGTAAAGAGGAGTTAAATCGGGTCTATTGTTTTTATCAACAGGAGTTGGTACTGTAACAATGTAGTAATTACAGTCTTTAATGTCTTCTATATTAGTAGAACAGTACAAACCGTTCTTTTCTAGAGGTCGATCAACAATCACACTTTGAAGTAGTTCTTTGCTAACTTCTAGTGTAAAATCATTACCCAAATTAAGTTCGTTTACTCTATTTTGATTGATATCAAAACCAACTACTGGGTATTTTGTGGCAAACAACCTTGCAAGAGGAAGTCCAACATAACCTAAACCAATAACTCCAATTTTTATACTCATCACGAATTATTTAATTGTTAAGAACCAATAGCCTGATATTGAAATCCTATTTCTCTTAATTTTTTTGCATCCAAAATGTTTCGACCATCAAAAACAAATGCTGGTTTTAACATGTTATCGTATATTTTTTTCCAATCGTATTCTTTAAACTCATCCCATTCTGTTAGAACGGCAATTGCATGCGCATCTTTACACGCTTCGTATGGGTTTTGATACGAAGATATGTATTTTTGGTTTTTCTCGTTTGTTCTAGTTTCAAGGTAATTCAAATCAGAAATCACTTGTTCAAAATCTACTTTTGGATCGTAAACTGCTATTTTGGCTTTTTCAAAAATCAAATCATCAGCAATATAGATAGCTGCCGATTCTCTGGTATCATTTGTGTCTTTTTTGAAAGCCCAACCTAAGAATGCTATTTTTTTATCGGCTACAGTATTGTAAAGAGTAGTGACTATATTTTTTGAAAACCTTCTTTTTTGGTGGTTGTTCATGATAATAACTTGCTCCCAATAATCGGCTACTTCGTTCAATCCGAATGATTTAGAAATATACACCAAATTTAATATATCTTTTTGAAAACAAGAACCTCCAAAACCAACTGAGGCTTTTAAGAATTTGGGACCAATTCGGCTATCCATTCCGATAGCTTTTCCTACTTCATTTACATCAGCACCTGTTTTTTCACACAATTCAGAAATAGCATTGATGGAAGAAACCCTTTGAGCTAAAAAGGCATTGGCAGTTAACTTTGATAATTCTGATGACCAAACATTGGTAGTAAGGATTCGCTCTTTTGGAACCCAATTGCCGTAAACATCAACCAAAGACTGGATCGCATCTTGACCTTCTTTGGTAGTGTCACCACCAATTAAAACACGATCTGGGCTTAACAAATCGGCAACGGCTGTTCCTTCTGCAAGAAACTCAGGATTGGATAAAATTTGAAATTGCACACCATTTCCAGTATGGTCTAGGATGTTTTTAATGGCTTCGGCTGTACGAACTGGTAAAGTAGATTTTTCAACTACAATTTTATCGTCTTTTGCTACACGTGCAATTTGACGCGCGCATAATTCGATGTATTTTAAATCGGCTGCCATGCCTTTTCCTGTTCCGTAGGTTTTTGTAGGTGTATTAACCGAAATGAATATCAATTGAGCTTCATCAATAGCCTTATCCACTTCAGTAGAAAAAAATAAATTTTTCCCTCTTGCGGTTTTTACTATATCACTCAACCCTGGTTCGTAAACTGGAATATTATTTACGTCTTCGTCATTCCATTTAGCAATTCTATCCGTATTTAGATCGACAACAGTAACTTTAATATGTGGACATTTTTGGGCAATAACCGCCATTGTAGGTCCGCCTACGTATCCTGCACCAATACAACAAATATTTGTAATCTTCATTAATAATTTATTTTAAGTTTTCCCAATACCATTTAACCGCTTCTTTCAAACCTTGATTAAATGAGAACTTTGGATTGTAGTTTAATAATTGCTTTGCTTTTTCGATACTCGCCAAAGAATGAGGAATATCACCTATTCTATTGGGTCCATGTATAACTTGAATATCTTTAATTGATTCATCAAATTCACTCAAGTATTCTTTTAAATAAAAAACAAGATCATTGAGTGTAGTTCGATCACCAAAAGCGGTATTATAGATTGTATTAATGGCTTCGGGGTTTTGAGTTTCCATTGCTAATTCATTCATTTGAATGACATTATCAATATAGGTGAAATCTCTAGAATAATTTCCATCACCATTGATTACTGGACTTTCTCCTTTTAAAAGCTGCAAAACAAATTTCGGAATAACAGCGGCATACGCTCCGTTAGGATCTTGTTTTCTTCCAAAAACGTTAAAGTAACGTAGACCAATGGTTTCCAAGCCATATGTTTTACTAAAAATTTCGGCATACAATTCGTTTACATATTTGGTAATTGCATATGGAGAAAGAGGTTTCCCGATAATGTTTTCTACTTTTGGTAAGCTTTCAGAATCCCCATAGGTTGATGAACTTGCGGCGTAAACGAATCGTTTAACTCCTGCATCACGTGAAGCAACCAGCATATTCAAAAAACCAGAAATATTAACATCATTGGAAGTAATAGGGTCAACAATTGATCGAGGAACTGAACCTAATGCTGCTTGATGCAAAACATAATCTACTCCGTTGACTGCTTTTTTACAGTCATCACTATTTCGAATATCGCCTTCAATTAATTGAAAGTTTTCGTTTGCAAATAAGTAATCTATGTTATGACGGTGACCAGTAGCAAAATTATCCAAGCAAACGACTTTATTTCCTTTTGACAAAAAATAGTCGCACAAGTTAGAACCTATAAAACCCGCACCGCCAGTAATTAAAATAGTTTTACTCATTTTTTACTTATTAATTTCTTAATATTTCTGAAGACTTTTTCAAATATATTTCTGGCTTCATCTTCTTCATGATAGCCGTTAGAATAAGCGCCATAACCGTATCCGTATCCATAGCCATAACCTGCTCCGTACTTGGCTTTATTTTCAAAACCATTCAATACAATACTCACATTGCTGAGCTCGCCTCTAGTAACTCTATTGTTGAGCAACTTAATCATTTCTTTTTTGGTAAAATTCTGACGAGTAATATAAAGAGTCACATCGGCAAATTGCGACAATTCAACTGCATCGGTAACCAATCCAACTGGAGGTGTATCAAGAATAATGTATTCGTATCGTTCTTTAAGTTCCTTCATGAATTCAGACATTGACTCACTCATGATTAACTCTGATGGATTGGGTGGAACAGGACCAGAAATAATTACATCCAAATAAGGAATTTGAGTTGTGTGTATGATTTCGTCCATTGTTTTTTGACCAATAAGATAATTCACAACACCCACATCGTTCTTCAAATTGAAATCATCAAAAATCTTTGGTTTACGCAAATCGAAACCAACAATCACGGTTTTCTTTTCACTTAAAGCAAAAACGGTTGCAATATTTACCGAGCAAAATGTTTTTCCTTCACCGCTGACAGAAGAGGTTAACATAAGCGTTTTAGAACCCGAAACATTTTGTTTTTTATATAAAAATTGTAACGATGACCTAATGGCTCTAAACGACTCCGACAGCGCCGATTTTGGTTTTTCAAACACCGATAAATTACTTCCCGTACGTTTAAGACCAATCACACCGATAAGTGGAATTTGAGTAAGTGTACTAATATCATCCGTATTTTGGATGGAGTTATTTATGAAAAAGATTAAGAAAACAATGAACAACGGAATCAACAAACCTAAGAAGATGGCAATTACGTAATTCACTCCTGTTCTTGGGCCAATTAAACCAGCTCCAATATCTTTTGCTGGATCGATGAATTGAATATCGGAAAGGTTGGCAGCTTTTACAATCAAAGCTTCACTTCTTTTTTGAAGATACGTTTGGTAAATTCCGTTACTTAAATCGTATTTTCTGATAATCTTAGCCAATTCTTGCTCGCCTTCGGGCAATCTACTTAATTTGCCTTCCGCTTCGGACAATTTATTATTTACTTGAGCACGTTCAAACTGTATAGCTGATTTTGCTGCATTAATATTCTCTAACAATACTCGTTTAACCGAAGAAATTTCGTTGTCAATAGAATTGAACATGTCGCCATTTTTAACTGAATACGACATTTCTGATCTTCGTACTGAAAGTCCGATTAAGTTAGCTACGTTATTCATAACGTTTGGATCTTCGATACCAGCAACAGATGGAGCTGGTAGTTTAGAGTAATCGGTACTATTTCTGAGATAATTACTTAATGTATTGTAGTAATTTAGTTTACGCTCAACCTGATCTTTTTGTAAATCGTAGTCTAATAATTGAGTTTGAAAAGTGGTTGTTCCAGCTTTCAAATCGGCTACATTATTTTTCTTACTAAAATCCTTCAACTCATTATTGGCATTTTTCAAATCATTTTCCATGATACTTAATGTAGTATCAATGAATTTAATGGTGTTTTCAGCAAATAAATTTTTGTTTTCGAGTTGCCTTTTGATTAGCGTTTGAACTGTTTCATTAAGATAATCAACTATACGTGCTTTGTTGGTTCCGTCTAATGATAATTTCATTATCGAACCCGCTTTTTCATCGATGTTGATTTTAATGTTTTTGTATTTGGAAACAACATCGTCAAAATTATTGAATTTGATGATGTATTCTTTGTCTACGTAATTACCTGGAACTCCTTTGATATCTAACGTCCAATTCAAAAAAGGCAAACGCACAGGTTGGCCCACTTTGTATTTTTCTTCAAAATCACCTATTAAAGAAACAACGCCTTTTTCGAGTGTTTTGTAGTTAATTACTTTGACTGGATTTGAATTACTGTTTATTCGTATTTGGTATTGAGTGGGTGATAAAAACTTAATGTAAATCAGTTCATTCAATACCTGATTTTTTGACTTATCAATATTCACTACAAATGGAGTGCTACCATATACATCCTGAATGAAGTACTTTTGTTGTTGAAGATAATCAATATAAAAATTGAGATTTTCCACTACTATTTCGTTGTGCGATCTCGAACGCAAAGTGGTGGATAAGTTTTGTACTTGATCGGAAGTTCCTCCCCAATTGAATACCAAACTTGTGTTTGATGTAAAAAAAGGATTATTTTCTTCTTTAACTGCTATGGTCGTATCCAGTGAATATATTTTTTGCTTTCTAATATTCACTTGGTGTGCAATAGTTAAACACACCACTAAGCCAATAATAAACCAACGCCAATAACTACCTGTTTTGATTAAAAATCCTTTAAAGTCAAAGCTATTTTGGTTTTCAAAAAAAGAAAAATCTTTTACATCTAACATTTGGGGCGTGATTAATTCTTAAACAATAAAAAAGTAGTTGTTGCTAACGAAAGTATTGTAATTATAGTACTCAACGATTCTATACCTGTTTTTCCAGTTCCCCATGTTTTTTGTTTCAAGGGTTTGATGTAAATATAATCATTGGGTTGTAAATAATAACATGGAGATTGCATCGCATTGGCATTAGTCAAATCGATACTAAAGGTTTCTGCGCCTTGGGGAAACTGTCGAATTACTTTTACATCTTTACGATCTCCGGTAATTGTTATATCACCCGAATTGGCAACCGCTTCTAAAATGTTTACTTTTTCTTGGTACAAGACCTTGGTTCCCGGACTATTTACTTCTCCATTTACGGTATAACGAAATCCTGCCAGTTTAACGGTAACAAAAAGCTCTGCTTCTTTTTTAAAATAATCAGCTAATAACCGTTCTTCTATTTTTTTTCGCGCTTCTTCAACTGTAAATCCGAGCACATTCACTTCTCCTAAAATTGGCATTCTTATGTTTCCATGATCATCAACCGTATATCCACTGAAGTACAATACATCTTGATTCATCATTTGGGCAGTCTGGGTTACTGATGCATTAAAAATCTCAACCAATTTAGAATCTAATGCTTTAATACTAATACTTAAGACATCATTTGTCTGTAATCGATAAGGCTTATTTTTCAATTCATTGACAGCTGGAATTGGGCTGTTATCTTTATTCTGAAGGTAGACTAAATCTTGAGTTGGTACGCAAGAAGTAACTAATAAACCTAAGCAAAATAGATAAAAAAGAGTCTTAATCATGTTTGAAATTAATTTTAGCAAACAAAGATAGTTTTTCAATTCAAAAAACAAAAGAAGTTGCCTAAATACTTGATTATTTATAAAAAGAATTTTCAAAAGGAACGCGTTGTAAAATACTTCTCCCCAAAGTGACTTCATCAGCATATTCTAATTCGTCTCCAACAGCAATTCCGCGTGCAATTGTCGATGTTTTTACACCAAATTCTTTGATTTGCTTAAAAATGTAAAAATTGGTCGTATCGCCTTCCATTGTTGAGCTGAGAGCAAAAATAATCTCTTCTATAATTCCGGATTTTACCTTTTCAACCAAAGTAGTAATATTCAATTGACTTGGGCCAACTCCATCAATAGGTGAAATTTTTCCGCCAAGTACATGATAAACCCCTTTGAATTGATTGGTGTTTTCAATTGCCATTACATCTCGTATGTCTTCAACCACACAAATTATTTTGTGATTCCGAGCCGAATTAGAACAAATTTCACACACATCAACATCAGAAATATTATGACAATTAGTACAAAACTTAATTTCATCGCGCATTGATGTTAATGCTTGGGAAAGATAATGGGTTTGTTCTGAAGGTTGCTTTAACAAATGCAAAACCAATCGCAGTGCTGTTCGTTTTCCTATTCCGGGCAATTGAGCCATTTCGTTGACTGCTTTTTCTAATAGTTTTGAAGAAAATTCCATGGCGCAAAAATAACTAATTTGAAAATGAGATGATTTGAAAATTTGAAAATTAATTCATCTTCTGATTTTCAAATTTTCAAATTGAGACATTAATTTTTGTATTTTGGCACAAACAAATTAGCACCTATGTCATCAACGACCATTTTAACCATTATCATTATTTATTTTGGAGTTTTGATCTTCATTTCCAACGCAATCAGTAAAAAAGACAGTAGCAACGATGCTTTTTTTAAAGCGAACAAAAACTCAAAATGGTATTTGGTTGCCTTCGGAATGATTGGAACGGCGCTTTCAGGTGTGACTTTTATTTCGGTTCCAGGTGAAGTTGGAAACCCCGATTTGCAGTTCAAATACTTTCAGTTTGTACTCGGAAATGCTTTGGGATTTTTAATCATTGCAACGGTATTACTTCCGCTGTATTATCGAATGAATTTAACGTCTATCTATAGTTATATCGAACAACGATTAGGTGTTGTAAGTTATAAAACTGCTGCGACTATTTTCTTGATTAGCAGAACAATAGGCTCAGCTTTCCGATTGTATTTGGTAGTGATCGTATTGCAAAAATTTGTGTTTGACGATTTTGGTGTTCCGTTTGCAATTACCGTGTTGATTTCATTAGCGCTAATTTTTGCTTACACCTATCGTGGCGGACTAAAAACAATTATTATTACGGATACTTTACAAACTTTCTTTTTGGTTTCTTCGGTATTTTTAACGATAATTTTCATCTGCAGAAGTCTAGATTATAGTTTTGTAGAAGCTTTTGAAGCCGTAAAAAACAGTAATTATTCGAAAGTATTTTTCTATGAAGACTATCTGAAAGGCAATTTTGTGGTGAAACAAATTCTGGGCGGAATGTTTGTAACCATTGCAATGGTTGGTTTGGATCAGGATTTAATGCAGAAAAACCTCAGTTGTGCAAACATAAGCGAAGCAAAGAAAAACATGTTTACGTTTACCGGAATTTTTGTGATAATCAATATCTTTTTTCTGAGTGTGGGTGCCCTTTTGTATTTGTATGCAGAGAAAAACGGAATTGCAGTTCCAATGGTAGATGGTGTAAAACGAACCGATTTATTGTTCCCAGAAATTGCCTTTAATTATTTGACAGGAATTCCTGCTATTGTTTTTTTATTAGGATTAACTGCTGCTACTTTTGCCACAACCGATTCGGCATTAACCGCATTAACTACTTCATTTTGTGTAGATTTTTTAGGAATGGACAAAGGTGAAAATGTAAATGCGCAGAAAACAGTTAGAACTCGTCATTGGGTTCATATCGGATTTTCATTATTGATGTTTTTGGTGATTATTATTTTTAATTCATTGAATGACAAATCAGTAGTAACCATGATTTTTAAGGTGGCGAGTTACACCTATGGACCGCTTTTAGGATTGTATGCGTTTGGATTGTTTATGAAGACTAAAACAGTTCACGACAAATTAGTACCCATTATTTGCGTGATTTCACCAATTATATGCTTTTTCATCAGTAAGTATTCGGCTGATTTATTCGGAAATTATGTAATTGATAATGAACTCATCATAGTTAATGGATTAATCACCTTTATCGGATTGCTTTTGATCAGTAAAAAAGCGACCAACCAAACCGTATTTTAAAAATTTAACCCACTCAAAAACCATGAGCTTCAAAAAAACAATCAAAAGCGTAATCAACAAATTACCGTATGTAAAAACCCTGTATCAAGAAAATTTACATACTAAAAAAAATTCTGCAGTGCCTGCTGGACACTACTACTCGCCTATTGTTTTGATTGACGACATCAAAAAACGCGAAGCACAGATTTGGAAAAACAGAGACATCGATTTTGTAAACGGAATTGAATTGAATACTCAAAAGCAAATTCAATTATTGACTGAGTTTCAAAAATACTACAATGAAATTCCTTTTAAAGAAGAGCGCGGTGAAGGATTACGATACCAATTTAAAAACGGATTCTATTCGTATACTGACGGAATTGTTTTGTATTCGATGATGCGCCACTACAAGCCTAAAAGAATGATTGAAATTGGCTCTGGATATTCTTCAGCGGTTATGTTAGACACCAATGAATTGTTTTTCAATAAACAAATTGACTTGACGTTTATTGATCCGTATCCTGATCGTTTACTTTCACTAATGACTGAAGATGATAAAAAAAATACAACAGTAATCATTAGCGATGCTCAAGTTATTGAACTGGATATTTTCAAAAAATTAGAAGCTGGAGATATTTTATTCATCGATAGTTCACACGTAGCCAAGACAGGAAGTGATGTAAACTATATTTTGTTTGAAATACTGTCTATCTTAAAAAGCGGAGTCATTATTCATTTCCACGATATCTTTTTCCCGTTTGAATACCCGAAAGATTGGGTTTACAAGCGATTCAATTGGAATGAAGATTACTTTTTAAGAGCATTTTTGATGTATAACAACGCTTTTGAAATCAAATTATTCTCTGATTACATTCATTTACACCACAAAGAAGCATTCCAAAATATGCCATTGTGCTACCACAATACAGGTGGAAATTTATGGATTGAAAAAAAGTAATTAGTACTGATTAGTTGCTAACAAGACTAAAGTACACGCTACTTCAACTTCAATATTGTTTGATTTCAAAAGTTGATAAAACTCAGGATTTTCGGTTCCAGGATTGAAGACTACTCGTTTGGGTTGGGTTTCGATGATGTAATTATAGTATTCACGCTGACGAATCGGATTCAGATACAACGTTACTGTATCAATATTTTTGAGTGGAATGTTTTTGGTTTTGATTGAAATTCCGGCTACTTCGCCCATTTGTTGTCCAATGGCCACAACAGAATGACCTTTTTCAACCAACATCGTAATGGCTTTGAATGCGTAACGGTCGGGTTTGGTGGAAGCGCCGAGAACTAAAGTTTTCTTATTTTTCATACTGCAAAATTAAGGATTAATGTTTTTAAATTAACCTGAATAATTGTTTGTTTCTCTATCTTTGCCAAAAATTAACTTTATTTCGCACAAAATGGAAGTTTTTTTCAACACATTTTTTGTTTTATTGGGAGCATTGTTTTCCGTTTTGAATCCGTTTGGCGCCATTCCGTTTTTTGTGGGATTGACACAAGACTATAAAAAAGGAGAACGTTCTAGAGTAGCGTTTTGGACTGCAATTAACGTTTGTATCATTCTACTGATTGCCTTTTTTGTGGGTGAATACGTGTTGCGCTTTTTTGGAATTACGATTCCGGCTTTGCGCATTGCGGGCGGAATTCTGATTGCGAGTTCGGGATTTGGTCTGTTGAATGCCAATCCGAAGAAACGAAAAGGAATTAGTAAAGAAGTGGAAGAAGATTTACAAAATCGAAACTCCATTGCACTTACGCCTTTAGCAATGCCCATGTTGGCTGGGCCAGGTTCGATTTCACTTTTGATTGCGTTTTATCAAGAACACAACAAAGTCATTGAAATTTTTGCCTCTTCCCTTTCCATAGTTGTAGTTTCACTCTTTATATTTTTGATTCTAAGAAGCGCACATTATTTATCGAAATACTTAGGAGCATCCGGAATTGTGGCAATTTCTCGAATTGTAGGATTTTTGACTGTCGCTATCGGAATACAATATATAATTAGTTCTGTTTTATCAATTATTCGTGGAATATAAACCTTTTTACATGAAAAAATTTGTTTCAATTGTATTTATTATCGCGCTTATTAGCTGTAAATCAAGCATAAGCAATTCAGAAAAAATCACTGGCAATTTAAACGAATTGGTAAGCATCATGCAAGGTCAGTACTCGTCTGAAGCACAATCCAAGCGTGACACGAGTTATTTCAACATTTCATTGCGTATGATTCCGATTTGGAAAAAAAGAGGTCACTATTTGTATGTTGAGCAAGCTATGTTTACTAAACAAGAAAAGCCGTATCGAGTTAGGATTTACAAAATATCGCAACGTGGAGACGAATTTGTTAGTGAAATTTACACTTTAAAAAACGAAAAAGAGTGGATTGGTAAATGGAAAACTCCCAATGCATTTGATGTTTTGACTGAAAATGATATTGAGTTAAAAGAAGGTTGCGAAGTAGTTTTGAAACGCGTTAGTAAAAACAGATTTTCAGGACAAACGGGAATTAAAACGTGTCCGAGTGAGTTGAGAAACGCTAGTTATGCCACATCAAAAGTAACCATCACTGAAAATGAAATTCTGTCATGGGATCAAGGCTTTGACCAAAACGACCAACAAGTTTGGGGTGCAGAAAAAGGTGGATATGAGTTTGTGAAGTATTGATATAGAAATTAAAGTTAAGAAAATAAAAAAATCCCAAGTTCTACTGAATTTGGGATTTTTATTTGATGTTTAAATTTTCTTCTTTATTCTTTTGGTAAAAATACCTCAGCCATCATACAACGTGCACTTCCACCGCCACAAGCTTCGATAGTGTCCAAACTTGAGTGTAAAATTGTGATGTGTTCTTCGAGTTGAGCGATTTGTTTTTTGGTTAAAGAATTATAGGCTGATGAACTCATAATTAAATACCTTCTTTCGTCGGCGCCTTGCAATTCGAGCATATTTCCTGCAAAATTATTCATCTGATCTTCGGTAATCAGAATGATTTCTTTTTCATCTGAACGAAGACTGTCCAACACCATTTTGCGCTCTTTTTTATCATCAATACAATCAGCACAAATTACAGCAAACGTATCACCAATACACATCATTACATTGGTATGGTAGATTAATTTTCGCTCACCATTTACCGTTTGATAGGCTTCAAAAATGATTGGATTTAAGTCAAAATCTTCGCAAAACTCGATGAATAGTTCTTCGTCGGCTCTGGGAGAAAGGGCACAGTAGGCTTTTCCATTTTCTCTATCCAGAACAATACTTCCTGTTCCTTCCAAGAAAAAACCATCTTCTTCGGCAGAAGTATAATCCATAATTCCGTCGTTAATGACAAAACCTTTATCCTCGAGAACATCTAAAATATCTTCTCTACGTTCGGCACGGCGATTTTCGGCAAACATTGGATACAAAACCACATCACCATTTTCGTGAAAGGAAATCCAGTTGTTTGGAAAAATACTATCCGGAGTATCAGGATCTAAAGTGTCATCAACAACAGTCACATCAACACCTACCATTCGAAGTTTTTGCACAAAGGCATCAAACTCGGCTTGGGCTTTGGCATTTACGGTTTCAGGAGTCAATCCGTCGAGTACTTTTTGATAATAATTGTTAACGGCGGTTTGTTCGTTCATTCGAAACGCCACTGGGCGAATCATGAGGATGGAATTGGTGGTTTGGTTCATTTTTTTCTGTTGTATGTTGTAAGTTCTAGGTTATATGTCATGGATTTATCTTTTCATTCTTTTGTGTTATGTTTTCCAATTTTCTTCAACATATTTTATAAAATTATAAATTTTAGCGCTTAATTCATTGTATCTATTGATAAATTCATCTTTGTTATCAATGACATTCGGGTAGAGAGCATTAATTTTTTCAATATGAAAAACCGTTTCCAAACAACTTGACCAAGAATACGTTAAAAACCTAATAAAATCAGCTTTATACCTTTTTCTACCATAGCCTTCAACTATATTTGTTGAAACTGAATCTGAGGACCTTCTTAATTGACTTCCAAGTTCAAACATTTCATACTTTGGTAATTTTAAAGAAGTACTGTGTGCTTGATAAAACAACTCTAACCCTAACTTGTATATTTCTAACTCTTTATAACTGCTCATATCATATCTTTTTGGCTTGTATTAAAAAAACAACTTACAACTTACAACTTACAACTTACAACTTACAACTTACAACTTATAACCTAAAACATATCAATCCCTAATAAGTGGCAAAGTAGAACACCTCAACAATCCTTCTTGTTTGGCGATTTCGGCATAGGGAATTTCTTCCACAATAAAGCCTTGTTCGCGAAGCCAAGTGTTGAGTCGGGTGAAATTGCGTTCCGAAACTACAACATTTTCATCAATGGAAAATACGTTGGAATTCATGTGGTACATTTCGTCGCGAGTGATGTGAAAGAGGTTTTCTTTTCCGAAAAGATTTACCAAATAAACATAATCGGCTTCTTCACGGAAACCACTTTTGTAGATGATACCTTTGTCTTTTCCTACCGGCTGAAAGCAACAATCCAAATGCAAAGCGTTGTCGCGTGCTTCTAGTTTTGATTTTACCAAGTCGAATTCTTTTACAATTTTATGCGGAAATAATTCCTTGATGTAGTTGACGCCTGCCATATTAGTACGCGCGGTGATGAACGAAGAATAATCGGAGCCTTTGTAGGTTCCAATGAAAATATAGTCGTTCCAGAGCATCACATCTCCGCCTTCGATGTGCACCTCTTCGGGTGGACGCACTACTTTATTAGGGTCAATTTGGTCGATGACGTATTGAATAGCGTCGAGTTCGCGGTTTCTATCGGGAAGAATATTGGCTTTAATGAAAACATCATCAATCACAAAACCAATGTCACGGGTAAAAATTTGATTGTAATTTTCAATCATTTCAGGACGAAACACTTTGACATCGTATTTTTGAAACACTTGATTGAAGGCTTCCATTTCGGCTACCATATCTGCTTCTATCGGATACGTACCCGCTAGTATGTGTTCTAATGATTTTGGATCGTAGGCTTCCTCGGCAGTTGGTGTTGGACCATTATTTACGGCCGAACCTAGTACAACAGCTCGTAATCTGGATGTTTCGTTTTTAACGTTGAGTGGTAACATAAATTTGCTTTTGGCATTAGGCAAATATAAAAAAGCTCCGCCGATTGGCGAAGCTTTTGTTGATAAGTAGTTGTGAAATTAGTTTTTAATCAATTTCTCCGACATTGATTCTCCATCATCAGTATCAATCGTAATGATATAGACGCCTTTTTCGTAGTTGCTGATTTGAACTTTCATTTTATCGGTTGCATCAGAAGATTGTTCAAACACCACTTTACCATCAATTGACGTAATGGTGAGTTTAGTGAATACTGTTCCTTTGGTCACAATTTCAATAAAATTGCTGGATGGATTCGGAATGATGGCAAAACCTTTGAGTTTTTTTATCAGATTAACGTCATCAATATTAGGAGAAGCTTGAATTGGACTCACTTGTTCATCTTCACGGTACACATAACTGCCAGAACAACCTTCGGGATAAGCTGCAAATTGAGCGCCTTCAACGGCTTCAAAACCTGGATTCAGTTCGACAAAATTCTCTGCATGATACACTACTCCGTTAGCCAAGGCATTATTTCCAAACGAAATTACGTTGGATGCTTTGATCCAATCCGAACGTTCGCGTTGGCAAATGGCTACTGGTGCTAAATTATTATGATCGTCTGAAGGCGATGTTAATACTAATGTAGGCATGCAACAATCGATAAAAGTAACATCCGGACCAATTCCTGATGAATTATCTGAGATTTCGTAAACAAACAATCCGGCCGGACAATTCACATTGAAATTCGCATGCACTTGAAACTCGAATTCGCCAGTTGGATCGGCTCCAAATAGACTTGGAAGTACTGTAAAGCAAAATGAATTGGCTGTAAGCTGAGAAGGCACATTTACTGTTCCGATTACGGTTCCGTTTTGAACAATGTCTAATACAATGGAACTTAAAGTTGCATTTACAGGCGGACTGTAGGTTCCACAAACTTCCATCGGAACATTATTAATCACATCAGGACAATTGAAATGAGTTGGATCAATATTCAATGCTCCCAATTGAGGTGTTGCACATACAAATCCGCAAATATTATCAATATAAACCGTTCCGAAATGTGCTGAAGGTTGACAATCACTCACCGTGAATTCAATCGTTCCGGGTTGATTTAGAATTTCACCCACATTCAATCGGGCGCAAATCCAACCAGTATAGAGTACGCGTCGTTCTTCGTTTACACTAATTACATTAAACAAACAATTTTCAGGATTGGCAATGATGCATATTTCGTCCACAATATTGCCATTTTGATCCCTAACTCTGGCTCTAAAAAAGGGTTGAATATCCTGACCATGCTGTGGTTTATTGTCCATTATTAGTGAAAAATTAAAATCGATAGTCGATTGATTAATCACCGGAAAATACCGTGACACTGTCGTCTGATCAGAAGAACCAAATCCGCCTGTATTATTCAATTTTATACAACGCGTTCCTCCGTTAGTATTCAACGTTGGCATATTAACATTGAAATTTGTCAAAATAGGATCAAACTGCTGGTAATTATTTGCAGTACTATTGATGACAGTTGCTCTGGAATTAAAATTGTTAGTTGTTGGATTAATTACATTGGTAGCCGTCAAAGCCGTTGGTGTAGCGCACGAAAGAAAAAAGTCGACACCTGATTGAGGTTGAGGATGATTATCCGACCAAAATGAGTAGCCTACAGTTCCCGATTCGAAATCGCCATTGACACAATTTTGTGCAATTGAACTCGGAATTGGACTTGATATATAACTGTTTTTTTTCTCTGGATTTCTGACGAAAAACAACTTTCTTAGTTCGTGTTTTTTGGCATTAATCATGGCCGCTTCTAACTCGAGTTGCGTAAAGTGTTCCTCGTGCATCAGATGTTCGATGAGTTCATCTGTAATTTCTTTTGATAATTTATAGCTGCTGAAATTAGCTTTGATAAAGTTCTCGATTTCAATTTCGGTTTGATTGGAAACTAAGACTCTATTGTTCTCTGATTCGATGTACTCGTTTAGTTGAGCTGAAGCAGATAAAGCAAATAAAAGAATGCTGTAAATTAAAGCTATTTTGATGATTCGTAGCATATCATTTTGTTTTTTCGATAAGGGATTTTACTAGAACTTTTAGCTCTTCTATCTCTTTACCTTGTTGTTCAATTGCAGAAGCTTGTTCTTTTACTATTTTATCTTGCTCAATAACATACAAGGTCAATTCTTCGATTTTCTCCATTTGTTTAGCTTGCATTTCTGCTACATCCAATCCGTCTTTAGCTAAATCTGAAGCTGAATCCACACCAGGTAAATGTTTGTTTACTCTTATGAATTTCTCAACATCTGATAATGGCATTAACTTGTAGTTGTCATCAAAAACATAATCGGCCCAATTAGCAGTACCTCGTAAAGCCACTTTTACTTTTTCGGTTAAAATTCCACCCTCAACAAACAGTTTATAATTTCCTGTTGCATTAGGAAAATTGGGCGTTGAGCCTAAATAAATTTTACCATGAGCTGTGCTTGTTGCAGTGTTGAACCAAATGTTTCTGTTGTTCATGTTCACTACTCTATTGTTGTTGGTTGTAGTCGATTGATTAATGCTACCATTATTAGCATACAAACTGGTATCAACAGAAGCGATTTGATAAGGTGTTGCTGTTGAACCATTACCTGTAACTGTTATGTTATTTCCTGCGATAACATTGGTAGTTGGCAATGCAACTGTATTTCCGTTGGAAATGGTTAAATTATTTCCCACTAATGTTAATGATTGTGCATCAGTGTCAGTATCAGTAAAGGTTGGAAGAGTAAACGAACCTCCGTTGTTAGAGAGAGTAATTACATTTCCGCTTTGAGTCAGCGTTTGAAGTTCGTTAGTTGTGCTTCCATCCACTTCGGTAAACGTTGGCAATACAACTGAATTTCCGTTGGAAATGGAAAGGTTGTTACCAACTAAACTTAAAGTTTGTCCATCGTCATCTTGCGATGCAATTTGAAATGGATTCGCTGATGTACCCGAACCCGTTACAGTTACGTTATTTCCTGCAATTACATGAGTAGTTGGAAGCGTTACTGTATTTCCATTTAAAATTGATAAATTATTTCCGACTAATGATAACGATTGTGCATCAGTATCAGTAAAGGTTGGTAAGGTAAACGAACCGCCGTTATTGGAAAGTGTGATTACATTTCCGCTTTGAGTCAGCGTTTGAAGTTCGTTGGTTGTACTTCCATCCACTTCGGTAAACGTTGGCAATACAACTGAATTTCCGTTGGAAATGGAGAGATTATTTCCCGAAAGAGTTAAGGTTTGTCCATCGTCATCTTGCGATGCAATTTGAAATGGATTTGTTGCTGTACCCGAACCTGATACAGTAACATTGTTTCCAGCAATTACATGAGTAGTTGGAAGCGTCACTGAATTTCCGTTTAAAATTGATAAATTATTTCCAACTAATGATAACGATTGTGCGTCGGTATCAGTAAAAGTGGGTAAGGTAAATGAACCTCCATTATTGGAAAGAGAAACAATATTGCCGTTTTGTGATAAAGTTTGAAGTTGAGCAGCAATTTGAAATGGATTTGTTGACGTTCCGTTTCCTGTTACAGTTACATTATTTCCGGCAATTACATGAGTAGTTGGAAGCGTCACTGAATTTCCGTTTAAAATTGACAAATTATTTCCAACTAACGATAACGATTGTGCGTCGGTATCGGTAAAAGTGGGTAAGGTAAATGAACCTCCATTATTGGAAAGTGTTATCACATTTCCTGATTGAGATAATGTTTGAAGTTCATTGGTTGTGCTTCCGTCAATTTCAGAAAAATTTGGAATTGGTAATGTTACTGGATTACTCGCCACTCCATTTACAGTAGTAACCAATTGATTTTCTGCATTGATTGAATTTGAAATCGAATTTACAATTGGAGCTACAGATGAAATGTTGTTCACATTACTGGTCATCAGATTTCCATCCGAAGTTAGTACGTTGGTTGTTGTACCATTTGACATGTATTGAAGAACCACATCTCCATCAGCATTGACTGTTAAAAATTTATTAGTTGCAGGGTTGGCTGTAGGATTGAATGAACTTGTTAAATTGGTAAATCTAAGTCCGGAAAGATCTTTAGCTTCACTTTTAATCTCAAGAGTGTTTTTGGGTATTGTAGTGTTAATTCCGATCATTCCTGGTTTTGTAGAAGCATTATCAATGCTACTCACTCTATTCATATTGTAACCAAAAATCACATTCCCGATGTTTAAGAAATTATTGCTTAAAGGATTAACTTGAAAACCTGGGCTAAGAGAAGAACTATTTCCTAACAATATATTACCATTCCCTGTGTTTCCACCCGCGTTTTCTCCGATGACAATATTTTTCGAACCTGAATCTATTCCCGAATTATTTCCTAAAAACAAATTGTTAGATCCTGAATTGGTTGAATAACCTGCACTTGCTCCAATAAAAATATTATTTGATCCATTTTCCAAAAAATGACCTGTAAAATATCCTATGTATAAATTTTTATCACCTGTTTTAAGGGTTTTACCAGCAGCCATTCCCATGAAAATATTGTTATTTCCAGTTGACAATTGTCCTGAAGAAACTCCAATTCCAACATTATTATTTCCATTCGTATTTTTTTGCAAAGACCATGTTCCTAATGCTATATTATTATCTCCATTTAGATTCAGTTCAAGTGAAGCTGGACTTAGAGCAATATTATAATTTCCTTGGCGATTGTTGTAAAGAGCTCTATAACCTAAAGCAGTATTTGAAAATCCTTCATTATTGAATTTTCCTGATTCTGCTCCTATGAATGTATTACCAAAACCCGTTGTGTTTCCGTTACCCGACGATGAACCAACAAAAGTATTTACAAATCCCGTTGTGTTGGATTTACCTGAGTTTTCTCCAATTGAAATATTAAAGAAATTCAAAACGTTATCCGAATTATTTCCAGCACCTCGTCCGATGTTAATATTTGAAAAACCACCTTGACCTGAATTCAGTCCGAATGATGTAATCGAAAAACCGATTCGTCCACTATTCACATTATTTCTCTTGAATTTAAAATCTTCATTGTCGGTTGTTCCGATAAAATGCTCATCCACAGAAGTTCCAGAATTTCCATTCACCTTCCAGAAATTACTTTGATTTTGATTGTCAAATTCTGTATTGGATGGTAATCCGTTGTTCTTATTCAATGCAGAATAATACAACGAATCTTTTTTCATCTCAAGAAAATAACTTTCAATGATGCTCTTTTTTGAATTTTCAAATTCTGAAGTCGAATTGGTTTGTGCTTTGCTTTTTGAAGAAGCACCGAATAAAACCAAAATAGTAAGTAAAAAAGTAATTTTCATTCTCATAATTGTGCAGTTTAGGAATTATAAATCAATCAAATGCATTCGTTGAAAAACCATCAATTACTTAGGGTGAGTAGTTGATTAATGGTGTTGATTTATAGGGTATTACAACACGAGAACTAAATTATTTGGGAAATACTAATTGCTGTATTTCTTTCAACTAATTTATTAATCCAAATGTATATTTATTTTCATCAAATTATTCTATAAAATACACAAATAATCGATATAATACATTAATTTAAAAAAATATAAAGTAAATATCCTACAATTTACTAATGACTCATAAATATAAAATAATTGATTTTTTTTTCAATTAGGTTCAGATTAATACAAAAAAAAACTCCACAAAAGTGGAGCTTATTTTTATAAAGAAAATAAAGGGTGAACTATCTCACTTCAACTTTAATGACTTTGCTAACTGAATCTGAAGTAATCGTTAAGAAATACAAACCTGCTGATAACGAGTCTGTTGATAGTGAATAATCTGAACTTAGATTGACATTTTGTTGGGTCATCATGACTCTTCCATTAATGTCAAACATTTGGATTGTAGCTTCTGAAATTCCGCCTCCTCTAGTTGATATAGTAAGTATACTTGAAACCGGATTTGGATGAACTGTGAAAAGATTTTCATAGGACGAAACTCCCAATGCTTCCACAGCTATTTCACCTCTGTACGGTTTGGTATTGTCTTTTGTTAAAGTAACTTTGAGGTTATTCATTGATGTTAAAGTCGGAATTTCAATAGTGGCAATACCGTCAACAATTTCAGAAAGAGCTATAATTTCGTTGTCTTGTGTTATTGAAACAAGAGCACCATTTGTATTTGATAAAACCTCTAAATTGCCGCCGCTAGCAGAAATTGTTTCAACATGATTGGCAGTGATATTAGTAGTCACTTTGCTTCTGAAGATAGTAGATGGATCACCAAAAAATACCCATGTTTGCATTACTTCTTGAGAAGTTGGACTTTGATTGTAGGCTTCCAACATACTAATTTGACCATTGTAAAAAAGACCTCCTAATGATGTTTTGATGTTTTCAGAATCACTTCTTACAATTAATTCGGTCATTTCATCCTGAGTTTGCATGGGTTCAGCCCAAGCCATCAGTATAGACGAACCGCAAGAAGCAATTGCACCTGTTGGAGTTCCTAAATATTTTACTCTAGTAAATGCTTCGCAAAGTGAAGTTGATCCTACAAATGTTCCGTTGTTACATGCAACTGAAATCACAAAAGGATACTTATTCGTATTGGTCAGTGCATTCACATTACTATTAGTGTAATCACCTGTTGAAACACCTTCCGTCCAGCCGTGACCTGTATAATTTAATAATCCAGCACCTTGATTAATTGCGGTAGAAATCATCGCTGCCGATGGGCTATTGTCAGCATCATTACCTCCGTGTGAACCATCATAAAACTCATGAATAGTTGAATAACCATAATTGGTCAGTACTGTTCCAATATTACGCAAATGTTGCCAATCAGGCTCACCATCATCACCATACCCATCACCTTCATTAGAACCGATTCCGATAGCTTTAGTCATCCAATCACCCGTAAATGGGTTAGTTTCATATTCTAATGTACGTGTTATCATGGTTTGAACCTCAACCACATTTCCTGAAAAGCGTCCAACGATTAATTCAGGGAAATAATCATCTCCTTCTAATTGCCCGTAAAAAGAATCACTCCATAATTGCTCTTGAGCTCCAGTTATTCCATAGGAATGGCAAGGCAAATTTTCATGATCTCCAACCAATTGAACGTATACTAAACCCGGATTATTGGCGTAAAAATCTTGAATAAAACTTTTTATTGCAGCAGAGGTGGTTCCGGTTTGGTCTAAAGTTACAACAGTAGTTTTAATTCCTCTTTCAATCTTCCAATTTATGTACGATTGTAAAGTTGATACATAATTGGATGGTGTGATAACTAATAAATCACCCTCTTCTTGAACAGGGTTGTATTGGGTTGAATTGAGGTATAAATTTTTGTATAACGAATTAAAAACGGTATTTGTAGCTATAGCAACATTCGTTTTTTCATTGAGTCCAACTACTGAAGTGTTTGTATTAACTCCAATTCGCAGGTTTTTATAAACTCGTAATTTTTTAGTTACTGGATTGTATTGGTACGGATAAAAAGTGACCACAGCTCCACGAGTATCTCTGAAGATAAATGGGTTTCCTACTTCAGCCAATTTGCCTGGGTAAAAAGCATTTTCGTTATAGTTTGGACCAAATACATGAGGAATCTCACTTGGATTTACATTACGTTTCAAACTTCCTTTTGATGGCAATACGTTTACATTGTCATATTCGTCAAAACCGTCATTTACTATAGTATACGAAACTTTTCCTACATTAGGCAACTGAACTGATTTAGAAAATGTAGGCAACGATGGTGCGTCTTTTTCCATAGTGAAGATTTTAGATATTGAGCTGAAATCTTCATACGTAACACCATCAACATTTTTGGTAATTGAATTGTAATTTGAGACTTTGTTTTCTACAACTAAATTTGTTGCAACATTGGAAATGATTTTCATTTCTTGAGCATTTGTCATTAATCCAAAAAACAATGAAATGATGAGTAAAAGGTAGATTTTTTTCATAGCAATAGTTATCAGTGATAGTGTAAACCAATAGAATGATACTTTAAGAAAAAAATAGCTTATTCTATTAGAAATCAAATATATAAAATTTTTCAACACAAGCAACACCTATAAAAAAAACGACTCCGAATGAAGTCGTTTTTTGTATTATCTTTTATCCATTGGGACAAAATCGCGTAATGGATAACCTGTGTATACTTGTCTTGGTCTTCCAATTGGTTCTTTATTGATGCGCATCTCTTTCCATTGAGCAATCCAACCTGGTAAACGACCGATGGCAAAAAGAACTGTAAACATATCCGTTGGAATTCCTAAGGCGCGGTAAATAATTCCGGAGTAGAAATCAACGTTTGGATATAACTTTCTAGATACAAAGTAGTCATCTACTAAAGCGGATTCTTCTAATTTTTTTGCAATTTGAAGAATCGGATCATCAACACCCAAAGTAGCCAACACTTCATCGGCTGCTTTTTTAATGATTTTTGCTCTTGGGTCAAAGTTTTTGTATACTCTGTGTCCGAATCCCATCAAACGGAACGGATCGTCTTTGTCTTTTGCTTTGGCTAAATATTTTTCAGCATCACCACCATCTTTCTGAATGTCTTCTAACATTTCCAAAACTGCTTGGTTAGCTCCACCGTGCAATGGACCCCAAAGTGCCGAAACTCCGGCAGAAATAGAAGCAAATAAACCTGCATGAGACGAACCAACGATTCTTACCGTCGATGTTGAACAATTTTGCTCGTGATCAGCATGAAGGATGAATAATTTATCTAATGCATCGATTACTTTTGGGTTGGAAGCATAAGGACCAGTTGGCAATTCAAACATTAAGCGCATGAAATTTTCAACGTAACCTTTAGTATTATCATAATAATTCAACGGATAGCCCATCATTTTACGGTACGTCCAAGTGGCAATAACCAAAAATTTACCCATGGTTTTGCACACCGCTTCGTACATTTCTTTTTCGTTATCAACATTAACCACTTTTGGATTGAAAGCTGTTAAAGCAGAAGTTAACGAAGATAAAACGCCCATTGGATGTGCCGTTTTTGGAAAACCATCAATGATATTTTTCATCTCTTCGTTGACCAAAGTGTATTTTCTGATATCCGTTTCAAATTGAGCCAATTGTGCTTTTGTTGGCAATTCTCCGAAAATCACTAAATAAGACACTTCTAAGAAATCGGCTTTTTCAGCTAAATCTTCAATTGCATAACCTCTGTAACGCAAGATTCCTTCTTCTCCATCAAGAAAAGTAATGTCACTTTTACAAGAACCCGAGTTTTTATAACCTGGATCTAAAGTGATGGCTCCAGTTAGAGCGCGTAGTTTTTCAATATCGATGGCGGGTTCGTTTTCACTTCCTACAATTACGGGAAACTCATACTTTTGGCCTTCGTATTCTAATATTGCTGTTTTTGACATGATATAATATGGAAATTAAGTCTGATAAATAATAATTTAACAAATTTATGGAATTCCAAATGAATTAAAAAACAAATACAGCAACGAAATCGTTAATTTTTTTGTAAAATCTGCAAGATTGATATAGATAAAAAGGAAATGAAACTTTTACTGTAAAAAACTGATTTTGTTTACAGCCACGAATTCGCCTAATAGAATTTGAACTCGTGGCTTACCAACTAACTATTCTTTTATGATTTTCTCTACTTTCACTCCAGCCTCTGAAGTAATTTTGACAAAATAGATTCCGTTTGATTGATTTGAAATATCGATTGAAGCAGTTGTTTCGTTTAGAATTTGTGTTTGCAATAATCTTCCTTGAATATCGTACAATTGAATGGATTTGATTGTGTTATTGCAATTGACATTCACCATTGAAGTTGTAGGATTCGGATGAACTGATATTGAATGATCCACTTCAAAATCACCATTACTCAATGTTTGGAACGTTGTGTTTGCCAAATTGGTTTCAATTGGAGCGTTGTAATCGAAATAAATATTGGCTTGTTTTCCCACAGTTGCACCGTTTTGAAGATTGTCTTTGGTTTTTATTTTCAGTAAAACATTTCCATGTCCACCTGATTCAAGTGCAATGTTTTGAAAAATAAATTCGACTACATTAGCATTTTGTCTGATGTAAGCATTGTGTGATGTGTGCAGCATTTGCAACGAATTGACATCAAATTTTGTAGCATCAATATTGGTCCGAACTACAACATTTTCAGCTTCTGAAGTACCTGTGTTTTCAAAATTGATGACGTAATGAAGGTATTCACCTATTTCAGAAGCAGGAACAACATCGCCTTCTAAACAAGTAATATCGTTAGGATCATACGAACCCACAACAATTTGATTGAAGTCAAACACATTGTCTTGAGGATTTTCGTCGTCTTGTGTTGGAGTTACTGAGGCTTGAAAAACCAATTCGTCTCCAATATTCATTGGCGGAACATCGGTAGGTGCATTAACCATAAAACTGACATTGGTTTGTAGCGTTTCAAAAGGTTGCAAATCAGTAAAATTCCAAATTAAAGAATCCTCGATTTGAGCATTCGGAAAGATTCCTGAATCTAAAAAGTCAAGTAACCCATCGTTGTAACTAAGCATGAATTGCCCACTTAACATAAAATTACCTTTGTTTTTGATGAGTACTTGATAGATTGCTGTAAAACCGGGTCGAGCTGGAACAATTGGAGCAATTACAATTTCTGCATCGGTATGTATGCCATTGGCTGAAAGGCAAAAATTTTGAACAGCAACATTGTTATTATTATTGGAAAAAGGAATCGTTGCAGTAGTTGGAGAAAAAGTAAACCAAGTTGGATTTTCAATATTGGGTGTTACTGTGAAATTTCCTAGGTTGACATAAAAATTGTAATCTCCTTCAGAGTTGGTAAAAGTGGCACCTTGATTGGTTCCATTGTTAATATCAATTCGAATGTTGGGATACGAAACATCATTGGCATCACAGCCATTATTATCTGAATCAAATAGAATAGAACCTGTTATCGTGTTGTAATTCCCACCTGGAGTAAAGGAACAATACGAATTTACAATTGAAATATTTGAAAAAGTAGACAAAGTATTGATCTCTATTTCATCGGCACAAAGGTAATTGATTGGAATTGAAGGATTGGTAAAAAAAAGACTCGTCGATCGACCGTTCTTGATGTTTAAAAATTCTATTGGAACATTAATATTACCAAATCTTAACACTGAAAGATTCGGCAAATTTGAAACGTCAATACTAGCAATAGGACTTTGCCTGATATCCAATGTTTGTAAAGAAGGTAAACTCGACAAGTTTAGGGATGTAATTATGTTATTTGGTGCATCTAACGTAGACAGTAAAGGCAAAAAATTGGCTGAAAGTTCTGTAAGTTGATTTGTTCCACAGTCGATTGAACTCAAACTAATACAATTAGTAACATTTAGACTTGTAATTTCATTTGATGCACAAGAAATCCCAACCAAGTCAATCAATCCAGAGGCATCAAGACTAGTTAAATTATTATTATCTACGTTTATTACTGTTAGTGATGTACAACCTGAAACATTCAGAGATGACAAAATACCATTCGAGAAATAAACTCCAGTTAAACTTGAACAATTGGCAACATTTAAACTGAGCAATTGAGGATTTGGCTGAATGTTTAATGTAGTTAAATTATCCAAACCCGAAGTGTTCAAAGTGACTAAAGAATTGTTTTGGACAAAAAGTTGAACTAGATTAACGAAGAATTCTATTCCTGTTAAATCAGATATATTAGAATTTGAAAGATTTAAACTCGTCACAACTTGAGCCTCATTTGCTTGAATTTCACCATCTGTATTGGTATCAACTCCCAATTGAATCAACTTCGCTTTAAAATTCGCATCTGGAATGGTTATGATTTGTGCAAACGAACAAATTGAAAAACAAAATACGATTAATACTAAATACTTTTTCATGATGATTCTATTTAATTGTTCAACTGTTTGGTTAACATTTCTTGCAATTGCTCTTTCTTTCGTTGTGAAATCGGAAGATTGCTATTGTCGGCCATGATGACATAACCACCGTCTTTTTTTATGAATGATTTTAAAAATGCCAAATTGATCAAATGCGATTGGTGAATGCGAACAAAACCGTGTTCGGTGAGTAATTCTTCGTATTCCTTTAAGGTCTTTGAAATCAGAATTGGTTTACTGTTTTTGATGTAAAATTTGGTGTAATTGTCTTCACTTTCGCAGCGAATGATATCACTGATTTCAAAAAGATGAATTCCATCCGAATTGGACAAAGCGATTCGCTTGAAATGATCAACTTTCTTTCTTATGTTTTCCAACAGTAAGTCAATATGAGCGTAATTATTGTTCTTTTCTAATACTTCATGAATTTTACCAACTACCTTTTTTAATTCGTCGGGATCAACCGGTTTGAGCAAAAAATCCAAGGCACTGAATCGGAATGCTTTTATTGCGTATTGCTCGTGAGCAGTAATAAAAACAATATGCGCAGACGATTTACCGTTTTTAACTGCCAATTGCTCTAAAATATCAAAACCAGTTCCGTCATTGAGTTGGATGTCTAAAAAAACAACTTCGGGTTTCAATTTGTCAATAACCTCTATTCCGCTTGCAACACTTTCGGCTTCACCAATGATTTGAATTTGGGGAGCGCACAAGGCAAGTAAACCTTTCATTCCGTTGCGAAGGTTGCTGTCGTCGTCTATTAATACTGCTGTAATCATATTTCTTGCTACCGATTTGAATTACGAAATGTATTGAATTGGCAAATGCAATACTACTTTTGTTCCGCTTGTTTGATTATTATTTTTTAGTTCTTCAATAGTAAAGTCGGCTTTTTGATGCGCTGCTGAGGCAATCATTTCCAATCGCTTTTTGGTGATGTCCAACGCCATTGATTTATGCACAACTACCGAATTTTCCTTTGCCAATTGCGACTGTTGAAAACCGATTCCGTTGTCTTCAACAGTGCACACTAGACTTTCTTTTTCGATGGTAAAATGGATAGCAATTGTTCCCATTTCTTTTTTCGGAATGACTCCGTGAATAATCGCATTCTCAACAAACGGCTGCAATAATAATGGCGGAATTGCCATGTCGTCTTCGATGAGTTGATCCTTTTTAATAAAAAAACTGAACTTATTATTGAAACGCAATTGTTCTAATTCGAGGTAATTTTCCAAACCTTCAATTTCCTTATCAATAGGTATGAGCGACTCTTTTGAATACTCTAAGGTCAATCGCATTAACTTGGAAAATTTAGCTAAGTATTTTACAGCCGATTCGGTTCCGTTGTTGACAATAAAACTCGAAATTGATCCTAAGCAATTGAATACAAAATGCGGATTCATTTGTAAATGCAAGGCTTTCTGCTCGTATTCGGCTAATTCTTTTTGAAGAGTTAGGGTTTTCTTCAGTTGAATTCTATTGTAAATTAAAAATCCTATTCCGAAAAGCAATAAACCAAACAATAGAGCAAAAAACAATTGCATTGTATTGCGTTTGGATTCTTCTTTAAGTAGGATTTCTTTTTTTTCCAATTCTTTTTTATGAAGCGCTTCTTTCTTGTCAAATTCGAAATTCATTTCGGCTTCAACACTTTTTCGGGTAGTTTCTTCATTAACCAAACTGTCTTTTGCTTGATTGTACAATTTGTAATGCACTAAAGCCAATGTTGGATTGTTTTGCTTAGAATAGCAATCACTCAGCAGTTTTTGAGAAAGCATACGTTGCTCTAAAACACCTAATTCGTTAGCCAATTGCAGTGCTTTTTGTGCCATTTGAATGGCTTTTTGAGTCTGATTTTGTTCCAAGTACAATTGCCCTAAATGAAGATAGGTATCGGCAACACCAAATTTATCATCAATAGTTTGAAAAGTTGTAACTGCTGAATTCCAGTTTTCTATCGCTTTACTCGTATTTTTTGTTTCTTTAAAAAACAAGCCAAAATTATTGTACCATTCGCCCAAAGCACGCGGATTCGGATTTGCATCCAAACTTTTCTTAGCCTTTAGATAGTAATCAAAAGCCTTGTCGTAACTTTTCTGTTTTAAATAGGAATTGGCAATGTTGGTGAGTGTAATTCCAATATTGGGATCATTGAGTGTTTCCTGTATCTGCTGTGCCTTGAGGAAATATTCGAGTGCTTTAAAATCGGACGCTTGAGATTTGTAAACAATTCCGATGTTGTTGTACAATTTAGCACATTTGGAAGCGTCTTTTAAATCTTCGTAAATTTTGACTGATTTCAAATAATAGTGCAATGCTTTGGAATAGTTGCTTTGTTCAGAAAAAACAATTCCCATGCTACCAAAGGCTTTGGCTAAACCTTTTTTTACGTCGGTTGCATATTTGGAATTGGAATCTTTTTCATCTTCAAAAAGCTCTGATGCTGAAGTAAAATTTTGAAGTGCGATTGGGTAGTTTCCCGAGATAATATTTGCATTCCCAATGTTGAGATAGGCATTTCCTTCGGCTACTTTGAATTTAATTTTTTGAGCTAACAGAAGTGCTTTTTGTGCAAATTGCATCATCTTTTTGGGGTCAGACGTTTTGTATTCGTCGGCAATTGCATTTAAGATTTGGGCTTTATCAATATCATTTTTCGTCCGATTCAACACATTAGTCAAGCTATCTATTTTACTATTCTGTGCATAAATAGAAAGCGAAAATGTGATAAAAAAGAGTAAAACTAATTTTGATTTCATTGAATTGAAATGGATACTCAAAGATACTACTTCCTTAGTGTGAAAAAAGAGCAAATTAGAATTTGAGGGTTTTGAATGAGAATTTGATGCATTCAAATAAAAAACCTGACCAATTGAGAATTGGTCAGGCATATTCTGAAGGCAAATTATAATTTATTCCTTTATGATTTTTTCAATTTTAGTCCCATTTTCAGTGGTGACTTTCACAAAATAAATTCCGTTGGTATAATTCGAAACATCAACCGATGATTGAGAATCGTTTGCCAGTTGCGTCATTAAAACTCGTCCTTGAACATCGTATAATTCGATGGATTTGATAGTGTTATTGCAGTTGACATTGATACTGTTTTTTGTCGGATTAGGTGCAATCACAACTGAATAATCCGTTGCAAACTCTCCATTAGAAAGCGTTTGAAAAGTGGTTGATGTGGTATTCGTTTCGATTGGAAAATTATAATCAAAATAAATATTGGCGTTGTTAGTTACTGTGTTTCCTTCTACCAAAGTGGATTTGGTTTTGATTTTGAAGACAACATTTCCGTGTTGATTCGAATCCAAATTAATATCATCAAAAATAAACTCTACTTTGTTTCCTGCAATTCTGGTTTCCATCGGATGAGAAGCATTCAGAACTTGTAGTGTTGACACATCAAATTTAGTTGCATCAATCATGTCTTTTACCACTACAAAAGTAGCCGGGAAAGTTCCCGTATTTTCAAAATTGATGTTGTAATGCAAAAAATCACCGATTTTTGAAGTGGAAACCACATCTCCTTCTAAACAAACTTTATTATTAGGGTCAAAAGAACCAACTACGATTTGACTAAATGTAAAAGTGTTATCGAAAGGTAGTTCATCTCCAGAAATTGGATTTATTACTGCTGAATAACTCAAAACATCACCAATATTTACAGCGGGTGTATCTGTAGGTGAATTGACATTCAAAAGAATCGTAAAGCTTCTACTTTCAAAAGGTAGTAAATTGCTATAATTCCAATTCAAATTTCCGGTACTTTGAGAACTTATAGCCAGTGTTGATGAGATATAATCCATGACTGAATCATCATATTGGAAATTAATACTACCCGATATCGTTTGATTACCCTTGTTTTTAAATATTATTTCATAACTAGCATCAAAACCTGGTCGTGCAAATTCTATTGGGACAATGACTATTTCAACATCAGTATGAACTCCATTTGCAGCAATACAAAAGTTTTGAGTTTGCGTACTACCATCTACAATAGGAAAATTAATTGATGTTGATGATGGTGTAATTGTAAAATAGCTTGGATTCTCTAACTGTGAGGTCAATGTATGATTTCCTGAAGCGGTATAGAGTGAATACAAGCCATTAGTATTTGGGAAAACCTCGCTGGTGATTGTGTCGTTGGTTAATTTCAAATGAACACTATTAGGCAGTAGAGCATCATTCGAATCACATCCGTTGAAATCGCCATCAAATCGAACTTCACCCGCAACTGAGTTATAAATTCCACCTGGTGTAAAACTACAATACGTACTTACTAATGCTGAAGGAACAAGTAATTGTAAATTAGCCACTTGAACTTCATCAGCACAGATATAAACCAAATTAGGATTATTATTAATTGTAATTGGCGACTCTATTTTTCCGTTTTTAATAAATAATGACGATAAGTTATTATAACTACAATTCAATTGAACGAGTTTGATCTGATTCGACAAATCAAGAGTAGTTAACTGATTATTGTTGCATCTGACTTGAGTCAATTCTGAGTTTTGAGTTAAATCTAAAGCAGTCAATTGATTGTTTGTACAGGTCAATAGATTCAACATTGTATTTTGACTTACATCTAAACTTGAAATGGGATTATAGCTACAATTCAATGAAGTCAAATTAGGACAGTTACTCAAATCCAAAGAAGAAATAGAATTGGAATCACAATGCAAAGACCTTAACTGCAATTTATCGCTTAAATCCAAACTACTAATTTGATTTCCTTCGCATTGTAAAAGCACTAAATCGGGGAAAAAAGACAAATCCAAACTGGTTAAATTATTGCTGTAACATTTCAAACCAGTCAACTTAGTTAAATTATTAATACTCAATGATATTAATGGATTTGCCGCTGGTGCAAATTGGGTTAGATTGTTCAAACTACTTACATCAATTGTTGTTAAATTATTTGACTGTAATTCAAGAATTCTTAAGTTAGTTAGGTTGTTTACATAAAGAGATGAAATATTACAGTTGGCTAAATTGAGTGTCTGCAAATTACTTAAGTTGTAAAAAGCATACTGACTAAAAGTAGCGAATTGATTGTCTGAAGCAAATAAGTAAATTAAATTATTGAAAGCTTCAATACCAGTGATGTCTGCTATATTATCAGTTGATGAATAAGTGTCCAAATTCAAATAATAAATCTTACATGCTTCCGACATTTGAATTTCTCCATCACCATTAAGATCAATTATTGCCGAACTATTGCCTTGTATGTTGTCTCCTGCTATTCCGTTCGACCAATTTGCCGATAATAAAATGGATTTAAAATTGGCATCAGGAATTGTTACTATTGAATCGGGTTGAACATTAAGATTGAAACTTGCTATTTTATAACAACCCGTACTAGGATTTTGAACTCTAAAATAAATGGTCTCATTATAATATACCGTGTAATTTCCTATATTAGTTATAGGATTCTCATTATTAATTGCATCAAAATAATTGGTGTAATAAATAACATCATAATATACAGGAGTATTAGTATTTATTACATTAGACTGATCGTACAAATTGAATTCTGCAATGCCATCATATGGTTCTTCATAAACATTTAGCTGGGATAACATTCTAAAATCAGGTAGTTCATTAACGCCCAAAGTTAGGCTTGTAAGTGAAAAATTAGTTGTATTAGCATTTTCCCATACTCTTACATAAATGGTTTGTGAAAAAGCAGTTGTATTGACAAAACTTGCTGGCGATGTAATTTGATTTTGGTCGTTTTCTGCATCATTGAAAGTTAAATAATAAGCAACTGTGTAGTCTGAAGAATTTAAACTTCCCAATATCTCTGTACTCTTTGATGTTAAGTCATAACTTTCAAAACCATCTTCATTTTGATCACACGTTTTTAGAGGAGAAGGATTAGTAATTGAAATTTGGGCATTAAGAACGCCTGTTAACAACATCAAAAGCAGTAGTATTTTTTTCATAGTCAATATATTACAAAGTAAATATAGAAAAAATAGTACAAAATGGTGTTGCGAATGAGTATTTAATGATTTTGAATGAGAATTTGATTTGGAACGCGTACCAAACGAATAAAAAAACCCTTTCAGAATGTAAAACTCTCAAAGGGTTGATATAAAAACGTTTATTAATTTTATTTCTGTTTGAATGCTTTCAATCCAGGGAAATAAGCGGTGTTCGCTAGTTCTTCTTCGATGCGTAACAATTGATTGTATTTGGCCATACGATCCGAACGCGAAGCCGAACCCGTTTTGATTTGACCACAGTTCAACGCCACGGCTAAATCAGCAATGGTGTTGTCTTCGGTTTCTCCGGAACGGTGCGACATTACCGAAGTATAACCTGCATTGTGTGCCATGTTTACGGCTGCAATCGTTTCGGTCAAGGTACCGATTTGGTTTACTTTTACTAAAATCGAATTGGCAATTCCTTTTTCAATTCCGGTTGACAAACGTTCCACATTAGTTACGAATAAATCATCTCCTACTAATTGTACTTTATCACCAATTAATTCGGTTAGGTATTTCCAACCGTCCCAATCGTCTTCGTACATTCCGTCTTCAATCGAAATGATTGGATATTTAGAAGCCAATTCGGCCATGTATTCGGCTTGTTCTCTTGAAGTTCGTACTTTTCCGTTTGGACCTTCGAATTTTGAATAATCGTATTTTCCGTCTACATAAAACTCAGAAGCAGCACAGTCTAAAGCAATCATTACTTCGTCACCAAATTTATAACCTGCATTTTCAACAGCCGTTTTAATTGTGTCTAAAGCATCTTCAGTTCCACCTGCTAAATTCGGAGCAAAACCACCTTCGTCACCAACTGCAGTTGATAAATTTCTGTCGTGCAATACCTTTTTCAAATTGTGGAAAATCTCCGTTCCCATTTGCATAGCATGCGTGAATGAAGTTGCTTTTACAGGCATAATCATGAACTCTTGAAACGCAATGGGCGCATCCGAGTGTGAACCACCGTTGATGATGTTCATCATTGGAACAGGTAATGTATTAGCTGAAACTCCGCCAACATAACGGTACAATGGCAACCCTAATTCGTTCGCAGCTGCTTTGGCTACTGCCAAGGAAACTCCTAAAATAGCATTAGCACCAAGATTGGATTTATTTGGAGTTCCATCCAATTCAATCATGGTTTGATCAATATGATTTTGTTCAAAAACCGACGTTCCTAATAATTCAGGAGCGATTTTAGAGTTGACATTATCTACGGCTTTCAAAACACCTTTTCCCATATAATTTTTTCCGCCATCGCGTAGTTCAACTGCTTCGTGCTCACCTGTTGAAGCTCCACTCGGAACTGCAGCGCGACCTAAAACACCGTTTTCAGTTACTACATCTACCTCGATGGTTGGATTTCCTCTTGAATCCAAGATTTGTCTTGCGTGTACTTTAATTATAATACTCATTAGTTATGATTTTATTAATTTTTAATTCGCTTTTTTGTCAATACCACAAATTTAAACAATCTAAAAAACACCGATTCACTAATTCAAAAAAACTTATAAACGCAAACGATTTAGTGATTTTTTTGAGCGAATGGCTTGGGCTTCTTTGCAATCCATTTTCCTGCTTTCCCTCCAAGTTGTGTTCCCGAAGTTTCGGGCACACAAGCTTTCCGTCCTATCAGGGCTAAAAAACAAACCTTAAACCTCTTGTAACCTTTTGGCTTTTTCGATATTGGCAATGAATTCATCAAACAAATAGGATGAATCGTGTGGTCCTGGACTGGCTTCAGGATGGTATTGTACAGAGAAGCAACTTTTTGATTTCATTCGCATTCCAGCCACCGTGTTGTCGTTCAGATGATAATGGGTAATTTCTAAATCGGTGTGATTTTCTAATTCTTCTCTGTTGACTGCAAATCCGTGGTTTTGAGAAGTGATTTCACCTTTTCCTGTCAAGATATTCATCACCGGATGGTTAATTCCGCGGTGACCATTGAACATTTTATACGTTGAAACTCCGTTGGCCAAACCGATGATTTGATGACCCAAACAAATTCCGAAAACAGGTTTGTCGGAAGCAATCATTTGCTGAGCCGTTTCAATTACTTGCTCTAACGGTTCAGGATCGCCCGGACCATTGGATAAGAAGTAACCATCGGGTTCAAATGCTTTTAAATCGGAAAAAGGAGTGTTGTAAGGATATACTTTGATGTAACAGTCTCTTTTGGCAAGGTTGCGTAGAATGTTGCGTTTGATCCCTAAGTCGAGAGCTGCAATTTTGAAGGTTGCCTTTTCGTCACCGAAAAAATACGGTTCGGTAGCCGATACTTTTGACGCCAATTCCAAACCTTTCATATCGGGAACGTTGGCGAGTTGTTGTTTTAAGTCTTCTATTGAAGTTCCATCTGTACTGATTACCGCGTTTTGTACGCCGTGATCACGGATGTAACTTACTAAAGCGCGAGTATCGACATCAGAAATGCACACTAAATTTTGCTTTTCGAAGTAATCGTAAAGATTACTTTCTGAATCGGGACGTGAGTGATTGAAGCTAAAGTTTTTGCAAACTAGTCCTGAAATCATGATTTTATCCGATTCGACTTCGTTGGCATTGACACCATAATTTCCAATGTGTGGATTTGTGGTTACCATGATTTGTCCGAAATACGATGGATCGGTGAAGATTTCTTGATAACCTGTCATTCCGGTGTTGAAACAAACTTCTCCGAAAGTAGTTCCAGCAATTCCGATGGATTTTCCGTAGAAAATGGTTCCGTCAGCGAGTAGTAAAATGGCTTGTGGTCGTGTTGTGTACTTCATTGTTTTGTGTGCGTAGTTAGTAGTGGTACAAATTTAAATGATTCACTATAAAGTCTAAAATTGATTTATTAAAGTTTATAAACATTCCTAAAGTTGTTATTCAGCCCCGATTGAAGTGGATCCCGATTTTTCATCGGGAGGAACGTAAAGCGGGACAACTGTTGCAAAGAACATCAGTATTTTTGCTGCATAAAAAAAGGATAAACTTAAAAAAAGTTTATCCTTTATAGTTACGAGAGCGTTTTCATTATTCTGCGCTTTCTGTAGTTTCTTCTGAAGAAGTCTCTGGAGCCTCAGGCGCTTTTGCTTCTGGTGCTGGAGTAGCTTCTGGAGCAGGAGTTGACTCTGCTTTTTTCGCTTTACCACCACGACGGCTTTTTGATTTTTTCTCTTCTTTTTTACCACCGTTGTATAGTTCGTTGAAGTCAACTAACTCGATCATGGCCATATCAGCGTTATCTCCTAAACGGTTACCCATTTTGATGATACGTGTATATCCACCTGGACGATCTCCTACTTTTGCAGCTACTTCTCTGAACAATTCGGTAACACCGTATTTGTTACGTAAGTAAGTGAAAACGATACGTCTATTGTGAGTTGTGTCTTCTTTTGACTTAGTGATTAAAGGCTCAACGAATTGTTTAAGCGCTTTTGCTTTAGCCACAGTAGTGTTAATACGTTTGTGCTCGATAAGAGAACAAGCCATATTAGCCAACATAGATTTTCTATGTCCTGTCTGTCTGCTTAAGTGATTGAATTTTTTTCCGTGTCTCATTTTAAATTCTTTTTAATTTGGATAAAGCGACTAGTCTTTATCTAATTTATATTTTGATAAATCCATTCCGAACGTTAAGTTTTTGTTGGCAACTAATTCGTCTAACTCAGTTAGCGATTTTTTACCGAAGTTACGGAACTTCATTAAATCGTGTTTATTAAAAGAGACTAGGTCTCCTAATGTATCAACTTCAGCTGCTTTTAAGCAATTTAGTGCTCTTACCGACAAGTCCATATCAACAAGCTTAGTTTTAAGCAATTGTCTCATGTGTAATGATTCTTCGTCGTATGAATCGGTTTGTGCAATTTCGTCAGCCTCAAGAGTGATTCTCTCATCAGAGAATAGCATGAAGTGGTGAATTAATACTTTAGCTGCTTCTGTTAGAGCATCTTTTGGATTGATTGAACCATCCGTTTTGATTTCAAAAACTAATTTTTCATAATCGGTTTTTTGTTCAACACGGAAATTTTCAATAGCGTATTTCACGTTAACCACTGGAGTGAAAATAGAGTCAGTAAAAATAGTTCCCATAGAAACATTTTGCTTTTTATTTTCCTCAGCTGGTACGTAACCTCTACCTTTTTCGATGGTTAATTCCATATTGAAATTAACTTTGCTTTCAAGATTACAGATTACTAGTTCTGGGTTCAATACTTGAAAACCAGAGATGAATTTTTGAAAATCACCAGCAGTAATTTGTTCTTTTCCAGTGATTGAAATGGTAACTGATTCATTATCGATATCTTCGATTTGACGTTTGAAACGCACTTGTTTAAGATTAAGGATAATTTCAGTCACGTCTTCTACTACACCAGAGATTGTTGAAAACTCATGCTCAACACCTTCAATTTTGGTTGAAGTGATAGCATAACCTTCTAAAGCAGAAAGTAAAACTCTTCTAAGTGCATTACCAACGGTCAATCCGTAGCCAGGTTCTAAAGGTCTGAATTCAAACTTACCTTCAAAATCGGTTGAATCGATCATGATAACTTTATCGGGCTTCTGAAAATTAAATATTGCCATAATTTAGACTACTGTCAATTATTATTTGTTGTACAACTCTACGATTAATTGTTCTTTGATATTTTCTGGAATTTGCAAACGAGCTGGAACAGAAACAAAAGTACCTTGTTTGGTATCATTATTCCAAGTAATCCATTCGTATACATTATTAGAGTTTGCTAATGAGCGCTCGATAGATTCTAACGATTTAGATTTTTCACGAACTGCAACAACATCACCTGCTTTTAAGTGGTACGATGGAATGTTTACTAACTCTCCATTTACAGTGATGTGTCTGTGAGAAACAATTTGTCTCGCTGCTCTTCTTGAAGAAGCGATACCCATTCTGTATACAACATTATCTAAACGAGCTTCACATAATTGTAAAAGGATTTCACCTGTTACACCTTTAGAAGCAGCTGCTTTTTCAAAAAGGTTTCTAAATTGTTTTTCAAGAATACCGTAAGTGTACTTCGCTTTTTGCTTTTCCATTAACTGTACTGCGTATTCTGATTTTTTACCTCTTTTTTTAGCCATACCATGTTGGCCTGGAGGATAATTTCTTTTTTCGAAGGCTTTGTCTTCTCCGAATATTGCTTCGCCGAATTTACGAGCAATTTTTGTACTTGGACCAGTATATCTTGCCATTTTAAATTGTTTTTAGATAGAGATTATGAATTCAGGTCAAATCCTTCGATAATCTGGTTTCTATCTTTTGTTATACTTACTAAAATTTATAAAGATGTTGAAATTAAATTCAACAGCATTATACTCTACGTCTTTTAGGAGGACGACATCCGTTGTGTGGCATTGGAGTAACGTCGATGATTTCGGTTACTTCAATTCCTGAATTGTGTATTGATCTGATAGCAGATTCTCTTCCGTTACCTGGACCTTTAACGTAAACTTTTACTTTTTTAAGACCAGCCTCTAATGCTACTTTTCCACAATCTTCTGCTGCCATTTGAGCTGCATATGGAGTATTCTTTTTAGAACCTCTGAAACCCATTTTACCAGCTGAAGACCAAGAGATAACTTCACCTTTCTTATTAGTCAAAGAAATGATAATGTTATTGAAAGTGGCATTAATATGAGCTTCGCCTGAAGATTCAATAATAACTTTACGTTTTTTTGTACTTGCTTTAGCCATACTACTTATTATTTAGTTGCTTTTTTCTTGTTAGCAACAGTTTTTCTTTTACCTTTTCTTGTTCTAGAATTGTTTTTAGTTCTTTGTCCACGTAATGGAAGACCTGATCTATGACGAATTCCTCTGTAACAACCGATATCCATTAAACGTTTGATGTTTAATGAAGTTTCAGAACGAAGTTCTCCTTCAATTTTGTAGTACGATACAGCATCACGGATTGCTCCAATCTGATCGTCATTCCAATCTTGAACTTTAATATCTTGGCTAACTTGAGCTTTTTCTAAAATCTCAATAGCTCTACTTTTACCTATTCCGAAGATATAGGTTAGTGCTATAACACCTCTCTTGTTTTTAGGTACATCTACCCCTGCTATTCTTGCCATAATTATCCTTGTCTTTGTTTAAATCTAGGATTCTTTTTGTTGATTACGTATAATCTACCTTTTCTTCTAACGATAATGCATTCTGCACTACGTTTTTTTACTGATGCTCTTACTTTCATATTATATAGCTATTAGTATCTATAAGTGATTCTTGCTTTTGACAAATCGTAAGGACTCATTTCTAGTTTTACTTTGTCACCAGGTAACAACTTGATGTAATGCATACGCATTTTTCCAGAAATGTGAGCGATAACGATGTGTCCATTTTCTAACTCTACACGAAACATTGCATTCGAAAGTGCTTCGATGATTGATCCGTCTTGTTCTATTGCTGATTGTTTTGCCATAAAAATTAAGCTACTGCTTTTCTATTTTTACCACTTTTCATTAAACCATCATAATGTTTATTCAGCAAATACGAATTGATTTGTTGAATAGTGTCAATTGCAACTCCTACCATAATAATTAATGAAGTTCCACCATAGAACATTGCCCATGATTGTTGTACACCAATACTAACTACAAAGGCTGGGAACACAGCAATTAAAGCTAAGAATAATGCACCAGGGAAAGTAATCAATGACATGATTTTATCTAAATAATCAGAAGTTTCTACACCGGGTTTAATACCTGGTATGAACCCGCTGCTTCTTTTCAAATCATCAGCCATTTTATTAGTTGGAACTGTAATTGCTGTGTAGAAGAATGTGAAGATGATGATCAACAAGGCAAAAACCACATTGTACCAAACACCAAACATATTACTAAAAGCACCTGCAATAGATTGAGAAGCTTCAGACTTAGACAATCCAGCTAAAGCTGCGGGAATGAACATAATTGCTTGAGCAAAAATGATAGGCATTACACCTGCAGAGTTTAACTTAAGTGGAATCCATTGTCTGTTACCTCCATCTTGTTCAAATTCACCTGTAGTCGTTCTACGAGCGTATTGTACTGGAATTTTTCTGATAGCCATCACAAGTAATACACAAGCGATGATCACCAATAACCAAACAATAACCTCAATAACTAATAACATTGGACCTCCGTTATTATTAGTAACTCTTGAAGTAAACTCTTGAGTTAACGACTGTGGTAAACGAGCTAAAATTCCAACCATGATTAAAAGTGAAATACCGTTTCCAATACCTTTATCAGTGATTTTTTCACCCAACCACATGGCAAAAATTGTACCTGTAGTTAAGATTAAAACTGAAGAAAATAAGAATGGAAATGAATCTGCTCCTAGTAAAAATGCATCACTTGGAACCGTTCTGTACAAGTTGTAAATGTAGCTTGGTCCTTGAAGAAGAGTGATACCAATAGTCAACCAACGCGTAATCTGGTTGATTTTCTTTCTACCACTTTCTCCATCTTTTTGCAGTTTTTGCAAATACGGAATAGCAATACCCATTAATTGTACAACGATGGAAGCTGATATGTAAGGCATAATTCCCAAAGCAAAAATAGATGCTTTTGAGAATGATCCACCTGTAAACATATCAAGAATAGAACCGATACCTTCTTTGGTTTGACCTTCTAAGTTCGCCAATTGAGTTGCATCGATACCCGGAAGAGTAACGTGCGATCCAAATCGATACACTAGAAGTAACCCTAAAGTAATAAGAATTCTATTCTTTAGTTCTTCAATTTTCCAAACATTTTTGATTGATTCAATAAAATTCTTCATATAGTCAGAAAATTATAATGTTACTGCTTCTCCACCAGCAGCTTCGATAGCAGCTTTTGCCGTTGCAGTAAATTTGTGAGCTGTTACTTTTAATTTTGATTTTAATTCACCTCTACCTAAAACTTTTACAAGTTCATTTTTAGTAGCAAGACGAGCAGCAACCAATACCGAGAAATCTACAGTATCAGTAACAATTCCGTTGTCTACTAATGATTGAAGCGTGTCAAGATTTACACCTTGATAATCAATTCTATTAATATTTTTAAATCCAAATTTAGGAACACGTCTTTGAAGTGGCATTTGCCCTCCTTCAAAACCGATCTTTTTAGAATATCCTGAACGAGATTTAGCTCCTTTGTGACCTCTTGCAGCAGTTCCACCTTTACCTGATCCTTCTCCTCTACCTACTCTTTTGTTTTGGTTGTGTGTAGAACCTTCTGCTGGTTGTAAGTTACTTAAATTCATAGTTTATTGCTATTATTTAGCTTCTTCTACAGAAACTAAGTGTTTTACTTTATTTACCATTCCAAGGATAGTTGAAGAAGCATCATGCTCAACAGTTTGTCCTAATCTTTTTAGACCTAAAGCCACTAATGTTCTCTTTTGTGTTTGAGGACAATTAATCTGACTTCTTACTTGTTTTACTATAATCTTTGCCATTTTTCCTTGAATTAACCTTTAAATACTTTTTCTAAAGAAACACCTCTTTGTTTAGCCACTGTATGAGCACTTCTCATTTGAAGTAATGCATCAAAAGTTGCTTTTACCACGTTGTGTGGATTAGATGATCCTTGAGATTTTGATAATACATCGTGAATACCTACTGATTCCAATACTGAACGAACAGCACCACCAGCAATAACTCCTGTACCGTGAGATGCAGGCATTAAGAATACACGCGCTCCACCAAATTTACCTTTTTGTTCGTGAGGAACTGATTGACCACTCAAAGGAATTCTAACTAAGTTTTTCTTTGCATCTTCTACTGCTTTTGCAATAGCTTCAGAAACATCTTTAGATTTTCCTAACCCGTGTCCAACTACTCCGTTTTCATCACCTACAACAACAATAGCAGAAAAGCCGAAAGCTCTACCTCCTTTTGTCACTTTGGTAACACGATTTACACTTACCAAACGATCTTTTAATTCAAGACCACTCGGTTTTACTAACTCTACGTTTTTGTATTTATGATACATAATTTCTTAGAATTTAAGTCCAGCTGCTCTAGCGCCTTCTGCTAATGATTTAATACGTCCGTGATATAAATAACCTCCTCTATCGAAAGTTACAGTTTCAATCCCAGCTTTTAACGCTTTTTCAGCAACAAGTTTACCTACTTCAGTTGCAATTTCTACGTTTGTCCCAGTTAAATTAACTCCTTTATCTCTTGATGAAGTAGCTAACAATGTAACTCCATTGACATCGTCAATAAGTTGGGCATAGATTTCTTTATTACTTCTGAATACAGAAAGTCTTGGTTTAGTAGCAGTACCGCTAACAATCTTTCTAATTCTAAACTTGATTCTTTGTCTTCTTTCAGATTTTGATAATGACATAATCTCTATTTTTAAGCTGATTTACCTGCTTTTCTTCTTAACTCTTCTCCTACAAACTTGATACCTTTACCTTTGTATGGCTCTGGTTTACGGAAACCTCTAATTTTAGCCGTAATTTGACCTAAAAGTTGTTTGTCATGTGACGTAAGTTTTACGATAGGATTTTTACCTTTCTCAGAAATGGTTTCCAAGGTAACTTCTGGAGCTACTTCTAAAACAATATTGTGAGAAAAACCTAAAGCCAAATCAAGTTTTTGACCTTGATTAGACGCTCTATATCCAACACCTACTAATTCTAACTCATTTGTGAAACCTGTAGATACACCTAAAATCATGTTATTGATTAATGATCTGTATAAACCGTGTTTCGCTCTATGATCTTTACTATCAGAAGGTCGTTCAACAATAACTTGACCTTCTTCAACTTTTACTGTTACATCTGCGTAATCTTGTATAAGTTGACCTAATTTTCCTTTTACAGTAACTGTGTTTTCGTTAACATCAACAGTTACACCTGCAGGAATTGAAATTGGATTTTTACCTATTCTTGACATTGTTTAACTGTTTTTTAGTATACGTAACAAATTACTTCTCCACCTACATTTAATTGCTTAGCTTGTTTTCCTGTCATCAAACCTTTTGATGTAGAAACGATAGCAATTCCTAATCCGTTAAGGATTCTAGGTAACTTTGAAGCACCTGCGTACTTACGTAAACCTGGTTTACTAATTCTTTGGATATCTTTAATTACTGACTCTTTAGTATCTTTATCATACTTAAGAGCGATTTTGATAGTTCCTTGAACGGTACTATCATCAAATTTGTAGCTTAAGATATATCCTTGATCGAATAAAATCTTTGTGATTTCTTTTTTCAAGTTAGATGCTGGAATTTCAACCACTTTGTGATTGGCTCTCACTGCATTTCTAACTCTCGTAAGATAATCTGCAATTGGATCTGTATACATATTTATTAAATTGTGGCAACGGTTTTCAACAGAACTATTCTACTGAACCTGAAGCCATTAAACTCTTATTTTAAAGCAGATAATTGCACGTTCCCGGCAAAAATCCGGCAAATGTACAATTATCTGCTGAAATATACTAACTACCAGCTAGCTTTTTTTACACCTGGAATTAATCCTTGGTTAGCCATTTCACGGAAAGTTACACGTGAAATACCGAATTGACGCATATACCCTCTTGGTCTTCCTGTTAATTTGCAACGGTTGTGCAAACGAACTGGTGAAGCATTTTTCGGTAATTTTTGTAGGCCTTCATAATCTCCAGCTTCTAATAAAGCTTTTCTTTTTTCAGCATACTTTGCTACCGTTTTTTCTCTTTTCACCTCGCGGGCTTTCATTGATTCTTTAGCCATATCTTAATTCTTTTTAAAAGGTAAACCTAATTCTGCTAATAATGATTTTGCTTCTGTATCTGTGCTTGCAGTAGTAACAAAAGTAATGTCCATACCTGATATTTTGTTTACTTTATCAATATCAATTTCTGGGAAAATGATTTGCTCCAAAACACCTAAGTTGTAATTACCTCTACCGTCAAAACCAGTTGACTTAATTCCGCTAAAATCTCTAACTCGTGGTAAAGCTGAAGTAATAAGTCTATCTAAAAACTCATACATTCTTTCACCTCTAAGAGTTACTTTAGCACCAATCGGCATTCCTTTTCTTAGTTTGAATGACGCTACGTCTTTTTTGGAGATAGTTGCTACTGCTTTTTGACCTGTAATTTTTGTTAGTTCTTCTACTGCGTAGTCCACTAATTTTTTATCAGATACAGCTGCACCTACTCCACGGCTAATAACAATTTTTTCCAATTTAGGAACTTGCATTACGTTTTTGTAGCCGAACTCTTCTTTAAGAGCAGCAATTACTCTACTCTTATATTCTTCCTTTAGTCTAGGTATATATGCCATAACTATAATACTTGATTAGATTTTTTTGAAAATCTCACTTTCTTATCTCCTTCCACACGTACTCCTGTTTTTGTAGCTTCTTTAGATTTTGGATCTATTAAAGACAAATTAGAAATATGAATTGGAGCTTCTTTCTTCACGATTCCACCTTGAGGGTTTTTAGCACTTGGTTTAGTGTGTTTAGACACCATATTAGTACCTTCAACAATCGCTTTGTTATTCTCACGGTCAACTTTAAGAACTTTACCTTCAGCACCTTTATGGTCACCAGCAATAACTCTTACTACGTCGCCTGATTTGATTTTTAACTTTGTCATCATTAATCGAATTAAAGCACTTCAGGTGCTAATGATACAATTTTCATGAATTGTTTTTCACGAAGTTCTCTGGCAACCGGACCAAAAACACGAGTTCCTCTCATTTCACCTGCAGCATTCAACAATACACATGCGTTATCATCGAATCTGATATAAGATCCATCAGCTCTTCTCACTTCTTTTTTGGTACGTACAACAACTGCAGTTGAAACAGCACCTTTTTTTACGTTTCCGTTTGGTGTTGCGTCTTTAATTGAAACTACAATTTTATCTCCAACAGAGGCATAACGACGTTTCGTTCCTCCTAAAACACGGATAGTCAAAACTTCTTTTGCTCCTGTGTTATCTGCTACTTTTAATCTTGATTCCTGTTGTACCATAACTATTTCGCTCTTTCAATGATTTCAACTAATCTCCAACATTTAGATTTTGATAAAGGTCGTGTTTCCATGATCTTTACTGTATCACCAATGTTACAGTCGTTTGTTTCGTCGTGTGCAACGTATTTTTTAGTTTTTAACACGAACTTACCGTATAAAGGGTGTTTTACTCTACGAGTTTCAGAAACAACAATAGATTTTTCCATTTTGTTACTGGTTACAACACCAATTCTTTCTTTTCTTAAATTTCTTTTTTCCATCTTTTCAGCGAGATTATAGTTCTCTTTTGCTTAATTCAGTTGCCAATCTTGCTACCGATCTTCTTACAAATTTAATCTGTAATGGGTTTTGGATTGGTGAAATCGCGTGAGCCGTTCTTAGTTCGGCATATGTTTTTTTTAACTGACTAAGTTTTTCTTGTAACTCAGCTGTAGACAGACCAATAATTTCTGATTGTTTCATAATTTATAGATATTATGCTTCGAAATCTCTAGCAACAACAAACTTAGTTTTAACTGGAAGCTTTTGAGCAGCTAAGCGTAACGCTTCTTTAGCTACTGACAAAGGCACACCTCCAACTTCAAACATAATTCTTCCGGGTTTAACAACGGCAGCCCAATATTCAACGGCTCCTTTACCTTTACCCATACGTACTTCAAGAGGTTTCTTTGTTATAGGTTTATCTGGGAAAATGTTGATCCATAATTGACCTTCTCTTTTCATAAAACGAGTAGCAGCAATACGAGCTGCTTCGATTTGGCGAGAAGTTAAAAATGCTGAATCCAACGATTTGATTCCAAACATTCCACTCGAAAGCATGTGTCCTCTTTGAGCAACACCTTTCATTCTACCTTTTTGTACCTTACGGTATTTTGTTCTTTTAGGCTGTAACATTTTTCTTTAATTTAAAAAATTACTTTCTTTTACGAGGGTTTGATTTACCATTTGGTTTTCCTCCTCTTGGAGCATCACCACCTTTACCTGCAGAAGCTTGTTTTTTATCCATTCCAACAAGTGGAGATAAATCACGTTTTCCGTAAACTTCACCTTTCATGATCCATACTTTGATACCCATTCTACCATATGTAGTGTGAGCTTCACCAAGAGCATAATCAATATCGGCTCTGAAAGTTGATAGAGGAATTCTACCTTCTTTGAACATTTCAGAACGTGCCATTTCAGCACCATTCAAACGACCTGAAATCATCACTTTGATACCTTCTGCATTCATACGCATTGCTGCTGCGATAGCCATTTTAATAGCTCTTCTGTATGAAATACGACTTTCAATTTGACGAGCGATACTTGTTGCAACTAAATAAGCATCTAACTCTGGTCTTTTAATTTCAAAGATGTTGATTTGAACCTCTTTGTCAGTAATTTTCTTAAGCTCTTCTTTCAACTTGTCTACCTCTTGACCGCCTTTACCAATAATGATACCTGGACGAGCCGTAGTGATAGTAACGGTTACAAGTTTCAAAGTTCTCTCGATGATTACTTTCGATACACTAGCTTTTGATAAACGAGCGTGGATGTACTTTCTGATTTTGTGATCTTCAGCGATTTTGTCACCGTAGTCATTACCACCATACCAGTTTGAATCCCATCCTCTAATGATACCAAGGCGATTTCCAATTGGATTTGTCTTTTGTCCCATACTGTTTATTAATTACTTTGTGTGTTATCTAATTGTCCTAATACGATAGTAACGTGGTTAGAACGTTTTCTAATTCTGTGTGCTCTTCCTTGTGGAGCTGGGCGAAGTCTTTTCAACATCATTCCACCATCTACAGTGATTGTTTTAACAAATAAGCCTGCTTCTGCAACATTACCTTCACTATTTTTTTGCTCCCAATTGTTGATTGCAGATAATAATAGTTTCTCTAATTTGCGTGAAGCTTCTTTTGAGCTAAATCTTAAAATATTTAAAGCTCTTTCCACTTTCTGACCTCTTACCAAGTCTGCTACTAAGCGCATTTTTCTAGGCGAAGTAGGGCAGTTATTCAATTTCGCGAAAGCAATAGACTTATTAGCCTCTTTTCTCGCATCTGCTGTTTCTCTTTTACGAACTCCCATTGCTTCTTATTTTTTACCTTTATTTTTTGCTCCAGCGTGACCTCTAAAAGATCGTGTTGGTGAAAATTCTCCTAATTTGTGTCCTACCATGTTCTCAGTTACATAAACTGGAACAAATTGACGACCATTGTGAACTGCGATAGTTTGCCCAACGAAATCTGGTGTAATCATAGAAGCTCTAGACCAAGTCTTAACAACTCCTTTATTTCCTCCAGCTATATTTTCTTGAACTTTTTTATCTAATTTATAGTGTACAAAAGGTCCTTTTTTTAATGAACGTGCCATGTCTATCTAATTATTTCTTTCTGCGTTCAACAATATACTTATTACTCGGGTTAACTTTAGAACGAGTTCTATACCCTTTTGCAGGAAGACCTTTTCTAGAGCGTGGGTGACCTCCAGAAGAACGTCCTTCTCCACCACCCATTGGGTGATCAACAGGGTTCATTGCAACTGGTCTTGTTCTTGGTCTTCTTCCTAACCATCTACTTCTACCTGCTTTACCAGATACAATTAATTGGTGATCAGAATTTGAAACTGCTCCAATAGTTGCAGTACAAGTTAACAAGATTAATCTTGTTTCACCTGAAGGCATTTTAATTGTAGCATATTTTCCGTCTCTCGCCATTAACTGAGCAAAAGTACCTGCACTTCTAGCGATTGTAGCACCTTGACCTGGACGTAATTCAATACAAGAAATAACAGTTCCTAAAGGAATTTTACTTAATGGTAATGAATTTCCAATTTCTGGAGCCGCATCTTCACCAGATACAACAGTTTGCCCAACTTGTAAACCATTCTGAGCAATAATGTACGTTTTTTCTCCATCAGCATACCAAAGTAATGCGATAAAAGCCGTTCTGTTTGGATCGTACTCGATAGATTTTACTGTAGCAGGAATTCCAGCTTTAGTTCTTTTAAAATCAATGATACGATACTTTTGTTTGTGACCACCGCCTGTATAACGCATGGTCATTTTTCCTTGACTATTTCTACCTCCTGAGTTATTTTTCGGTGCGATTAATGAACGCTCCGGCTTATCAGTTGTAATGGCGTCAAAACCATTCACAACTCTAAAACGCTGACCCGGGGTAATAGGTTTTAATTTTCTTACTGACATCTTATACTTCTAGATATTGTTGTAAAAATCGATTGTTTCTCCTTCTTGTACTTGTACAATTGCTTTTTTGTAAGCAGCTGTCTTTCCACTGATTAAACCACTTTTAGTGTATTTAGTTGATCGATCTGGTCTTACGTTCATTGTATTAATTGCTACAATATTTACTCCATAAGCTGCTTCAATAGCTTTCTTAATTTGTATTTTGTTAGCTCTTCTGTCAACAACGAAACCAAAGCGATTTGAAATTTCACTTTCTTTGGTTATTTTTTCAGTAATTATAGGTTTAATTATGATACTCATGGCCTATTACTTGCTTAAATTTTCTTCAATTCCTTCTAAAGAACCCTCTAAAAGCACTAAATTATTCGCGTTTAAAATTGCGTAAGTGCTTAATTCCGAGTTAGTTACCACGTTAGAAGCCTTTAAATTGCGTGACGACAAATATACATTTTTATTTGAATCGCCCAACACTATTAAAGATTTTTTATTTTCTAATCCTAAAGCACCTAAAAATGAAATGAATTTTTTAGTACTTGGAGCTTCGAATGTAAAATCTTCAACGACTACCAAATTGTTTTCTTTTGCTTTTAAAGAGAAGGCTGATTTACGAGCCAAACGCTTTAAACTTTTGTTCAATTTGAAAGAGTAGCTTCTTGGTCTAGGTCCGAAAATCGTACCACCACCTTTGAAAACTGGACTTTTTGCACTACCTGCACGAGCGGTACCAGTTCCTTTTTGTTTTTTAATCTTGCGCGTACTACCAGCAACTTCAGCTCTTTCTTTAGCTTTGTGAGTTCCTTGTCTTTGATTTGCTAAGTATTGCTTAACATCAAGATACACTGCGTGATTATTTGGTTCTATACCAAATACTGAATCCGAAAGTTGTACTTTTCTTCCAGTTTCTTTTCCGTTGATATCTAAAACTTTTACTTCCATTACTTCTGAATGATTACATAAGAGTTTTTGTGTCCAGGAATCGCTCCTTTAATCACAAGCAAATTCTTTTCAGAAACTACTTTCAAAACTCTAAGATTTTGTACTTTAACATTTTCGCCTCCCATTCTTCCAGCCATACGCATTCCTTTGAATACTCTAGATGGATAAGAAGAAGCTCCTACAGAACCTGGCGCTCTTAAACGGTTATGTTGACCATGCGTTGCTTGTCCAACTCCACCAAATCCGTGACGTTTAACAACACCTTGAAAACCTTTACCTTTGGACACACCTTGTACATCCACAAATTCACCTTCGCTGAATACATCCACAGTGATGTTATCACCTAATTTGTACTCTTCTTCAAATCCTTGGAATTCAACGACTTTTTTCTTAGCAGAAGTACCCGCTTTTTTAAAGTGACCTAAGTCTGCTTTAGTAGCATGTTTTTCTGTTTTGTCATCGAAACCAAGTTGAAGAGCTTCATACCCGTCAACCTCTTTGGTTCTGACTTGGGTAACGACACAAGGTCCAGCTTCGATTACAGTACAAGGAATATTTTTCCCGTTCTCATCGAAAATACTGGTCATGCCGATTTTTCTTCCAATTAACCCAGACATAATTATTATTTATTGATTATTAAAAATAGTGATTTGTAATTAGCAAATAGTGATTAGTTAAAACCAACCACCATTCACTTTTACCAATAACTGAAACTTATACTTTAATTTCTACTTCTACACCACTTGGCAACTCTAATTTCATAAGAGCATCAATTGTTTTTGAAGAAGAACTGTAGATATCTAACAATCTCTTGTAAGAACTCACTTCAAATTGCTCTCTTGATTTTTTGTTAACGTGTGGAGAACGCAACACAGTAAAAATCTTTTTGTGAGTTGGTAACGGAATTGGACCAGTTACCACTGCACCTGTACTTTTTACAGTTTTTACAATCTTTTCAGCTGATTTATCAACCAACATGTGATCGTAAGACTTTAATTTTATTCTAATTTTTTGACTCATCTTGTTAAAAATTAAGCGTTACCTTTTGCTTTTTTGATTACTTCTTCAGAAATGTTTGAAGGAGTTTGTTCGTAGTGTGAAAATTCCATTGTAGAAGTTGCTCTACCAGACGAAAGTGTTCTTAATGTAGTCACATAACCAAACATTTCCGATAATGGAACGTGAGCTTTGATGGTTTTTGCACCAGCTCTATCACCCATATCATTCACTTGACCTCTTCTTCTATTCAAATCTCCCACGATATCACCCATATTTTCTTCAGGAGTAATCACTTCGATTTTCATAATTGGCTCAAGGATAACCGCACCTGCAGCTTTTGCCACTTCTTTATAACCCATTTTCGCAGCTAATTCGAAAGAAAGAGCATCTGAATCCACTGGGTGATACGAACCGTCTAACAAAGTTACTTTTAAGCTATCTACAGTATATCCAGCTAATGGACCTGTCTTCATAGCTTCTTTGAAACCTTTTTCAACAGCAGGAATGTATTCTTTAGGTACGTTACCACCTTTAACTTCATTAACAAACTGTAATCCAACTGGAGTTTTACCATCCACTTCGTCAGCCGGCTCTAAACGGAACACAATGTCACCGAATTTACCACGACCACCCGATTGTTTCTTGTACACCTCTCTGTGTTGTGCTGATTTTGTAAATGCTTCTTTGTACTCAACTTGAGGCTCACCTTGGTTTACTTCAACTTTGAATTCACGTTTCATACGATCCACAAGGATGTCTAAGTGTAACTCACCCATACCTGAAATAATCGTTTGACCTGAAGCTTCATCAGTTCTTACAGTAAATGTTGGATCTTCTTCAGCTAATTTTGCTAAAGCCATACCCATTTTATCCACGTCAGCCTTAGTTTTAGGCTCGATAGCGATACCAATTACTGGATCAGGGAATTTCATTGACTCTAGAATAATTGGGTGTTTTTCATCACACATTGTATCTCCAGTCTTGATATCTTTAAATCCAACTGCTGCTCCAATATCACCTGCTTCGATGTATTCGATTGGGTTTTGCTTGTTAGCGTGCATTTGGTAGATACGAGAAATTCTTTCTTTGTTTCCAGAACGTGTATTCAAGATATACGAACCAGCATCTAAACGCCCTGAGTAAGCACGGAAGAAAGCTAAACGACCTACGTAAGGGTCAGTAGCGATTTTGAATGCTAAAGCAGCGAATGGCTCTTTTACATCAGGACGACGTAATATTTTGGTTTGATCTTCTTCTAATAAATCAGCATCATCAGGATGAATACCTTCGATACCTTCTTTATCTAAAGGAGAAGGTAAATATTTACAAACTGCGTCCAACATAAATTGAACTCCTTTGTTTTTAAATGAAGAACCAGCAATCATAGGAATGATAGCCATATCAATTGTAGCAGCTCTTAAAGCAGCATTGATTTCTTCTTCAGTAATTGAATTTTCATCTTCCATGTATTTATCAAGAAGACTTTCATCGTAAGTTGCAATCTCCTCGATAAGGATTGAACGATAATGTTTTACATCATCCACCATGTCAGCAGGAATATCAACAATATCAAAAGTTGCTCCTTGAGTAGCATCATGCCAAACAATTGCTTGGTTTTTTACTAAGTCAACCACACCTTTGAAATCATTTTCTTCACCAATTGGCAAAGTGATAGCAACTGCGTTTGATTTCAACATGTCTTTCACTTGTTGACAAACGTTTAAGAAATTAGATCCTTGACGGTCCATTTTATTAACGAATCCCATACGAGGCACTCTATATTGATCCGCTAATCTCCAGTTAGTTTCTGATTGAGGCTCAACACCATCAACCGCACTAAACAAAAATACTAAACCGTCCAATACACGCAACGAACGGTTTACCTCTACGGTAAAGTCAACGTGCCCAGGAGTATCAATAATGTTAAAGTGATAGGGTTTTGATTCTGGTAAAATATTACCTTGTTGAGTTGGAAAATTCCACTCACAAGTTGTTGCCGCAGAAGTAATAGTAATACCTCTTTCTTGCTCTTGTGCCATCCAGTCCATTGTTGCAGCACCGTCGTGTACTTCACCAATTTTGTGCGACTTTCCAGTATAGAATAATATACGCTCAGTAGTTGTAGTCTTTCCTGCATCAATGTGAGCAGCGATACCAATATTTCTTGTGTATTTTAAATCTCTAGCCATTTCTTATGAATTAAAATCTAAAGTGAGAGAATGCTTTATTCGCATCTGCCATTTTGTGAGTATCCATTCTTTTCTTAACTGCTGCACCTTCTTCTTTAGCTGCTGCTAAAATTTCACCTGCTAGTTTAGAAGCCATTGATTTTTCGTTTCTTCTTCTTGCATAAAGAATCATCCATTTCATAGCCATAGAGATTTTTCTATCTGGACGAATTTGCATTGGAATTTGGAATGTAGCTCCACCTACTCTGCGACTACGCACTTCTACGTGAGGCATAACATTAGTTAAAGCATCTTTCCATACTTCTAATGACGATTTCTCATCATTGTTCTTTTTTGTCTCTACAATCTCTAAAGCATCATAAAATACTTTGAAAGCTGTAGATTTCTTACCATCCCACATTAAGTTGTTTACAAAACGTGTTACTAACTGATCGTTAAATTTTGGATCTGGTAAAAGTGGTCTTTTCTTTGCCGCTCTTTTTCTCATGTCTTTTCTTTAAAAGTTTTTAAAATTACTTTTTAGCTTCTTTTGGGCGTTTAGCACCGTACTTAGATCTTCTTTGTGTTCTTCCTGCTACACCTGATGTATCAAGCGCACCACGCACAATGTGGTATCTAACTCCTGGTAAATCTTTTACCCTTCCGCCTCGCACTAATACTATCGAGTGCTCTTGTAGATTGTGTCCTTCTCCTGGGATGTAAGCATTCACTTCATTTCCATTAGTCAAACGCACACGCGCAACTTTACGCATTGCAGAGTTTGGTTTTTTTGGAGTAGTAGTGTAAACACGCGTACAAACACCTCTTCTTTGAGGACAAGAATCTAAAGCAACCGATTTACTCTTCTTAGTGACTTGAGTTCTTCCTGTTCTTACTAATTGTTGAATTGTTGGCATAATTAAATACTAAAATTTCTTTATTTATTAAATTCCCGCTTTTTTCGGGGTTGCAAATGTAGTAATTATTTTTAATAAAAAAAATCATAATTAATTAATTTTCAAGAACATTTCTGAACAACTCAAAAAATATATTAAACTGTGAATATTTGCGTTATTTTTACAATCCAACAAACTAAAAAATAAATTATCCTTTAGCCCCGATGGTATCAAACGGTCGTGCTTTGCTAATAGTGAGAAAATAAATTAAAAATAAAAGCCAAACCATTCGCTCAAAAAAATGAAAAAACTTTTTGTACTTATTATTTCATTGTACCACCTAACTGGTTTTGGGCAAAATTATTATTTGACCGTAACTGGATTAAAAGAAAACGAGACAAAAACGATTGATTCGATAGGTTATCAGCAAAAGTTCACGAAAGAGAGTCTAATTCTTGACGAAGTAAATCAACTTACAGAACAACTTCAAAAAAAAGGATATTTAGAATGTCAAATCATTTCCAATTCAAAAGCCAACGACTCCACTCATCATTATCAATTTGAATTAAAAAAACGCATTGATTTTATTCATATATATATAGGTGACAAATGGAAGCTTATTTCGGAGACAAAGTCTGACACAATAAAAATGCGCTTTCACGAAAGTGAAACTTACTTAATAAATATTTCTAAGAAAATTGAAAATAAGGGATTCTCTATTTCAAAAGTGCAGTTGAAGAACATCACAAAGAAAAACAACAGCTTGATTGCCGAATTGTTTATTGAGTTAGACACAAAAAGAGTAGTTAACAACATCATAATAAATGGATACGATAAATTTCCAGAAGGCTTTAAGAAGAATATTTTAAAAAAGCACAGAAACAAAACATTCAACAAAGAGAGTTTAGAAAAAATAAGCAATGATTTTAAAAGTATTTCATTTGTCAAACAGACTAAATATCCTGAGATATTATTCAATCCTGACACCACAAAGGTATATGTGTACATTGAGAAGAAAAAAAATAATTATTTTGATGGCTTTCTGGGGTTTAGTAATTCTGATAAAAAATTGATATTAAATGGCTATGTAGATTTAAGCCTTAATAACATTTTAAATACCGGTGATGAGTTTTCAATTAAATGGAGAAGCGACGGAAAAGACCAAAAAAATTTCAACTTAGACATTGAACTACCATTTGTATTCAAAAGTCCAATTGGCTTAAAATTACAACTCAATATTTTTAAACAAGACAGCACTTTTCAAAACTCAAAAACCGACATTAATCTGGGCTATTACCTGAACAATAAAAGCAAAATCTACGTAGGCTATCAAAGTACAGAGTCAAGCGACATCGGAAATCTTAATTCAACTTTACTCAACGATTTCAATAATTACTTTTTCACCTCGAGCTTTGATTTTAAAAACTCAAAAGAAGATCTGTTATTTCCTGAAAAATCAAGTTTAAATCTTAAAATTGGTTACGGAAAAAGAGAATCAAAAATTGATTCAAGCAATCAATTTTCTGGAAGCATCAACTTTAATTATGTTTTAGATCTAAATAAAAAAAACAGCTTGTACGTTTCCAGCCACAATTACTTCTTGCAAAGTGATAGCTACTTAATTAATGAATTATTTCGATTCGGAGGAATTAAGTCAATCAGAGGATTTAAAGAAAATAGTTTACAAGGTAGTCAAGCTAACTTAATTCTTACTGAATACCGCTATCGATTTTCTCCAAATTTTTACATGCATTCTATAGTTGATTATGGATATTATAAGGACAATTCTACTGAATCAAGCAACAATCCGTTAGGTGTTGGAATTGGATTCGGTTTGCTAAACAATGGTGGTAAACTCAATTTTATTTATGCTAATGGAATTGATAACAAGCAAGTTGTAAAATTATCAAATTCAATTATTCACATAAGTTTTAAAAGTTATTTCTGAATAATTCTGTTAAATTTAATTTTTTTTCAATATATGATTGGTTTATTAAGATTTTTTTAAGATTTTTGTTTAACTAATTCAAACCAAAAAATAATGAAAACAAAGTTTAATTTATTTCTAACACTACTTATGGTGTTTTTTGTGCAAATTACATTTGCACAAGACAGGGTTGTTTCTGGTGTAGTATCAGACAATCTTGGTTTACCTTTACCTGGGGTAAACGTTCTTATTAAAGGAACAAAAACAGGTGTTCAGACTGATATTGATGGCAAGTATGCTATTAAAGCAAGTCCAAACCAAACATTAGTGTTTAGTTATGTCGGATTTAAAGAACAAGAAGCAAAAGCAAGTTCGACAAATCTTAACATTAAAATGGAATCCAATGCGGTTGAACTCGAAGGTGTTGTTGTTACAGCTTTAGGAGTAAAAAGACAGAAAAAGGCATTAGGGTATGCTACGTCGAATGTCTCCGGAAAAGATTTAACTGAGGTAAACAATACAAACCTTTTCGAGTCATTATCTGGTAAAGTAGCTGGAGTTGACATTACTGCTCCCGCTCAAGTCGGAGCTGCTTCAAAAGTTGTTATTCGTGGTTTTAATACCTTAGGTAACAGCTCACCTCTTTACATCGTTGATGGAACTCCAATTACAAACACTTCATCAAGTGGTATCGGAAACACTAGAAGCTTTGATGCTGGAAATGGAATCAGTGATATCGATCCTAACAACATTGAAACTATGACCATCTTAAAAGGAGCTGCTGCATCTGCATTGTATGGTTCAAGAGCCGGACAAGGTGTAATCGTTATTACAACTAAAAGCGCTAAAAACAAATCTAAAATCTCTGTAGAAACTAATCATTCTGCAGATTTTTCTGAGGTGGCTAGAGTTCCTCATTTACAAAACAGTTTTGGTCAAGGTTGGAATGGAAAATCATGGTCAAACTGGGCAGGTCAACCTGGAAACACAACAAGTAATGAAAATGGTTCATGGGGTCCAGCCTTCAATGGAGAAATTAGACCATGGGGATCAATTATTGACAATTCTCAGCTCATTAAACCTTACATTGCTCTTGAAGACAACTTCAAGGACTTTTTTGATAAAGGAAGTACATTTTCAAACAGTGTGAGAGTAAGCGGTGGAGGTGAAAATTCAAATTTTTCTGTTAGTTTTGCCGACGTTAATTCTGACGGTATTGTACCTACTAACTCTGACTCATTCAAAAGACAAACTTTTTCAGTTAATGGAGGTATGACAGGTCAAAAATTAAACTTCAAAGCTAGTCTTAATTATGTTAAAAAAGATCAAAATGCGGTTAACACTGGTCAAGGTGCTGATGCAGGAGAAGGAAATACCGCTACTCAAGAGCTTCTTCAAATACCAAGAGATGTAAGCATTGTAGATTTGGCGGATTACACAAATAATCCTTTCAACAATAACGACTACTACTTTACTCCATATGCAACCAATCCATATTGGGTTTTAAATGAAAACAAAACATTTATTGATGGTAATCGTTTTTATGGAAACACAAACATCTCATACAATTTTACCAAAAAATTATCTTTGAGCTATCAAATTGGAGGTGATTATAAAATGGAAAAAGTTAAATCGTATGGGGCTGTTGTGAAATATGCACCAAACACACCTCAATCGGATGGTGGTGCTAATGAGATAGTAGGTGGTGTAACCGAAACTTCAAATGAAACTGTTGAATACGATACAAACTTAATCTTAAATTACAGCACTGATTTAACAGAGGATATTACGATTTCACCTTTCATCGGATTCAATACTAATGAAAGAAAAAATTCAACTTTACAAGCAAGTATCACAAACTTAGATATACCTTATTTTTATGAGTTATCTAATTCTTCTGTCAAACCTGTTGTTTTTCAAAATGATTTATTAAGAAGATCCTATGGCGTTTTTGCTTCAGTTGAAACATCATATAAAAACAAATTGTTCTTAACTTTAACAGGAAGAAACGATTGGACATCTACTCTACCAAAGGGTTCAAACTCTTATTTTTACCCTTCTGTTAGTTTAAGTGGAATAGCTTATGACAACTCTTCAAGTAAATACTTAAATTATTTAAAATTAAGAGCTGCATATGCTAAGATAGCTAATGATACTGGAGCATATCAAGTTGAATCAGCATTAAGTCAAGGAAATGCAGGTTTAGGATTTGGTAATATTTTATTACCAATAGGAGGAGTTAACGGATATGAATTTAATGGAAATTTGGGTAATGCAAATTTAGTTCCTGAAATTACCACTGAACTTGAAGTTGGATTTGAAGCAAATTTTTTCTCTAAAAGATTTAACATAGACGCTTCATTTTATAACAAAAAAACAAGCGATTTATTAGCAAACATCCCTTTAGCTACTTCAACAGGATTTCAAACAAGAACAGCAAATATTCTTGATGTAACTAATAAAGGAATTGAATTATTAGTAAATATTATCCCAGTTAAAACAACCAACTTCCAATGGGATATTACTACAACTTTTACAAAAAACAGATCTGAAGTTACTGATATCATTGATGGGTTAGAAAAACTACAACTTGCATCAAATTATGCTGTAAGCTTCAATGCAATCAAAGGTCAACCTTTAGGTGTTTTTAGCGCTTTTACTCCAATGCAAAATGCAGCAGGCCAATACATTGTTGACGAAAACGGATATTACGTTGTAAGTGATGATGAGCAACAAATTGGAACTTCAGAAAGAGATTTCATTATGGGATTCAAAAACAGAATTTCTTATAAAAATGTTACATTATCTTTTGGAATTGATTGGAAGCAAGGTGGAGAAATGTATTCGTACACTAAACGTCTTTCTCATTTTACAGGAAATGGTATAGAAACTATTTACAATGATAGAAATCCTTTCATTATCCCTAACTCTGTTATTGATAATGGTGATGGTACTTACTCTGAAAACACAACTCCAATTACATTTGAGGGAATAACCGATTTTTACAATACTCAAAGTAACCCAGGAATTGAGCAAACTCACGTTATTGACAAAACATTTGTGAGACTTAGAGACTTGTCTTTCACATATAATTTTTCACAAAAATTATTAAAAGGAACTGGATTATCAAACACATCTATCAGTATATATGGCAAAAATTTAGCTTTATGGACACCTGATGAAAATCCATACATTGATCCTGAATTATCAACTTTCGGTACAGGTTTATTTAGTGAACAAGGAGAATTTGGAGCAAATCCATCTCAACGTTCATATGGTGTAAGTCTTAAATTAACATTCTAAAAATGAAAAAAATGAAAAAAATAATAGTAAGTCTTTCTGTTCTAGCAATGTTATTTGTTAGTTGTAATACAGATTTAGACATTAATCGTGATCCAGATTTGTTGGATCCTGATGACGCACCTCTTTCTGCTCAATTACCCGCTGGTATCATTGGAATCATTGGTTCAGAAGGTGCTGGTATGGCAATTTTTGGTGGATTTTGGTCACAATATTGGACACAAAGTAACGCAGCTAATCAGTTCAAAGATATTGACAATTATTCAGCTGGAACTGCCGATTACAATTTCATTTGGGATGGAATGTTTGATGCCCTTGGAGACATTAGAAACGTTAAGCGTAGAGCATTAGAAGAAGGAAATTGGAAATATTATTTAATTGCAACTACTTTAGAGGTTCAAGCTTCTCAAGTGCTAACAGATATGTATGGAAGCATTCCTTACAAACAAGCAAGTAATAGTGCTATACTTAACCCAACATTTGATACAGGAGAACAAGTATATGAATACATGATTGAAGATCTTGACGATGCTTTATCTAGAGATTTAGATGAATCGGTTGGAGAAGTGCCTGGTAATGATGATTTAATTTACGCTGGTGATATGGATAGCTGGGTTAAATTTGCCAATACTCTTAAATTAAAAATCTTCATGCGTCAAACAAATAGCTCAAGAGCAGCTATCGCCAATGCAGGCATCCAACAATTACTTACAAGTGGTGCTGATTTTCTTACTGATGATGCAGGAATGAATCAATTTACTGATGCAATTAACCAAAGTAATCCTTTGTATGAATATGTAGTTAGAAGATTAAATGTTGCAACAAATTTAAGAATGAGTACAACACTTTCATCTTTCCTTGTTGAAAATGCAGACCCAAGAAGAAATGCTTATTATGAAGCAGGAAATTCTTTAAATCAGGGTGATTTCAACAGTACTGCTGGTGCCGGAACTATAGCTGTAGTAAAATTAAGCGCAACAACTCCTGCTCTACTAATGAGCAAAGAAGAAAGTCTTTTTTTACAAGCTGAAGCAATGGAAAGAGTTAATGGTGGAGTTGGAGCTCAAGCTCTATACGAAGCTGCTGTTAATGCTAATTTTACCAGATTCGGATTAAGCTCTGGCTCTTTATTAAGTGGAGCATATGCTTACCCAGTAGCTGGAACTTTTGATCAAAAATTAGAAGCAATTATTACACAAAAATGGGCAGCGAGTTTCCCTGGAAATGGCTTTGAAGCTTTCTTTGAAATAAACAGAACTGGATATCCAAGAACTTCAACTGTTCCTCAATCCAACGCAGCATATGTTCCTGGTCAATTGGCTTACTCAGTAACAGGTACAACTAGCGGTTTATTCCCTAAGAGAATTGTATATCCATTAAGTGAAAGAAATGGAAATGTTAATGCACCAAATCTAATCCCAGTAACAACACCAGTATGGTGGGATAATTAAAAAATAAAAAAATCATGAAAAAAATAGTAATTATTTTATTAGTCGCTAGTGGCTTATTTTCCGCTTGTGATAGTGCACCAGAAACTGCTAATGTTTCCAAGGTAACAAATTACCCTATTATAACCGTTTTAGGAGATGACCCACTGTTTATTCCAAAAGGTAGTACATATACTGATCCTGGAGCTATAGTTATGGAGGGTGAAAATGAAATTGAATATGAAACCTCTGCGGAAGGAAATTATAGAGGAGAAACATCCGTTAATACTGATGTTGCAGATGAATATACAGTTTCGTATACTGCAGTTAACGTAGATGGATTTACAGCTAAAGCAACCCGTAAAGTAATTGTTTACAGCACTGGTGATTTAGTTAATAGTATTGAAGGTGTTTACAGATCAACTACTAGAAGAAATGGTAGCTTGTTAAATCCTGCTCAAGGTAGTTCAGTAAATATGGAATACATTTATATTTGGAAAAATTTAGATGGAACTTATGAAATATCTGATGCTTTTGGTGGATGGTATACATTAGGAAGAAAACTAGGCATTCCATACGCTACTCCAGGAGGAACAATTAATGCGATAAGCATTCCAGGTAATTCATTCACATTTCCAGGTAATCCATTAACCAATCCTGGATTTGGAGGAACTGCCAACATTACTAGTCTAACTGTAGATCCTGCAACACACAAAATTATCTTAACATGTGCATGGATTGCACCACCAGCAACAAGTTATAACTTTGAAGCTACTTTAACTCAAGTTCAACTCTAAAAAAAATGAAAATGAAAATAATAAAAAATAGTTTGATAAAAGTACTTTTTGGAATCTTGTTATTCACTTCTTTCACATCATGTGATGAAGGCGGAGATCCAGATCCAGGTATGACAAATACAGGTCAATTTGCTGGAGATTGGTTTATAAATATTACCGATTCCAATGGAGATGTGTATGATGAACATGTTTTACATTCAACTTACAACACTTCTGCTAATGATAATACCATGTGGATTGACGATCATGAAAATGGGTATTGGATTAAATGTAAAATTACAATTGATGAAAATGGTAACTTTACAGCAACTAATGCTGAAAACCTAATCGATGGTAGTTTTGTAACCATTACTGACGGAAAAATCGAAAAAGGAGCTGCTGTATCTCAAGGCGGACACACAGTTGATAAAATCTCTTTCCGTGCTCATTTTGACTATGATGCACCAGGTTATGACCTGATTTATGAAGGTCATAAAAGAACTGGTTTCATAGAAGATGAATACTAATTAATCTTATTCAGTTTTATACAAACCGCTACTCAAAAAAGTAGCGGTTTTTTTATACCTTTACGCCATGGAAAAAGAAAATCAAATTTTCGGAATAAGAGCAATAATTGAAGCTATCAACGCAAAAAAAGAAGTTGATAAGGTGTTCATACAAAGTGATGCTCAAGGCGATTTAATGCAGGAACTAATCAAGACTTTAAAAAAGAACAGTATTAATTTCTCCTACGTTCCGATTGAAAAATTAAACCGTTTGACATCTAACAATCATCAAGGCGCCGTTGCTACCATTGCTCCTATATCATTTGTTAAACTTGAAACTTTAATAGATTCTGTCATAGAAAGCGGAAAAAAACCTCTATTTCTTATTCTCGATCAATTAAGTGATGCACGAAACTTTGGTGCTATCATTCGAACAGCAGAATGTACTGGAGTTGACGGAATCATAGTACAAAAAACTGGCTCAGCTCCAGTAAATGGTGATACCGTTAAAACTTCAGCTGGTGCTGTTTTCAATGTACCTATTTGCAAAGTAGACCACATCAAAGATGCCCTATTCTATCTTCAAGGAAGCGGAATCAAAACCGTTGCTGCAACCGAAAAAACGACTAACACCATTTACGATATTTCATTAAACGAGCCTGTAGCCATTATCATGGGAAGTGAAGACCGCGGCATCAATCCGTCGGTACTTAAAATCGTTGATGAAATGGCAAAATTACCTATGTTCGGAAGTATTGGTTCACTCAATGTTTCTGTTGCTTGTGGCGCTTTCTTATACGAAACCGTTCGACAAAGACAATAATAGTAAGAATTTTTTGAAGCAAATAGCTTGGGCTGTTTCAGCAATCCCTATTCCTGCTTTCCGTTACAATAAAAAAGGCTGCCGGTGTTTGGCAGCCTTTTTTATTTTCACTACAATCAGGGCTAGAATAGAATCAAATGGCTTACTTGTCATCTTCCCTATTCTCCTTAAAAGTATAAATATATCGAATGGGTTCTGAAACAATCTCTTCATACTCCACTATAATTTCTTCTGGTTTTGGAGGATTCACAAAATTACCATTCTCATCAAATCGTCTCATAAATGCATCATTGGAAGGATCAAAATCAGGTTTTTCCCATTCGTATCGAATTTCTTCCACATAATCAGGTGTTTTGAATCGTACCGCAAACACAAATCCTGAAACCAATCCAGCCAAATGACCTTCCCATGAAATCGTCTTATCAACATCAGGAAAGACATACCAAATCATTCCGCCGTACATTACAACCACTGCAAATGACAAAGCCATTAATCGATAATACTTGGTCATCAATCCTTTAAAGAAAATAAATGACACTAGCACATAAATCAACCCACTTGCGCCTATGTGATACGATTGACGACCGATTAACCATGTAATCAATCCTGAGAGTAAAACCCCAAAAAAAAGTACTTTTAATGAAACATCTCGATAGAAATAAATTAATGCTGTAGTTAAAATAAAGAGTGGTAAAGAATTATTGGCGATATGCCCTAAATTACCGTGCAAAAAAGGGCTCAGAACAACACCTTTCAATCCCGATACTGTTCGAGGTAAAATTCCAAAAACACTCAAATCCTCATTCAAAACATTCTCAAAATAAAACACACTCCATATTAAAATCAACAAGAAAGTAGGAACAATCCATACAGAAGGTGTAAATTTAAAATAATGATAATCGTTCAAAGGATTTGATTTTTAATTGTTACAACAGAATATCAAAAATACAACCATTAATTTTTTTATGCTATTTTGTCAGTTTTAATTTGAATACTTCAAGGTGAGATAATTAGAAAATTTTCGAAATTCAGTCATAATATAATTAAATTTGTAACAGTTCAACTGCAGCTATTTTTTAAACAAACACACTAACTCATTTCAAATTTCCAAATTTTCAAATTAGATGGAAGCACCACTTGCAGAACGCATTCGACCTCAAAAATTAGAAGATTACATCAGTCAGTTGCATTTGGTTGGTCCAAATGGCTCATTAACTCAACAAATCTCTCGCGGTATAATTCCGTCCATGATTTTTTGGGGTTCACCAGGTACCGGAAAAACAACACTTGCTCAAATAATCGCCAAACAAAGTAATCGCCCTTTTTACGAATTAAGTGCCATAAACAGTGGTGTAAAAGACATTCGTGAGGTAATTGAAAAAGCCAAACAAAGCGGCGGATTATTCACTGCCAAAAACCCTATTTTGTTTATTGACGAGATCCATCGATTCAGCAAATCACAACAAGATTCATTACTAGCGGCAGTAGAAAAAGGTTGGGTAACTTTAATTGGTGCAACAACTGAAAATCCGAGTTTTGAAGTAATTCCAGCACTTTTGTCACGTTGTCAGGTGTACGTCTTGAATCCGTTTACCAAAGACGATTTACTTTCTCTTCTGAATCGAGCAATGAAAGAAGACACCCATATTGCATCCAAAAAAATAAAAATAAAGGAATCCGAAGCTCTCTTGCGACTTTCGGGTGGCGATGGACGCAAACTATTAAATATTTTTGAACTGGTTGTAAACGCAAGTCCTGAAGGTCAAATTACCATCACCAATGATAAAGTAATGGAATTGGTGCAACAAAATACCGTTTTATACGACAAGACAGGTGAACAACATTACGACATTATTTCGGCCTTTATCAAATCCATTCGCGGAAGCGATCCAAATGGAGCTGTGTATTGGCTGGCTCGAATGATTGAAGGTGGTGAAGATGTAAAATTCATCGCACGACGCATGTTAATTTTATCCAGCGAAGACATAGGAAATGCGAATCCAACGGCATTCATAATGGCCAATAACACCTTCCAAGCAGTCTCAACTATTGGAAACCCTGAAAGCAGAATTATTTTGAGTCAGTGTGCGATTTATTTAGCAACTTCTCCTAAAAGTAATGCTTCCTATATGGCTATTGGTGAAGCACAATCATTAGTAAAACAAACTGGTGATTTACCTGTTCCGATTCACTTGCGAAATGCTCCTACCAAATTAATGAAAGAATTGGGTTATGGTGAAGAATACCTTTATTCTCATAATTACGCGAATAATTTTATCGAACAAGAATACTTGCCCGATGCTGTGAAGAATAAAATCTTGTACAATCCTGGAAACAATTCGAGAGAAAATTCAACTCGCGAATTTCTAAAAAATCGATGGAAAGATAAATACGATTATTAAATGTTATAGCTTCACATTCACTTCCTCAGAAACTAACTTATCGTTTTGATAGTACTCAAAAAACCAACCTCCATTTTTAGCTATCAGAACACCTTGAATTGCACCTTTAACAGCTGAGTAAACGTTTTTATCGGAAGTTTTGTAGATTTTATAAATTACCTTAGGCTCTGAATCAATCAATTGATAACCATTTGAAATGGGTTGCGCAAATAATAAAGTGGTCGAATTTAATTCACTCACTGGAATTGCTGTAAGTGAAATTTCTTGGATAGTTTCCTTGCCTTTCTCTTCTTTCTTTTCTTCAACAACAACTGTTTTCGACGGAATCGTTTCAACTAATTGCGATTGAGGCTTGTACTTGTGATTAATAACAGATGTAAATGAGTTAAAAGCACTTCTCAGGGCTTCGTTGTAGGCTAAATTTAAATCTTTCTCTCTGCTTTTACCTTCTTCGGATGTCGCTACCACTTTTCCATTGCAATCCTTTATCACCACCTTAACTTTAGTAAGAAACAAAGTGTTATTTTCAATCAAATCAACGTATACCTTATTACAATTGGAATTGGCGAAATCAGTAGGAAATTCTTCTGAACTAAGATAAGTCTCAAACCCATATTTTTGCAGATACATCTTTGTCAAAATATTCAATCTATTGAAATCGTCATTTTTAAAAATACTGAACTTAGCTGGAACTAATGCGTACTTATAATCGTCTAAACTTTGAGAAAATCCAAAAGTTGAAAAAGCAATAGTTAGTAAAAAGACTAATTTTTTCATTATAATATTTTTTTTAATTCAATCAATTGATGAATGGTTGGGACGGTTAAAGTTACTTCTTTTTTTTCTGGATTAAAATAAACCGCTTCTATTCCGAAGTCTAAAGCTCCTTTTACATCGGCATCTATGCAATCACCAATCATAATCGAAGTTGATTTTGACGCCTTAGAAATGGATAATGCATGCTCATAAATCTTGGGATGTGGTTTTTTAACTCCAGCCATTTCTGAATTGGTTACTGTAGAAAAATAGTGTGACAATCCAGAATTGTGAATCTTTTTGTATTGAACATCCGAAAACCCGTTGGTGATAATATGCAATTTATACTTTTCAGAAAGATAATCTAAGATTTCTGTTGCTCCTTCAAAAAGCCTATTGTTTTCGGGCAAATAGGTAATATAATCTTCAGACATTTGATGAATCTCTTCATCTGAAATGGAATAATTCAACGCATCGAATGAATCTTTCAATCGCTTGTAACGCAATTCTTCATGTGTAAGTAAATCCACTTGATACAGCTTCCAACACGCCTGATTGATGGGTGCGTAAATTTCAACAAAAGAAGAAGTATTTATGGATGGATATTTGTCACGGAAGATTTTATCAAAAGCCAATTCCGAATTTTTATCAAAATCCCAAAGCGTATGATCTAAATCGAAAAAAATATCGGTTATCCTTCCTTGAAACATAGATTAGTTTCCTTTCACTATTACTACATCATCAACGTTATAAATCCAGTCGTCAGCATCCGTTTCGTTGTATCTAAATGTGCCTTCAACAGTTACGTATTGATCGGTTTTTAATTTAGGTGTAGCTCCTCTGAATTTCAAACCAACAATACTTTCTGGTCCTGCTTTTCCGCAGAAAAAACAAGCAGCAAAAACATTTTTACTTATGGCATAGGTTTTACTGTCAATGGGCACAATAAATCCAGAAATCAAAACTCTCTTTTTCCCTTTGGCTTTTACTTTATCATTGACAACAGGAAACTGAACTTCTCCGTATTTAGGATGTTTTCTCTTCTCGTATTTGATTTCTGCTAATAATTTCCAAGTGATTGTATCTCCTTTTACAACAGGTGTTGTAAATGCAGTTGACACTTCTTTTTTACTCGAAAAACTTAGGAAAATCAATCCTAAAACTAAAACTATCGATAATTGAATTCGATTACGCATTGGCTAATGTTTTTGAAATATTTAATTTATATGCTTTTATTGCCGGAATCAACGCAGCAATAATTCCTACGACCATTGTGGCTAAAAATAACGCCATTTCTTTGTCCCAAACCAACTCCAACGGATTGAATGCCATTTTAAAATCGTCTTCTGCTGTGTTGGAGATGAATTGCAATGCAAACCTACCAAAAATTGTTCCAAATACAAATCCAACGAAACACAAAATCAAGCTTTCCATCATAATTAAGGAAAGTAACTGAGTTCTACTCGCTCCGTTAATTCGCATCAAAGCAAATTCGTATTTTCGTTCTTTAAGTCGGTTGTACAATGCGATAAAAATTGAAATTCCAGATATCAACATGATTGCATACGCCAAATACTGCAATGCGGTTAATCCGACACCAAAAAGACTAAAAATTCTATTGACTTCAATGGCAGGTGAAGCGGCTTGCATTTTGGTATTTTGAGCAATAATTCTCGGCCACATCACAATTCCCATTTTATTTCTAAATTTCAACAAAACCGCTGTGATTTCCATATTGGGCTCGTCTAATGTCATGTCTTCATGATGTTCATGATCGTGTTCGTGATTGCAAGCTTCGGAGTGAACGTGCTCGCCTTCTTCGTGAACGTGACCTTCTTCGCCGTGAGCTGGATTTTCTTCTTCATGACTTCCGTGCATTTGCCAAACACTCGGAATGGTGCACAAAATCAAATTGTCAACTACACTTCCAGTCTGAGTAGTAATTCCGGTGATTTTATATTTGAAATCTTCATGGACTTCACCTTCGGCGGCATCACCATGCGAACCAAAAAAAGTATCACCTACTTTTAAATTGAGTTTGGTTGCAATTTCACTTCCAATCACCACTTCAAAGTTTTTCTCAAACAGTTTCCCTTTCGCAATTTTGGCTTTGTATTTATCCAAATAATCCGAATTGGTACCGACAATTTTGAATCCGCGATAATTGTCGCCAAATGCCAACGGAATCGCTTTTTCAATAAACGGATGATTCATCCAGACTTTGGCCGAATCGTAACTGATGTTTCCTGTAGGATTGTCAATATGGTATACCGATGATAGAATCAATTGCATCGGACTTCCTTGCGCGCCCAAAACCAAATCTACTCCATCGATATTACTTGAAAATTTCTCTTCAAATTGCTTTTGCAACAAAATCAAAACCGTAATAATGGCAACGCTCGAGGCCAATAAAATAACACTTAAAAGAGTGTTCAAAGGTTTGAACCAAATATTTCTCCAAGCTAACTTTGCTATCATATTAATTGAGATGAATTTGTTTGGCGAATTTATTTTTCAATCGTTGATCGTGAGTCACAATAATCAGCGAGGCGTTGTAGTCTTTAGCTAATTTTTCGAGCAAATCGGCTACTTTCATGGCATTTTCGTCGTCCAAACTCGAAGTCGGTTCATCGGCCAAAAGTAATTTTGGTTCGTTGATTAAAGCTCTGGCAATGGAAACGCGCTGTTGTTGACCAATGCTCAACTGCGATGGTAATTTGTGCATTTGTGATTCTAAATCCAAATCAAGAAGCAGTTGTTTTGCTTTTTCAGTTGCTTTTTTTCCTGAAGCCAACCACGAAGCCAAAACTACATTATCCAACACCGAAAGCGAAGAAATAAAATGCGATTGCTGTAAAATCAAACCGATGTTTTTGCCTCTGAATTGGTCCAATTTTTTTTCTGATAATTGGGAAACATTTGTATCATCAATTGAAATCTCGCCTTTTTTAGGACGAAGCAAACCCGCCAAGAGATGCAATAAAGTAGTTTTCCCTTTACCGGAATTTCCAGTAATCAATAGTGTTTCCGACGCATTACATTTCACATCTGGAAATGCAAACTGAGTGGTGGCGTTGTAAAAAAAAGTAACGTCTTTAGTAGCAATCATAGCGTATAAATAGAGTTGCAAGTTACTGAATTGAACTCGATTTTTTTCTTACTATTTTCTTAAAAAATGCCTTCATCGTTAAAACTGTAAAAACCATTTTCTGTAACAATAATATGGTCTAATAAATTGACATCCAATTGTTGTGCTGCCAGTTTGATTTTTTTGGTAACCTGAATATCTTGTTCACTCGCCATAAGCTTACCCGAAGGATGATTGTGCGTAAGAATAATTCCAGTAGCATTATTCTCGAAAACGGTTTTGAAAATGAGACGAACATCTACAATTGTGCCGGTAATTCCGCCTTTACTCAACTGCGATTTGTAAATTACTTTGTTGGAATTATTCAAATACAAAACCCAGAATTCTTCGTGCGGCAATTCGCCAATAATAGGCTGCATGATTTCAAAAACGGCTTTACTTGAGGTAATTTTTGTGAGTTCGACTGCTTCTTCAGAACGTCTTCGTCTTCCTAATTCTAATGCTGCAGCAATGGTTATTGCCTTGGCCTCACCTATTCCTTTGAATTGAGTGAGTTGTGCGATGGATAATTTTCCGAGTTGATTTAAATTGTTGTTTGTAGAAGCAAGAATGCGTTGACACAATTGAACGGCACTTTCATTGCGTGAACCTGAACCGATTAAAATAGCAAGAAGTTCGGAATCAGATAAAGTTGATTTGCCTTTGAGGAGGAATTTTTCGCGTGGACGGTCGTCTTCCGCCCATTGATTGATTGGTGTGTACATAATTTATTGGCTTTTAGTCTAACAAAGAAACCAAATTTTATTCTTCAATCAAAATAAACAACATCAAAAACACGTTGTAACTCAAACTCTTTTAAACCATTAGCTATGTTACGTATTTATACTCCACTTCTTATCTTGGTTGTATTTTTAAGTTGTAAAAAAAGTGAAACTCCACTAGTAATAAAAAGTTCAACTGACGTTACCACAATAGAAAATCCAACAACTTTCGAAGAAAAACTTTCCAATGCTGCGCTATCCATAATTGATGCGAATATTGCTTACACACCCGATTATATTTCGATAAAATACCCCAACGGAGACGTACCTGCAACTACTGGAGTGTGTTCGGATGTTGTTATCCGTGCCTACAGAAAATTAGGAATCGATCTACAAAAAGAAGTGCATGAAGACATGAAAGCCAATTTCTCAAAATACCCAACTAAATGGGGATTGAAGAAAACAGATACTAATATTGATCATCGAAGAGTACCCAATTTAGAGGTCTTCTTCACCCGAAAAGGAGAAAAACTTGCCATTTCTGAAAATCCAAACGACTACAAAACAGGTGAATTAGTAACATGGATGATTGGCGATAAACTTCCTCATATCGGTATCATCACTCATAAAAAATCAGCTGATGGTAAGCGACTATTAATTGTCCACAATGTTGGTGGCGGTCAAGTTTTAGAAGATTGTTTATTCAACTACAAAATTGTGGGGCATTTCAAGTACATGAAATAAAATTGCTTAAACTGTAACATTTTAAATAATTTAGCTACTTATTTCATTATTCATTTAAAAAAACCATTATGAAAAAACTATCCTTATTGTTAAAAACAGTAGTGTTCTCTTTAGTGTTTATCAACGTTCAAGCTCAAACAGCAGACGAAGTGGTAAACAAATACATCGAAACCATTGGTGGAAAAGAAAAACTAGAGAAACTAACCGGTCTAAAAATGGAAATGGTAGCCAATTACCAAGGTATGGAAATTCCAGTTGCAGTTACCACTACCAAAGACGGAAAGATGTTAGTCAAAATCAATCTAATGGGAAAAGAAATGACGCAAATGGCTTTTGATGGAACTTCAGGTTGGTCAACTAATATGATGACTATGAAAGCTGAAAAAATGACTACTGAAGACATTGATAACATGAAAAAATCGGCTGGAAAAGATTTTCCTGATCCGTTTTTAAACTACAAAGACAAAGGATATGCTGTTGAATATGTTGGAAAAGAAACCAAAGAAGGAACAGAATGCCACAAAATTAAACTAACTAAAACACCTGTTACAGTAAATGGCGAAAAGGTAGAAGATGTTACTTTTTACTACTTTGATGCTGAAAACAATGTAATCGTATTAACAGAATCTGAAGTAAAAGAAGGTCCAATGAAAGGACAAATGGTGACTTCTACAGCATCAAATTACCAAGAAGTAGAAGGAATTTATTATCCATTCACATTGAACCAATTCGGACAAGAAATGACAGTTAAAAAAATCACTCTAAATCCTACTATCGATCCTAAAGAGTTAGAGTTTAAAACTGAATAATCCGTTAGAATTATGAAAAATTTTAAATACATAGCATTCGCCAGTTTAGTAACTCTAATGGTAAATGCTCAGGAAGATATTGTCTTAAAAGGAAAGGAATTATTTGGTGATTTGAGTGCGCGACAAATTGGCCCAGCCATTATGAGTGGGCGAATTTCTGACATCGCTCAACACCCAACCAACAACCAAGTCATCTATGTTGGTGCTGCTGGTGGTGGTGTTTGGAAAAGCGGTGATGGTGGAGCAAGTTTCTCACCGATGTTTGACAAACACAATCAATCCATAGGTTGTATTACGGTTGACCCCAACAAACCTGACAATGTAATTTGGGTTGGAACGGGCGAAACGTGGACGCGAAATAGTGTTTCTGCCGGAGATGGAATTTACAAATCTACTGATGGTGGTTTGAACTGGACGAACATGGGTTTACCAAAATCGGATCGAATTTCTTCCATTGTAATTGACCCAAGAAATTCAGACAACGTTTGGGTTGGTGTTTTAGGCGCACTTTGGGGCGATAGTGATGAAAGAGGAATTTACAACTCAAAAGACGGTGGAAAAACATGGAATAAAGTATACGGAATTGACAACAAAACGGGCTGTTCTGATTTGGTGATTGATCCAAAAAACCCTGATGTAATGTACGCTAGTTTCTGGGAATTCAGAAGAACAGCATGGTCATTTAACTCAGGTGGATTGAATTCGTGCTTATTAAAAACGACTGATGGTGGAAAAACATGGAATAAAATTCACACTGGTTTCCCTTCCGGAAAATTAGGTAGAATTGCCATTGCTGTAGCACCATCAAATCCTGATATTTTGTACAGTGTTTTGGAATGTGAAAAAGACAATCAAAAAGGGTTATACAAATCGACAGATGCCGGAAAAACGTGGAAACACTTAAACAGTGATTTTGCTCTGGTAGTGCGTCCTTTTTATTTCTCTCGAATTGTAGTAGACCCAAAAAATCCTGATATTGTTTACAAAGGTGGATTGAGTGGCTCAATAAGTCGCGATGGTGGTTTGACTTTCAAAAACCTAGGCGCAATGCATGCTGACATTCACGATATTGCCATTGATATGAACGATACCAACCGAATTTATTGTGCAACTGATGGTGGCTTGTACAGAAGTTGGAATAACGGAAGTACACTGGATATTGTTCGCTGCTTACCTGTTTCTCAGTACTATCACATTAGTGTTGATGATGCTGAACCGTACAATATTTATGGTGGTTTACAAGACAACGGTTCTTGGTATGGACCGAGTAAAAGTGATGGCGGAATTGAAGCACGTGATTGGGAAAGCGTTGGCGCAGGAGATGGTTTTAGAGTATTAAAACATCCGACCAAAAAAATCATTTACAGTGAAATGCAAGGTGCTGAAAATGTATGGCGCTATAATTTAGATACTAAAGAATTAAAAACAATTCAACCATTACAAGAAAAAGGAATGGCAAAATTGCGTTTCAATTGGAATACGCCTATTGTAACCGGAATTCACAATCCGGATCGCATATATGCTGGAAGTCAGTTTGTTCATGTTTCGGATGATATGGGTGCAACGTGGAGAATAATTTCTCCCGATTTAACTACCAATAATCCTGTAAAATTGAATCAAGAAAATTCAGGTGGTTTATCAAAAGACAACTCGGGAGCCGAAAATCATTGTACTTTATTTACCATTGCAGAATCTCCAAAAGACAAAAATGTGATTTGGGCTGGAACCGATGATGGAAACGTTCAAGTTACTCAAGACGGTGGAAAAACATGGTTAAATGTGACTGCTAACATTAAAGGATTGCCTTTAAACACTTGGTGCTATCATATTGAAGCAAGCAATTTCAACGCAGGAAGTGCGTATGCCGTTTTTGATGGTCATACTAAAAATGATTACCAAGCATATGCATTCAAAACAACCGATTTTGGAAAAACTTGGACATCTATTATCACTAAAGATATTGACGGCTTCACAAGAAGTATTCAAGAAGATTATGTAAACGAAAATCTATTATTTTTAGGAACAGAAAAAGGATTATACATCACCGTTGATGGTGGAAAAAACTGGTCAAAATTTGAAAACAATATGCCTGCTGTTCCCGTTTTTTATCTCGATTTACATAAAAAAACTAACGATTTAGTAATGGCTACTCACGGTCGTGGAGTTATTATTTTGGATGATATTAGTATTCTAAGACAAGTAACTCAAGACGTAGTCAAAAAAGACGTTCATTTCTTCCAAACTAAAGCATTTCCTAAAATTGAAAACTCAAGCTTTGGTGGTACTGCATCTGAATTAGAATTTGTTGGACCCAACCCAAATGATGCAGCTCAGATTGTATATTATTTAAAAAAGAGAAATACATTTGGTAAAATGGAACTCGAAATTCAAGATGCCAATGGTAAAAGAGTAGTTAAACTTCCTGCTGCCAATCAAAAAGGGATTAACATTGTGACATGGGCTTTCACCGAAAAAGGTCCAAAAGGCGCACAAGGAAAGACCATCGATTTTAGTGGTTTTACTACTCCGCGTGCTCCAGCTGGAAAATACAAAGCCATTTTAACCAAAGGAAAAGAAACCTACACTCACGAATTTGAGATTACAAATGATCCAAAGAGTGCTATTTCTATTGCTTCTCGCGAGGATCAATACAAAACTACTCGTATGTTATTTGACAAAGTACAAGAGTTAGCTTACATCGTTTATCAAACAGATGAAATGATTAAAGTTTCAGATGAATTGGCAACTAAAGTTCCTTCATTGAAAAAAGGAAACACTAAAATTTCATCCGAATTGAATGCGTTGAAAAACACTATGGTGGTAACTACAGGCGATAATTATGTTGGTGCAGCCGAAAAGCAATTGAGAGAAAAATTAGGTGCTATTTATTCTTCAGTGGCAGGACAATTTGATGCTCCTTCTCCATCGCAAAAAGCGAATATTGAAAGCGTGATGGATTTATTCAACACAGCAAAAACTAAATTTGAAAGTTTAAAATCGAGTTATTTAACAAAACTAACCGATGCAGCTACTAAAAATGGAGTTGCGTTTAAACTGAAAACAATGGAAGAGTTTTTGGCAGAATAACTATAAAAAGCATAATAAAAACTCCCTTTTCAAGGGAGTTTTTTTATTTCAAATAGTTCTTAATCAATTGCAAAGTATGCCGTACCGATTTTTTGCTTTTCCAACTTTGATGACCCGGAATAATGTATTTTGGCTTTCGAAACGTATGAAGTACTTTTTCTGTTGACGTTTCCCATTCATTTACATTGGCATCGGATAAATTACCTAAATCAGTTGCTTCTGAACTTTTAATAAAACACCCTCCATATAATAGTCTTTCTTTTTCAAACCAAATCACTATATTATCTGGAGCATGACCTTTGCCGGGGTAAAACGTTTTAAAACTGTAGTTTCCCACTTTAAAAACGGTGTCATTTTTAAATGTAAAACTGGGTCTTTTTTCACCGTGAACCACACATAAACTGTCCGTTTGTTTGGAGGTATAAGTAGCTATTCCTTTAGAATTATAAATATCCAACGAACCGGTTCGGTCGGCATGAAAATGAGTCGCAATAGACATAACCACTTTTTTGTGGTGTTTTTTAAAGATACTATCCAATAAGGGTAATGCTTGATTTGCATCCCAAGGCGAATCCAACAACACTACTCCATCGTTGGTTACCACATACATTCCATTGGCAGCAACCAAACTGTTCTTGAACAATTGAAAAGTCTCGTAAATATAAAAATCGCCTGTAAGATGAGTGATTTTTAACGCAGTTGAGTTTTGTCCCAATGATAATTGAACGAAAAACAAAAGTATAAGAATACACTTTTTCATTACTCTACAAGTCCTTTTACCTCATCAAAATTCAATCCGCCGTAATTTCCTGAACTCATCAAAAGCAAAGCTGAGTTGTCTAGATTTTGAGAGAATAAAAAGTTCTTAAAATCGGCCGAGTTGGTATAAATAATTAAATCGTCGCGTTGAAACGATTGGGCAATTTGCTCGTACGTTACTTCTTCCAACTGTTTGATTTTTACTGCGTCGGGCGAATAAAAAACTACAGCAACATCAGCTGCATCAAGTGCGCCTTGGTATTCTTTTAGAAATTCGGCATTCAAACTACTGTAAGTATGCAGTTCCAAACAAGCAATTAATTTTCGATCAGGATATTGATTTTTAACGGCTTTAGTTGTGGCCGAAACTTTACTGGGTGAATGCGCAAAATCTTTGTACGCTACTTTTCCTTTACCTTCAGCAATTTTTTCCAAACGCTTACTTGCACCTTTGAAATTGGCAATTGCCTCGTAAAAATCGGCTTCATCAACACCCATATTTTGACAAATCCACTTGGCTCCAGCTAAATTATTGAGATTGTGAGCACCAAATACTTCTATTGGCATTGGTCCTTCTGGAGTATCCAATAAAGTCACTCCATTTTCTACGGAATAACTTGGTGTTTGATACGGAATTTTACGAATGGTATTGGTCGATTCTTCAGCTACTTTTTTAACGGTTTCGTCTTCTTCATTGTAGACTAAAATGCCGCCTTTGGTAATTTGATTCACAAAAATTTCAAATTGCTCTACGTAGTTTTCAAAAGTTGGAAACACATTGATGTGATCCCATGCAATTCCGGATAACAAAGCAATATTAGGTTGATACAAATGAAATTTCGGTCTTCTGTCTATTGGTGAAGAAAGGTATTCATCGCCTTCAAGAACTATAAAATCGTTTTCATGAGTAAGATGCACCATGGTGTCAAAACCTTCTAATTGTGCGCCCACCATATAATCAACTTCGATATTGTGGTAATGCATCACGTGTAAAATCATCGAAGTAATGGTTGTTTTTCCGTGTGAACCACCAATTACAACCCGTGTTTTAGTTTTGGATTGTTCGTATAAAAATTCGGGATACGAATAAATTTTTAGCCCTAATTCTTGAGCCTTCAACAACTCAGGATTATCGGCTTTAGCATGCATTCCGAGAATGATGGCTTCAATATCCGCAGTGATTTTTTCGGGAAACCAGCCCATTTCAGAAGGCAGCAATCCCTTTTTTTCCAATCGCGATTTGGAAGGTTCAAAAATAGCATCATCGCTTCCAGTGACTTGATATCCTTTACTGTGTAATGCCAATGCTAAATTGTGCATGGCTGCGCCACCAATGGCTATAAAATGTGTTCTCATTATTGTTTATGGCTTTTGGTTTATTGTTTATAATTTCAAACTAAAAACAACAAACTATAAACATTATTTTTCAAATTGTTCTTTTAATTTATTTGCTTTTGTTTTGTCTTTGATTTTATTCAAATACAAATTGTATAACTTCTGAAATGTAGTTTTTGAATTACCTATTTCGTGGGCTTTTTTGTAATTGGCTTCGGCTTTAGTATTGCGTGAAAAATATTCATCGATATAGCCTTTTGCCAGATAACCATCTACTTTGGACAGCAGCATAAGTTCGTCGGCGTATTTCTGAGCTTTCTTTTCGCTTCCGCCGACAATTCCAGGCAATTCGATGTATAACATGACCAAAGCCCAACGCGAATCGATGTGTTTGGCGTCCAATTTGGCCGAAGTGAGAAAAGCCGTTTCAACATCGTCTATCAAACTAAGTGCTTTGAATTTATTTACCGATTTTGCTTTCATTCCTAAAGCGCCACCGTATTTGTACCAATAATTGGCACTTTTCGGATTGTGCTCTTTTAGCTTCTTGTAATGAGTTATGGCATCATCCCATTTTTTTTGATGACCGGCAATATCGCCCAAATATTCGATGGTTTTGTAACTGCTAGGATTTGACTTTAGGAAATTTTCAAACAGCACTTTGGCTTGTTCAAATTTGTCTTGTTTATATAATTTCTCTGCCTTTTCAAAATCGGTTTCAGCCATTACGGGAAAGGTTGTTAGAAGTAGTAAAATCAGTAGAAATCTCATAATTCATTTAGTATTTCCCAAAAGTAAGAAAATGGTTTTTAGTACGTTTTAATTTAACTAAAAAATTAGTAAATTGTAAAACATTAATCATTCTTCCCAACCTTTTTACCGAAGTACTACTCTATACAAGAAAGCTCTAATTATGAAAAAAATTATATTCCTTTTGATCCTCTTGACTTTTTTTATTGGAAATTCTCAAAACTATGAAAACCAATGGGCGAAAGTTATTCAATATGAAAACGATTTGAAAGTAAAATCAGCAAATGAAGAAGTTGAGAAAATCTATAAAAAAGCGGAATCTACTCATAATGAAGTACAATTGATTAAAACATTTTTCTACAAATCAAAATATTCTCAAACACTAGAAGAAGACAGTAAAAGCAAAATCATTTCCAATTTACAGAAACAGATTCAAGAAGTCTCAACTCCTTCAAAGGCAATTTTAAACCTTATTTATGCTAAGATTTTAAGAGATTACAAGCGAAACAACTATTATAACATTGAAAGAAGAACCCAACTTGATTCGACAGAAAATGCTGATTTTTTAACTTGGACATTAAAAGATTTTGAGTCGATTATTAATAAAACATATTCAAATTCACTGGAAAATGAAATAATTCTGAGACGAACACCTTTGAGTAATTATGAGCAAATTTTTGATTTTTTTTCTCTTGAAAATTTCAATTCAACGACACTGTATGATTATGTATTGAAAGAGAACATCGATTATTACAAATATTTAATTCATGATTGGGAATTGTCCGAAGATGCAAAATCAAAAATCACAAAACCTTTATTGGGATTGGATACTGAATTCAAAACTTTGAATTTTGATACTATTTCAAACAATTCGATACAAAAAGTAGTGCAATTGTATCAGAAAACGGATGAACACAGTAAGATCAATGAAATGGATTTGGATCGAATACTTTTTTGCGAAAGAGAAATTATTAAAGACAAAAATATTTTGCTAAAAGTTTTAGATAATTTTCAAAAAAGAACAGATGATTCGTTGTTAATTCAAAAAATTCAGTTTGAAAAAGCAATTATTTTTGAGAGACAAGCTTCAAAAGAGAAAAATAAATTCCATAATGCTAAAGCAGTAGCCGTTCTAGACAGCATCTTATCTTCCGAAAAAAAATCAAACGCATTTAAAAAAGCTGCTCAAAAAAAATACCAAATCACATTACGAGAATTGGATATTGAAATGCAAGGCTATAGTTATGAAAAAGAAAACACGAGAGCTTTTGTAAGCTACAAAAATATTGATTCAATAAAAATTTCGTTTTATAAAGCGCCATACAGCAAATTCAACGCTTTAGTTGAAAAAGACAGCATTGTAAACGATTTTATTTTGAAAAACAAAGCGCACTTGACTAAAACCTATCGCTTGATAAATCTCAAAGATTATTTTGAATATACAACTGAAATAGTGTTGCCTAATCTTGAAATTGGAAATTACATTGTTGTTATAACTGATCTGAACGATAAAGAAAAAAAATCAGGCATTTACTACGAAAAATTTCAGTTTCTAATATTAGTATGTTGGCTCATGAAAGTGATTCAAAAGTTTTTTATCAAGCACTTAACAGAAAATCAGGAAAACCAATTGAAAATTGCATTTTGAAATTTGGCGATTTTTCTATTGTAACAAATGATGAGGGAATTGCTCAATACAACATTTCCAAGGAAAATAAGTCAAAATTCAATGAGAACAGATTCCACGCAATTAAAGATAATGACACTATACCAATCAATAAGACTTACTTTCAAACTCAAGAGCGATACAACCCTAATGCAAATAGAGATATTATTGCTAAAGTCCGATTTTATTTAGACAGAGCAATCTACAGACCCGGACAAACCGTATATTTTAAAGGAATTGCGATACAAAGAAAATCGGATATTTACAGCATAATTTCTGGCTTATCTCTAAAAGTAATTATTAGAGATGCCAATAGTCAAGAAGTCCAAAAATTGAATGTAATTACTAATGAATTTGGTTCTTTCTCAAGTGAATTTGTAATTCCAAAAAATTCATTGACTGGCAATTACACCATTGATGTTGATGAACCTGATGACTATGAGAATGACAGCTTATACAATATTGAAGAAGAAGACCATCCTGTTTGGAGTTACGGCGGAGTACAAAACACGTACACATCATTTAAAGTTGAAGAATACAAAAGGCCAAAATTTGAAGTTAATTTTAATCCCGTAAAGGAAACCTTCACCATCAACCAAAATGTTACAGTCAACGGAAATGCAAAAGCCTTTGCTGGAAGCTCGATCTCAAATGCTGAAGTTGAGTACACTGTTGTGAGAGAAACTTTTATGAAATGGGAAGATTATTGGCCTAGTGAAACTGAAACCATCATTACATCCAACACCAAAACTGATGCAATGGGAAACTTCATTATTGATTTTATTGCAGTTCCAGATGATGAGTATGAAGACGAAACTGACTCCTACTTTTCTTATAAAGTTACAGCAGATGTTACAGACATCAACGGTGAAACCCATTCTAACACAACTACAATCAAAGTTGGCAGTAAATCGATGATAATCAAAGCATCTGTAGACGAAAAAATCATTTCAAATAATAAAAACAGCATCCTCTTAAGCAGTAAAAATCTGAATAATCATTTTGTCCCTATTGAAGGAGAAGTTAAAATATTTTACCTAAAACCTTTTGAAAATAAGTTCAAGAATAGAAAATTCAAAAAACCTGAAATTGAATCTATTTCTAAAAGTGAGTTTAATCAATTATTCCCTTACGAAAACAATGAGGATGAATTAGAAAAAAACACCAAAGGGGAAATGGTTTTTTCGAAAAAAGTAAACACTAACTTCGACAAGAAAATTGATTTGGATTTTATTGCCAAAAGCCAATCAGGTGATTATCGTGTGGAGTTTTCAGCAATTGACCCTAATAATAAACCGCTCAATTCCATTTCATTTTTCAAATTATTCAATGCCAATGAACCCAATACTTTCAGCAATGAATTAATAACAATAACCCAACTCAACCAATATCCTAAACTTGATGGATATATAAAAATAAGAGTTAATTCTGCTTTCCCAAACATGTATGTTTCTTGTATTGGTCATTATCAAAACACCATTTTTTATGAAAAACAAATTCAATTATCTCAGTTTCAAAACGAACTAACTATTCCAATCAGTAAAGGAATAAAAAATAAATTTGAAGTAGTTTTCGAAATGGTTTATGAAAACCAATATCATAAATACGCCACCGATGTTTATTTAAAAGAAGAATTACCTAAAATCACCTTTGATGTTGAAAGTTTTAGAGACAAACTTGTTCCAGGAACAAATGAAACATGGTCGTTTGAAATCAGAGAACACAATTTGAAAACTGAAATGGAGGTTTTAGCAACCATGTACGATAGTTCACTCGATCAATTTGTAAAAAAAGATTGGGATAAGCTCATTAACACTACCTTTTCTCAATACAACTACTATGGCAAATCGAAACTGGCTTTTGAAACAGTAAATTTCAATCTCATTTTTGGTGAACCTGGAATGAACAAAGTTGAATTGCGCAATGAGGAAACTAAATTAATTTGGTTTGGATTTGACTTTATCTCTACAAGAAAAATAGCCGATGACATTAGCTATAAATCACAACTGTACAACAAATCCAAAATGCCAGACAATGCTTTTCTAATTTCAGGTATTGTTTCCGATGCAAAAGGAGCTTTACCTGGAGCAAATGTAGTGGTCAAAGGTAGTTTACGCGGCGTTCAAACGGATATGAATGGAAGATATGAAATTCATGCTGCAAAAGGAGAACAATTAGTTTTTTCATTTATCGGAATGCACGACAAAAAAGTTACTGTTTCATCCAAAATCATCAACGTTACACTAGAGGCAAATAAAAACGTTTTGCAAGAAGTAGTAGTGGAAGGCTATAAAACTAAAAGTATGAAGAAATCTCTTGCATACTCTACTACGTCTGTATCAGTAGGAAGTGATTTAGCTATGGCATTTGACAATGATGACAATGCAAAATTAATACGATCTTTCAAGGGGCAAGTTCCAGGATTAGAGGTAAATTATTCAAAAAATTCAACCGGTGAGTTTTCTATTAAAGGCACGCTAAATTCGGAAGGAAAGGAGAAAGTTCTTTATGTTGTTGATGGTGCCATACTATCGGAAGATGAATTCTTAAAAATCAATCCGAGTAGCATTACCAATGTCACAGTATTAAAAGAGACCGCAGCAATAGCTATTTATGGATCTAAAGCTTCAAATGGGGCAATAATAATCACAACCAACAAAGGTTTGGATGAACTTTCTCAGGTAAAAACTCGAACCAATCGTAATGAAACTGCTTTCTTCTTTCCGCAATTAAAAACCGACAAAGAGGGTAAAATTCAATTTCAATTCAACTCTCCAGAAGAATTAACTCAGTGGAAATTTAGAATGTTTGCACACACCAAAAATGCCAATATTGGCTATTACGAAAATAGAGTTTTAACCCAAAAAGAACTGATGATTTTTCCAAACATGCCAAGATTTTTCAGAGAAAGAGACACAATACAAATTTCGGCCAAAGTAGCTAACCTGACTGCCAAAGTAAAAAATGGAAACGCTATGCTACAATTGTACGACGCATCTACTATGGAAAGAATAGATAACCAGACAATGAACACAGACTATGTAAAGAATTTTAGCATTTTACCATCGGGAAATTCAGTAATTACTTGGAGAATAACTATTCCTGAAGGAATACATGGTATTCAATACAAAATCGTAGCAAAGTCCGAAAACTATTCTGATGGAGAGGAAAGCATTATTCCTGTTCTAACCAATAGAATGTTGGTTACAGAAAGCATTCCGATTTGGGTAAGAGAAAATTCGAAAAAAACATACACTTTTGACAACCTGAAGAACAATACTTCAAGTACTTTAAAAAACCATCTTTTTACCATAGAATATACCAGTAACCCAACTTGGTTAGCCATTCAATCGTTACCCTATATTATGGAATACGAACATGAATGTGCTGAACAGACATTTGCTCGTTTTTATGCTGCCATTTTGGCTTCAAAAATCATCAATAGTAATCCGAAAATCGCAAATGTTTTTGAAAATTGGAAAAATTCGGGAAAACTTACTTCTAAATTAGAAGAGAATCAGGAATTAAAATCACTTGTTCTGGCCGAAACACCATGGTTAAAAGATGCTGAAAGCGAAGAAGAGAAAAAGAAAAGTATTGCATTACTATTTGATTTAAACAAAATGAAATTGTCCATCCGCTCTGCTTTTGAAAAACTCGAAGACAAGCAAAAATCATCAGGCGGATTTGCTTGGTTTGAAGGTGGCATTGAGAGCAAATACATTACAAGACATATCATTACTGGATTGGGACACTTGAATAAACTTAGAGCAAATCAAGACATTGATTTCAAAGAAATAACATACAACGGATTACGCTATTTAGATAAGGAATATGAGGCAGATTATGAGCAATCTAAAAAAAGTAAATGGTATAATTCGTTCAACGATATGCATTATTTGTACATGCGTAGTTTCTTCTTAGATACCAATCCAATATCAGAAAAGATCAAAACAATAAGCACCGAACAAATCGGAATAATAAAAACAGATTGGAAAACGTATTCTCTATACAACAAAGGAATGGCTGCTCTTATTTTGCATCGTTTTGGGGAAACAGCGTCGGCAAAAACAATCATAGAAAGTCTAAAAGAAACTTCTTCTAATAATGAAGATTGGGGAATGTATTGGATAGAAAACAAAGCCGGTTGGTATTGGTATCAAGCGCCAATTGAAATTCAAGCACTATTGATAGAGGCATTTACAGAGGTTAATAATGACATGAAATCGGTTGATGCTATGAAAGTATGGTTGCTAAAAAACAAACAAACTAAAAATTGGCCTACAACTAAATCAACAACCGAGGCTATTTACGCTTTGCTACTTCAAGGAAGTGACTGGCTATCAGTAAAAGACAATACCATTATTCGATTAGGAGATAAAACCATAAGTACAAAAAAACTCAGTGAAAACGATAAAGAAGCAGAGACAGGTTATATAAAAACAAACTGGAAAGAAAGCGAAATTACCAATGCAATGAGTGAAATTTCTATTGAAAACAAATCTAAAGTTCCGTGTTATGGTGGAATATATTGGAATTATTTTGAAGATTTAGATAAAATAAAAACTAATGAGAAAAACAATTTACAAGTTTCCAAAGAATTGTATTTAAAAAAGAATACTATTGAAGGTCCAATTCTAACACGAATAACACCTAAAAATCAGTTACAAATTGGGGATTTAGTTACAGTTCGACTTATAATCTCATCTGTTGAAGATATGGAATACGTACATTTAAAAGACATGCGTGCCTCGTGTTTCGAACCTGTAAATGTCCTTTCTAAATACGAACAAAAAGACCTAATTAGTTATTATATGAGTACAAAGGACGCCGCAACTCATTTCTTTTTTGATCGAATCAATAAAGGCACCTATGTTTTAGAGTACGACATTAGAGTAAATAACAGTGGTAGCTTTTCGAATGGGATAACATCAATTGAAAGTATGTATGCACCTGAATTTAAAAGCCATTCTAAAGGAATACGAATTGAGGTTAAATAAACCCACACTATGACTTACATTACTTTTATAAAAAAGGCGGCTAGAAGCTGAAACATAAATTGCAGAAACTTCTCATCCTCTGAAATTCGAAATAGATACTCATAAAAAAAAACCGACTTAAATTACTAAGTCGGTTTTTTATTTATACCTAACAGGTTTTGAAAACCTGTTAGGATAGGTATTATTTCACTAAAGTCATTTCGTCTACGATGTGTTTTGCACCCGAATAATTTTCGATTACCCAAAGTACGTAACGAATATCAACGTTAATGGTTCTTTGCAAGTTTTTGTCAAAGATTACGTCGCCTGCCATCGCTTCAATGTTTCCGTCAAAAGCCAAACCGATTAATTCACCTTTTCCGTTCAATACTGGCGAACCTGAGTTTCCACCTGTAATATCATTATCCGTTAAGAAGTTCACGTGCAATGAACCGTCTTTATCAGCGTAACGACCAAACTCTTTATTTTTTTGCATGTCTAAAATACGAGTTGGCAAGTCAAATTCTTGATCTCCTTTTTTATATTTTTTCACCTGACCTGCTAAAGTGGTGTAATTATTTATAGTTGCATCATTTCTTTTATCTGCAGGTAACGAACGAACTTTTCCGTAAGTCAAACGCAACGTTGAGTTAGCATCTGGGTATTTGATCGCACCAATTTTAGATTCTCTTAAACCTTCTACCAATAAACGGAACGAAGCGGCGTAATCATTTTGAGCTTTGGTGATTTCATCCGAACGAGTTCCGAAGTGAGTTGTCAAATCGTTAGACAAAGCATACAAAGGATCATTCGTTAATAACGCTTCATTTGGCAATTGTAAAAATGCATTGATACGATCTAATGAAGTAAAAATACTCAAGTCGAAAGCTGCGTTAACGTATTTTGTAAAATCATTGTTGTTTTCATCGCCAATTTTCTTCACCATCGGAGCAATTGCATAGCCAGTAGATTTAGTTGCGTACACATTCAATTGCGCTGCCAATAAATCTTTTTCAGCAGGAATGTGTAATTCTTTATACATTTCCTGAGCCATTTCAGTGATTGCTGGAGCCATTTGAGCACGTTTAGCAGCATCTGCTTTTACGTATAAATCCAATTGTCTTCCTAAGCTTCTTGAAATAGTTCCGAAAGATGTAGTTCTGAATAATTGTTGTAAATAATTATCGTGGCGCGATTTTTCATTGGTTAAAGCATAAAACTTATTGATGTTTGAAATCACGTTGCCGTATTTTTCTTTATTGGCTTTTTTGTTCGCCCACTTATCAAATTTTGCTTCTTGAGCAGCTTTTGATTTTGCAGTTCCAAATTTAGTCAACGCATCAATCATACCTTGACGGTTTTTCCAATAATTAGCAGTTGAAGCGTATTTTGAAGCATAAACCAAACGAAGAGCATCGCTTTGATCCATGTATTTTTTCATTTGATCCATTCCAGTTTTTGCACCTTCAACCCAAGCAGGATAAGCAAATTTTACGTTTTGCTCAATTCCACCAGCAGGCATCCAACGGTTGGTTCTTCCTGGGTAACCTAAAATCATAGCGAAGTCATTTTCTTTTACTCCACCTAAATTCACAGGTAAATAATGTTTTGGTTTTAAAGGAACGTTATTTTCAGAATAATCAGCTGGATTTCCGTTTGCATCAGCATAAATTCTGAACATTGAGAAATCAGCGGTGTGACGTGGCCATTCCCAGTTATCAGTATCTCCTCCAAATTTTCCTAAACTTTCAGGTGGAGTTCCTACTAAACGAACGTCTTTGTAATCTTGATACACAAAATAGTAGAATTCATTTCCTTGAAAGAAAGGACGAACCGAAACAGTGTATTTCCCACCTTCGTTGTTTTCTTTTTCAATAGCAGCGATTTCAGCGTTGATTGCTTTTTCTCTGTCTGCTTCTGACATCGATGGATTTACTTTTGATAAAATACGTTTAGTACAATCGTCCATGCGAACGAAGAAACGCACAAATAAACTCGATGGTTTTAATTCGCCTTTTTTATTAGCTGCCCAATAACCATCTTTTAAATAATTCTTTTCGGCAGTTGATAATTCAGCAATAGCATCATAACCACAGTGGTGATTGGTCAAAACTAAACCGTCTTTTGAAATTACTTCAGCAGTACATCCACCGTTGAATTGTACTATAGCATCTTTCAAACTGTGATTGTTGATGCTGTAGATTTCTTCTGCTGTTAATTGCAATCCCATTTTTTGCATATCACGGTGATTCAAACGTTCGATGAACATTAAAAACCACATTCCTTCATCGGCTTTTACACTTGTAGGAACAAGCATAATTCCGACGATTAAGGATAAAATAATTTTTTTCATTTTAGTAAAATATAAAGTTAATTGTTGTTAGCTAATAGTCTATCGATTTCGCAATTTGTTACAGCCATCTTTAGAATATTCCCCAAAAAGGTGGTGCGAAGGTATTGTTTTTTTGAGTATTTACTAAAAATAGAGCCCAAAAACTATTTCTATACGTTCAATTTTAACTTTATTTTGGGAAAATGAAAACCTGTTTTGTAATCCAACTTTCTCTTACTAATTACAAAAACATGTATTTTTTATTTAATGAATGAAAAACAGAAATAAAAAAAGGGTTTCAAAATTTGAAACCCTTTTTTTATAGATTGCGATAAGAAACTAGTGGACTAAAATCTTTTTAGTTAGTGTAGCTCCGTTACTTTGAATAGTTACATAATACAAACCACTTAGTGTGCTATCTAATTGAATGTTTTGAACTAAGTCTGTTGTTTGATTGAAATCGGAGTTATAAATTTCCCTTCCTAAAGCATCGATAATAGTAACTGAATAACTGTCTGTAGCTTCCTTTAACTGAATTGCAAAAGTTCCTTTATTAGGGTTAGGTGCAATTGAGAAATTAGACGTTACAAAGTCATTGTTTGCTAAAACATCCGTTTCTAATTGTGATGCGATAGTGTTATACCATGCTGTCATTCTGGTAGCTTGACCCGCTGTAAACATATACATACAAGCATCTTGCACATAATCCATATAATTCATGGTTAATTGAGTTGCTCCACAGTCGGTAAAAACAGTGCCTGGCTCGACACAGTCGAAAAATGGAGTATCGGCAGGAGGAGTATCACAAACTCTATCACCAGAAGTAGCACAATTACTACCATCACAAGCATCAAAAGTATGGTCTAAATTAAAGAAATGTCCTAATTCGTGAGTTAATGTTCTACCTAAATTATAAGGTGCTCCTGGCACAAATCCTGAACAAGAAGTTGGTGTTCCTGTCATAGTAGCACCAAATGCATTATTGTCAATTACAACAGTCATACCAGACGCTGGAGAACCTCCAAGTGGAGAATAGCCTAAAATTCCTCCAGCAATGTTACGTACTACTAAATTACAATAACCCGCCCAAGTAGAATCTGTGTCAGCATTTGATAAAAAGTCAGTACCAAAAGTTACTGCAGGTTGTCCGTTTACTGGAAAACCAAGACCAGAACCAGTTGGATGATTTTGAGTAGCTATTTCAAAAGACACATCCATTACACCAATATTTACACCTGGATAAAATTCACTTGCAGAATCCCACAATGTAATGTCTGAATTAGTTGCATTGTAATCTGCATTTAAGATGTTCACCTGTCTTTGTGCCAAAAGTTTTAAACAATCGCGTAAAGAAACATTAGCTGCTGTTGCTGTTACTGAAGGAAAATGTACAGCAACCGGAATTCGGATGGTTACGTTAGGAGCATTTACTCCTTGTGCATTTTTTGATTGTTGTAACAACTCAAGTCGTTGTAATTCAGACTCAAATTGTTGTTGCAAATCAAGGTATTGTTGTCTTAACTCAGGATTTGCCATCATATTTTGCATGTATTCTTTTGTACCACAAGTACGTTGTTGAGCAAAACTCAACTGCACTACAAAAAGTGCCAATAGTAATTTAATTTTCATAAAAAGTAGTTTATTTTTTTGCAATTTTACGACTTATTATTAATTATCAAAAAATAAGTGTCCGATAATTAATTATTTAACATTTGCCAAAGTTGATCTTTTAATTCTTGCAAGCCTTGTTGTGCAACAGATGAAATAAATAAATACGGAACTCCTTTTAGTTCTTTGTTCAACAACTGTTTCATTTCGGCTTTGAGTTCGTCATCGAGCATATCGCATTTGGAAATGACCAGCAATTTATCTTTATCTAGCATCTCTGGATTGTATCTGCGTAATTCATCCAACAGAATTTCATATTCTTTTTTGATATCATCGGCATCGGCTGGAACTAAAAACAATAAAGTTGAATTTCGTTCAATGTGTCGTAAGAAGTAATGCCCTAATCCTTTTCCTTCTGCCGCACCTTCTATAATTCCGGGAATATCGGCCATTACAAACGATTGAAAATCGCGGTAAGCGACAATTCCTAAATTGGGTTTTAAAGTCGTAAAAGGGTAATCCGCAATTTTTGGTTTGGCTGAAGTCAACACCGAAAGTAAGGTCGATTTCCCTGCATTTGGGAAACCCACTAAACCAACATCGGCTAGTACTTTTAATTCCAAAATCACATCGTGTTCTTCGACTGGCATTCCGGGTTGAGCATAACGAGGCGTTTGGTTGGTTGCGCTTCTAAAGTGCCAGTTTCCTAAACCTCCTTTTCCTCCTTTTGCTAGTATTTTCTCTTCATCGTGTTCCGTAATTTCAAACAGAATTTCGCCCGTTTCCATGTCTTTCACAACCGTTCCCAAAGGCACTTCTAGGTACTTATCTTCACCATCGTGACCTGTACTTCTACTGCTCCCGCCATCACCACCGTGACCTGCTTTTACGTGTTTGGTGAATTTAAGATGAAAAAGTGTCCACAGATTTTTATTTCCTTTCAGAATTACGTGACCACCGCGACCACCATCACCGCCATCTGGACCGCCTTTTTCAATGAATTTTTCACGGTGTAAATGCGATGAGCCTTTCCCTCCTTTTCCGGATGAAACATATATTTTTACATAGTCTACGAAATTACCTTCTGTCATTTTCTTAGTATTACTGCGTCAGTTCGCTGGCGCTTGTGTCAGTCGCAGTTTTCAGTTTCTGTGACTGATTACTGAGACTGTAAACTTTTTATTTATCTTTTAATGTTGTGATTAAAACTTTATCAATTTTAACACCATCCATGTCCATTACTTCAAATTCGAGTTTGTTCCAGATGAGTTTTTGCCCTTGTTTTGGAATCACTCCTAATTCGGTTACAATCAAACCGCTGACTGTAGTTACTTCATAGTCGCCAGTTAGATCATCCATATCAAAATACGTTAGGAAATCGTGCAGTGAATAATGCCCGTCAACCAACCATGTTCCGTCTTCTCTGGCAATGATTTTGAATTCGTCTTCATAGAAATCAGCAGCATCACCTACCAAAGCTTCTAATATATCATTTAGGGTAATAATTCCTTGAAAAACTCCATGTTCATCAGTCACCAATGCGTAATGCACTTTCGAAATTTTAAAATTCTCTAAAGCTTTGTAGGCGGAAGTATGTTCAATAAAATAAACCGGATCTTTGGTGATTTTTTTCAAATCAAAATTACCTTTTTCGAAGCTAGCAAATAAATCTTTCAACAAAACTACACCTTCAACATCGTCTAAATTATCAGCACAAACTGGATAAACCGAGTGTAATTCTTCTAACACTTTGTCTTTTATTTCCTGAACCGAATCTTCATATGAAAGATACACTATCGAATTTCGGTGCGTCATTAATGAGTTAACTTTACGATCACCAATATGAAAAACGCGTTCCACAATATCTTGTTCAATTTCCTGAACTTCTCCTACTTCAGTTCCTTCTTTAATGATGGCTTTGATTTCTTCTTCGGTAACTTTTCCGTCGGCCGTAGGTTTGATTTGTAATATTTTAAGCAAAAAATCAGTTGAAGTAGTTAACAACCAAATAAATGGCATGGTTACTTTTGACACCAATTTCATAGGAACTGCAACCGCTTTGGCTATGGCTTCGGGGTAATTCAATCCAATTCGTTTTGGCAATAATTCGCCCAAAACCAAAGAGAAAAAAGTTAGTGTTACTACTACAATTCCTACTCCAATACTTTCTGCATAAGGCTTTAAAACTTCAAAACTACCTACAAAAGCTTGCACATCGGAAGTGATTTTATCGCCAGAATAAATACCGGTTAAAATTCCGATTAAGGTAATTCCGATTTGAACAGTTGAAAGAAATTCGTTGGGTGAATTGGCCAAATCAAGAGCCACTTTGGCATTACTATTCCCTTTTTTGGCAGCGGTTTCCAAACGGTTTTTTCGAGCTGAAATCAAGGCGATTTCCGACATGGAGAAAACACCATTCAAAAGAATTAAAAAAAGAATTATTAAAATTTCCATAGTTTAAAATTACAAAAAAAGAGCATAAATCCTAGTTCGGAAATAGCTCCTTTTCTGTGTGCAAATATCAGAAAAAAAATTGAATGCTCGAAATTTATATTAGTTGTCTTTTTTAAAGCTTTTAGGATTGAATTACTTATGCCCTAGCCCAGATTGAAGCGGAAAGCCCGTAAAGTAAAAACAACCTAATTTTGTTGTTAAAAAAGGGCGACCAAAGAAGCCTTTTTTTTGACGTACAAAATGGTTGTTTTTACTGCGGACATGCAGCGGAAAGCTGGATTAGCTTCTATTAAAACTGATCAAAAACGCGGTTCAATCGCTCGGTAACTTCTTCGATAGTTCCGATACCATCAACAGCATAGAATTTGCCTTGATCTTTGTAATAGCTCATCAATGGTGCCGTTTTTTGGTTGTATTCGTCGTAACGGTTTCTGATTTTCTCTTCGTCTTGATCATCGGGTCTTCCTGAAGTTTTGCCTCTTTCTAACAGACGAGCGACTAAGATATTGTCATCGGCTTCTAAAGCTACGGTTGCGGTAATAGTTTGCCCTTTTGATTCTAAAAACTGGTCCAAAGCAGCAGCTTGTGCTAAAGTTCTTGGGAAACCATCGAATAAAAATCCGGCCGAATGTGGGTTTTTATCGACTTCACTTTGCAACATTTGAATGGTTACTTCATCAGGAACCAAATCACCTTTGTCCATGTAAGTTTTGGCCAATTTTCCTAAATCCGTATCATTTTTGATATTGAATCTGAAAATATCACCCGTTGATAAGTGTGTTAAATTGTATTTTTCTTTTAAAAATTCAGCTTGTGTGCCTTTTCCTGCACCTGGTTTTCCGAAAAGAACGATGTTGATCATTTTTATTATTTTGAATTTTAAATTATAAATTTTGAATTATTGTGCTAATTGGTAAACGTCGGCTAAATTTCTTCCCAAACCATCGTAGTCTAAACCGTAACCTACAATGAATTTATTTGGAATTCGGATGCCCACATAATCGATCTTGATGTCTTTTTTATAGGCTTCGGGTTTGAAAAATAAAGTAGCAATCTTGAGGTGCTTAACCTTTTTTTCTTTGAAAATGGCTTTTAATTCTTCGATAGTATTCCCCGTATCTACAATGTCTTCAACGATAACAACGGTTTTGCCTTCTAAATTTTCGTTGATACCGATGAGTTGTTTTACATCGTTGGTAGTTTGAGTTCCTTCATAGGAAGCCATTTTCATGAAACTCACTTCACACATTCCGCGGTAATGCTTCATCAAATCGGCCATAACCATGAACGAACCATTTAAAATCCCGACAAAAACCGGAACCTCATCAAAGAAATCGTCGTCCATTTGTTTGGCCATATTGGCAATTGCGAAGTCAATTTCTTCCGAAGAAATAAACGGTTCAAAAGTTTTATCGTGAAGGTGTATCATGTTGTGTTGTTTTAAAAAATAAAGGAGCAAATTTACGAAGTAATAACTATTTAATAACAAGTATTTTGACTTTTTTGCTAATTTGATATAGTGAAGTTGTTTACACTTTTTCAATTGGCTGCAAAATTGTATTTTTATCCCATATTTCATCTTTTTTTAATTCCGTAACGCTGCTATGCAATGAAAAAAAGCTAAAATCTAGAACAAAAACCCTAATTTTTATCTTTGATCCGTTCGGCCTTTGGCCTCGGGTCGCTTCAATCAAAAAAGCTTAAACAACTTCATTTACCAAATGAATGCAGAATTTTACAATCAAATAGCCCAAAGTACAGCACATCGAAAAAGTAGAGATGACAATAAAGATTTCATTTTTGCTCATCCCAACTATTTGAAAGAGTTGACCGAAATTGCCTTTAACACCAAAGATAAAAACCACCACAAAGCGTGTTGGATTTTAGAATTAGTGTGCGAGGAACAATTGGAACTTTTTATTCCGTTTATTGATGATTATTGTAATTCATTGGCACAACAACACTCCGATTCTGCCCTTCGTTCGATTTCAAAAATCGGATTGTTTTTGGTGAAAAGTAAAAAAATAAAACTCACCGAAACGCAAGAAGAACAACTAATCGAATCGGGATTGGATTGGCTCATTCAAACCACTAAAGCCGCCAACGCAGCCTATACTATGCGTTTTTTGTATGTTTTAGGGAAAAAACATTCGTGGGTAAATGATGAACTACGAGAATTATTATCCCGCAATTTCAGCGATCAAACTCCAGGATATCGTTTTGCTGTGAAAGACATTTTGAAACGGTTAAAATAATTTTTATATTTGATAAAGAAATAAATGCGACATGACTACTCAAGAAAAAAAACGCTTCATCTTAGAAAAAATTAACGAATCCAATTCAGATGATTTTATATCAAAAATTTATTATGATTTGGTTCGAGATGCAACTTGGGATGAGACAGAAGAAGGTAAATCAATCATTAATGCTTTATTAGAAAAATCCCAACAAGATGTTGCCAACGACAAAACGCATTCGTTTTCTGATGCCTTGAATGATATTAAAGAAAAATATGGTTTGAAATGATAGTAATCCAAATTTCAAGCCTAGGAAAATCATCCTTAGCTGATGTTTCTGAATTTGTTCTTTTTATTTGGAACATCAAAGTACTACAAGATTTCATAGATTTAATTGAAAAGTCCTCAAAACAACTCAAAGAAAATCCCAATTTAGGAATTCCATTCACAAAAAAAATTCGCAAAATTGTACTTCATAAAAACGCATCAATGTATTATGAATACGATGATAGTAATAAAATAATCACTATTTTACTCTTTATTGACAACCGACAAAATCCAAAAGATTATTTAAAGTTGTTGTAATGACTTTTAAATGTTGTTTATCTTTGTGCCACAACAACTACAACGAATGAACTATTTTTCTTCTGATTTTAAATTAGGAATTCTCGGTGGCGGACAACTCGGCAAAATGTTGCTGACCGAAACACGTAAATTCGACATACAAACTTTGGTACTCGATCCAAGTGAAGAAGCGCCATCACGATTTGGTTGCAATGCCTTTTACCGCGGCACTTTATTGGATTACGACACCGTTTATCAATTTGGTAAAATGGTAAATCTCTTGACCATCGAAATTGAAAACGTAAACCTAGACGCTTTGGATGCTTTAGAAAAAGAAGGTGTACCGATTTTTCCATCGCCCAAAACTTTACGACTGATTCAAAACAAAGGCCGACAAAAAGATTTTTATGTTGAAAACGAAATTCCGACTTCACCTCATCAACGATTTGTAGACATTAATGATTTGAAAAAATCAATTGCCAAAGGCGAACTCGAATTTCCTTTCGTGTGGAAATGCGCACAATTTGGTTACGATGGAAACGGAGTGAAAATTGTTCGTTCGGCCATCGATTTAGTGGATTTACCCGAAGTAGAATGCATCGCCGAGCATATGGTACCATTTAAAAACGAATTGGCCGTAATTGTAGCGCGATCGGTTTCAGGCGAAGTCAAAACCTATCCTGTGGTGGAAATGGAATTCCATCCCGAAGCGAACCAAGTAGAATACGTAATTTGTCCGGCGCGAATTGATTCAACAGTAGCTCAAAAAGCAACTGAAATAGCACTCAAAGTTTCGGAAGCTTTTAATCATATTGGTTTATTGGCAGTAGAAATGTTCCAAACCGAAGACGATGAAATTCTAGTAAACGAAGTCGCACCTCGTCCACACAATTCAGGTCATTACAGCATTGAAGCGAGTTATACTTCGCAATTTGAAAATCATTTGCGCGCCATTTTAAACTTACCTTTGGGTACTACCGATAGTAAAGTAGCCGGAATTATGGTCAATTTGGTCGGTGAAGAAGGCTTTTCCGGACCCGTAATTTACGAAAACATCGAAAAAATAATGGCCATAGAAGGCGTAACTCCGCATATTTACGGCAAACGCGAAACAAGACCATTTCGAAAAATGGGACACGTAACAATAGTGAATGAAAACATGACGGAAGCGCGAAAAGTGGCGGAAAAAGTGAAGAATAGTATTAGAGTGATTAGTAATAAGTGATTAGTTGCTTTATGTAGAAACTACTTTAAACCTGTAAACAATTTAAACAACATTAAACTAAAACAATGAGCAAAGTAGCCATCATCATGGGAAGCATTTCCGACATGCCAGTCATGCAGGAAGCCATCGACATCTTAAAAGGATTTGACATCGAAACCGAAGTGGATATTGTTTCGGCACACCGAACGCCTGAAAAATTATTCGATTTTAGTACGAATGCTCACATGCGAGGCATTTCGGTTATAATCGCTGGTGCTGGTGGCGCGGCGCATTTACCCGGAATGGTCGCTTCGATGTCGCCATTGCCCGTAATTGGTGTTCCAGTAAAATCAAGCAATTCGATTGACGGTTGGGATTCAGTTTTGTCAATTCTTCAAATGCCTGGTGGCGTTCCAGTCGCAACGGTGGCATTAAACGGAGCCAAAAATGCTGGAATATTAGCTGCGCAAATCATCGGAAGCCACGACAAATGTGTTTTAGACAAAATCGTTTTGTACAAAGAAAGTCTGAAACAAGCCGTGATGAAAGCTTCAGACGAATTGAAAAAATAATTATCTTTGAAAAAAAGAAAACTATGGACATTCAAACATCTAAAATCGAGTTAGCCAAAGTTATTTTGGATATTGAAAATCCAAAATTGATTGAAGAAATCATCAACTTAATTCAATCAAAATCAACTTTAACCGAAAAACAAAAATTGGCTATCGACGAGGCAATTCACTCTTTAGATAATAAAGAAGGAATTAGTCACAATCTTGTCATGGAAGAAACCAAAAATCGCTATTCAAAATATTTCAAATAATGGAAATTATTTGGTCACCACAAGCCAAAAAAGATTATTGGCAAAACATTGATTATTTGGAGGCTGAATGGACATTTCAAGATGTAGTTAATTTCGTTGAAAAAGTTGAAAAAACTTTTGATTTGTTGACTAAAAACAATGTTGAATTCATTTCTACCAACTACAAAAAAGTCAATAAAGTAGTCATTACCAAACACATTACACTTTATTACAGATTGAATTCAAACACCGTTGAATTACTTCGATTTTGGAATACCTATCGAGATTTAGAAAATTTTAAACTTTAATAACCGTCTAATAAGTCGTAAGGACAAGACGCGACTTGTCCCTTCAACAAAATATATTATGAAAATACTTACACAAACATTTCAAACCACACACAATACTGCGCCTTTTTCGCAAATCAAAATAGACGATTACCAACCCGCTTTTGAAGTCAATTTAGCCAAAGCAAGAGCTGAAATTGACGCGATCACTTCCAATTCAGAAGCACCCACTTTTGAAAATACTATTGTTGCCTTGGATTTTGCCGGACAAGAACTCGATCGATTATCGTCGATTTTCTTCAACTTGAACTCGGCCGAAACCTGCGACGAGATGCAAAAAATTGCGCAAGAGGTGTCGCCTTTGTTGACCGCATTTAGCAACGACATCTCCTTGAATGAAGATTTATTCAAAAGAGTAAAAGCCGTTCACGATCAAAAATCTGATCTGAATTTGACTCCCGAGCAAGCCACTTTACTTGATAAAAAATACAAAAGTTTTGCACGAAATGGTGCGTTACTTCCTGAAGATAAAAAAGCACGCTTACGCGAAATTGACACTGAATTGGCCAAATTAAAACTGACTTTTGGTGAAAATGTTTTGGCCGAAACCAACAACTATCAATTGCACATAACCAATGAAGCTGACTTGAAAGGTTTACCTGATGGCACCAAAGAAATGGCGCGCTCATTGGCCCAATCAAAAGAATTGGAGGGTTGGATTTTTACCTTGGATTTTCCGAGTTATTTGCCGTTTGTAACCTACGTTGACAACCGCGAATTGCGAAAAGAAATGGCGATTGCCGCAGGCAAAAAAGCTTTTCAAAATAACGAATACGACAACAAAGAAATCACTCTAAAAATTGCTAAACTGCGCCACGAACGTGCCACATTATTGGGTTACGAAACGCATTCACATTTTGTATTGGAAGAACGCATGGCGCAACATCCGGATAAAGTAAAATCGTTTTTGAATGATTTACTAGAAAAAGCCAAACCTGCAGCACAAAAAGAATTTGCCGAATTGACTGCTTTTGCTAAAGAACTTGACGACATTGAACAGTTGGAAAAATGGGACGGCGCCTACTATTCGGAAAAATTAAAACAAAAATTATACAGTTTGGACGACGAGTTATTGAAACCTTACTTCAAACTCGAAAATGTGTTGAACGGTGCTTTTACAGTTGCCGAAAAATTATTCGGAATTACCTTTAAAGAAGTCTTCAACATCGATAAATACCACGACGATGTGCAAACTTTTGAGGTATTGGATTTTGAAGAAAATTTAGTTGCCGTTTTCTACTCCGATTTTTTTCCAAGAAAAGGAAAACGTAACGGTGCTTGGATGACATCATTCAAACCACAATACATTAAGGACGGAATTAACGAACGACCACACGTATCAATTGTCTGCAATTTCACTCCGCCAACAACAACGAAACCATCGTTGTTAACTTTTAATGAAGTTACAACGTTGTTTCACGAATTTGGTCATGCGTTACACGGCATGTTAGCCAATACAACCTATCCGAGTTTGTCGGGCACTTCGGTATATTGGGACTTTGTGGAATTACCAAGCCAAGTGATGGAAAATTGGTGCTACCAACCCGAAGCTTTGGCGTTGTTTGCTACGCATTACGAAACCGGAGAAGTGATTCCGCAACATTATGTAGAAAAAATCAAAGAAAGCGCCAGCTTTTTAGAAGGAATGGCAACCTTGCGTCAGTTGAGTTTTGGTATTCTAGATATGGCATACCACAGCAACAATCCGAACGGAATTACCGACATCAAAGCCTTTGAAAAACAAGCGATGGAAATTGCTACGTTGTATCCTGATGTAGAAGAGAATTGCATGAGTGTGTCGTTTTCGCATATTTTTCAAGGCGGTTATTCGTCGGGTTATTACAGCTACAAATGGGCCGAAGTATTGGATGCCGATGCCTTTGCGTATTTTGAAGAGCAAGGTATTTTTAATAAAGAAGTGGCGACTAAATTCAAAGATAACGTGCTTTCTAAAGGCGGAACTGAGTTGCCAATGGAATTGTACAAACGTTTTAGAGGTCATGAGCCAACTGCCGATGCGTTATTAAAGAGAGCGGGATTGATTTCCTAACAGGTTTCCAAAACCTGTTAGGTATTTGGAAAAAAGACTTTTAGGCAAGTTGGACTTCTTGGATCATAAGACTTTGTGACTGTAAGATTGTGAGATTATTAGAATTTTAGATAGAAAACCGGAGTTTTGGCTTCGGTTTTTTTATTACAAAATTCTTTGTAAAAAAAAAGTTGAATATTGATTCTAGGTTCGCGTTAAGGATTGAAGCGGCATCTTTTTGTGCAATACAATGGAACAAAAGATAGAGCGGAAAGCCTGACCCAATTGCTGCCACAATTTTTCAATTCAACTACCTATATCTGCAATTGGGTAACGCCCAAAAACAACTATTAAAATCAATTATTCATTACTTTTTTTTATCTGTTTTATACCTAACAGGTTTTGAAAACCTGTTAGGAGAAGAAACTTTCATTTTTTTTTGAAAGTTTAAAAACTTTTAATTACCTTTGTTTCATCAAAAGCGAAAAGCGAAACAAAATGGACTACAAAGAAGCTAAAAATAAATTCGTACAAACTTGGGGCGCGCTGGGCAGTCAATGGGGAATTAACAAAACCATGGCTCAGATTCACGCGTTGTTGATGGTGTCGCACGAAGCAGTTTCTATGGAAGACATTATGGAAGAATTACAGATTTCAAGAGGCAATGCTTCGATGAATTTACGTGCTTTGATGGATTGGGGAATTGTATACAAAGAATACAAAGCAGGCGAACGACGTGAATTTTTTACGGCCGAAAAAGACTTGGACGAATTGGCGGTTAAGATTTCGAGAGAACGCAGCAAACGTGAAATCAAACCGGCATTAAAAGTGTTGAAAGAAGTATCATCTATCACTTCTGATAACACTGCCGAAGAAAAACATTTTGTGGATCAAACTACCAAATTGTACGATTTTGTATTGCAAGCCGACAATGTGCTGGATAAAATAACCGAATACAAAGACAATTGGTTGGCGCAATTGCTTGTCAAATTCATGAGAAAGTAAAAAAAATTTAAACAAAACTTTCATTTTTTTCTGAAAGTTTAAAATAAAGAGAAATCATGAGAGCATTAAAAGTCTTAAATAGTATTGCGATTGGAATTCCGATTGTGTTTTTATTGATTGCTACTGTAGATGAGAGTTTTTTGTTTTATGCAGCTCTTTCAACAATGGTAACTGGTTTTATTCAATTACTCACTGGATTTTATTATTGGTCAGAATATTCTGAAAGTAAAGCGATAAAAATGTACTTCTTCTTTGTTGCACTGTTTTTTGTTTTACTCACAACTCCAATTCCAATTGAATGGTTTGTGATTTTGCCACCAGCACTTTGCATTTATTTATCTTATTTGGTTTACTCTTTACAATCAGAATCATGAAAACGCTAAAAAATCAAACGCTATTGTACGACGAAGAATGTCCAATGTGCAACTTATACACCGCAGGTTTCATCAAAGCCGGAATGATGGATAAAAACGGAAGAAAACCTTTTGAAGCCATCACAGAAAACGAACAACAATTCGTCGATATCAATCGAGCCAGTAACGAAATTGCATTAGTCAATCATCAGGACAAAACGGTCATTTATGGTATTGACAGTTTGCTTACCATTATTGGTCATTCTTTCCCTTGGATGAAAAAAGTGGGAACAACTCAACCGATTTATTTTCTTCTTAAAAAACTTTATAAATTCATTTCTTACAACCGAAAAGTGATCATCCCGAGTCGTAAAAAAGAAAATAATCCTTTGCAATGCGTTCCCGATTTTAATTTCACGTATCGCTATTTATACCTTGTATTCGCAACGGTAATTACAGTATTGACATTGTACAAATGCGCTTCACTATTGACACTATTACCCGAAGCAAGTATGATAAGAGAAATTCTCTTAGCCACGGGACAAATTGCATTTCAATTGTTGTTTTTGACTCGATTGGATTATAAAACAAATTTAAATTACATCGGAAATTTACTCACCGTTTCACTCATGGGTGCTTTGATTTTGCTTCCAATGATTATTGCAAACGAGTTCATCGCTATACCACAATTGGCAATTTTAGGCTGGTTTGGAATGACGGTTGTTTTGATGGTTTTGGAGCATTACCGAAGAATAAAAATCTTACAATTACCTTATTATTTAACTGCCACTTGGATTGCCTATCGAGTACTTGCCTTGCTCATCATTCTAAATTTTTAATTATGAAAAAAATAGTTATTGCTGCTGGAACCGGATTTTTAGGAAGTGTTTTGGTGGATTATTTTCAAGAAAAATGCGACGAAATGGTAATTCTGACGCGCGGAAAATCAAAAGTAGTTGGAACAATAAAGTACGTGAATTGGAACGCCAAAACCTTTTCCGGTTGGGAAACCGAATTGGAACAAGCCGATGTATTGATTAACCTTGCCGGAAAATCAGTCGATTGCCGCTACAACGATGCCAATAAAGCCGAAATTTTAAATTCACGAATCGACAGCACCAAAGTTCTAGCTCAAGCGGTTTTACAATGCCAACAACCGCCAAAACATTGGTTGAATTCGTCTACCTCAACCATTTATCGTTTTTCTTTGGATAAACAGATGGACGAAACGACAGGTGAAATTGGAGATGATTTTTCGATGAACGTAGCGAAAGCCTGGGAGAAAACCTTTTTTGAAACTGAAACTCCACTTACATTGAAAACAGCCTTGCGAACCTCAATCGTATTAGGCAAAAAAGGCGGCGCATTTGTACCAATAAAAAACTTGGTCAAATTAGGTTTTGGTGGCAAACAAGGTAAAGGAAATCAATTCATCAGTTGGATTCACGAAACCGATTTTGCACGCGCATTGGAGTTCATCTTGGAAAAACAAATGACTGGAGTTGTGAATATTGTTTCTCCTACTCCAACACCCAATAAAGTATTCATGAACACCTTGTGCAAAAAACTAAAAGTGCCGTTTGGATTTCCGATTTCAAAAATGATGTTAGAATTCGGAGCCAAAATCATCGGAACTGAAACCGAATTGGTTTTGAAAAGCCGTAACGTAGTTCCGAAACGATTAGTCGAAAACGGTTTTGAGTTTCACTATGGCGAATTGGACAAGGCTTTTAAACATTTAACGTCATGAATCTCAATATTCTTGGTTATGTCATTTACCTCTTCATTACGACTTTAATCATCGTCAAAGTGGGGAAAATTTGTTACCAAAACGGGAACATTTACGTGGCTGAACTTATTCCGAATCACATGGATTTGTGTCACAGAACCAATCAAATTTTATTATTAGGTTATTATCTACTGAACATTGGTTATTGTGCAATGACCTTAATTTCGTGGAAAACAATTAACTCATTCTCACAATTAATTGAAGTGATTGCTTTCAAATCGGCCACCATCATTGCCATCATAGCCGTAATGCATTACATCAACATTTTTATACTTACTAAATATATTCAAAAATTAATTTAAATACTCATACTTATGGAAACTACAAAAATTTTAATCGGTTACGCCATTTACTTACCTGTTGCTTTGTTTTTAACCTATTACGTTTCAAAAACACTTTTTAAAAACAGTAAAATATACATGATGGACATTTTTAAAGGAAGGGAAGAAATTGCAAACGCGACCAACAAACTCTTTGAAACCGGATTTTACTTACTTAACTTGGGTTTTGCCTTACTAATTTTAGAAATGAATCTGTACGAAGACAGTTATCAATTATTGATCGAAAAACTGAGTTATAAAATAGGCGGATTTACTATTTATTTGGGAATTATGTTGTTTTTAAACCTGTATTTTTTCTTCAGAGGAAAACGAAAAGCTCGAGAAAATCAAGCTGAAGAACGCATTGTTTTTAATGGATAAATAAATAATCCTGACAAGTCTTAAAAACCTGTCAGGATTGAACAATAAACAAAATGACTTCAATTCATCTGATAACTCGAATAAAAGCACCTGTACAAGACGTTTTTGATGCTGCGAGAAACATCGATTTGCATCAAAATTCAGCTTATCAAACGCATGAAAAAGCCATTGCTGGAAAAACTTCTGGCTGGATTGAATTGGGAGAAACTGTCACTTTCAAAGGAAAACATTTTGGCATTTATCTCACACATACAAGCAAAATCATCAAAATGGAAAAGCCTCATTTCTTTGTTGATAAAATGATAGAAGGAAAATTCAAATCGTTCAAGCATCTCCATTTTTTTGAAGAAAAAGAAGGTGTAACAATAATGACTGACATTTTAGAATATGAAACTCCGTTTGGGTTTTTCGGTAAACTTTTTGATCGATTACTTTTGAAAAACCATTTGGAAAAATTTCTACTCGAGCGCAATCAAATTCTAAAAGAAAATACAGAAATTTAATTACCTAAAACACGAAAACCCTAAACATGTGCTTAGGGTTTCTTTGAAGTGTGCTAAGGTTTATCCGTTTCCTTTTACAGACCACGAAAATGTTGGAGTTAGGGTTCCGCCACTGCAATCAATTTGAGCGGTATATTTTGCCGTCGGATCGTAGGTAAACCAAATGTTGGAAGGCGTATCCGGACCACCGCCAATTCCTAAAACTAACATTACGGTATCACCAGGTTGCAATGGAGCATCTGAGTTGGTGAACAAATCGCAAGCCATAGTTTGACTTTGGCAAACTGGAACTTTATTTCCGCTGTAAATTTTGCTTTTGGTCCACGCATTGCTGAATGGTGGTGTAAAATAATACATGGTAAAATTGGCAACATAACCGCCACCACACGACAAATACATTTCAAATGTATTGATACTTTGCAAATTTAGGCCATTGTTATTGGCTGCTCGTGCGGATTCATTAGCTGACGGTAAGAAAACTAAATTGGCTTTTTCTCTCAGTTTGCTATCGTATTCACCTAAATCAGATAAATACCGTAAAGCTCCAAGTGCCCAAAAAGGATGATCACTTTCTAAGATGGTTGACATCAACTTTTCACGTCCTACTTCTTGGTCGGCCGCTTCTAAAATTTCTTGAATTGAACTGTTTTTTGAATCGTCATTAATGATTGCTAAAGTTTCTGATGCTCCCAACTGACGCGCTAATTTTGCTGCATCTAAGCGTTGATTTTCTGTGTTCATAATTGTTGTTTTTTAATTGTTTATACTTAATTTTCAAAAATCATCACCATTTAAATCTCATCAATCAACCCATTAGAAATTGATGAATTGTGCTGATTTCTGTAGTAAAACTACTTTTGATTGGGATGCAAATGTTTGAAAATGACACCAAAGCATTATTCATTGTCATGAAACAAGTAAAATGCGGTACAAGATTTTTATAAAGTGAATAGACACAAAAAAATCTTCCAGAAACTGAAAGATTAATAAGTAACGATTAGCTTAAAAAACTCTTTATTTTAAAATGCGGAATTTCTGAATGAAGTCTTTGTACTTATCACTCAAAGTGACTCTGTGGTTTCCTTTGAGGAGAATGAGATTATCGGCTACTAAAATCTCCGTTATTTTATCGGTATTGATGATAAAGTTTCGATGCGTTCGAGTGAATTTTGATGGATCTAAAAGGTCGATGATTTTGGTTAACGAAATGAGAATCACAAATTTTTCTTGTTCGGTGATTACATTGCAGTAGCGTTCTTCAACTTCGATGTAAACAATATCGGTAATGGCAATTTTCTTTAGTGAATCTTTCTTTTTGATGAATAAAAAATCGTTACTGATGACGGTATTTTCTTTTTCCGTGACAAAAACATTAGTTTGAGCGTAGAATTTTTCGACTGCCATTTCTACGGCGTATAAAATTTCCAATTCATTGAATGGTTTTAGTAAAAAACTAAATGGATGCGTCAATTTGGCGCGTTCAAATATCTGTCGATCTTTGGAAAACGTCAGAAATACAAAGGGTTTACAAGCGTTCGGAACTATATTAATCGTTTCAGCAAAGGTGATGCCATCGGGTTTTCCATCTAAAAAAATATCGATGATGACCACATCAACCGAATGCGCGTAGAAAAGAGTTAGTGCTTCATTATAACTGGCTGCAACACCAACCACATGATAGCCATTTTTTTCTAAAACTTGAGTCAATTCATCGCGTTCCAGCGGATTGTCTTCAATAACAAGTACGTTGATGCTATCCATGATGTTCAGATTTCAATAAAGATACACAAATTTTGGTTCCGATGTTTTCTTGACTTTCGATGGCTAATTTTCCGCCGTTTTTGGCAATCATTGATTTGCACAAATGCGTTCCCAATCCGCTTCCCATAATTTCTGAATTCCCTTTTTTGGAAAGTAAAACCGATTCTTTCAGTAGTTCTTCTTGAATTTGAGTACTCATCCCAATTCCGGTATCTTCTACTATCAAAGTACAAAATCCATCATCTGAATCTTTGGTATAAATTGATATTTGACCATTAGGCTTCGAAAATTTTATGGCGTTGTCTAACAAATTTCTGAGTATGATTTTAAACGAATCCAAATCAACAAACACAAAAACATCTTTGGAAACGACATTGGAAAATGTAATTTTCTTATCCAAAAAAAGCGGTTTGTAGTTGAATTCGATTTGTTGAATTACGGAAAACAAATGCTGTGATTCCTGATGGAAATACAACTGTTTGGTTTGGAGCAAAGCCCAATTAAGCAAATTATCCAGCAAATTATAAGCACTATTGGCAATGGAACTGTTGGTATGAAGCAGTTGATCTAATTCGGTAAAATTTTTAGATTCTAAATTGGCTATCAATTTTACATTACTCGTTTTTAAGGCGTTTACAGACGACCGCAAATCGTGACTGACAATCGAAAATAGTTTGTCTTTGGTCGCGTTCAATTCGTCTAATTCTTCTTTTTGAGCCAGAATAATTTTATTTCTTTTGACTTTTTGTCGGAAAAAATAAACCGAAGTACCCAAAAGCAGCAACAACGAAAGTGACGAATAAAACAAGCCGTTTCGCTCGGCGATTTTAATTTTATTTTCGGCTTCCAATAACGTGATTTCTTTTTGTTTCTGCTGAACCGCGTGTTTCTTCTCGAGTTGAGCAATGGCCCACACTTTGTTTTGATCGTTTAATGAATCCTTCCATTGCTCCATTTCTTTTCGATACAATAAAGCTTTGGTAAAATTCTTTCTGTTTTCTTCCACTACCGCCATATTTTCGGCGGCATTTTGTTTGAGCTCAAAACTGTTGATTTTTTTAGAAAGTTGGTAGGCTTTTTCAAAATACGGAATCGCTTGGTGGTCTTGGTATTGTTCGTAATAAAGGTTGGCCAAGTCCATATACGAACTAATCATTTGAGTTGTATCTTTCTCTTTTGAATGTAAATCGGAACTTTTGATCAAGTAGTGTTCGGCTTTTTCAAACTGTTGGGTATGAAAATAACAGAGTCCGAGATTGTGGTAAAACGAGCTTTTATCGATATCGTGATGACTTGTTTCATCTTTCTCAACAGCATCTAAAAAGGTAATGGCTTCAGTATATTTGTTTTGCTTGAGAGCAATTATTCCGCTTGCAATTTTTATTTTATACCGAAAAGGAAAATCATTAGAAATGGATCTAAATTCTTTTTTAGACTCTAAAAACAACCCTTTGTTCAAGAAACTGATTCCTCTGAGATAATGAGTAAAATCATTCAATTGAACCTCTTTTTGGGAACTATTCAATTGCTTCATAGTATACACTAAAACCGAATCCCATTTTTTTCTATTGTAGTACAATTGGGCTTTTTTGAAGTTCAATTCGTCAGCGTGCCTTTGGGCAATCTTCTTCATTTCTGCATCAAAAGTCAGTTTTCTATTGGATTCTTGAGCAGGAATTTGAATTGAAAAAAAAACGCATAAAACAATAAGAAACACCATTTTTTTAATCATGTTTCGAAATTCAAAAAAAGGTAATTTTGGCTTAGCAGTTGGTTGCATCCGGTACAACAACGATTACGGTTGTCACAGTTCCTCTTGATGTTCGCGGATCATTATTTTGTAGATAAACGGTTACATCTGCGAGTTCTTGCAAAATATACGAAGCCTCAAGATACCAAGCCGTATAGTGAGTGGGCACTTTTGAAGGTAAATCAAAAACTACATAAAAATCGGTATTGGTAGTTTCATCGATAGAAAAAACAGGTGATTTGGTATAATCACTGTCAATCAATACCATTATCCTAAAAAAAATAGTGTAAGACCCATCTACTTCTTTGGTTGAATAAGCGGTAACGGTGGGCGCAATAGGATACAACGCTCCTAAACTTGACGGTGTAACATAGGTTGCCGATAATCCGCTATTTAGCGCAATAATTTTACTATTAATTTCTCTAAGTCTCATGATGCATAGGTTTTTGGTTGGTTCTTCAAATGTACTTCAAACCACCAAACCAAAACCCCGTATAAACACCTGATTTTTATCACTTTACTTTTCAGCAAACAACAAAATCATCCATACTATCGGAATACTTTCTACCCAAAACAAAGTGTAATACTCATTCCGTTTTAATGAGGTAAAATGAATGGCCAAAACGGTAATTACACCAACAGGAATCACTATTAAAGATGAATTTTCTTTTAAAAACTCTAAGACTATAAAGGGAACTACCAATAGTATTCCAAATAATTTTACTTTTTGAATTCCGAATCGTTGCGGTAACGTATTCATGGTTTTACAATCGGTTTCGCTGTCGATAATTTCGAAAGGAATGAGCAAGCTGATTAAAATCAAAAACCGCTGAATTAAAGTTAAATAATAATCCCAAACGATTGGTTTGTAGAAAATATAAGGAATATAGACGGTGATAAAAGTAACTACAGAGCTTACAACAAATAATTTCAGCCAACCAAATCGTCTTAAAAGCGGATAGATTGCGACAAAAAAACCCGAAAAAACAATCGAAATTTGAATGGTTTCATTCATCATAAAAAAAAGAGGAATCATTCCGATTGCGGCAAGTAAACTAACGAACAAAATTCCGTAATACTTAGTGCTGTGAAACTCTCTTTTGTAAAAAATAATGTAGTATTTGAGAAAATTATAACCCAACACCGTTCCAAAGAAAACACAAGCTGGATAAACAAAGTGGTTGAGTAAATTTGCCGAGATTGTGGTTACGTAAACCAAACTCATCACTGCCAATGCAACATGAAGGGAAGATTGTAGGTAAAAATCAAAAAGTTGCCTCGCGAATTTCATTCTACAAAACTAATCAATCGAGTTTGGACACAAAAAGAAATTCTGTTAATAAATCGGCATTTTGGTTGAAAAATTCTCAAAACATTACGTCTTGTTTAACGTAAAATTAGAAGTATAATAATTACTTTTGTTGGCACAAAAACAAACCCGATTTACATCGGAACAAACACAACTAAACACACTTAGAACCATTACTTTAATGAGAACAGACGCATTTGCATTACGCCACATAGGTCCACGTGAGAGCGACCTACAACATATGTTTAACACCATCGGTGTTGAATCAATGGATCAACTGATTTACGAAACCATTCCGGATGATATTCGTTTGAAAAAAGACTTGGAATTGGATGCACCAATGACCGAATATGAATACCTAACACACATTCAAGAATTAGGTAAAAAGAACAAAGTTTTTAAATCATACATCGGTTTGGGTTATCATCCAACAATTGTTCCTGCCGTTATTCAACGCAATGTTTTTGAAAATCCAGGTTGGTATACCGCTTACACGCCTTACCAAGCCGAAATTGCTCAAGGTCGTTTGGAAGCCATTTTGAATTTCCAAACCACTATTATTGAACTAACCGGAATGGAAATCGCCAACGCTTCATTACTGGATGAAGGAACTGCTGCCGCTGAGGCAATGGCATTATTATTTGACGTTCGTTCTCGTGATCAAAAGAAAAATAACGCCAATAAATTCTTCGTTTCGGAAGAAATCCTACCGCAAACATTATCAGTTTTACAAACCCGCTCTACTCCAAAAGGAATTGAATTAGTGGTTGGAAATCATGAAAATTTTGATTTTTCATCTGACTTTTTTGGTGCCATTTTACAATATCCAGGAAAATTTGGTCAAGTAAACGATTACACAAAATTCATAGCTACTGCTAATTCAAAAGAAATAAAAGTGGCTGTTGCTGCGGATATTTTATCTTTAGTTAAATTAACTCCACCTGGAGAAATGGGAGCTGCAGTTGTTGTTGGAACTACGCAACGCTTCGGAATCCCGATGGGTTACGGCGGACCACATGCTGCTTATTTTGCTACTAAAGAAGAATACAAACGTTCGATGCCCGGAAGAATCATCGGTGTTACTATTGATGCTAACGGCAATCGAGCATTGCGCATGGCTTTAGGTACACGTGAGCAACACATCAAACGTGAAAAAGCAACATCCAACATTTGTACAGCTCAAGTTTTATTGGCTGTTATGGCCGGAATGTACGCTGTGTATCACGGACCAAAAGGATTGAAATACATCGCCAATAAGGTTCATGCTTCGGCGGTGACTTTGGCCGATGCTTTGAATAAATTGGGTGTTTACAATACTAACACCGCATTTTTTGATACAATTTCAGTTAAAGCAGATGCTTCAAAAGTAAAAGTAGTAGCTGAAAAGCAGGAAGTAAATTTCTTTTATGTAGATGGAGAAACAATTTCCATTTCGGTAAACGAAACTACTTCTGTTGCAGACATCAATCAAGTCATTTCAATTTTTGCTGAAGCGACAGGAAAAGATACTTTTACAGTTTCTGAATTGGCTTCAACTACTAATTTCCCAAGTTCATTAGAAAGAACATCGTCGTTCTTGAAACACGACGTATTCAATAATCATCATTCGGAATCGCAATTGATGCGTTACATCAAAAAATTAGAGCGCAAAGATTTATCGTTGAACCATTCGATGATTTCGTTGGGTTCATGCACGATGAAACTCAACGCTGCTGCCGAAATGTTGCCGTTATCAATGGCCAATTGGAACAGCATCCACCCGTTTGCTCCTATCGAACAAGCCGAAGGCTACCAAATTATGCTAAAAAAATTAGAGCATCAATTGAATGTAGTTACTGGTTTTGCTGGAACAACATTACAACCTAATTCGGGTGCACAAGGCGAATATGCTGGTTTGATGGCGATTCGTGCGTATCATTTATCGCGCGGTGATGATCATCGAAATGTGTGTTTAATTCCATCTTCGGCTCACGGAACCAATCCTGCTTCGGCTGCGATGGCCGGTATGGAAATCATCGTAACCAAAACCATGGAAAACGGAAACATCGATGTAGAAGATTTAAGAGCAAGAGCCATTGAATACAAAGACCGATTGTCGTGTTTGATGGTAACGTATCCATCAACACACGGCGTTTTTGAAAGTGCCATTATCGAAATTACTGATCTTATCCATGAAAATGGAGGATTAGTGTATATGGACGGTGCCAATATGAATGCGCAAGTTGGATTGACCAATCCAGCAACTATTGGCGCTGATGTGTGCCACTTAAACTTACACAAAACATTCGCAATTCCACATGGCGGTGGCGGACCAGGAGTTGGACCAATTTGTGTAAACGAAAAGTTAGTTCCGTTTTTACCAACCAATCCTATAATTCCAACAGGTGGAAATCAAGCGATTACTGCTATTTCTGCTGCGCCTTATGGTTCGGCTTTAGTATGTTTGATTTCGTACGGTTACATCACAATGTTGGGTGCTGAAGGTTTGAAAAAATCAACTCAGTTTGCCATTTTAAATGCCAATTATATGAAAGCGCGCTTAGAAGAACATTATCCTGTTTTATACTCAGGAGAAATGGGACGCGCCGCTCACGAAATGATTTTAGATTGCCGTGCCTTCAAACAACAAGGCATTGAAGTAACCGATATTGCCAAACGTTTAATGGATTATGGCTTCCATGCTCCAACTGTTTCGTTTCCAGTTGCTGGAACTTTGATGGTAGAACCAACAGAATCAGAAGACCTTGCTGAATTGGATCGTTTTTGTGATGCATTAATTTCCATTCGTAAAGAAATTGCCACAGTAACAGCAGACAATCACAACACGGTATTACACAACGCTCCACATACGTTAGCAATGTTAACGGCTGATACATGGAATTTCCCCTACACTCGCGAACAAGCAGCGTATCCATTGGATTATATTTCAGACAACAAATTCTGGCCAAGTGTGCGTCGTGTAGACGATGCGTACGGCGATCGAAATTTAGTTTGCTCTTGTGCTCCGATAGAAGCGTATATGTAAAATTTTTGTTTCAAGTTTCAGGTTTCAAGTTGTAAAGATCAACTTGAAACCTGAAACTTTAAACTTGAAACAAAATGATTTATGAACGACATCCAAAACCAAGACGATTTATACCTATTAGTCGACGAGTTTTATAAAAAACTACTGGCCGATGATTCCATCAGTTATATTTTTACCGATGTAGTGAAGATTAAACTAGAAGAACACTTACCCATTTTAGTTACTTTTTGGTCGCAAGCCATTTTAGGAACTGGCGGTTACACCAACAATTTGACACAAATTCATTTGGATGTCAATGCCAAAGAATATTTATCGCCCGAACTATTTAAAATTTGGTTGCATCACTTTTACACCACAGTTGATGAGAATTTCAAAGGTGAGAAAGCTGAGCAAATCAAAACCCAAGCCTTGAGTATTGCTACTATAATGCAGATTAAAATTGCTCAACAAAACTAAAATAATTATTACATCACTAATTTTAGTCACTTTTTTTTACACTATTCACAATAGTTTGCAATTAATTGGGAAAACTGATTCCTATATTTTTTTTTATCGATAATTTAGTACAACTATTAATCATACAATGAATATAAAAATTACTGGCTCTGGAAGTTATATTCCAACCGAAATAGTTTCCAATATCGATTTTGCACAACATGTTTTTCTGAATGATGACGGAACTCCTTTTCCGCATCCAAACGACGTTGTTGCACAAAAATTTTTAGAAATAACTGGTATTCAAGAACGTCGTTATGTAACCGACGATTTGAATACCTCAGACATTGCATTCATTGCGGCTCAAAAAGCCATAGCCGATGCTAAAATTGACCCAGAAACTTTAGATTACATCATCTTTGCTCACAACTTTGGAAATGTAAAAAAAGGAGCCATTCAAACCGATATTTTACCCAGTTTAGCTACACGTGTAAAGTTTGACTTGCGTATAAAAAATCCAAAATGCGTTGCCTACGACATGCTTTTTGGCTGTCCAGGTTGGGTGGAAGGTGTGATTCAAGCACAAGCATTCATCAGAGCAGGAATGGCAAAAAAATGTTTGGTGATTGGAGCCGAAACTTTATCACGAGTGGTTGACTTGCACGATCGCGATTCGATGATTTATTCGGATGGCGCCGGAGCGACCATTATTGAAGCTACTGAAGATAAAGGCGGAATTCTAGCGCACGAAACAGCAACTTACGCCTACGACGAAGCTTATTATTTACACTTTGGCAATTCGTTCAACAAAAACCACGATCCCGATGTGCGTTACATCAAAATGAACGGTAGAAAAATCTACGAATTTGCTTTGAGTAATGTTCCACTTGCGATGAAAGAATGTTTGGACAAAAGTGGCATCGACGTTAGTCAAGTAAAGAAAATACTCATTCACCAAGCTAACGAAAAAATGGATGAAGCCATTATTCAACGTTTTTATCGTTTATACAAACAAACCGCACCCGAAGGAATTATGCCAATGAGCATCCATAAACTCGGAAACTCAAGTGTAGCAACGGTTCCAACACTATACGACTCGCTAGTGAAAGGCAAAATCGAAAACCAAGAATTGCACAAAGGCGATGTCATTATTTTTGCTTCCGTTGGAGCTGGAATGAACATTAATGCGATTGTGTATCAAATGTAACTTTTTCAAGTTTATAGTTTGTTGTTTATGGTTAATAGTTAATTTTGTGCAACCATAAACAATAAACGACAAACTGTTCAATGTACGAAAAAACATTTCCAAATAAACGCTTCAAACTTACTTTAGAATTTTTACAAAAACACATTTCAACGTCGGAAACGATTTTCGATTTGGGTGTGCCGAATCCGTTTTCTAAAATCATGGAAGAAAATGGGTATACCGTAAAAAATACTAAAGGAGAAGATTTAGATAACGATCAAACTGCTTTACATACGGAAAGTTACGAGGTATTTACCGCTTTCGAAATCTTTGAGCATTTACTCAATCCGTACACCGTTTTACAAAACGTAAAATGCGACAAAGCACTGATTTCAATTCCGCTTCGTTTGTGGTTTTCACCTGCCTATCGAAGTAAAACTGATATGTGGGACAGGCATTACCACGAATTTGAAGATTGGCAACTCGATTGGCTTTTGGAAAAAACCGGTTGGAAAATTGTCGATCGAATAAAATTCACACATCCGGTTAAGAAACTCGGATTCCGACCGTTATTGCGTTATTTTACGCCACGGTATTACATGGTTTACGCCGAAAGGAAATAGTCGCAGTCTCAGAAAACAGCCATGAAGTACTATATTGTCATTCCGTCGCATAACGAACAACATTTTGTTGCTCAAACCTTACATTCTTTGGTGGAGCAAACGGTTTTACCATCAAAAGTGGTGGTCGTGAATGACAATTCTACTGACAGAACGGAAGAAGTAATTAATGCTTTCGCCAATGAACATTCGTGGATAACTTTGGTTAATTCTACTTCGGACGCGATTCATTTACCCGGAAGTAAAGTCATACAGGCTTTTCAAAAAGGATTCGAAACGTTGGACAACGACTATGATTTTATTGTAAAAGCCGATGCCGATTTGATTTTTCCTTCGAATTATTTTGAAACCATCATCCAACATTTTCAATCGGATGAGCGAATTGGAATGGTCGGCGGATTTGCTTACATAGAAAAAAACGGCGAATGGATTTTGGAAAACCTAACCGATAAAGACCACATTCGCGGTGCGTTCAAAGCCTACCGAAAAGAATGTTTCAAACAAATTGGCGGATTAAAACCTGCTATGGGTTGGGATACTGTTGACGAGTTATTATGTAAATTTTACAATTGGAAAGTCGTTACCGACCAATCGTTACAGGTAAAACATTTAAAACCTACAGGCGCCAACTACAATAAAACCGCTCGTTACAAACAAGGCGAAGCTTTTTACACTTTGGGCTACGGATTTTTCATCACAGCAATAGCTTCAGCTAAATTGGCAATGATGAAGAAAAAACCGCTTCTTTTTATCGATTACATTAGAGGATTTTGGAAAGCTAAAATGGCAAACAAACCATTATTAGTTACTGATGAACAAGCAAAATTCATTCGCAACTACCGTTGGAAAAAGATGAAAGAAAAATTGTTTTAAAAAAATCCAAATTCAATAATTCGAATTCGGATTTTTTAAGTTTAAAATCTATTATTTATTCTTTACTGATCTTAATGACTTTGCTTTCACCTAAACTGGTAATTTTCAGAAAATAGACTCCTTTGTTTAGTGATGAGAAATCAATTTCAGTTTGCAAATCATTTACTTCTTTTCTCAACACAACTTGTCCTAAAATAGAATTCACTTCTATTGTATCGATAATAGATTCATTGGATAGGTATAAATTGTTTTTAACCGGATTTGGATAGTATTTCAATTGATTAAATACTGAAATAGCATTTCCTAAACTGGCTACAAACTCTGTAGTAAATACCTCGGTTACTATTGGCGGATTAGTGTCAAAATAGATGCTTGCAAAATTGGGAATAACATCACCAACTGCATAGCCTGGCTTGGGTTTTATTTGAAAAGTCACATATCCTTTGCCTGTAGTAGTTCCTTCAATAGATGGAGGTAAATTGATTCCGTTGAATTTCCAAGTTAAATTGGTTCCTATTCGTTCCAAAATATAATCTGCACTTGCATCAATCATTTTTAAAGATGAAGGTTCCAACTTATCATCTAAAACATCTGTAATTTTTACAAAATTAGCACTAGCTGTTCCTGTATTTTCAAAACGAATGGTGTACGTCAAATAATCATCTGGAGTAAAACTTGAAAACAGTATTTTACCACCGTGAGATTCTTTCTTGTCATTTGGATCATACGGGCCAACTACTGTTTGAGTTAAACTGGAAGTATTATTTCCCGGAAGTACATCTCCAAGAGGCATTGTTATAGAAGCAGAACTGGTAAGTTGATCGCCTAAATCTGTAGTTGGAAAAGTGGGAACTAACATTTCTATAAAAATATAACGCGTTTCATAAGGCAATAAATTAGTGAAATTGAAGGTAAATCCGGTTCCATTTATTATTGCATTAGGTTCAGATGTACCAATTAGGGTAACAGCACTAGGTTTTGTATAGGTTATTGTTCCCGAAGGCACTAATTGATTAGAGTAATTTCTGTAAATGATATAATCGTTATATACTTCACCCAAACGCGGAGAAAAGCAAAACGGAATTACATGAACGGACAAATCTTGATAAGGAATGGCATTAATTGGAAAATTTTTAGTTGCTATTCCGGAACCCGTTGGAACTGTTACATTTGAATACGAAGTCGAACAAGAATTATAGATATAATAAGGTGTATCAACATTATAGGTCAAATTATAAACAGTAGTTGGATCCGATTCATACAAGTATTGTGGTGTAGAAGCATAAATGTTGTGAACCACACCTCCATTGATTGAATAGTCATAATTTCCGTAAGGGAAACTTACTTCCAAACCATTTTGGTTTCCATTGGAATCAGAATCAATAAATGCGTTAAGTTTTAAACCATCACTAACATTTAAAATTATAGGCAACAGACCAATTGATGACTGATCATCGGTGTATGCATTGACCGTAACACCATTGTAAATTCCTTCAAACGTTGAGTAAAAATTATTAGCAACAACTCCGTTGGAAAGATCGGTTTGAGTAATGATGTAAAACGCTTGAAAGGTTGTTGTATCGGATGTTCCAACTGCAAGACTAGCAATTGGTCCGCCTGTAAAATTAGTTACATTAGCTACCGAAGTAACTTCAACGTTAGTCACGGGAGCATTTCCTATATTTGAAACCGTGTAGGAAATAGTAATTGCATCGCCAACATTGGTAAAACCGTCACCGTTCAAATCAAAATAAGCTGCAGTATGACTCACTGTTAGTGGTGATTTTACATATAGATAAATAGAGCTTGTGTGGCAATAGGTCGGATTAGCTACTTCGCAAGCGTTGTAAGTTAATTGATAATAACCCATTGGTGTTGAAGAAGGAATAGTAAGTTGACCTTGAGCGCTCAATGTAGCGCCAATAGGGTTTGCATCTAATGTTAAAACCGCATCTGTTGCATTTAAAGGTAATCCATGCAATAAGTCGTTGGCCAATACATTAAAATTCCCTCCTACACCAAAAACGGCTTCTATCGAATCATATTCCAAATGAATATTATATATATCATGCAAATCAATCAGAAGTGTTGTTGTAGTGTTAAAAGTTGTAGTAGAAGTATTTGTAACTACAACTGAAAAATTTTCTGTTGATTCTTGTAATGTATCCATTAATGCTTCTATTGGAACCATTACATACATTTGTCCTGCTGGAATTGTAACAGTTGTAGTAACTGAAGTAAAATCACTTGTTCCTGCTGTTCCCGTTTGAGTAGTGACTTGCAAAACCGTGTTGGTTGATAACGCATCTGAAATACCCACAATAACATTGTAAGTATCTCCTTCATTAACACCATAACCTCCATCGTCGGCAAAAACTACTAAATCGGGCAATCCATCATTATCTTTAATTGACACCTCCGACACAACCGCTATGTTTGTTGTATTTCCTGAAGCAACCGTTGCGTTTAATGTGAACTTTTCAAGAGGTTCATCAATGATATCATTTGTAGTAGGAATTGCTATTGTTGTTGTTCTACTTCCTGCCAATATGGTATGTGTAGCAGTAGTTGATGTGTAATCGGTTAATGATGCTGTTCCGGGAGAAGTCGCAAAATTTATAACCACATTAGAATTGTAAGGTCGATTTAAACGAGCCGAAACAGTTGCTGCTTGACCTTCATTAACTAAAGTACTATCAATTGAAACTGTTGGTGTGGTATCGTTATCTAACAAAGAAACTGTTTTAGAAAAAACCGAATTAGTTGTGTTTCCGCTAATCACGCTAGTTGTTAGTATAAAATCTTCATCAGATTCAATTAAAGCGTCGTCAGTAATTGAAATACTTGTTCCTGCTAGAGTTTGACCTGCTGGAATAGTTAGTATTGTATTGATAGCCGTAAAATCAGCTGAACCAGCTGTTCCATACGAACTAACACAAGTAAATGAAATGTCGGTATTAAAAGGATTTGACAAACTATAGCCTACAGATAAATTTCCGGCACCTTCATATTTACTGAAAGAACCATTTGAATATAAGGTCGGAATTGTGTCATCATCTGTGATGTAAATATAGCTGTAATTGGAAGCATTGGATGTATTACCGGTAGTCACAGTTGCCGTTATTCTGAAGTATTCATTTTCTTCTGGAAGCGGATCATTTATGGTATTCACATAAAAAATTGAACTCATAGTCTGACCTGCAGGAATGGTTATTATTGTGTTGATTGCTGTAAAATCAGAGCTCAAAGCGGTTTCCGTTTGAGTAGTTACTGTTGTTGAAATTGGTGTTGCAATTGCACCTGATATTGCCAATCTACAGGCTACAGAATTTCCTTCAATAGCATTACTTGATGAAGGATAGTTGAAATATAAATAGGGATTTTGAGAAAATACAGTATTTAAAAACAACAATAATAAAGCAGTAAAAAAATGGTTCTTTTTCATGTTTTTTGGTTCTTTTGTTACAAAGTAGATGTAAAGTAAAGAAAAGAGTTGCTTTAAACAATCTAAAAATTAGAATTTGATGGTTTTGAATGAGAATTCGTTTTTTTTGAAAAACTGCGTTAGGGATTACCTTTCGGTCTGTTCGGCCTATGGCCTCGAGTGAAATGAAAATCCTTTTGTGCAATGCAATGGAACAAAAGATTGAAACGAATAGCCCGACCCGAAGGGAAACGCCCAAAAAAACTATAACTACATACTGTAAAACTCATAACTTCTCACTATTTTTGACCATATTCTAAAATTATGATGCTCGTACGCTATTTATCGCAAATAGGAAAATACTTTTTGATGCTGAAAGAAGTCTTCAACAAACCCACTAAATGGAGTGTGATGCGCGGACTTATTTTCAAAGAAATTGATGACTTAGTTATTGATTCTCTTGGGATTGTGGCCTTCATTTCGTTTTTTGTTGGTGGTGTAGTTTCGATACAAACAGCGCTTAATTTAACCAATCCATTGATTCCGAAAGAGTTGATTGGATTTGCAACGCGTCAATCGGTGATTCTAGAATTTGCACCTACTTTTATTTCCATTATCATGGCGGGAAAAATGGGTTCGTTTATTACGTCAAGTATAGGAACCATGCGTGTTACTGAGCAAATTGATGCGTTGGAAGTAATGGGAGTAAACTCGTTGAACTATCTGGTTTTTCCAAAAATTATTGCACTTCTACTCTACCCTTTTGTAATAGGAATCGCTATGTTTTTAGGAATTTTAGGTGGTTGGATGGCTGGAGTTTACGGCGGATTTACCTCAGCAGACGAATTCATCAAAGGGATTCAAACCGATTTTATTCCGTTTCACATTGCGTATGCATTCATCAAAACAACTGTTTTTGCGATGATTTTGGCAACCATTCCATCGTTTCATGGTTATTATATGAAAGGTGGTGCTTTGGAAGTGGGAAAAGCCAGTACTGTTGCCTTCGTATGGACTTCTGTAGTAATAATTTTGGTTAACTATATACTAACTCAATTACTTTTAGCAAAATGATAGAGGTAAAAAATGTTGAAAAATCGTTTGGCGAATCGAAGGTTCTAAAAGGAATTTCTACCGTTTTTGAAACCGGAAAAACCAATTTGATCATCGGACAAAGTGGATCGGGAAAAACTGTTTTGCTGAAATCATTATTGGGAATTTTTACACCAGAAGTCGGAACTATTTCGTTTGATGGCAGAATTTACTCCGATTTGACTGCAGATGAAAAACGAGAATTACGCACTGAAATTGGAATGGTATTTCAAGGAAGCGCATTATTCGACAGCATGACAGTTGAGGAAAATGTAGGTTTCCCATTGAAAATGTTTACCACTAAAACTCCGGCTGAAATTAAAGAACGAGTTGATTTTGTAATTAATAGAGTGAATCTTATTGACGCCAATCACAAAAAGCCATCTGAAATTTCGGGTGGAATGCAAAAACGTGTGGCGATTGCTCGTGCGATTGTAAACAACCCTAAATATTTGTTTTGCGATGAACCTAATTCAGGTTTGGACCCGAAAACGGCAATTGTAATTGATAATTTGATACAGGAAATCACTCAAGAATACAATATTACAACGGTGATTAACACGCACGACATGAACTCGGTGATGGAAATTGGCGAAAAAATCATCTTCCTTAAAAACGGGATTTTGGCTTGGGAAGGCACCAAAAAAGACATCTTCAAAACGGATAACGAGGCGATTGTTGACTTTGTATATTCATCAAATCTGTTCAAAAAAATCAGAAAAGCGCAGATCAAAGGTGATTTAGCGGGCGACTAAAACCCAACCGTGTTTTTCCTCTCCATTAGCTAATGTTAGTATGTAATAATAAGTAGCAGCTGGAAGAAATTCGTTGTGCATGTTTTGTCCTCTCCAACTATTTGAATAGTTGTATTCTTCGTAAACTAATCGTCCCCAACGACTGTATACTTCAAATTTATCGATATCAAAGCCTGATAAATCAAAACTGTCGTTACTACCATCATTGTTGGGTGTAATTATATTAGGAAAATCACACAACGCACTTGCAATATCGATACTTTTTGTTTCCGAACAATTATCATTATTGGTAACTGTCACCGAATACGTTCCGATTTGTTGATTGGTAATTACAATTTGACTATTAGTGCTACTGAATGCACTTGGACCTGACCAAAGATACGTTACAGAAGACGGATTAAATGAATTTTCTATGGGCAGGATCCGTATTGTAAATTCTGTTCCATCACATAATGATTCTAAGACAAAATCGGGATTAGGATTAATCTGAATGGTAATTGAAGCTGTTGTTTCACAACCGTTAAGCGATACTTTTACGGTATATTCACCTTCGTTGGCTTCAACTGCATTTGCAATAGTTATGTTTTGATCATTGGATGAAAAACTATTTGGACCTGTCCATTCAAAAACAGCATTGGGTTGATCATCAATTTGTAATTGTATTGTATCATTGTTGCAATACACTTGGTTTCCACTAATAACTGGAACAGTTGGTCCAGCATTATAATTGATGACTACTGTCGATTCATCTTCAGTCCCACACAAACCATTTACGGTATAATTAAAGATGTATTGTCCGTAATTGGCTCCCGTTGGTGTCCAAGAATTTCCATTTAAGGTTCCGCTTGAAGTTATTTCTTGCCAAATTCCTCCATTATCAAAAGTGCCATTCAGCAGATTAAATAAATTAATTGGTGCTGATGTTCCGCAGATTGTTAATGTGCCATCTTGACCAGCATTGGGTGTATCAACATCATTTACTACAAAAGAAATAATTTTATCAATACAAGACAAAGTGGATGTTGAATAGATTCTAACGTAATAAGTGCCCGGTGAAGTAACTGTTGAAAATGGGTTAAACGTCAAACTATTTGTTGTACTCAGAATAGTAGCGGTATCAGTTCCTTTCCACCATTGATAACTTAGATAAGAAATCGCGGGAACGCTTAGCTGCCCGATTTCGCCTTCACATAAATTACTTGGCTCTATTTGAGGTTCAGGAAGCGTATTTAAATCAATTAATTTATTTAAAATATTACCACAAGAATCTAGAATTTGGAAATTATAAATCGCCGGCTCTAAACCCGTAAAAAGATTTGAATCTCCATTATTAACAAAAAACGGAACACCATCTTTTGAAGTAATCGTATACACAAATGGTGCAACACCAGATGCAATTATAACTACTTCTAAACTTCCAGAATTACAAGAAATAGTATAACCTGAATCGATATTTAAAGCGCCGGTAAAATCAAATGTTTTAATCACTTCTATACACGATTGAGTAAGATAAAATCCATTTTGATAAATTCTGTAGACAATTAGAATTCGAAAAGTACCTGTAGTCGCAATGTTATAATTAATTGATGAATTAATTAAAGAATACGAATTGAGGTTATTAGGATCAGAATTTTCTGGATATGGAATACCGGTTATTGGATGCACCCATTGATTATTTACTGCATCATATTTTTGTAACCAAAATGTTTGTCCTGCTGCTCCATTATTAGGATATTGCAAATTAACATCAAACGAACCACAATTGGGTATAATCGTTGAATTATCAGTACCAACAAAGCCTGTTAAAGCGATTGTTACATTTCGTTCAACATTACACTCATCTTTACTGTAAAACGTATAGCTTCCTACTGGCAAGGTATTCATACAGAAAAAACCATTACTTGCTATATTGAAAGAAACATCATAAGGTAAAGTAAAAGGAAAACTAGCTGGAGCTGCAGTAATTATAAATTCTAAAAACGCACCGTTTGGAGAAATAAAAACAACAGAATCATAATCGGGTCCACATCCTCTAGCTTGAAGAAAAACAAGTGGTCCTTGTGATACTATTACTGGAACTACCGCAATAACTTCTTTAACATTTCCACATTCGTCAGTAACTACTAAAGTGTATTCACCTGATGGAAGATTTTGGATAAAACATCCCGAATTATTTATTGTTGAGGATGCATCATAAGGTAATGGAAAAGTAAAATTTGCAGGCGCTGCTGTAATAATTACTGACACAAATTGACTATCGCTAGTCAGCCTAATTGTCCCATAGTTTGTAGAGCAACCTGCTAGATTATTGGTTTCTACTTCTATTTCTAATCCATATTCGGGTATCGTAACTGGGATAGAATACGTATTCCCACAAATACCAATTCCTTGAAAAAGATAATTCCCCGGAACAAGTAACAAAGAATAGTTATTATTTACTATGTCACCTGTTGCGTTAAATGGAACCTGAATACCCGAAGAATCTGGAGCTTCAACTATTATTACTGTGAGGATATCTTCAATTATTATTTGGTAATTTCCAGTACAAGGAATTTCTATTAAAATATATTCTGTTTCGGGTTCCTCTATTACAAATGTTTGCGCAAAAGTGTATCCGCAAGAATCTGTAATTTCTACAGTATATGATCCTGTAGGCAGATTCTGAGAAGGTGATGAATAATTTATCGGAAAAGTTGTAAACGATCCTGAAGCATTTGAATTAAAATCACCAGGATTAAAACCAACTGGTGCATCAGTGAAATTTACTTGATACGGAGGCAACATGTTACAAATGCCATCTATGAGTAAATAATTACTACAGTCAATTCCAATTCCACCCGACAAATTAAATATCGATGGAGCAGCAATCACGTTTCCGAGAACTTCTGTTTCAAAGTTGCAAGGACCAGTAATAACCACATCATAACTGTATTCTGGTACATTATAGAAAGGTATGGTATAGTTGGATAAAAATAATGAAGGACTTCCAGATGTAATGGTTTCATTTATTACGATTGGAGCTCCACCACCTGGAGGATAAATGGTTATTTGAATCTGTAATGGATAATGAATACTATTTCCTGCCTGAGGTGCGATTTGGAGTGAAATCTCTCTTGTTCCACAATCCACTAAAACACAGGTTTGAGAATCATCTTGACCAACTACAACAATTAAATCGGGCTCCTCTAATTCTTGGATTGTATGAGTTTGAACCACACCATCTCCACAGGCATCATTTACTCTAATATCATAAGTTCCAGCAATTAAATTTGGGAAAAAACCAGAACTTTGTGGTGGAACTGTTATTGGTCCGGCAATTATTTCGAATGTAACTGGAGTACCATCAGTAACTTCAACCGTGATACTACCTAGTGTAAAACAACTTGCGGGTTGGCTGGATAAAGAAAAAACAAGTGGTACTCTTAAGTCTAAAATTTCAATATCAACTTGTTGTGAATTACTTAAATTTCCTAGAGATTGTGTTGCAATTACCCTATAAAGTCCAGAACTCAAACCCGTCAAATTGACATCAGTAACTACCGCTACTGGGTTTGTTAAGTTAGGATGCAAATAAACCGAATAAATAATTGTAGCTCCAGAAGTTGTATTGGTTGTTGTAAAACTCAAACTTCCGTTTCCTGTGCACGTCTCATCTGTTTTGGTAACTGATAACGTGAAATCGGTTAATTGTGCAAACGCAAATTGAGTAAATAACAAAACGAGCAATCCTAGAAAAAGTTTTTTCATACAGACAACAAATAAGATTTCATAAATGTACAAAAAAACTTAATGTTCTGAAAACTAATTCACTTCACTCCAGAAACCAAAACCCAACCTGTCTTTGTAGTACCATCATTCAGCGTTAGTAAAAAGTAGTAAGTTGATTCGGGCAATAATCCTTCGTTATTATTTTGACCGTACCAATCCTTTAAATAGTTTTCTTTTTCATAAACTTTTCTTCCGTAGCGGTTGTAGATTTCCAATTTGGCTACATCAAATCCTGATAAATCAAAAGTATCGTTGAATCCGTCATTATTAGGAGTAATCACGTTGGGAATTTCACAATATGTTCCTAAAACGGTTATTGTTTTTGAATCCAGACAACCAGTAACATTGATAACTTCAACCGTATAATCACCCACTTCATTTCCGGTAATATCAATTGGATTTCCAGTTTCATTAAATCCGTTAGGTCCAGTCCAATTAAAAGTGGCTAAAGTCTCGTCAAAAGAATCATTCACTACTATAGCCGTCAATAAAAAACGGGAAGCAACGCAGGCTTTCTCTAATTCAAATTCGGGCAACGGATTTACAATCACTTCTATTGATGACGAACCCGATTCGCAACCATTGACAATCGCTTTAACAGAATAAATTCCATTTTGTGCGGAAGAAATAGAATTAATTTGTGGATTTTGCTGCGTAGATGAAAAATTATTAGGTCCAGACCAAACATAAGACGCATTAGAAATTGAAGAAGCAAATAAATTCAACTGTTGTCCATGGCACAAAATAGGATCAACAGAAGCTACAGGAACATCGGGAATAGGCTTAATTTCGATAATTATCAATGATTCATCAAACAAATCGCAATTCCCTTCAACTCTATAGGCAAATTGATATGTTCCGGGTAAAACTGTTGATGAATCCCAACTTGATCCACTCAACATTCCGCTTGTAGTTACTTCCTGCCAAGTTCCATCTGTGGTAAAATTTCCTTGAAGCAGCGAAAACAAATCAATTGTTCCTTGATTTCCACAATACGAAAGTGAAACATCATTTCCGGCTTGCGGATTGAATCCTTCTGAACTAATGGTAAAACTCAAAACCGAATTCAAACACGAATTTGGATTTCCGTTGTAAACGATACTAACATAATAGGTTCCTGTATCAATTGCGGCATTAAAAGGGTTGAAAACCAGTGTATTTGTTGTACTTAAAATCGTACTTGAATTGGTTCCTTTCCACCATTGATACTGTAAAAAATCAAAGTTTGGAACACTCAATGATACCGGTTGACCTTGACAAATGGTTGATGGAGTGATTTCGAGCGGATTGGGAATATTAACTTCAAATGAGCTATTCAAAATATTGCCACAAACGTCTTCTACCTGAAAATTATAGACTGCTGCTGCCAATCCGGTAAACAAATTTGATGTTCCGTTTTGTACCAGAAATGGTTGGCCGTTCTTTAATGTAATCCGATACAATAAAGGTCCGAGACCAACTGCATTAACCACAACTTCAAATGTTGTATTGCATGAAATACTGTAAATATCAATAATATCGGGCTGACCATCGTATTCAAATTCGTGAAGCACTTGCAAACAATTTTGAGGAAGGCTATTTCCTGTTTCAAATTGCTGGTGCTTTTTTATCACTCTGAATTGCCCCGTAAATGTCAGATTGTAAGTCGTAGCATTATTGGGTAATAAATAAGAATTCAACGGTGTTGGATTGTCTCCATTAGTATACAAAACTCCGGTTCCAGGATGTCCCCAAGAATTGGATAAAGGATAAAACTTCTGCAACCAAAACGTATTTACACTGGTAGAATTATCCGAATATTGAACTTGTACGTCAAATGACCCGCAGTTGGGTGTTTCTTGAATGGAGATTACTTCTTGATAATCAGGTATAGTAATGGCAATTGTACTTGGAGCATCGCAGGCATTAGTTACTGTAAAAACATAATTCCCTGAAGGCAAATTATTCAATGTAAATTGATTATTAGAAATGATTAACGATGTAAAATTTTGAGGAAGAGCACCAACATACTCGCTAGGAGCAGCAATGAGTTGCACCGAATTCATCTGACCTGCTCCGATAATTTTTAAACTTCCCTTATCATTAATACAACTTTTCAATACTTCAAAAGTTGGCGGAAGATTCACAGGGTTTATAGTTGCAGTAATTGTAGATGGATTCAAACATACATCCACCACATTAAAAACATACGTGCCAGCAGGTAAATTCTCCAACACAGCAACATTAGCATTATTAATTGTTGCTGTAAAATCATACGGCAGATTCCCAACATAACTTGGAGGAGCCGAAACCAATACAATTTGTGTAACATTATAAAAAGCCAACGATCCTTGATTACAAGTCAATCCGTAAACAAATGAATACGGAGGAAAGTCTTGTGATTGAATTTGAACGGTATAGGTTCCTTGTCCACCACACAAACCTGTAGCGTTAAAAACATAAGTCCCAACAGGTAATGGCTGACTCACATAACCACCCAAAACGATCTGAGAAGTCAAATTTTCAGGTAATGCATTCGGATAGCCTGCAGGTGCAGAAATGAGTTCTAAAGCGCTAACATTGTTAAATCTTATGATTTTTGTAGTACAACTGACATTCAAAAGAGTATAAAATACATTGGTCGATAAATTGTTAATAGTACCATTTAATGTATAGGATATTCCACAGCCATCAACAATTGTAAAAGAATAATTATACGGTTGTTGGGAATAAAGCTGAACAGTTGTTGAGAATTGATTTCCCGAATTCAAGGTTGAATTGGTTACTACTGTTCCTCCTGTTGGCGGATACACTGTAGTTTGAATTTGCAATGGATATTTAATAATTCCAGTTGGTGAAACTAAATTAAAACCAAAACCAATTGAAACATTTGTACATCCAACAGCTGCTGGTGTTATCAATTCAAATTCTAAGGCTGGACTCGCACTCTGAACAGTATGGGTTTGCACAACTCCTTCTTCACAAGCGTCAAAAGCACGAACTTGGTAGGTTCCTGCGGGTAAACCTGTAAAAATATTGGATGATTGTAAGGGTCGTATTTCTGGACCTGAAAAGAGTTCAAATTGAACAGCATCTCCTGTTATTTCGGTTACAGTAATCACACCATCAGAACCACAAATTTCTTTTTGACTCGTGACTTGGTACGTCAAATCGATTACATCATCTTCAATAATAGCGTCTTGAAATTGGGTTCCGCTTTGGTTACCCAAACTCTGTGTAGCAACCACTCGATACGTTCCTGCGCCTAAACCGGATAATGAATTGGCACTCAAAACAGAAATCGGAGTTGTAAGATTGGGAAAAAGGTAAATCGAATACACAATGGTTGAGCCGGGAACTGTGTTCGACACATCAAAATTCAAAGCACCATTGTTTGGACAGGTTTCGTTGGTAGCAGTTACATTTAGGTTAAAATTTGACAATTGAGAATACCCTAAATGGAAAAACAGCAACAAAACCAAAACAAATTTTAGTCTTATTTTCATAGCAGCAATTTTTCTATTTTAACTTAAAAAATCAAAATAGTACCGTGAAGATAATTATTTTTTTGAAAACTACAGATTATTCGCCAAAGAAGTAATGCGTTTGATGTCTTGTTCTTTGCTTTTTGGGTAAATTAGCAAGACACCTTCTTTATCAACAATAATGTAATCGTGTAAACCATCAATTACAATAATCTTATCAGCATCCGAACGAACAATGTTATTGGAAGCATTTTCCAAAATAACTTTCGCATTAATTACGCCGTTGTTGTTTTCGTCTTTTTCGATTTTGTCGTGCAATTGTCCCCAAGTTCCAAGGTCGTTCCAATCAAAAGTAGCTGGTAAAACATAGACATTGGTTGCTTTTTCCATTACAGCATAATCAATCGAAATATTTTCGGCTTTATCGTAATGATCGGTAATGAATTGCTTTTCTAAATCAGTATTGTACGCTTCGTAACCTTGTAAGAACAGAGCATTCATCTGAGGTTGAAATTTTTCAAACGCTGCTGTAATCGACTTGGCACTCCAGATGAAAATTCCGCCATTCCATAAAAAATTTCCCGCTTCTAAAAACGATTTCGCGGTTTCATAATTGGGTTTTTCACGAAATTGATTCACTTTTTTGATGGCGTTCGAATCGGCTTTATCGTATTCAATATAACCAAAACCCGTATTCGGAAATGTAGGTTGAATTCCCAAGGTCATCAACGCATTTTCAGTGGCACAATAATCAAAACACGATTTTAAATTTTCGGCAAATGCCACTTCATCTTCAATCCAGTGATCGCTGGGGGCAACCACCATAACGGCATCTGAATTTTGCTTTTGAATTTTGAGCGAAGCATATAAAATACAAGGTGCTGTATTCCGCATGGCGGGTTCTAATAGCACTTGTTCAGGCTTCAACAACGGCAATTGTTCTAAAACGATGTCATTGTAACGCTCGTTGGTCAGCACCAAAATGTTTTCGGCTGGAACTAATTTTGATAAACGACTGAATGTCTTTTGTATCAACGTACTTCCTGCGCCTAACATATCGTGAAATTGCTTTGGAAATTCGGTTGTAGAAACAGGCCAAAATCGAGATCCAACTCCACCCGCCATTATAATTGCGTAATAATTCTTGTTCATTTTTAGTTGCTGAGTTACTGAGTCCCGATAGCTATCAGGAGAGTAACTTCTTTTTTTATTAGTGATGCAAATATATTTATAATTCGCAGTAATCCATTGAAGAAACCAAACAATTAATTTTCCTTTTCTAGCCCGGAATTATCTCTACTTCTGCATTTGCATTGAACAAGTACACCTTACCTGTTTTGATTTCCAAACATTCGTAGCGTTTTACTCGAAGTCCTTTTTTCTGAAAAATACGTCCGTTTTTGATTCGGAACAAACTACCACTTGGTACTTCGTGTATGAAGTGGATATCGGTTTTCCGTTCGTCAAATTGCTTTAAAGCAAAGGCCAATCGTGCATCGGTATCACTGCTCGCAGTTGGATTTCGGAAATGATTGGCTACTAAAGGCAAAACTGAATGCGGAAAAATTTCAGGACGAATGAAGGGAATCATCAAGCGTTGAAACGTCATTTTCCATTCGTTGCCGTGCGGCTTAATCAATCGGCCGTACTTTTCATACGCCACCAAATGAGCAATTTCGTGAACCAAAGTAATTAGAAATCGGTACTTGTTCAAATTGGCATTAACCGTAATTTCGTGTTTACCATTCAATGCTCTTCGGTAATCACCATGACGCGTCTGACGTTCGTTGACAATCTTTAAATGCACCGAATTGGTTTTGATGAGTTCAAAACAAGAATGAACAGCGTGTTCGGGCAAATATTTAATTAAAACCTCACTCAAAACTATGGCGTTGAACTAGAAACCTGAAGGATTTTTCCGTTGTAGAATTGATTTCCTGTCAAGGCAAAATTGAAAATATAATCGGCCATTGCTTTGGCTGAAATGGGTGCTTGATAACCCGGAAACGCTTCTTGGAGCATTTCGGTTTGAACCGCACCTAATGCCAAAACGTTGAACGCAATTCCTTGTTCTTTATATTCTTCAGCCAACAATTCGGACAAGGTAATTAACGCACCTTTGCTGGAACTGTATGCTGAAAGTCCAGCGAATTTCATACTTCCTTGAATGCCACCCATCGAACTTATCGAAACTACATGACTGCCTTTTGATAAAAACGGAATGCAAATTTTGGTCAATTCGGCCACAGCAAAAACATTCACTTTATAGACGTTTTGAAATTCTTCTGAAGTGATTTGAGTAAACGGTTTATGCAATAAACTTCCAGCATTATGAATCACAACATCCACTTTTTTCCAAGTTTGAGTAATGAAATTTTCCACCTGAACTAGTTCGTCTGTATTCGAAATATCAATAGCCAAACAAGTTATATTGGGATTCTCAATTAATTCTTGAGGCGTTTTTCTGGAAATGGCAAGAACTTGATGACCTGATTGAGCAAATTGCAATGCCAATTCATAGCCAATTCCACGCGAAGTTCCTGTTATGATGATGTTTTTCATCCGTTAAAAGTATTGATTTTTTGGTAAAAATAGGAAATAAAAAATCCCGAAAGAAATTTCGGGATTACCCAACAAACTAAAATTAAAAAAACGTGATTATTACGATACCAATTGCGAAATAAATCGCAAAAATTAAAATTTCTAATCGGTACTTGTGTAAAGTCAATAAGAGTAGCTTCATTACTATTCTTTATATTTTTATGTCTCCTTCAGAAATAAGGATTTACGCAATGAACGAAATCATATCATTACTGAGTTATGCATTGTATACTTCGCATCAGTGCTTATTCAAAATTAATTCAATAACTAAAATCAATAGTTTAGAAAACACAAACGATGTAAAATAATTAGTAACTGACACCAAAAGAAGCATAAGTGATTTTGAATAATTCATAAGTGCAATTGGTTTTACTATTTTGTAATTTTATTATTAATACTTTTACTTTAATCTTTAGAAAAGAGTGCAAAAAATTCATCTCATAGTGGTATTTCTGTCCTGCCAAATTCTTTTGGCACAAGAACCTTTTTACATCAATTATTCTACTAATGATGGATTTCCGACTTCAATGGTATATTCTGTTTCTCAAGACAAAGAAGGGTTGTTATGGTTTTGCACCGATTCAGGATTAGTGAAGTACGACAGTCGTTTTTTTACCGTTTACAACACCAACAATGGTTTGACTGACAATGAAGTGTTTCAGATGAAAACCGATTTCAAGGGAAGAACTTGGCTTTTAACCCTCAACGGAAAACCATCCTACCTTTACAAAGGCGTTTTTTACAACGAAAAAAATTCTGCCTTAATCAGAAGAATTGCGGGAACAAGTTTGATGGTAGATTTGTTTCAAGATCATCAAAACAATTTACATTTTGCTTTTCGCGATGGTTATATCGCAACGGTTTTACCTGATGATCGTGTAGTAAAAAAATTCAGTTCATTTTCTTCCATAAACGGAATTTGGCTCAATACAACCGGGACAAATATTCTTCACGGAAAAGGAATTGTCAACCTTACTCAGAATAAAAAAATACTTTATAAATCTTCGGGTGAATACTTCCGAACGTACCATCAAGACGGAGTTACCTACTTTAGTGAAACCAACAAACTCTTTGAGATTGATTCGGATAATAACTTCAGAAAAATTGCTGAAATTCCTGAGAAAATCGAAATCATCAACATATTAATTCAAAAAAATAAAATATGGGTTTGCAGCCGTTCAGGTCTTTTTTTATTTGAAAATAATGTACTTAAAAAGCAGTTCTTTGAAAATTACGCTGTTTCCGGTTTACTTCAAGATTTTGAAGGCGGTTATTGGCTGACTACCTTGAAAAATGGAGTCATTTATGTGCCATCCTTCGAGGTTTTTGTGGACAAAATCAGTGCTGAAAATAACAACCTTAAAATAAATTGCATCAGTATCAAAGGAGATGAAATTTGGCTTGGCAGTGACCGAAATGATTATTATGTAAAAAAAGGAAAGTCATTTACTAAAAACATCATTTTATCCGACAATCCGAATCGGGTTGATCAAATTACCAATATTCGTTTTTTTAACAATGAAACGTACATCATCAGTAAACTTGAAATTGTAAAAATTGATTCAAAAGGAGTCAAAAAAAACTGTGGTTTTAGTGGCGATGATGTATTAATTGACGATGGAACTATCTTTATTGGTTCTACTTCTACATTCAAATTTTCTGCTAAAAACATTGACGAAATTGACATTCATAATTTTTCTCCTTACATTTTAATTAAGAAAAGAGGAACGGTACTTTCGAAAGGAGAAAATACAATTTGGATTGGAACCAACTACGGATTGTACAGCTATTCCAAAGAAGATTCGGTGGTGTTTTGGGGAAATCGAAGTCCAAAATTAGAAACATCAATTAAGGATTTGTTGTACGATAAAGAAGCAAAAACACTGATCGTCGCTTCAAGTTCAAAGGGAATCATTGCCATAAAAAACAATTCCGTCATACAAAAATTAAACTCCACCATCGGATTCAACAGTACGATTTGCAATACCATAAAAAAAATTGCTCCTAATTATTACCTTATCGGAACCAACAACGGTTTGAACTCTTTGAGTATTGAAGGAAATGCCTTTAAAGTACGAAATTTAAACTCTTTTTTGGGCATCAAAAATAAGAAGATAAATGATATCGAATTCCACAACAATTTGATTTATTTGGCCACTGACAACGGATTACTTTACTTTAATTTAAAAGACATTGAAGCGAAAAAAAGCATTCCGAAATGCCAAATTATTCACCTAAAAAACAACAATAAAATTATTAGTGACAAAAAGCCTCAATTCTCTTATGACAATAGCGACATCAGTATACAGTATGGCGGAATTTCATACATCAATCAAGGTAATCTCACTTATTATTATCGTCTTAACTCAAAATCAGATTGGTCAGCGAGCAATGAAACGCAAATCAATTACAAATCGTTGTCGCCAGGAAAGTATACTTTTAGTGTGTATTGCTCGAACGGATTCGGAATCAAAAGTAAAACTCAGACCATTTCCTTTGAAATTTTACCACCGTTTTGGCAAAAGCTTTGGTTCTTGCTTTTAGTAACGTTTCTTCTATTATCTGGAATTTATTTTTTCGTCAAAAACCGTTTGAAAAAACAACAAAAGCGTTTTGAAGAAGAAAAGAAAACCATTCAAATTGAACGAGACAAAGCCAACCTAGAAAAACAAATGGTCGAATTGGAGCAAAAAGCGTTGCGAATGCAAATGAATCCGCATTTTATCTTTAATGCTCTCAATACAATTAAAGGTTATTACACCGAAGGAAATTACATTAACGCAAGTACTTATATTTCGAAATTTTCAAAACTTTTACGCAAATTATTGGAAAGTGAAGAGCAAATCACCACTCTTGATAATGAAATTGACATGTTGCAGCTGTACATTGAACTCACGCAAATTCGTTACGAAGGCAAATTTGATTTTAGCATTGTTGTAAGTAATGATTTGAACAAAGAAGATATTTTGATTCCGAATTTACTTTTGCAACCGTTAGTAGAAAACGCTATTATTCATGGTTTGGGTCCGAAAGAAGAAAAAGGATTTCTAAAAATCGAATTTGTGATGAACGATGAGAACCTGATTTGTTGTGTAGACGATGATGGAATTGGTCGAGACGCAGCACTAAAAAAACAAAAAAATAAGGAACACAATTCTAAAGCGATGGAGATTACAACCGAACGATTGAAACTATTTGATCCACGTTCGACCATGAAAATTATTGATAAATTTGATGATCATCAAAAAAGTATCGGAACACAAGTAATCATAACATTACCCTTAAAATACAACTGGTAAAATGAGAACCCTAATTATTGAAGACGAAGCTCAAGCCATTTCTGCTCTCAAATCGGAGTTGAACTACCATTGCCCACAAATAGAAATTGTTGGTGAAGCAAAGTCAGTAAAAGAAGCGATTGAAATCATAAAGCAATTGCAACCCGAATTGATTTTTCTCGATATTCAACTTTCTGACGGATTGGGTTTTGACATTTTGACGGCTTACAAAGAGCATACTTTCAAAATCATTTTCACTACTGCTTACAGTCAGTATGCCATCAAAGCGATTAAATTCAGTGCTTTAGATTATTTATTAAAACCCATCGATTCTGAAGAATTAAAAGACGCAGTCGCAAAAGCACAGGAACATCCAAAAGATAATGATTTGGCAAAAATTGAAACGTTGATTTCCAATTTTAAATTAAAATCCGATCGAAAAAAAATCGCCTTGCAAACTTCAGAAGGCATTTCGGTGTATGAAATTGACACTATTTTACGATGCAGTGCCGAAAGTAATTATACGTGCGTCTATTTTGTCAATGGCAAAAAATCGCTTTTTTCCAAAACACTCAAAGAGTTTGAAGAATTGTTGGAAAATTCAGGTTTTGAACGCATCCATCACTCGCATATTATCAACCTGAATCATTTGGTGAATTTCATCAATAAAGATGGCGGATATGTAGTAATGAGTGACAAAAGTACGTTGCCCGTTTCCCAGCGAAAAAAGACAAACTTAATCAATGCTTTGAATAATTTAACCTAATGTTTAAGATGTTTTTTGTAAAACGAAAATGCCTGAAACAATCCCAAGCCGACAAACACAAGCGGAATGATGATTTTCATCAAATATTTGGCAAGAAAATCGGTTTGATTGGTAACGTAATCCAACGAAAGAATAAGTGCTAACATTCCGGCAAAGGTTCCAATTAACGTTCCAATCACGTAAAAGTATTTTCGTGATTTTGAAATCTCGATGTACTTGCCGTTGAGCAAATACAAATTCCAACCCGTCCAAAACGGAATTTGAATAAAATTAAGGCAACTCAAAATAACACCAACAACATAAGGCGAATAGTTGATGTATTTCTCTAAAGTCGAAGTTTCAGTGGTTTCTTTTGATGCGCTGGAATAAAAAACATACGCCAAAACAAACATAAAAATCACCGAAAATCCTTCAATGAATTGAATGAGTTTTTTGTTGTTCATCAATTGATTGGCAAAAATCAGCGTCAAATAAATCACCACACATTCGATGGAAATCACTCCCAATAAATAGAAAACAGTTTCATTCAAACCCAATTGTTTGAACACTTCGTAACCTACAACATTTAAGTAACCCAAAGGTATTGAACCAATGAAGCTGACTAAAAATCCGACGAATATGTTTTTGAGGTTTTGCATTAAAAGTTAACAATCTTATTACTTTGCTCCAAATGCAATTTATATTCTTTCATTCCGTCTTTATGATTCAAATACGGAAAACCGCGCTTGTGATTGGCTACGCTAATTTGATACATATACGTTATGTGTCGCGCTAATTCTTTCCATGCAAAAAAGATCGAATGCTTCGGATCGTAAATGTGCGTAGGTTCGCTTGCAGCTCCATTTACCTCAACAATTGAGAAGTTTTTTCCTTGTTCCAATTCATTCCAATTGTGGTACATCACATCCAATCGACCGAAATAAAACTCCGGAATTTGAAGGCAAATTTCATTGAACACATCGGTTAACTGCTGTGATATTTGAGCACTGGCATCGATGAATTTTGCTCCGCGAGCGTGATTGCCATACGGAACCAAATTGCGCTTCTCGCCTGCTTTCAACACTTCATTCAGTTGATTTCCGTATTCACGTTGCAAGGCATTCAATTGCAATTCATAACGCGGATTGGCTTTGATCAAATCAACCATTGTTGCCGTTCCGTTTCCTTCTACAATCAAATATTCTTTGGCTACTATTCCGGTAATTCTACCTTTTTCTTCATTTGGAAAACGAACATAGAAAACTCCGACTTCATTCTCGTACGGAATCAAATCTTGGACTAAATAATCAAAATTGGCTTTGGTATGATACGATTGCAACTCTTCTAAAGAATTGATTTTCTTCACCGCTGAACCGCGCAAACCGATATCGGGTTTGGCAATAAAAGGAAACTGAATTTGTGATTTTTCTAGGATGGCAATCACCTTTTCAAAATCGATGTTCTCGTGAATTAAATCGGTTTTAGGATAGTATTGTGGCGGAATAATATCATAGATTTCCTTTTTACTTTCGGCCATGAATCCACCGTTTTTAATCGTCGGATTGCACGCGTTAAAGAAGAAAATCGTACGTGCTTTGATGGCGTAAAAAGTCCATAAAAAATAAATAGGAATATAGACAATCTGAAACGGCCAATATTCCCAATGGGTAAGTTTGTGAAGAAATAGTCTCAAGTTTCAGTGTTCAATTTTAATGTTATTAGCAAATAACAAAGGTTGTTTCGCTGTTTTTTTGATTTTGTAAATCGTAGTGCGAAAGTACAACTTTATTTTCTTCAATTACTGTTTGAGTGATGCTGAGCGTTTTTAATTCATTGTTACGGTTAATGACCAAGCCATTTTGCTCATTGTGCTCTTCGGTATACCGATGAAAATGATGCATTTCGTTACTTGAAATGGTGCTTTTATCCTCTAAAAACTGATGAAACAATTGCGCTCTGTGTTCGCGAATATCTTTAGGATACAATGTTGAGGAAGACCAAATGTGTTTCTGGTCTACATCCAATTTCAACGTAGATTTTTCAATTTCGTTCCAACGTAACTGATGCAATGCTCCTTTTTCAAAAAGCACTAATGTAAACGGTTCGATGTTGTTTAGATTAATTTCGTTCCAAGCTTGCACAACCGAATTCGAACTGATTAAATCGAGGACAATTAATCCGCGACTTTTTCGATACGATGGTTTGAGTTGGTGTTTTTCTTCAGCGCCATTGAGCAATACCAAAACGGTTCCGTTTTCATTCACGGCATACCAAGTTCCGCCTGCTTTTTGATCTTTGGGAAAAAAAACATTCTTATTGTTGATTCGATAATTTCGGGGTTCAATGGCACTCGGACGGTGTACTTTTTCATCACGATTGGACGTGATTATTGTTTTTCCATTAGAAGAGACAAAACTTACTGTGCACATTGCTTTCTGTATTCAATTGTAGAACGTGCCACACCAAAATTTTCATCAATAACAATAGCATCGTTTTGTAAAACGGCTACTTTTATCAAGGCTTGGTGGTGAATGCAATGCTCTAAATTGTATAACAATTCGCGGTTGTAGTTACTTTCAATTAATAATTCTTCTCCATCTACAATTTGTTGCAATTGTAAATTTTTATTGGGTCGATCCAATTGATTTAAAACAGCAATTATGCTTTCTTTTGCGAAATCGGTGTCCGTTTGAATTCGGTAATCGCGGTTTCGTTTATCGTAATTCACCACTCCACTTTCGTATTGATTTTCAAGACATTGAAACATTTCAACAATGTGACGTGTATGTTCGCCAATAGTTGCATTACTCAAACCGTGACACGGACAAGCATAATCGTCATTGGAAAGTTGCGATAATAAATCGGTTAGTTCATTTAAGGTTTTCTGGATAGACGGAATTAACATAGGGCGCGATGATGGTTCTTTATGATGTACGATTTATTTTTTCAAACGGTTTCAACTGACAATCAAATTCTAAATTTCAACAATTCCGGAATTCGTTCTTTTTGATTGTAAATCAATACTAAGCAACAAAGAAACGTAATTATTGCCAAAATAAAAAGTGTGCCGCCATCGTTTTTCACTTCAATTCCTAAAATTAACAAATGGGACAGTAAAGCGCCAGCCATAGTTCCGGCTCCAATGATTGCTCCGAGCAATGTAGTACGCGGAATTAATATCAAAATTGACGCTATTAATTCGACAACACCTGAGCCTATTCGGCCAAAAGGTTCAATTCCTAAGGTCGAAAAAATGTACACACTTTCTTCGGCACCCGTAAATTTAAAATACAATGTTTGTAATAAGATGACTACTGCTACCAGCTTAATAATCCAGATGAATAATGGGTTTTTCATGGTTTTCTGTTTATTGTTTATGTTTTGTTGTTTTTAACTTGATTGTCATTTCTACTTGATGATTTTTGCCCAATTGGTATCTGCTTTTTTCTTGAGATTGGTTTCGTCTTTGTTCCAACTTTTTAAAGTGTTGTTGAAATAAGCATTGTAAAATAAGTACAACTTACCTTCGATGATTTTAAACGTTTCAGGATCAATTTCTACTTTTTCATTATTTGCGCCCATGGCATACGCACACCAGCCGCCGTATTGTGGCTCGTAAGATGACGGACTTTTTGCAAAAGCATCTTTATTGGCTTGCGAAGAAAAATAGTAAATTACACCTTCATAAGTAGAGGCCAATTCTTTTTTACCTTTTACCGCTTTTTTCTGTTTGAAGTACGCCACTGGATCATATCCTTGAATGGCTACTTTTTTTTCCAGATTGAATTCGGCCGCTCTTTTAGTCGCAGTTTGAGCGAAAGTAGTTAGTGATAGTAAAGTGACTACAATTAGAATTAATTTTTTCATGATGTATTGTTTTAGTATTATTATGATGCAAATATAAATCTGCTCGAAATTAGCTTTTGTCTGCTAGTTTACATTTAATTGAAAAAAGAATGAAAATTTACGATTTTTTTACTTCTTCCCAGTTTTTATTGGCCTTTTCAATTCGTGCTGACTGCTCTTTCAGCCACATTTCCTTAACTTTTAGATTGTAATTCAAGTACAATTTACCATCAACAATAGTAAAAGCTTCTGGTTCAATTGGAGCTTTGTAACCGTTTGACATTCCGTAGGCACAATAACCACCATATTGGGGTTCGTACTGAATCGGATTACTCAAAAATAAGGTTTTGTTTTTTTCAGATGAAAATTGATAGACTACTCCATTGTGAGTGACCGAAAATTCTTTTGTGCCTTTTAGGGCTTTAGCAGTTTCAAAGTACGCCACAGGATCAAATCCTTGAAGCGCTATTCCCTTCTCTTGATTATATTCAGTAGATTTTTGAGCTTGAGTAGTAATTGACAGTAATGCAATTAAGATAAAAATGATTTTTTTCATGATTGAGAAAATTAAAATGCAATTCGGTAGTGAACACTAGCCACAAAGCCGCGAGTTAATCCATCGGGACGGATTTCTCTGACTACAAACGGCGTTGCAAGTGACAATTCTAAACTGCTTTGTTTGTCTAATTGATAATTGGTGACTAAGTTTCCGTTGATGGTTAAACCATCCGAATTTTCTATGGTTTGGCGCTGACCAAAAATGTTTTCGTAGCTGTCTTCGCCTAAGTGATAAATGAATAAAACATTAGGTTTGAATGTGAGTTTTTCTTTGCTTGTTTTGAAAGTATACGTGGTACGAAACAAGGCGTCTGATTTTCGTTCGAATAAATTCGTTGAAGGAAAATCGGTAGTTGCAGAATATTCAACAAAATAGGAATTCTTGTTATTGTTAAAAACCGGAATTTGTAAAGCCGAATTGAAATCCCATTTCTTATACTTTAAATTGGCTCCCAAAAACAAATCGAATGTTCCTAAACTCGCTTGATAATCCAAAGGCAAAGAGAAATCATTGATCTTCAAATTGGACGCTGTAAAAGGAAATTTCCAACCTGTAAGTACACTCCATTGTTTATTCTTTTTTTCTTTGAATGTATAATTCCCTATCAAATAAGCATCTCCAAATGAAGCTCGAGTTCCGAAACTTCCATTCGCAGAGGAAAAAGTAACTTTGGCACTAAGAGCAATTTTTTCATTGAATTTTCGAGTATAGGAAATGTAAGGTGAAATGTAAGTGACATCAGCTTCACCGACACCATAAATAGTAGCCAACTCGATACTGTTTTTGTGTTCTTTTTCATTGGATTGAAATGCAGTCCCGATGGTGCAAATTCCGGCATCGCTACACCCTTGAGCTGAAGTGAAGAAATGAACGAATAACGTCAAAATAACGGTTAACTTTTTCATATTAAATTTCGTTTAAAAGTGCGATTGCAAATAAATGATTGTACTGTTGACAGTGAATGAGAACGTATTTGTATTCGTTCAAATTCACTTGTTGCGGAATCGAATAAACGGCTGTGGGAACCATATTTCCGAGATTGACAAATTCGGTTGGTGAATCGGATTTGGACAAATAAACTTTCAAATCGGGTCCGCTCGAAATGCTAAAACCATCTAATTTTAGTTGAAATTGATTTCCGTTTTGATAGACTTTTGGCCCACCAGCGACTGTGATTCCTGAAGTTGGACTAAAAACTCCTTGAAATTTTAATTCAGATGAATCGGAAATTGTGGTTGATCGGAGTTCGTTTTTGGTTAAATCGCCTTCTATTTCGCAAGAAGTCAATACAATCAAAAGCGAAAGAATTAAAAATGTTGTTTTCATAATTATTATTTTTTTATTAAATAAGGACTGAATTAAGCAATTGTGAGGTGGTTTATATTGCCTTTTATTTTAGAAATTAATTACTAAAAATCCCACCGAAATGGGATTTAAAGAAACAATCAAAACAAAACAATCATAGACTTTCTAAAATTTGTGTTTCGCCGAGTGACGCTTGTCTTACATTCAAAACTGAATTGTTGGTAGTGTCAATTAAAAATGCCACAAGCTTTACGTTGTTTGGATTCGACACGTATGAAGGCAAATTAAACGAATAATCTTTTGTTATTATTTCACCTAAAGCAACAATGGGTTCACCAGAAGTTGGAGTAACAATCGATCGCAATACACCATCGTATTCAAAATTTTGAATCACACTTGAACCTCCATACAAATTGGATGAATAATTGGATTGAGAGTGAATCAAATTATCTTCCACTACATACACAACTAATTTAGTTTGTAGTGCCGTATTTCCGAATCCTAAATCAACCGACATTGAAACAACACCCGATGTTACACTCGAATTAATAGCTAATCCTACCGCAGAACTCGATTCAATTTCATTGATAACTTGACTTACATTAAGGTATTGTGGAGCAGACCAAGTTAGAGTTCTATTGATTCTTCCCATTGGAACTCCATTAATATTTTGCTCTTCTGCCAACGTGTTTCCGTGAGAAGTAATAAACGGATCATTTCCAAAAAGATGAATCTGAACGGATACTTCTTTATCGGTTTGTTGTTTGAGTAATTCTGTTCCGTAAAGTATTAACGGACAATTTCCACACCATGTTCCTGAATATTCTTCGACTAAAACGCGGTGTACAAATTGACTTACTGTCGTTTGTGGATTGACAACATTAATTTCAATTGTATTACTTGTGGTATTTTGATATACAGCTTTGATGGTATAGCTTCCTTCAGCAGGAAAAGTGTAGGTATTTGATGGAAGTTCGATATTATTAACATAAAATACACTCTGAAGCGTAACGTTAGTTGATGGGTTAGAAAATGCCGAAAAAGTGACTGTCTCTCCCACAACCGTTTGGTTTTGGCTGACATACAAAGTGATGTTTGACGCATTTTGATCAATAACTACAGCGTCTGAACATGCCGTAAACACTATAACGAGCAACAACATGACTGATTTTACTATTGCATTTGTTTTCATAATTTCTTTTTTTTTGTAAAACTAATACACGCTCTTCTTTGGATTTGTCAGTTACATGACAGTTGATTGGAAAATTACCCATACAGCAATGTGACTAAAGTTTTCTAGTAGAGAGAATGATTCTATTTCAAGGCCTTAGCTGCTGAGAGCAATAATTCAGATGAAATTCGATTCTTAAAATCGGGTGTGATGTGCTCAAATTTGATGCTTCCGTCTTTATCTATAATCAAAACCGTTGGCACGGGAAGAAAAGATTGATTTAACCCATCGGAACCTTTCGTAATAATTGGTAAATAATTCTCTGGTGATTGAAAAGCAATACCCACTGCTTTTGAAAATTCGCCTTTGCTATCGGATAATAAAGTGTACTTCAGTTTTTCTTTTTCGGTTGTGCTCTGCAATTGTTTTGGTGCATCTGGGCTCACGGCTACCAATTGATATCCTAACAGGAGCAATTCGCTTTCGGCTTCCGACAGAGCCGATAATTGAACATTGCAATACGGACACCATCCACCACGGTAAAAAACAAGAATCGTTTTTTTCCCAAGTAATACGGAGGACAAATCGATTTTTTTATTTTCTGATGAAGTCAACGTCATCATTGGAATTTTTTCGCCAATAAGTAATGGTGAAACATCAAAAGCCGTTTTGGGCAAATCGTTTTGAGCTGATAAGGTCTGGATTACAAGTACAAAAGTGGCAATTAGTAGCTTTTTCATAATTTCTTTTTAAAATTTTATCATTTCAAAAATAAAAACTGTGAGCTGGGGTATTTGTCAGCTAGTTTACAATTGAGGAGAAATTTAAGAAAAGACTGAAAAATACCGTACTTTCCAATCTTTTCCTTACAGGATAGAAATATTCATTCTATCTGAATTATAAACTCGGAACCTCAGGCCAGTCTACTGGAATTTGAGTGATATTATGAAAATAATTACTAATGATTTTATCACCAACAACCATAATAATATCGACTAAATTAGCCTTATTGTATCCTGCGTTAAATAATGTAGTTAACACTTTTTCAGATGGTCTGCCACGGTTAATAGCTACTTCTTTTACAAATTTTGATAACGCATCGTATTTGGTATCGAATGAAATTTGAGCTCTTCTGATTTCAATAATTTGCTCATCAGAAAAACCGTGCATTTTAGAAATAAAAGTATGAGCCGGAACGCAATATTTACAATCATTTACCTGACTTACCACCAAATTAATAATTTCTCTCTCTTTGGCTGTTAAAGTACTTTTTCGGTTTTGCAAGGTGAGATAATCTCCTAAAGCTGTTTCGTTGTAAGCAAAAGTGGCATACAAATTGGGAACTTTACCAAAATTTTTGGTCATCATATAGAAGATGCCTTGATTGTTTTCAGAAACTTCGTCACGGGTTGGAACAGTGAAGTGTACTACTTCGTTTTCTTGTGTATTCATCGTTTTAATTTTTAATTTGTTAAACATTGTTTTGAACAAGACAAAATTGCGATGAAACGTTAAGAAGGGAAATGAAGTAGATTAGGAAATTAAGTTGAACTAGTTCAAGATTTCTTAGAAATTCTTTTGTTTCGTATTTTAGAGAGGAATTCTGTTGACATTCCCAAGTAAGACGCCAAGGCATATTGAGGTACACGTTGAACTACTTTCGGGTATTTTTCAACAAATTCCTCATAGCGTTCTTCGGCTGTTTTACTCAAAGCGGATAACATTCGCTTTTGAAGAAATGCAAATGATCTTTCAGTTATTATTCTGAAGAATTTTTCAAACTTTGGATTTGTTTCTTTCAGTAATTGTTCCGCATTGTAGTCTAATTGAATGATAACTCCATCCTCTAACGATTCTACAAAAAGTGTAGCAGGTTGTTGAAATATATAACTGTTATAATCGGAAATCCACCAATCATCAATAGCAAAAGCGATGGTATGATCTTGCCCTTCATTGCCTATTAAATAAGCACGAAAAGTTCCTGAAACAACATACGTTCTGTATTTACAGACAAAATCAGGTTGAACAATGTATTGCCTTTTTTTTACTTTAACAACCTTAACGAGAGAACACAAATAGTCTTCTTCCTCTTGAGTAAGATCAATATAGCGCTTAAAATAATTCACGAAAAATTGAAATTCTTGCATTCGCTACAACTTATTAATATCGTCGATGATGATTTCTTTACGGGTGTAGTAAATAAGGTTCTTTTCTTCCAATTCATTGAGTAATGAAGTAGCTGTTTGTCTAGAAGTACAGATGATTTGTGCAATATCGTTTTGGGTAAGATAGTTTTCAAGAGTCACTTTATTGCCTTCTATTTTGCCTTCGCGTTCGGACCAATCTTTCAAAAAAGTAATCAGTCGTGTTTTGGCATCTTTCGACACTAAATTGGCGTAATTATTTTTGATGCGTTTCATCTTCAACCCTACAAATTTGGTATAGGATAAAGCTAAGGTGGGATTTCGAACCAGTAAATCTTCAAAATCGGAAAGCAAAAAACTACAAATGGATACTTCATCGGTGAGTGCTTTTGCGTATTCGTTAACCTCATTGTCTTTTTCTAGTGATAATTCGCCAAATAAATCGCCTTTCTGAAGAATTTCTTTGATGGTTTCGTTGCCTTCATCGTCAACAGAAACAATTTTGATATTGCCTTTTTTGAGCAAAAATATGCGTGGCACATCCGAAGAAGAAAAATAAATTACGTCGCCTTTTTTGGCTTTTTTAAAACCCGTAATAATGCAGAGTTGCTTGATTTGCGACATACTCAATGTCCAAAACAATTTATGATCACGCAAATACCAGTATTTTAATTCTTCGTACATTGGAAGTTGTTTAGGTAAATGTAGTAAATTTTATTTTTCAAACCATTAAGAAATTAATTTTCATTAAGTCAAAAATAATTTTAAAATACTTCCTTATTTTTATAAAACAGAAAAACCATTAAGAAACTAATATCTTAATGGTTTTTACATTATATCTTCTGGGAAATTAAACCAATCCTCTTGATATTACAATGCGTTGAATTTCGGAAGTTCCTTCATAAATCTGAGTAATTTTAGAATCACGCATCATACGCTCAACGTGGTATTCTGCCACATAACCGTTTCCACCGTGAATTTGAACGGCTTCGTTAGCCACTTCCAAAGCAATTTCAGAAGCATATAATTTAGCCATCGCTCCAGAGTGTGCGATGTCTTTTCCTTCGTCTTTTTCGCAAGCAGCTTTCATAACTAACAAACGAGCAGCAGTAACTTTCACGTACATATCAGCTAATTTGAAAGCAATGGCTTGGTGATTGAAAATTTCTTTACCAAATGCTTTTCTCTCTTTCGAATATTTTAAAGCGATTTCGTAGGCTCCAGTGGCAATTCCGAGTGCTTGAGAAGCAATTCCAATGCGTCCGCCGTTAAGCACATTCATTGCAAAGCTAAAACCAAACCCATCCTCGCCAATTCTATTTTCTTTGGGAACTTTCACATCCGTAAACATTAAGGAGTGTGTATCGCTTCCGCGGATTCCCATTTTCTTTTCTTTTGGACCGATTTCAAAACCTGGCCATCCTTTTTCCACTATGAATGCGTTGATTCCTTTGTGTCCTTTTTCAACGTCCGTTTGCGCAATTACAAGATACGTTGAAGCGGTTGAGCCATTGGTAATCCAGTTTTTGGTACCGTTTAACAAATAGTGGTCACCTTTATCAATTGCTGTTGTTTTTTGCGAAGTTGCGTCACTTCCTGCTTCAGGTTCTGAAAGGCAAAAAGCTCCGATCACTTCACCTTTGGCAAGTGGCACAAGGTATTTCATTTTTTGTTCCTCGCTACAGTATTTTTCCATTCCCGCACAAACTAACGAGTTGTTCACCGACATGATGACAGCAGCAGAAGCGTCAACTTTTGCTATTTCGGTCATTGCCAAAACGTACGATACACTGTCTAAACCAGCGCCACCGTATTTTGGGTCGACCATCATTCCTAAAAAGCCCAATTCAGCCATCATTTTCACTTGCTCAGTTGGAAATTTTGAGTGTTCGTCTCTTTCAATTACACCTGGTAATAGTTCGTTTTGAGCAAAATCTCTGGCTGCTTGCTGAATCATTAAATGCTCTTCGGTAAGATTAAAATCCATATTTTTGATAAAATAATTAGTACATTTTTTGTTTGAGACTTCAAAAGTAACCTATTTTTGACAAAATTTCAAACGATTTCGTAAATTTAGATTATGTTTAAAGATTCGTATAAAGTGATGGGTGTGATGAGTGGAACTTCGCTTGATGGTATTGACTTGGCGTACATTCATTTTACTATAAAAAACCAAAAATGGTCGTTTGAAATTCTCAAATCAACCACGGTTTCCTACCCAATGGATTGGTTAAACAAATTGAAGATTGCAGTTGGTTTTTCAAAAGAAGAGCTGAGTACTTTGAATGAAGAATACACTGATTTTTTGGGAAATACCATTCATAATTTCATTGAAAAAAACTTTATTTCTGAACTTGATGCTGTTTGTTCGCACGGACACACTATTTTGCATCAACCACAAAATGGTTTCACTTTACAGATTGGAAATTTACCTAAAATTTCAAGAATTATTAATCAAACAACTGTTTGTGATTTTCGAGTTCAAGATGTAGAATTGGGTGGACAAGGCGCACCTTTGGTTCCGATTGGTGATCGAATTTTATTTTCAGAATACGATTATTGTCTGAATTTAGGTGGATTTTCGAATGTTTCTTTTGAGGATAATGGAAAGCGAATTGCTTTTGATATTTCGCCTGTCAATACGGTTTTGAATTTTTATGCGAATACTTTTGGTTTGAATTATGACGATAAAGGTCAGTTGGCGCGTTCGGGAAATTTGAATAACGATTTGCTAAATGAATTGAACAGTTTAGAATATTACAGAAAATCGTATCCAAAATCGTTGGGATTTGAGTTTGTAAAGGAAGTAGTTTTACCATTAATAGAACGCTTTTCGATTGATAGCAAAGACAAAATGCATACTTTTATTGAACACATTGCCATTCAAACGGCATTCGCATTACCCAAAAAAGAAGGAAAATTATTGATTACGGGCGGTGGCGCTTACAATGATTTTTTGATTGAGCTCATGCAAGTACACTTACCTAAAATTTCCATTACTATTCCTGATGCTAAAACCATTGAATTCAAAGAAGCATTGATTTTTGCTTTGCTTGGTGTTTTGAAACTACGAAATGAAATTAATGTTTTGAGTAGTGTAACTGGAGCGAAATACGACCACAGTAGCGGATGTATCTACCAATAAAAAAACCTTCCCAAAATTGAGAAGGTTTTAGTATTTAATTCTAAAAGAGTTTATCTTTTAATCACTCGAAGTGTTTTTACTTCATCACCTTGAGATACAATCACATTGTACACTCCCGATGGATAAGTAGCTCCGATTTGTAGTTCAGAAATAGTGGTTGCATCCACTTCTCTGCTTTCTACCAACTTACCTAAGATATCGTATACTTTCACTTGGATGCTTTCTTCTGTTGAAGCGGTAACTTCTAATCCGAAACTTTCTCCAAATGGATTTGGTGATACAATAGCACTAAATGCTAATGCAGGTTTTGTTGTTTCGGTTGCTCTTGCTGAACCAGGAGTAGTAAGTGTACATACTTTTCCGAATGGTCCAAACACGCCTCCAATTTCGATACTTACTTGTACTGAATAGGTTTCTCCTGCTACTAAGCCCGGAACGGTGTTCAATGCAAACGAACGAAGTGGTTTGTCAAATTGA